>CAVQMU010000001.1:0-591644 GCA_963713695.1 uncultured Alphaproteobacteria bacterium
CAGGAGCCAGTCTGGACCTCGATCAGTTCGAGATCAATTTTCCCGGGATTAAGCAGGCGATGAACGGGACCCGACTCGGTACATCGATGTTTTCTTGCTATCACCGTGTCGCTGTCGCGCGTTACTTCCGCCGCGCGACAGCGACACGGTGATGAGTTTTACGAGAACGAGTCGATCTACTTGCCGATCGGCTCCGTTCATCGCCTGCTTAATCCCGGGAAAATTGATCTCGAACTGATCGAGGTCCAGACTGGCTCCATCGGCGAGCAGCGGCATCGTGCGCATTGAAGACATTTATCATCGCGCCTGAGGCTTTGCCTTCAGCCTCTTTGATCTCCGTCATTGCGACAGCCGCGATGCCGCAGGTGCGGGGAGGAGACAATCCAGATCGTTTTCGCTCGCAATGACGGAGGAATGAAAGAGGCTGGAAGGCAAAGCCTCAGGCGCGATGATAAATGTCTTCAATGCGCACGATGTCGTCCTCGCCGAGATAGGAGCCGAGTCTGGACCTCGATCAGTTCGAGATCAATTTTCCCGGGATTAAGCAGGCGATGAACGAGCCGATCGGCAGTAGATCTCGACTCGTTCTCGTGAACCATCCACCGTGTCGCTGTCGCGCGGCGGAAGTAACGCGCGACAGCGACACGGTGATGGTTCACGAGAACGAGTCGATCTACTTGCCGATCGGCTCCGTTCATCGCCTGCTTAATCCCGGGAAAATTGATCTCGAACTGATCGAGGTCCAGACTGGCTCCTATCTCGGCGAGGACGACATCGTGCGCATTGAAGACATTTATCATCGCGCCTGAGGCTTTGCCTTCAGCCTCTTTCATTCCTCCGTCATTGCGAGCGAAAACAATCTGGATTGTTTCCTCCCCGCACCTGCGGCATCGCAGTCGCAATGACAAACTGCCAAACGTGAGACGCCCATGTTCCCGAAACCCGTCGCCGCCCTTACCCCGAACACGTTCGAATATGAGCGGCTGCCCCTCGTCAAGGCGACTGGTTTTCGCGAATATGACGCGCGCTGGATGTTCGGCTCCGAACTGAACCTGATGGGCGTACAGGCGCTTGGCCTCGGCCTCGCGACGCTTTTGCATGAAATGGGCGTCAAGCCGCGGCTTGCCACGGGCCACGACTTCCGCTCCTATTCCGCCTCGATCAAGCAGGCGCTGATTTGCGGTTTGATGGCGGGCGGCGTCGAAGTTGTCGATATCGGCCTCGCACTTTCGCCGATGGCCTATTTTGCGCAATTCGCACTGGATTGCCCGGCTGTCGCCATGGTCACCGCCTCGCATAACGACAATGGCTGGACGGGCGTTAAAATGGGGGCGCAGCGCCCGGTCACCTTCGGCCCGGACGAGATGGGCCGTCTCAGGGACATCGTGCTTGAAGGACGCTCGCAGTATCGCTCCGGCGGTTCCTACGTCTACATCGAAAATTTCAGCAGGACCTATCTCGACGATCTCGCCGGCCACACGAAACTCACGCGCAAAATGAAGGTTGTCGCCGCCTGCGGCAATGGCACGGCAGGCGCCTTCGCGCCGGAGTTGCTGGAACGTCTCGGCTGCGAAGTCGTCCCGCTCGATGTGACGCCGGACTATAATTTCCCGCGCTACAATCCCAACCCGGAAGACATGGAAATGCTGCACGCCATGGCCGACAAGGTGCGCGAGACCGGCGCCGACGTCGGTCTGGGCTTTGACGGCGACGGCGATCGGTGCGGCGTGGTGGACAATCATGGCGAGGAAATTTTCGCCGACAAGATCGGCGTCATGCTCGCGCGCGACCTGTCGAAAATCCATGCCAACGCCACCTTTGTCGTCGATGTGAAATCAACCGGACTTTTCGCCAGCGATCCCGTCCTCAGGGCGCAAGGCGTCAAGGCCGATTACTGGAAAACCGGCCATTCCTATATCAAGCGCAGGGTCCATGAATTGAACGCTCTCGCCGGCTTTGAGAAATCCGGACATTTCTTTTTCAATGCGCCGGTCGGTCGCGGTTATGACGACGGACTGCTGACCGCAGTTCATATTCTTGAAATGCTCGACCGCAACCCAGGCAAGAGCATGGCTGACCTCTATGCCGCCTTGCCGAAAACCTGGGGTTCGCCGACGATGTCACCGCATTGCGGCGACGAGGTGAAATATGGCGTCGTCGACAAGGTCGTCGCGCGGTTCAAGGCGATGGAGACGGCCGGCGAAAATATCATCGGCCAGAAGATCGTGAGCCTCGTGACGGTCAATGGCGTCCGCGTGACCGTCGAGGATGGCACCTGGGGCCTCGTGCGCGCCTCTTCCAACAAGCCGGAACTGGTGGTGGTGGTCGAGAGCCCGGCTTCCGAGGAAAACCTTCACGCCATGTTCAAGGCGGTTGACGCCGTCCTGCGCGAAAACAAGGAAGTCGGCGCCTATAACCAGACGATCTGAGCCGCCGGTGGCTGCAAACCGCAGGGCGATACGATAGCGAGGCTGCGAGCTTCATGGACCTTCAGTCGAGCCCATATCGGAAACCGGTGTTGACGGAGCGCTCCGGGGACGGACTCCATGTCATCCGGCTCAACCGGCCCGAGAAGTTCAACGCCCTGTCGGACGACCTCCTGGCCGCATTGCAGGAAGCGCTTGACGCTGTCGCCGCTGACCCAGAAGCGCGTTGCGTGATCCTGGCCGCCGAGGGCGACGCTTTCTGCGCCGGCCACGATCTCAGGGAAATGCGAGGGCATCCTGACGTCGATTATTACCGTGGCCTTTTCGAGCGCTGCAGCCGGATCATGCAGGGGATCGTCGAACTTCCGACGCCCGTGATCGCCCGTGTCCAGGGCCTCGCCACGGCAGCGGGATGCCAGCTCGTCGCCGCCTGCGATCTCGCCATAGCCGCGCGTTCCGCGCGTTTTGCGGTCTCGGGCATCAATGTCGGCCTGTTCTGCGCCTCGCCTTCCGTGGCGTTGTCGCGCAATGTCGGCGCGAAACAGGCGTTCGACATGCTGTTCACCGGCGATTTCATCGATGCGGAGACGGCAGTAGCCTATGGTCTGATCAACGAGGTCGCTGCCGATGCGGAGCTCGACGCCGTCGTGACGGCCAAGGCGCAAAAAATATTGCAGAAAAGCCCAACGGCGGTCCGTCTTGGCAAGGCCCTCTTTCGCAAGCAGCGACAGATGAGCCTGGGCGACGCCTATGCGCTGGCAGGCGAGACAATGGCGCGAAACATGATGGAGCCCGACGCCTGCAAGGGCATAGACGCTTTTCTGAACAAGCGCAGGTCCTGAGACGGTTTGGCGCAGTCGCTCACGGCCGCGACCCGATAGATAGGTGACCCGACGTACCGGACACATGTGTTACACTTCGTCTTTTCCGGCGAGATGCCAATGCCACTCGTCGCGAGTGCGGTGTTCGCAGTTTAATTCTAAGCTGCGTGGCGGTCATCCTTGCGCTCACCCGCATGTTTCCTACGGATGAGAAGATCCGCGGATCGCATTTTGACAAAACCCCTGTGGCGACCGCGCCCCCTGCCTGTTCCTCGAAGAAATCCTTTCGACCGGCTATGGTTTTTCCATTGCCATGTCGCTGCGAATGCAAAGCCTTGAAACCGTCGCCAAGGCCCTTAACGACAATAATCCATCGCGCGCCGCCATTGCGTTGGTCCAGGCGCAATTGCCCAGCCTGCCCGATGCAGCGGCGGCCGAGCGGATGGTGGAGGCTAACGCTCTGGTCAAAGGCTCTCTCGCTTATTTGACCGAACCGCGCATCCCCGCCGGCCTTGCCGGCGGAGGCCAATGGACGGCCGGAGGCGCATCTTCGGCTGCGGCGCGGAGCCTATCTTGGCTGCTGCGGACAAGCGCAAGGCTCGCCGGACCAATTTCCATCGCGGCAGGCATACTATTCCCTGACAACAAGAGTCTCGCCTCCAGTGGTGGCGTTCCGGATCATCCTGGCCTGTCCTACCGATTCAGCGAAATGCGGCTGACGTTGATCCAAAACGACGACCAAGGCGGAGCGCGGCTGCTGTTTTCAGGAATGCTGGACCAGGACAGCTTTTACCGGGACGAAGATGGGACCATCGTCGGCCGGGCGGTCGGCAATAGCTTCATGCTCGACAATATCGGCGTAGCAACGATGAACGCGGTGCGGTCGGATAGCCGCGCCGCGTCCGCCGCCACGACTGATGACGCCTCAAACCAACCAAGACTTTGTCCCGATCCATCACCAGATGTTGCAGGAAATAAATCAGATCGGTCCGTGGCGTACCAAACGCAAATCAGCGGCCTGCCGCCAGGCATGGCTGTCCGTTTTAATGGTGTGATGTTCGACGGCTGTCGGACGACGGACGGAACGCTACTGGAGGCCAAGGGGCCGGGTCTTGCACAACACTTAAATGATGATGGCGAGTGGAAGCCTTATTTCATCGAGACCGGAAAAGCCTGACCTTGATGATCAAATCGCGCACCAGTCACAAGCAGCCGGAGAACGAATCGTCGAATGGCATGTCGCTGAGCCACGGCTCGCAAAATATATTGAACAGTTCGCACGGAATAGCGGTTTCGCCAATATCAACGTATTCATTACGCCGCTGAGGACACCATGAGCTTCGATATTTTTTTAGGTTCTTTTAAGAACGGCGTAACAGATAGATTTCCTCGAACCATTGTCGAAGATGCGTTCGGAAGCTTCGTTGAATTTCGAGAAAAGCGTTGTTGGAGCTTGCTTTATCCTAACGGAGCAAGGGGCGATTTATTCGTTAATGAAGATCCGTTAGTTCCCGGGTTTTCCGTGAACCGCCCCCCGGCCCATCCCGCATTCTGGCAAGCTATTCTAGACGTACTGAATCGCACCACCAGTGTCTTGTTTTGGGCTGGCAACGGTTGCGTTGTCGCCTCCGAAAAAGTCGTCTCGAATTTACCGCAAGACCTCATCCAATCGGTCGGTGCGCCGTCTGTCGTCACGAGGCCGGAACAGATCGTCGAAATCATCGAGCATTCCAACTGAGACTGCTGGAAGCCAAATTCTCACTTTTTCTTCCCGTTGGACAAAGTCGACGACAACACCCACGAATTGAAGGCGCTCGTATAATGGTGTTCGCTGTTTTATCCTGAGTGGTTATGAAAATGGCGCGCCACTCAGGATAAGACTGCGAACACATACATAATTGAAATTATTATGTAATTTCGGAAGCTGTCTTGCTCGGTCACGGTTCAAATCCGCAATCTCCGACGCGAGCAATGAGTGCTACGCCGGACGAAGCGGCGCGAGGGCGGCGGCAATCTCTTCAGCGGCGGCGACATGTGTCGGGTTGTCGATGTCGAAAGTATCGCTCGTCGCCAACAACAAGAGCCCACCGTTTGCCAAATGCTCAACCAAAGCGGATACTGGCAGCCTTGCTTGTTGCGCGAGCGCTGGGCAAAGGTAGCGCATCCAGGCTGGACGAAAGTCGGGGGCATATTTCTTTCGCTGCACGAGCCACGTGCAATTGGCTTCGACGGTTTCAGGGTTCCACGTATCAGCGATGGCGAGCAAGACTGCGCGAAAAATAGAGAAACTGTGAAGTTCCGCGCGTGGTTGAACAGTAGCGTCTTCTGTGACGACTATGACGTTGGCGAATTTGTCACCCATGCCGTCCCCTGCGTGAAACCGCAACGAAAAGCGCCGGTCAGGCGCGAAGTCGTCAGGTGACCGAACGCTGAACCAATAGCCTGAATTCGGATTTATTTCGCCGAAGTCGTCGCGTTCGATCTTGCTCAAAATGTAATTAGCAAAATCATGGCGATGCGCCTCCAAATCGTTTTTCCGCTCATAAATCCATCGGTGAAAAGCCTGATCGATTGGCCTAAGAGCTTCAATTAGACTGAAAACTCGCAAAGAGAGGGCTTCTGGCGTCTCGGCTCGGGGCCCCCAGGAAGCGGTGACGAAATAGCTGTTGATCTTGGACGTGACGTTCTCGAACTTCATTTGTGGCTCTTTTCCATCAGCGCATCAGGGGCGGCATTCGGATGACCCTAATTCGTTGCAGTCCTGGTTGATCTGCAAAGACCCTGCTCGCGAGGTCGGCGGCTTCGGGTTCGGCGAAGAACCAGTCGATGTCGCGTCCCGAGCTAGCGGCGATTTGGCTTCTCGCCTGCTTTTGCCAGTCCTGCGCAAACGCATCTCTGAAAAAGGCGCCTTTCGCCATCATTTCCGCATAGCCCGGCCCCTTGGCTTCGATCATCGTTCCGTCGGTTTCGCGGCAATCGTCAAAGACGACGTTCTTGCCTGTGGTTGGGTCGGGCAGGCTGACGGCGAGGCCCGGCGGCAAGGGTCGCTGCGGATTGTTCATGGCGCTGATTTGTGCCTGATAGGCGATGGCTCGAGCCGAGGCGCCGTGCGGGACGTCAGGACCTGGGTCCGGACAGAGTTGCGGCTTGTAGGTTTCGCTTCCCACGGCGGCGCCGGCCTCCGCCCCCGCGCGCGCCGGCGCCTCACCCGCTGCGTCCGCCAAAGTCGCGGCATCGAAGACGAGGCTGCCGCCGATCGCCCGCGCGACCGGCGCCCCGTTTCAAGCTCAAAGAAGATCCCATCCCGGCCCTGATGTGCGACAGCGACCGTTTCCAAGCCGGCGTCGGTCTGACGCACAAAGCGCAACGAGCCTTCGTCATTGTTCAGGAAATAGCGCAGGTCGGGATCGCCGGGAACCGGCCCTTGCGATACTTGGCTGTTGGGGCTGGGCACGAAAATCAATCCAAGGACCGCAGCGGCGCCGACGGCTTCGGCCAAGACGCCAAGACCAGTGAGAAACGTACTGCCGTGAGCGGTGCCGAACAGACCTTCGGCAGCAGTTCCCGCTGTCATAGCCTCTGGCAAGGCGATTGCGGATGCCGAAACCGTCCGCCCTGATTTCGGCGTTGACTGGTCTGACGCCGATTGGACTGGCGCAAACTCCCCGCTCGTCCGCTGCCCGCTGGTCTTGCCACTCCCCGAGGGAACGCGCGGCTGATCGGGATTATATTTGACGAGGTTCGAGGGCGCTGGCTCCAAGCTCATGACTTTCACCAAGGCGTCAGGCGACAGGCCATTCTCGTCAAGCAGGCTTTCGGCCAGAAAAAGCCGATAGGCGTCGGCGCGATCATCGAGTTCGCGGGAGGCGGGCGAAAGCGAGCCTTAAGTTCGCCAGAGCTTTGTCGCCTCTCCTCCAGAACCGCGCGGCGCTTTCCAGATGAGGGAGCAAATCCGACGGCGGAGATCGACCATAAGCCGCAGCCAGCAGAGCGAACAGTCGGCGCTGGTCTCCATCGAGCGCCAGTAACGGTGCGCCGGACAGATCGCGATCCATCCGCGCGAGGACGGTTCCGGCTCCTAAGACGAACCCGTCTTCGTTGATTTCAATTGTGTGCGACAGCGGACGAAACCAGAGCCTTCGTTCAAATTGCTCGGCCGCTGCTTGTTCCCCATCCGCCTTCTCCGTGCAATCGCGTAAACAATGCCGGGGAGGCTATCACCAACTACAGCGAATAGCAAGAACATAAGCAGAACATTTGGCGGCAAAGCATAGCCGTCGCGCGGCATCCGACGATGCGCGCCGCGCAGAACTATGCGTCTATCCGCCTCTGAGCGGCAAGGTGTTCGCAGATAATTTGGACAAATGGCGCACCCGAAGGGATTCGAACCCCTGGCCTCTGCCTTCGGAGGGACGATATTACGAATATCATTGTTTTGACACGGACCGCCTTGGACAACATAGTACATTGAAATTAATCAAGAATTTCAGGACTAAGTCCGAGCTTGTCCAACTGAGTACGAGCTGGTATATTTCACATTTATTTCACAGGTTGTGACGGGGGGTGAAATTGGGACGCAAACTTCAAGAGTCGCAAATCACGACGCGTAACGCACGCAGCAACCTAACTCCTGGCTTGCATTGGAGGGGCATCGACCCCGATGTCCACCTTGGTTACAACAAAAAGAAGCGCGGCGGTAATTGGCTGGTTCGTTGGCGAGTAACACAAGGTTACCACCGCGACGCCATCGGCAACGCAGACGACATCATCGATGCCGATGGAGTTAACACGTTAAGCTTTTCACAAGCGGTTGCAGCCGCAAAAGCGCACGTAATTAAAAAGCGCGCCGAAGAAATTGCTACTGTTGCCGGTCCAATCCCGATTGTTCGCGATTCGTGCGGGGAATATTTGGACGTGATTAAGCAACGTTTCAAACGCCTCAATCGCCCTCTTCCATTTTCTAATTCTAAACTCAACCTTCATGTAATTGGTGATGAAATTATAGCAGGATTGCAGCTAAACCTCCTGCGCTCTCAAGATATTAGGGATTGGAAAGAACGTATCAGGAAAAAAAATCTAAAAGAAACGACGGTTCGAAGAATAGCAAACGATTTCAGAGCGGCTTTGAATGAATCCGGAACGAAATATTATGATAAACTAACGGAGAGATTTCTTGTTGAAGTTCGGGATGGCTTCAAAATCTCTCATCACGATCCGGCTGCCGTGTCAGAAAGGCCAAACATCGTTCTCCGCGACGCAGATATTGGCAAATTGCTTGACGCAGCAAGAGAGATTGACGCTGAATGCAGATGGGATGGGGATTTGTATGCGCTTGTCGTCGCGCTGGCTGCAACAGGGGCGAGATTTAGCCAGTTGTCGCAAGCAACGATTTCCGCCCTTCAACCTGAGCTAAAAAGACTTATGGTGCCGTCGAGCAATAAAGGGCGAGGACAAAAGCGAAATTCTGCACCCGTGCCAATCGCAGCCGCTGAAATAAAAGTATTAATTAGTGCCGCCGGAGACAGATCCCCGAATGAGTTGCTGTTCTTAAGGTGGGGATACAAACACGATGAGGGCATAAATTGGAAGAAAAATCATCGCCGTGGCTGGCAAACGGCAGAGTTGTCCGAGCCATTCCGTTTGATTGTGAACCGTGCCGGTTTTTCAGATGACGTTACGGCTTACTCTCTACGTCATAGCTCGATTGTCAGGGGCTTGAGGCAAAATTTGCCACCTCGATTGGTTGCTGCCCTGCACGACACGTCCAGCGAAATGATTGAAAGGCATTACTCCGCATTCATCGCTGACGCACTTGATGAGACCGCCGCAAACGCCGTCGTTTCTCTCCTGTAACGAGGCCTTCGTCTCGGATGGTCACGAGCCAAACGCGGCTGCCGCTCCCTCCGCCAGTTATCAGCCGTAACGTATTGTCATAACCAACATTTTCGGCGGATAGGTTGATCGCACCCCACTTTTTTCCCCACATAATTATCGGGATTGCGCTGGCTTTCATAGGACGTTTTCGAACGAATGTTCGCGTTCGCGAAACCGATGGGGCTGCATGCTGTGGTTCGCCTAGACCGCCTCGGAAGATCAACACGCGACGTTCTCAATCTTGTCCAT
The DNA here is from genome assembly GCA_963713695.1 of uncultured Alphaproteobacteria bacterium. Taxonomy (GTDB): domain Bacteria; phylum Pseudomonadota; class Alphaproteobacteria; order Rhizobiales; family Beijerinckiaceae; genus Rhodoblastus. The sequence goes on from CAVQMU010000001.1 coordinate 9,371, forward strand.
GAGCTTGACCAGAAAGGCGCGTCCTTGCGTGTGCTTGAGCCTGCAATTGATACTGCTGGAGCTATGGGGAGGGTCGTGCTTACCGTGCTGGGCATGGTGGCGGAAATGGAGCTTGGCTTTCTCAAAGAGCGGCAGAAAGTCGGGATCGAACGAGCAAAACAAGCTGGGGTCTATAAAGGCAGGCCAGTCTCCCTCGATCATGCACGAGTTGTCGAAATGAGGGATGCGGTGTCAATCAGCGTTGAATAGTTTCCAGGAAACAGCGTCCAAAAGTTTCCCGTTATTAGGCTCGGAATCTAAAAGCGACGCAGCAGGAGCCGAAATGAAATTAATTTTTTTAATGGGTTTTCTTTTTGCGGGTTCTTGCATCAATGCATCGGCTATCGATCTCTGGGTGATTGATGGGCGCTGTGCGAATGGAACCGAAAAGCAGGCTCAGCCCAACGTTGAAATGCACAGCGTGCCAAGTTCTCCTATTGCTTGTGATGCAGCGACGATCATGACGCTCGATAACGGGAGGACGTTTGTCCAATTTGTAAAGAAACAGGACAATGCAACGATGCCGCCTGGGTTTGGAGGACGTCAACTGAAATTCACTAATGGTCTTTACTCACTCGTTATAGATCGTGTTCATCCGAAAAGGTCATTGGTTGGCAAAACAATAACTCAAATTATTGCAGACGGTTCAAAATTGTTGATTCCTGCCCAGGGGTTTTGCTTTTTTAACGAAACTAACTTTAGCAAGATGACGCAATTCTCATGCGTTTCGAAATCGGAAGATGCGAATGCGACAATTATTTATAAAATAGATTTTAAAATCAATTCCGTTGTAGAAAAACGGAATTTGAATATGAATTCTATGAGGGACTTTTTAGAAGGAAAAAATGCCGCGCGAGCCTATGAAAGCTGGAAGCGGATTTCCTGTCGGACCTACATCGACTTCTACAGCGACAAACCCCAACCCACATGGCCCGAACTGGTGAACAACATCGGGGAAGGTCTGAGCAACGTGCAAGGCATGAATCAGACGAATATGCTCGACAGCCTTGCTTGCGAGTGCCTAGGCAAGGATCGGTCATTAGGCGACGCCGCAGCTTCTTTGACTGGCGCTCGAAATGCGGGGTTGTGGCCACAGATTCCAATTGGTGGCGCTACTGCGGATCCGGCAGTGCATCGCTGGAGGGCAGCTTTCCAGCGTTGGATTAGTGGCTCTGGTTCGCGTCCGAGCTTGGACGGTCATCTAGCTTGCGATTACAGGCGCTAAGCCGCCCCATCAGCGACATTGCGAGATCCAGCCTGAGGTGTGCGCCGCCGCCGTGCCCGCTAGGAGTTAGACTAGCCGTTACAGCCCGTCGCCGCAAAACTAGTGAGGTATTGACGCATGTCAAAGATTACCTGGGCTGACATTGACCGAGTTCGGTCGTTTCGATGAACAATATTGTCTATCCGCCACGACCCTTTTTCGTGCAAAAACTGAAATACTGCAATGCGATATGGATAACTCGCTTGCTTATCAAGCTCGAAAGATACCGTAACGTTATAATGATGAGAACTGTCCTCTGAAGACAATATAGAGTTAATCACCATTGGCCCCCCTTCTTGAGCAGACGTCAAGAAGTCTCCGTCCATGAATGGGCAGTTACCACCTTTATTTGAAGCTGCAGTGTATGCTCTAATGAATCCGTCCGTAAAATATCGACTAATAACTTCAATCGGACGAAAATTGGTTAATACGAATGGATATCGAGTATGCATATTGACTATTGAACGCACCAAAACCTCCGGAGAGGCGTCCGGGCTCAGCGATTGTGCGATCCTGACAACTGCTAGCGCCTGGTCAACTTGGGGGGCACTAGACGGATTCAAGGCAAATTTCTGCGGTGGAGTTGCGGCAGTTCTGGCAAAAGTTGGAAGAAGCGGAGCCGGTGTTTCCTGCACGCGAGGATTTTCGTCTGCGTGCACGATTTCCTCAGGGTTCTCAAGCGTCTTCTCGTCTAGGCTGGGGCGAATTGTCTTCTTATAGCCGAGTTTTAGCCCCGCCGAGATATCAAGAGGCGGTGCTATTATGTCGTGGCAAACGGCGAAGTATTCGATCAAAGAATCCGCACCCGCGCCTCCTGGTTCCTCGGCGGGATCGACTATAATTGCAAACCACTGTTTTGCCATAGCATTTCGTTTAAATGTTTCGCTCGTTGTTCTAACAAATAACAGCGGATTGCGCTTGGAGCAAAAAAAATACGAAATTCTTGCATCTCCCCCATTCCGCATTGCGGGAATATCGTATCTCCCGCCGGGGAAGAACGTGTACCAACGCCTCTCCGTTGCTTTTATCAAAAAACCTTCGGAGTTTTCGCCGATGCGTTCTCGGCGTTTGACGCTAAAAGACGGGCAATAGTCCTGATGACAATACCCCGTGACCAGAACATCCTCAATGCCATGTTCTGCTACGATTGGCCCTTTATCCCCTTCAAAAACATTTGGACGACGATTAAAGATTTTCCATCCAGGCAATATAACAGGGGAGTTCGGCGCGATTATCAGCCGCTTCTCGTCACCACGAAGGATTATGGCGACTCTTTGGGTTTCGCCAAATAACACGTTATGTTGCGGGTTAGCCGATGCCAATTCAAGCGACGCATATAGTTCGGTCCCCATCGTCATCTCTGTGAATCCGTTGTCTAGAATCGTTATGGTTAGCCCCTGAGCCTCAATGCGGAGGCTAAGTGGAGAGTGGCTTCCCATTTTGCGTAAAACTCCCAGAGTCTTTAGATTTTGGTGTCCGACAAAAACATCAATTGGGATTGGCGAGCCATCCAAAAATTTGTCCGCAACAGTTTGGACGCCCACCGCTCGGTAATTGACTGGAGGGGCTGACGCGGGAGACTTGTCGGCATTTAGAGGAGGGTCGAAACGAGCAAAAAAAGGAGCAGTTTGCTGAAGTTCCAGGAGAGCGGGGTTCTCATCCCCGCCGAGAATTTCCTCCGGTCGGGCCACCATATAAGCCATGCGATCAGGACTAAGTGGCTCCCTGTAACCCAGCGACTTTGCCGCCGTTACGTCGAAGGCGGGCGTAATGACGTCGTGGCAAATAGCAAAATACTCGATCCAGTAGCTAACTCCGGCGCTAGGTGGAGTGACGCCCGGATCGATAGGAAGCAACGTCCAGGGCTTCGCATTAAGATTGTATTTGAACGTTGTGCCAGGTGTCTTAAAAAAAATTGATGGATTAGTCGTCGAACAAAAGACATAGGAGACGACTAATTCTCCACCTTTGTGGCGAGAAGGAGCATCGTATCTTCCATCACTCCATCGCCTTTCGTATGATCTTATTAAATAACCAGCGGCTGTTTCTCCAACGCGCTCTCTTCGTTCGATGCTCCAGTAGGGACAGGCATCCTGTTGACAATACCCTTTTATCAGAACTCCTTCGATGCCGTGCCTCGCAACGTTCGCGACGTTGGGTTGTTCAACCGCGCCGCCGTGGCAGATGGCTACCCTTGGATATTTCCGGCAATAAAAGTCATCGTACCCAGCACTGGACCCTAATCCCACGATTTCAGGCCTAGTCCCGTCCATGCAACTTAGAGCTAGTCTCTCAATGCCTACGGCATCCGCGTGCCCTCCGCTATCCAATAACCCCCACATGCCGAGGGCATCCTTGCTTTGTCCCTTCGCCCACCGGAAACAGGATTCGCTTGATTTTCTGTGAGGAGCCGGCGTCAGGGGCGGCATTGTTGCGCAAGCGCCGGTGGCAAACAGAGCGACCGCACTCGAAATCAGAAATTTCCTAAATTTCATCGGCTTCGTCCCGCGCAATATTCCGTAGAATTTCCATTTCGCCTCCGGCTGCAGAAGCGACAGAGAAAAGCATGATGTATGTCGCCGGACTGATTTTATTATTATTCATCTGGCAATAATACATGTAATGGTACATTCGGTGCGCATACGTCGGTTCTATTCGATCCAAAGCTCACCTTTGCGGGTGCCTCTAGCTTCCGTGACGTGCGCGTATCCATATTCACCCATAGTTACATTACATTCTACCCAACCTGTTTCCGGTTCTCCTGTGAGTGGGCTTTTGCCCTTCAAGTCGATGTGGACGACGTATATTTTCGCGTACGGTGTTGGTTTTACAACCGTCTTGAGTGATGCGTCCTTCGCAGGATGGAAGCTGCCCTCACACGCTTTACCCACCACACTTTCTTCAGAATCCACAACCGTAGCGGCTACGCCGAGCACACCGTCCATTAAATGAGTATTTTCGGTAAGCCACCAAAACCCGCCAGCAATTATAGCAAGTGCAATAATAGATCCCATAAGGGACTGCTGATTCGCTTCTTGGGAAGTCATCAATAATCCTCCTCAAACGTCAATATACAGGCAATTCATACGAATGTAATGCACACCACATTCAATCACTTGCTCGTTTATGCCGAAAATACGTATCTCCTGCGTATGCTCAGCCGCTCGCGAGCGTTGATGCTTGTCGAGTAAGACGGTACACCGATGCGCGACCAATTCCAACAGGTATACCCTAACAGTCGCTAATTACTGCCCGTGAAGCTCGATAGGATCGGGAATTCGCCCCGTTTGGAGAAAGCTGTTGGCCATGGCGTCGCAATCATATGGCCCGCAGCGAAGGGAATAAACTTTCGACGGGGAGACGAAATACGAACCCGTGTCAGATTGATCGATGCAGGGATTGTGTTCCTTTGGGTACAGTGGTTTCCTTGTTCCGTCTGGCATAAATTTCACAATTGGGGAATTTGGGCGGCAATGCGGTATCCTGCTTATTGGCTTATTTGTTTCTTGCGCCCTTGAAAGGTCGACTATTCCAAATTGGATAGCCGCGAATATCGCCGTTGCGCCGAACATTCGGCACCATGGATTTGACGCGGCAAAAAATTGTTCGCGTCGCGCCTCTATCTCGTCCGCAGGCATATTATGCTCTCCCATTCCCCGCAATTGAAACGCATCTCCCGGCGTCGCAGGTGCGGGCGACAGATATCCGATCACCGCCAGAATGCCGATTTTTTGAATTCGATTTTATAAATTTATGAGAGCCAGAATGCCGTCCGAAATTGCGTCCTTGTTGGACCGTTCGCACGGCGCTTTTTATAAAATCCTGGGAAATTAAAAAACTCATGGCTCATGAAAGCTACGTGGAGCCATCCGCAACTATCATCATAGCGACCTCGTGGCACTGCTAATCTACGAGAGTTGCCGCTCGCTTGGGAATAGCGAAAGCGGGCGCGCTTTTCAGCGATTTCGGCATTCCCCCAAAAATCAGGCAAGGCGATGCGGGTTGCTCCTCTTATTTTTCATTTGCGCCTTACCGAAAGTCGGCTTTTTACGCGCTGGCCACCCATCTCAATTTTTTAAAACCGTGCGCTGGGGCGCTCTGCTCGCGATTGCCAAAATGCGGCTATCAGCCATAAAACGAAGGCATTCATTAATAATAGTCTAGTATAAAATAACATATTACTTACAAAAATGCAGTTTATCAAAAAAAGTACTTGCATTTTTGCAGACGGCATGGCATTTAGATGGGGCTTGGCCAGCGTAACCGACCGAAAGGTCTTCCAAACAACGAAGGTAATCGCAAAAAAGGAATTCAAAAATGCAATCTTTCTCTAAAACAGGTTTCGTACGAATCAGTTATATTATTGCTCCTAATGGCCCAATTCCAGTTTCTAAATCGACATGGTGGGCTGGCGTTAAAAGCGGACGATTTCCAAAGCCTTTAAAAATTGGTCCGAATACCACAGTGTGGCGGGTCGAGGATATTCTATCCTTAATTAGAAACGCAAATTGATCAAACAAAATTGCAGCGTAACTCGTTACATTCAATAGAAATATTTCAAATTATGACTATGAAAGGAAATTAGTTGTCTATTATTCATCGATTCGATCAAGGCCATTTAATCCGATACCAAAAATTATTAAGTAGCCTTAAACTTCAACATCACACTAGCTCAGCTGCGATGAATTACCTCTCAAGACTTGAGGAATGTGGCAGGCCAGGATTTGGTGGTCACCCGTTTAGCTGTCGCCTCCAATCTTGTCCGAAATGCCGAGATTTCGTACATCGCCTCCCAGGCAGGGGTGGCTAACAGACGCTTTGGGCATCTTGCGAACAATGATCTTAGGATGATCTCCATCGTCCTCGGAGCAACGCCTGACGTGAATGAGATTGGCGGGATAATGACCAAAGCCCGCAGCGATCTACGAAATTTCGTTAATCGACGGAGAAACGCTGATCCGAGAGGTTGGAACGAGTTCGAGTTGTTGGCTTGGCTGGAAACCGACTGTTTTGATGCTTCCCTATTTGGTCATTTGGGTTCTGACAAGCAGACTCAATATTCATCGTTTTTGCCCATTTTTGACGGGATGCACGGGCCAATATGGGTGCCGACCCTACACGGCATCATAAAGTTGGGGGATAGCCTAAGTTGCGCTGACGCGCGTCGGGCGTTTGAGCGTCAATTCAGCGCCCATTGTCAAGTTGACATTAAGTCGTTTCATTCGAATAAGTCTGTCAAAAATAATATTGATGGAATTGTTGAGTATGCAAATGAGCATGACGATACAACCACAATTGTTGGCATGACATCAGATTGGGATCAAGCGTGGCTCAATGAGTACTATGGCTTTTTGCATAGATGGTCTCGTGGATCATTGCGGATCAAATTATCTATTAATAAGAGAAAATTACGTTAAGTGTATTAATGTAATTGGCAGATATTAACTATAATAAATGTTTTTGATACACTAAATTAACTGTAAGAAATGTCGCTCTTTGCGATTGCATGGAGCGGCATTTTACGTTGTGGTGGCTTGCGACAAAAACCCAAACCTGATCGCCCTCTCGGTTCAAAGCCAACTCTCTCCAAATTTAATCAGCTTCTAATTGCCGTTCGGGCCTCGTTGCGGCGCTGCGGGTGTCAAAGTCGACCCATTTATACTTCAAATTCCAAGTCTTGTAGGTCAAGCTTATGATGCGTTTTTGGGACATCCGTTTTTGTATTTCCGATAGTCACGTGCAGACGACGCGACCATTCCAATCCGTCGGAATGTGCGACCACCTGTTTTTCGCCGTTCTTGGTGCGAATTGTGAAGTCGCCATCAAGAAAGGCATCTATCGCCTCTATAGCGCCGCGTCGCGCCCCAATTTGATACCATTTTTTTGCCGTCAAGAGTATTTGGGTATTAACGTCGTCAACAGCTTCAGATGGAAACATTGCGTCAGCCTCTACTAATCCTGCCTCCTTAAGCGTTTTTAGTGCGTGGCGAATTCCTATGACCCTATGTTTTTTTCCGACATCGTTCATTTGGCCCTCCAATAATCAAATGTGATTGTGCATCGAAATTTGACAGTGCCCATTCGTGGTGGATCGAATCGCATTTTCGCGCTATGGAAACCTTATGCAACGCTCCGCCTAAGTTCTTAGAATGAGCTACTCGCCGCTCCCTAACCCGCTTCGATTGATAATTGCTGCCGCTAGAAGCTAGCAAATTTCCGCTGCATCGACTCCGCCTCTGGAATCCGCTGTCCGGTCCAGTCCGAGGACGTCCACGCACAACTTATTTCATAGATATTTCACAACGTTTTAGCCGCGATGGCTAACTAATTGATTTTACTGGCGCACCCGACAAGATTCGAACTTGTGACCTCTGCCTTCGGAGGGCAGCGCTCTATCCAGCTGAGCTACGGGTGCTTCGCGCTTTGTTTAACCGATGCCGCGCGGGTCGGCAAAGCAAATTTACAGCCGGTCGCCTTTGGACGCCCCGCGCGTTTGCGTATAAATATCTGGAGCTCGCTCGCGGGCGGCCCCGCCCTCCAAGACGATTGCGCATGACCCAAGCTGCACCCCCTCCCGCTTCGCCCCGACTCTCCCCCGGCGATCACGTCTTTCTGGTCGATGGCTCGAATTTCATTTTTCGCGCCTATTTCCAGTCGATTCGCCAGGACCAGAAATATAATTTTCGGTCAGACCGGCTGCCGACGGGCGCAGTGCGACTTTTCTGCGCCAAGCTTCTGCAATTTATCCGCGACGGCGCGGCCGGGGTGAAGCCGACTCATCTGGCGATCATTTTCGACAAGAGCGAAAATTCCTTTCGCAAGGAAATCTACCCGCAATACAAGGCCAACCGCTCCGACCCGCCTGACGACCTCGTGCCGCAATTTCCGCTGTTCCGCGAGGCCGTGCGCGCCTTCGGGCTCGAGCCGATCGAGCAGGATGTCTACGAGGCCGACGATCTCATAGCCACTTACGCAAGGCAGGCGTCGGAGGTCGGCGCCGACGTCACCATCATCTCCGCCGACAAGGACTTGATGCAACTCGTCAAGCCCGGCGTCGCGATGTACGACCCCGCCTCCGGCGAAGGCGACAAACGACGGGAAGAACGCCGAATCGGACGCGACGAGGTCATCGCCTACTTCGGCCTTCCGCCCGAAAAAGTCATCGACATCCAGGCTCTCGCGGGCGATTCCACCGACAATGTGCCCGGCGCTCCGGGCATTGGCTTGAAGACCGCCGCGCAATTGATCAGCGAATATGGCGATCTTGACGCGCTGCTCGCCCGCGCGGGGGAAATCAAGCAAAACAAGCGCCGGGAAACGCTGTGCGATCCTGCCGTCCAGGAAAAGGTGCGGCTCTCCAAACAACTCGTGAAACTCGTCGATGACGTGACGATCAAGACGCCGCTCGACGACGTGCGCCTGCGCGCGCCAGATGGAAAGTCCGTGGTCGCCTTCATGAAGGCGTTGGAATTCACGACTTTGACGAGGCGCGTGGCGGAACTCTATGATGTGGACGTCGCCGCCATCGAGCCGGACCCCGCCTTTCTCGGTCCAAACGGCTGGCGCAGCCGCAATGGCGATGTCGCCGCTCCCAGGGCGGAAACGCCGGTCTCGCTTGCTCCCGCCGTCACCGCCGATGCGGCTGGAGCATCAGCGCCTGCCGATTTTGCGAAGCAGCGATGCGCCGCAGCGGCGGCGACTCCCTTCAATCACTCCCAATACGCCTGCATCGGCGCAATGGAGGACCTCGATCGATGGATCGCAGACGCCTTCGAGGCGGGATTCGTCTGTTTCGACACGGAAACTGATTCGCTTGACCCGATGCAGGCCAATCTCGTCGGCGTCTCGCTGGCTCTGGCGCCTAATCACGCCTGCTACATTCCGCTCGGGCACAACGCGCCGGGGGCCGGCGATTTGTTTGGCGACGGCGGCCTTGCGCCCGTGCAGCTTCCGCTTCGCGCCGCGCTGGACCGGCTGAAGCCGCTTTTCACCGCGCCCTCGGTGCTGAAAATCGCGCAAAACGTCAAATTCGACTGGCTTGTCCTCGCCCAGCACGGCATCGAGGTCGCCCCGGTCGAGGACACCATGCTCGCCTCCTATACGCTCGACGCCGGGGTCAACGGCCACGGCATGGACGAGCTTTCCGTCAAAATGCTCGGCCACAAGCCAATATCCTTCAGCGAAGTCGCGGGACTGGGGAAAAAATTCATCGGCTTCGCACAGGTCGCGCTCGACAAAGCGGTCGAATATGCCGCCGAGGACGCCGACGTGACTCTTCGTTTGTGGTCCTGCCTGCAGCCTCGGCTGACTGGCGAAGGCATGGTCAGCGTCTATGAAACGCTTGAACGGCCGCTTGCGACGGTGCTGGCCCGGATGGAGCGGCGCGGCATCAGCGTCGATCGCGCACTTTTAGCGCGGCTATCAGGCGAATTCGCGCAGGACATGGCGCGGCTCGAGGCGGAGGTCCAGACGCTCGCCGGCGAGAGTTTCAATCTCGGTTCGCCCAAGCAACTGGGCGATATTCTGTTCGGCAAGTTTGGCCTGCCCGGCGGCAAGAAGACCGCGACGGGCGCTTGGTCCACTTCGGCCAGCGTGCTCGATGAGCTTGCCGAAGGGGGCAATGAACTGGCGGCGCGCCTTCTCGACTGGCGGCAGGTGCAAAAACTGCGCTCGACCTATGCCGAGGCCTTGCCGCGTTTCATCCATCCGGCTACGGGCCGCGTCCACACCTCCTATGCCATGGCCGCGACCTCGACCGGGCGGCTTTCCTCTTCGGAGCCGAATCTGCAGAATATTCCGGTTCGCAACGAAGCCGGTCGAAAACTCCGCCGCGCCTTTATCGCCGCGCCCGGCCGAAAGCTGATTTCGGCCGATTATTCGCAGATCGAATTGCGGCTCCTCGCTCATATCGCCGATATTCCCCAGTTAAAACAGGCCTTTGCTGAGGGCAAGGACATTCACGCCATTACGGCGTCAGAGATTTTTGGCGTGCCCGTCGAGGGCATGCCGGCCGAGGTGCGCCGCCGCGCCAAGGCGATCAATTTCGGCATTGTCTATGGCATCTCCGCCTTCGGCCTCGCCAACCAGCTCGGCATTTCGCGCGAGGACGCCGGCGCCTATATCAGGCTCTATTTCGAGCGTTTTCCCGGCATTCGCGCCTATATGGACGCGACGAAAAAGCTGTGCCGCGAGCAGGGCTACGTCACCACGCTGTTCGGCCGCAAATGCCATTATCCCCGAATATCCTCTGGCAATGCGGCGGAACGCGCCTTCAACGAGCGCGCGGCGATCAACGCGCCGATCCAGGGCGCCGCCGCCGACATCATCCGCCGCGCCATGATCCGCATGGACGCCGCGCTCGCGCAGGCCGGCTTGCAGGCGCAGATGCTGTTGCAGGTGCATGACGAACTGGTGTTCGAGGCGCCGGAGGCCGAAGTTCCCGCGACCATCGCCCTGGTGCAGCGGGTGATGGAGCAAGCCGCGCTGCCGGCGGTGAACCTCAGCGTTCCCCTGCTGGTTGAAGCCCGCGCCGCGGACAATTGGGACGAGGCGCATTGAGGAGCTCAAGCGTTCGAGGGGCCGCCGCGCCGCTTCAGTTGGAAATGATCTTGTAGCTCTCGCCCGATTTCAGGGTCGGGTTTTCGAGGCCGTTCAACAGCAGGAAATGGTCGAGCGGCCGATCTTCGACGACCATTTTCTTGGCCAGAGACTCCGCCGTATCCATCATCCCCGCCGTGATCAGCCGGATATGCAGCGGCTGCGCCTGAGCCAGCTCCTCCGCGGTCGCCGGGTGGAAAGAATTGATCGACTTCATGAATTTGTCGTCCGCTTCGGGCGTCAGCGCCTTGATGGCGAAAATGATCCGGTAGATGTCGTCGTGATAGGCGATGACTGCGACCCGAAAATTCCATTCGCCGGCGCGGGCGTTGGCGAGGACCGCGGGCATGCCGCTGACCTGGATGGGCTGGATCGAAGAGGACATCAATCCGTCGATCCAGCCCGACGTCAGATAGTCCGGCAGGGGCTTGCCCTGCGGCGCGCGCACGCTGTCGAGACGCAGCGCCTCGGCGCCGCCGTCCGCCACCCCCAGAACCGCCTGCGAGGAATTCTCGAGAACGAAGCCTTCAGGCGCCTCGATGGCAAAGGCCAACCGCGGATGAATGAACTTGCGGCCGCGTATCGCCCCGTCCATCGGATCGTCGCCGAAGGCCATGCCGTCGATCGACGCCAGATAGGCCTGGCCGCCGGTTTCCCCTATTCCCGGTGCGCCGATCTGCCGCGCCGCCTGGAGAGCGGCCTCGATTCGCTCTGGAGTTCGACGGATGGGTCGCGAGAATGTCCGGCTTGTCGCTGCCCTTCTGGCCGATCAGCGAGGCGCGCAGGGCGCTGGAGCGGGCGAGCGAGTTCAGGAAGCGCGCGGCGCCGAAAGGATCATATCCGGCCCGGGCGGTCACGCCGATGCCGACACGATCCGCCTCGAGCTCCTGCGCGCGCGAAAAGCCCGCGATGTTCATGGCTGAGCTTGCTTCGACCTCGGCGCCCTTCTGCTGGCTCTGGATGACGCGGGCGGCCTGGGCGATCAGCGCCGCCTTCTTCTCCTGTTCCGCGCGCAAAAACGCGTGACGAGCGGTGACATGGGCGATCTCATGCGCCATGACCGCGGCGACTTCCGACATGTCGTTGGCCAGGGCGAGCAGCCCGCGGGTAATGAACAGGTCGCCGGAGGGAAGGGCGAAGGCGTTGACGACGCCGGAATTGAGAATGGTGACGCGATAGGGCTGGCCCGGCGTTTCGCTGGCCTTGGCGAGCCGCACCAGGACGGCGTTCAGGTAGGCCTCGGCCTTGGGCCAGTGATAGTCGCCGCCATAAAGGGCGACAAGTTTTTTTCGTTCCGCGCCGCCCGGCGATTCGGCGAGGGTTTTGGGCGCCGCTGCTGGGGCGGCCGCCGGCTCTTCGGGGACTGCGCCCTGCCGCTCGAGCGTCGCGCAACTCGACAAAAGCAGGACGGACGCCAGGGTCAGCAGCGCGCGGACCGCCGGACGTCGCCGTCCCCGTGTCAATTTACGCCATTCAGCCGCCATCCCTGCCGTCGCCTCGTCGAAACCTTTTTAGGCCAGTTCGAAAAACGGCCCTTACCCTGAAATGCCTGTCGTCGCCCGGGGACTTGGAGGCCAGGCCCGCGTCAATGCCCGTCCTCAATAGCCTCGATTTGATCGGGATGGAACAATTCGATTTGAGGAGAGGCGCCGATTTCGAGCACCCCGCGCGCCCGGATCTGTTTATGGAGCAGGCTTTTCTCGGTCAGGCCTGCGCGCTCGAAAGCCTGACGGTTGCGTTTGGCTATGGTCAAGGAAACGTTGCGCCGGGCGCCGAAATTCAGATAAAGCCGCGGGGCCGTATGGCCGATGCTCGCGACCCGCCCTTCGACCAGCGCCAGGGCGCCCGCGCGGCCCGAGAGCTCCGGCGTGTTTTCGGCTGATATCACGGCGTAGGCGGGGTCGGACCATACGCCCAGCCGGTCGGCGCGCGCAAAAGCCTCCGCCGCGCGTACCGAGCTTGCCCCGCAAGCGCCCGATTCGGCGCTGGCCATGACGAGGCCCGAGGCGGCCAGGAGTTCATCGACCGGCTGCTGTTCGCCCTCGACGAGCAGCGAGGCGGGAATACGGCCCCAGCGGTCGGGGGCGCCGAGCTTTTGCAGGGACAGCGCCTTTCCGGCGAGGAGCGAGGTCAACTCCGTCGCGACGTCTTTTGGGCGCTCGGGCGCGGCCGGCGTGGCGCGCGGGGGCTCGATCGTCGGGAAATAGATCATCCGCCCGTCGCCGAGGAACAGGTCGAGCTTTTCGTTGACGCTCGAAAAGCGCACCGATTCCGGCGATCCCGAGGCGTCGCAGGAGAAACGCCCGGCGGCGCGGCCGATGCGAGGCGCGGCGGTGATCAGCAGGATGGCGGCGAGGGCGGCGAGGCGGCGGGTTTTCATGTCGTGCGGCGGCGATCATAGCACGTTTGGGTTTTCCGCAGTTTTTCGGCCGGACATTTTATGTTAGGCATTTTGCGCGGCGATGCGAGAATTGCTGCGCAAAACAGCGTCCCGGTAGCTCAGCAGGATAGAGCAACGGTTTCCTAAACCGTAGGTCAGGGGTTCGAATCCCTTCCGGGACGCCAATAAAATCTTTGTCCATACCGGACACATAGGTAACGGAACGTACCTAAGACATGGGTGACAACCTCTGGTCGAACGGGTTGTCGAGGGGTTGCAAGGTTTTCTGCTCCAGGTCGATGAAGCCGAGATTGTAGATCATAAAGCTGACGAGCCAAATGCCTTCGTCGACTTCCTTGATGCCGAGACGCTGGCCGGTCAGGACGCTTGAGATGTTGACGCGCTTTCTGTGCATGCAGATGCGTCCGCAAGCCGTGACGAGCGCATCGCGATCATGCAGGGGATAGGACAGGTCCGGCGGGCCATCGTAGGGCTTTGTCGCCACCGGATCGCCACATCGAGCGAAAAAGCTTCTTCTTCAGCGTCGTCAGAAGCCTCAAGAAGATTTCCGCAATGTTCCGGCGCCGGAGGGGCGCAGCCATGATCGACGCAGCCAAAGGCCCACAAACAGTTGAATTAGGCCGAGTTCGCCGCGGGCGCCGACATTGACCCCGTCCGCGACGCTGCATAACCTCATCAACCCCAACATCAGCCGAGCCGTTTGCAAAATCAGGCAGGGCATCCCCGAGACGAGCCTGAGAAGGAATTGATCATGTTCATGTATGTCGATCCTGCCTTGGTTTCCGAAACGGTTGTATTTCCAGATCGATTTTTCTCGATCCGCCGCGGGGCGCCGGGATGGGCGCTTTACGGCCCTTACGAGAAGCTGGATCCCGGCGCATACGATTTGCATTATGCGATGGTCCTCGTGGATATCGGCGACGATGGCGCGGCGGAGTTGGGCAGGATCGAAGTCGCCAGCGATTACGGCAAGACCATTCATGCGCAGCGCGTCATCACACGCGACGATTTCGCCGATGGAGAGGCGCAGCTGGTCATCCCCTTTGCCCTGTCCGAAAGCATTGAGAACCTGGAATATCGGCTGTACACCACGGGCGACGCCGCTTTCTCGATTGAAAAACATGATATTCGGTGCCTGCCTTCTTCGATGGGAGCCGCGACGTCCTCCTGCAAGGCGTCCCATGCCCAGCGCCGCATCGCGGCGGCGGACGTTCGCGCCAAAATTGCCGCCACGCCGATCGATTTTGTGTGCACATGGGTCGATGGCGCGGATCCAGCCTTCCAAGCCTCGCTCGAAACGCATGCATTGGCTTACGCCCAGAATGGCGCCTTGCAGGCATCGGCGTTGCGAAATCGTTTCGTCGCAAATGATTATCTACGCTACTGCCTGCGCTCCATCCACGACAACGCCCCCTGGTTTCGCAAGATCTTCCTGGTCACCAACGGCCAAAGGCCGGATTGGCTCGATCTCGACCATCCACGCATCGAGCTGGTTGATCACGCGGCGATTTTCCCAAATTCCGATGCGCTTCCTACTTTCAATTCCTTCGCGATCGAGGTCAACCTCCACCGCATTCCCGCTCTGTCCGACAATTTCATCTATGTGAACGACGATTTCTTTGTCGGAGCCGAGACGGCGAAGGAGGAATTTTTTTCCTCCGCCGGACGGCCGCAGGCACAGCTCTCGTTAGACTATATCGATCCGAACTGGTTGCGCCTCTTCGCTTCGCCCTACGCGCGCTCGCTTGCCATGTGCGTCAACCTGCTCGACGTCCGTTTCGGACAGCGATCGCCGCGTCGCCATCCGCTGCATTGGCCCGTTCTGATGAACCGCGCGGTGATCGCGGAAATTGAGGAACTGTGGAGCGTGGTGTGGGATCGCACCCGCAATGCGCGCTTCCGAAGCGGCCGCGATTTTTTTCTGACCTACATGCATAACTCCTATTTGCAGGAGAAATACGAATGCGAGGAGCCGGCAGATCGGGACCGCCACCAGATTGCGCTGATTGCGGAGCCGGCTTTCCTTTGTGTCGCCAATCCGGAGGTCGATCACGAGCGGATGCTCGCTTCGATGCTGCGCGACCGGCCCAAATTCATTTGTCTTAATGACGATGCGCCGCCTGATCAGCTGCCGGAGGAGACGGCGCTGTTCATGCGCATGATCAATCAGTTTCTCGAAACCTATTTCCCTAAGGCGGCGCCATGGGAAATGGACGGGCGGCCACCGGCCGCGAGCGAGGCGGACCGCCCGGCGTCCACTCCCAACGCGCCATCCCAAAGTTTCGATGGAGCGCGGGTCTAAGGGGTTCCTGACGTCATTGGCCGGTTGCTCGAGTTGAGCAAGATCGGTCTCAATCCTCCAGTTCGGCCTTTGCGGCTTCGACGTCGAGCCTTTCCATGGCGTCGGCCGGCGCGCAGGCGGCGGCCTCCAGGTAGAGCTTTGTCGCCGCATCGAGTTTGCTCTTGCCGAATAGCATGACGAGCCCATTGGCGTATTCGATGCGGGCGATGGCGCTGTCGGGATTGAGTTTCAGCGCTTTTTCGAAATGCGTGACGGCGGCTTCCTTGCTCGCGCCGTAGGTCAATCCGCCGACGACGGAACCAACCTTGCTGATGACTTCGGCGTGGTAGACGCCAAGGCCGATATGCGCGTCGGCATGCTCCGGCTCGATCGCGACCGCTTTCTTGAGCGCCCCCAGCACACGGCCGCCGATGCCCTGCGTCAGCGCCGCCACCACGGAAATGCCCTGGCTGTAGCGTCCCAAAGCCTGGGCTGCGAAATAATGCGCATTGGCGTAATCAGGCGCGACCTTCGCCAGCGCCTCGCAGCGCGCCGCGCTGTCCTGGAAAATCGACAGCTGTCGCTTGGGGTCCGGCTCCAGATAGCTGGCGTAGATATTGGCTGATTTCGAGGCCACGGCGGCGCCAAGCAGGCCGAGGGAATCCGCTGTTTCAACGGCCGCTGCGAAATCGCCGCGATGGTAGGCGCGCCAGGCGTCCTGCAGGGCCCCCGCGGCATCGCCGCATTTCGGTTTCAGCGGGGCATGGCTGGCGACGATCGCGGCGATCCACGCCTCGTCCGGGAAAGGTTCGCGGTCGCCGCGATGCAGCCTCGTCCAGTTCTTTTTCAGCTTCGCGCCCGCAAAATCATAGGCTGCGTCCGCATGTGGAAAAGCGTTCCAGACCATTCGGCCCATGGCCGTCTCCTCAGTTCAATGCAGATAGCGTTTGGCGAGACTGTCGAACAACTCGCGTTCCCTTGGCGCGAGATAGGGCGCCGCAAGCGAGATCACGTAAAAGGCGCCCCGCGCCAGGGTTCGCCCATCGACCGGCGCGCGCGGATCGCGCGCATAGGCGAAGGACAGCCAATAGCTCGCGACCATCGTCATGGTCGTGGCCAAAGTATCGATTTCCACCGGCGTCGCCTTCATTTCGCCGGCCGCGACCAGGCTGCTCAGGATCGTCGTCGCCGTGCGAACCTTGTGGTCCAGGATGCGGCGGAACTGGAGTTCGAGAAAGCGATGCCGCGACAACAATTCATTGAGGTCGCGGTAAAGAAAGCGGAATTTCGAAATCGTTTCAAACAACAGGTGAAGGAACAGCCAGATGTCCTCCGCATGTGGCGGCTGGCGCGCCGGCGTCGTCAGCGTCGCCTCGATTTCAAGCTTGAACTCCGCGAAAAGGGCCTCGACGATCTTTTCTTTCGAGTGGAAATGATAATAGAGATTGCCGGGGCTGATATTCATGTTCTCCGCAATGGTCGCCGTCGCGACGCCTGGCACGCCATATTCATTGAACAGGGCCAGGGCGGATTTCAAGGATGCGCTCGCGCGTGCGCCTTTTCGGCTTGGCGTCCATCCCGTCGCCCTCTCGGTTGTCAATATTGCGCCAACTCCACTTCGATCAGATCAGAGTGGACGTTTTGATGCCTTGTTTCAGCGCATGTTCTCGACCGGACCGATGAACACATTTTCGGGAACAGCTCTAGGCCGGCACTCTCGCCGATTTCAGGAGATGATCGAGATCGCGCAGGACCCGGTCGAGCTGGCTGGCCGAGCGCCCGAGGCTCCGCACGCGCGTCCGCCGCCGCCCCGAACGAAAATGAGCCATGGATTTGTGTTCGTCTTCAAGCACTTCCTTGTTCAGAGCCACGCTATGACGCGCCAGTATGGGCGCGAGTTGATCGGCGCGCTGACGCAATTGCGCGCGCGTATGCCGATAGGCGTGTTCCGACAGGCGTTTGCGGCTCGAATAGCTGAAGACATTGGTGAAAAACATGTCGGCGTCGCCGCGGCTCGGCTCGAACAGGACGACGTCGGCGTCGGGAAATTCCTTGCGGTAGCGGTCCATGCCGACCTGCATGCGCGAATGAACGATGGCGCGAAAAGTTTGCGACAACACGGTCGGCAGCCCGCCTTCCACCAGCGACGCCGGCGCGAAACGACGCCGAACCGAGGCGATGCGGTCGTCAAAGGGCACGAGCGGATTGATGCAGAACAAGAGTTTGACGCCCTCTTTCAACGCCACGGAAGCGTGCACCGTCTTCATCAGCGCGCCGTCCACATAGTGCCGACCATCAATTTCCACCGGCGGAAACAGGCCCGGCAAAGCCGCGCTCGCCTGAACCGCGGTGGAAATCGGCACGCCCTCTCGGCCGGGGCCGCCAAAGGCGACGGCTTCGCTGGCGTCGAGGTCCGTGGCGACGATGAAAAGTTTTTTGGCCAGTTCACGAAAATCGTTCGATCGGCCGGGCGCCGAAAAAAGGGCGCGCAGATAATCGCCGATGCCGGAATTGTCGAACACGCCCGTCGGGAGCGCCTGCGACAATTGCTGGAAGGACTCGAAAAAACCGTGCAGGAGCGGAGCGTCGAAATAGCGCTGCAGGGCGGCGGAAAACAGCGCCGGCGTCGAGCGAAGACGGTTCAGGTACTCGCCGATTGCCGGACGCAACAGGATGTCAGGCTCGAAAGGATCGTCCGCCGTCTCGCTCTCGATGAAGGTGCGGTAGATGTCGCCGGGCGTCATGCCGTTGGCCAGGCCGGCGGCGATGAAGGCGCCCGAGCTCACCCCGACATAGACATCGCAGGCGCCGAGATCGAGGCCGACAAGCGCTTCGTCCAAAGCGGCCAATGCGCCAATCTCGTATATGGCGCCTAGCGGGCCGCCGCCTGCCAGAGCCAAGCCAATCTTGTCGCGGCCGATCTTCCGCGCATTCATGCACGCGGTCTCCCTTCGTTTAGGCTAGCGCCCGCCGCCATCGATCCGATGCGCGGCGGGCTCGAGGCAAAAACACGTCGATCAGGCCTTTTGCGTCGCCTTGGCGACCGCAGCATGCGGCTTGACCTCGACGGGGTGACCCATTGCCGCCGACAATTTCTTGGTCGCGACGGTGAGTTCATGCACGCGCTCGCTCAATGCGTCGATGTCGCGTTTGCTTGGCACGCTGAGGCTGTTAAGCGCGCGCGCGACGCGATCCTCGAACACTTGTTCGAGTTTGTCCCAGCCTTCGGTCGCCTTGGTTTTCACTTCGGAGAGCTTGTCGTCGGCGACTTTTTTGGCGCGGCTCTGCACGTCCTCGCCTTCCTTGACGAGGTTTTCGAAAACCTTGCCGCCGCCTTCCTGGGCCTTGGCGAAAGCGCCGAGGCCGGCGAGCCAGATCTGGTTGGCGGATTCGCGGATCGTCGCGACGAGCTGGGTGTCGTTGGCAGCCGCGAGAGCTTTCAATTTCTTGACCATTTTCGTCTCCCCTGTTGCGAGCGCCATTCGGGAGATATTCGAGCTGAGCTCCGACAAAACGCTCCAAAAAGATCAGGCGGGAGCCGCTTTTTCCGTTCAGCCGGATCCGAAACGGCTCTTGAAGCGAACGTTTCTGTTTTTCGCTTCCAGAATAACATTTGCGCCGAATATTTAGAGCCCGCCACCTAGAATTATAGGCGACGGAGCCTAATTCTGCGCGCTAGATTATAAACTTGTCAGGGACAGGTCCTCATGGCTTCGACCTATTTCGTCACCGGCGCCAGCGGCTTTATCGGCAAGCGGCTTGTTCGCGCCCTCCTCGCGCGCCCGGACGCGCGAATTATCTATCTCATGCGCGACGATTTCGCGGAGCGCCTGGAGCCGCTGAACGCATTTTGGGGCGATGGGGCGGAACGTGCGAGGCCGGTCAAGGGGGATCTTCTTCTCCCCAAGCTTGGCCTCGCCCCCGCCGAGGTCAAAAAACTCAGGGGCCGCGTCGATCATTTCTTCAATCTCGCCGCGATCTACGATCTCGCCGCCGATCCCGAAATTGAAAGGAAAACCAACGTCGAGGGCGCGCGCAATGCCGTGCGGCTTGCTGGGACAATCGGCGCCAAACGCTTCCATCACATGAGTTCGATCGCCGCCGCCGGCCTCTACGACGGCGTCTTTCGCGAGGACATGTTCGCCGAGGCCGATCGTCTCGATCATCCCTACTTCGCCAGCAAGCACGAAGCGGAAAAAATCGTGCGGGACGAATGCGCGACGCCTTGGCGCATCTATCGGCCAGGACTCGTCGTCGGCGATTCCCGCACGGGCGAAATGGACAAGATCGACGGCCCCTATTATTTCTTCAAGCTCATCCAGAAAATGCGGAAAATGCTGCCGCCCTGGGCGCCGACCATCGGTTTCGAGGGCGGCCGCCTCAATCTTGTTCCCGTCGATTTCGTTGTCGCCGCCCTGGTTCACCTTGCGCATCTCGAGGGCATTGATGGGGGCTGCTTCCATCTGACGGACCCGCGACCGCATCGCGTCGGCGACATTCTCAACATTTTCGCGCGCGCGGCGCATGCGCCCTCGATGACGCTGCGGATCAACGCAGCCATGTTCGGCCTGTTGCCCAAGGGTCTTGTGCGCGGTCTTGGCGGCCTGACTCCGATCCGGCGCATTCGCAAGGCGGTGATGAAGGACCTGGGCCTTCCCGACGAGATTTTTCGCTTCGTCAATTATCCCACGCGCTTCGATCAGCGCGAGGCCCAACGCCTTCTAAAGGCCGCCGGCATCGAAGCGCCCGATCTCGAGGACTATGCCTGGCGTCTCTGGGATTATTGGGAGCGAAACCTCGATCCCGACCTGTTCATCGACCGCACCCTGCGCGGAAAAGTCGCCGGGAAAGTCGTAGTTGTCACCGGCGGCTCCTCCGGCATCGGCAAGGCCGCGGCGATGAAGATCGCCGAGGCGGGAGCGCGCACGATCATCGTGGCGCGGGACGGGACGAAACTCGACGCCGCCTGCGCAGAGGCGGCGCAGCGCGGCTTTACCCTGACGCCCTATGTGGCCGACATTGCCGACGCAGCCCAGTGCGACGAAGCGATCAAGGAAATCATCGCCGGGCATGGCGGCGTGGATATACTCATCAACAACGCGGGACGCTCGATCCGGCGAGCGATCGAGAGCTCCTATGACCGTTTCCATGATTACGAACGGCTGATGCAGATCAATTATTTCGGTTCCCTTCGGCTGTCGCTGGGCTTCCTGCCGGGCATGGCCCAGCGGCGCAACGGCCATGTCATCAATATTTCGTCGATAGGGGTGCTGACCAATGCGCCGCGTTTTTCCGCCTATGTCGCGTCGAAAGCCGCGCTGGAGGCCTGGACGCGCTGCGCGGCTTCCGAATATCTGGACCGCGGCGTTCATTTCACCACCATAAACATGCCCTTGGTGCGCACCGAAATGGTCGCTCCGACCAGCCTTTACAATCAGGTTCCCATGCTTTCGCCGGAAGAGGCCGCCGACCTGATCGTCGAGGCGATCGTCCACCAGCCCATCCGCATTGCGACGCGGCTCGGCGTCTTCGGCGAAGTGGTTCATGCGATTGCGCCGCGCATCGGCCAGATCGTCATGAACACCTCTTTCCGGATGTTCCCGGAATCCGCGGCCGCCCGGGGGGAACAAAAGGCAGACCAAAAGAACGGGCAGATGCCGACAGCCGATCAGCTGGTTTTCACGCAATTGCTGAAAGGCCTGCATTTATAACGGACAAGGGCCAGCCCACGGCTTGTCCCATCTCAAGGCGTCGTCATTGGAATCGTGCCATAGGTCTAAAGGTCCAATCTCCCGGACGTATGCGCCGAGGCGTTGCGAATTAGAGGAGGGGCGGGGGAGGAAAAGAGCCATGCAAAAAATCTGGCTCGCTCATTATCCGGCTGGCGTGCCAGCCGAAGCCGCGGTGGATGCTTTCCGATCGATCCCAGAGATCTTTTCGCAGTCGGCGGCGCGATTTGCCAAGCGGGACGCCTTCGTCAGCATGGGCGCGGCGCTCACCTATGCCGAAATTGACCGTTTGAGCCGCGATTTCGCGGCATTCCTGCAATCTGCTCTCAATTTGCCGCGCGGCGCCCGCGTCGCATTGATGATGCCGAATATCCTGCAATATCCGATCGCCCTGTTTGGCGCCCTGCGGGCCGGATATGCGGTCGTCAATTGCAATCCGCTCTATACGCCGCGCGAACTCGAATTCCAGCTCGTCGATTCCGGCGCACAGGCCATCGTGATCGTCGAGAATTTTGCTGACGTGCTGGAAACCTGCCTTGCGCGCACCAAGGTCGAGCACGTCATCGTCACGCAAATTGGCGACATGCTCGGCGGCCCCGCGGACCCCTCGTCAATTTCGCCATCAAATTCGTCAAGCAAATGGTTCCCGCGTGGAACATTCCCGGCGCGAAAAAATTCCGGCGCTGCTTGCGCGAAGGCGCCTCGATGGCCTTTAAGGCGCCCGACATAGGCCCCGGCGATATCGCCTTCCTGCAATATACCGGTGGAACGACCGGCGCCCCGAAGGGCGCCATGCTGACGCACGGCAATATCGTGGCGAATATGCAGGAGGCGCACGCGTGGATAAATCCCTACGTCGAGGAGGGCGCCGAGACCATCATTACCGCGCTGCCGCTCTACCATATCTTTGCCTTGACGGCCAATTGCCTGGTGTTTTTCAAGATCGGCGCGACGATTGTCCTCATCGCCAATCCGCGCGACATCAATGGATTGGTCAAGGAGTTGCGACGGCACAGGTTCACGACGTTCACCGGCGTCAACACGCTGTTCAACGCCTTGCTCAACAATCGCGATTTCGCTTCGCTCGACTTCAGCCCGTTGAAAATCTGCCTTGGCGGCGGCATGGCTGTCCAGCGCGGCGTGGCCGAACGCTGGAAGCAGGTCACGGGCAAGCCCATCATCGAGGCCTATGGCCTGACGGAGACGTCGCCGGCCGTCTCCCTCAATCCCTTTGACATAGCCGAATATAACGGGTCGGTCGGCCAGCCGATCCCCAATACGGAAATCGCCATCCGCAACGACGACGGCGCGGACCTGCCCGTCGGCGAGGCCGGCGAGCTTTGCGTGCGCGGACCGCAGGTGATGAAGGGCTATTGGAACCGTCCGGAAGAAACGGCTGACGTCATGACCGCCGACGGCTTTCTGCGCACCGGCGATATCGCCACGGTCGACGAAAAAGGGTTTATCCGGATCGTCGACCGCAAGAAGGATATGATCATCGTCTCCGGCTTCAATGTCTATCCCAATGAAATCGAAGACATTGTCGGGATGCATTCGGGTGTGCTGGAGGTCGGCGCTGTCGGCGTGCCGCACGCGACATCGGGCGAGGCGGTAATGATCGTGGTGGTGCGGCGGGATCCGGAACTTTCGGCCGAGGACCTGCGCGCCTACTGCCGGGAGCGGCTGACCGGCTACAAGATGCCGCGGCATATCGTCTTCCGTCACGAATTGCCGAAGACCAATGTCGGGAAGGTCCTGCGCCGCGCCCTGCGAGACCTGGCGGCCAAGTCGGCCAAACCCTAGATCGCCTTTGGCCGCCTCTTTGCGGTGTGCGCTGGCGCGGGCTTCGCCGACTTGATTTTTTTCGGCAATGGAGGCGCCGGCTTCTTCGGGGGCGCGCCGTCGTCGCCCCAGGGCGCCATCAGGGCGAAATAAAGCAACTGTTCGAATTCGGGCCTGAAACGCGAAACGATCGACTCCGGGTCGGGCACTAGCGCCACGTCGGTAATCAGCCCGAATTGCACCTTGCCGCCGAAGGAAAGGATGGACACGCCCATGCCGAGGTCGCCCGACTGCGGCACCCAGAACATCACCTGTTCCAGCAGAGAACCGGCAAGATAAAGCGGATGCTGCGGCCCGGGGACGTTGGTCATCACCGCCGTGGCGCGGCTCAAGAGCAGGTCGAAAAGCTGATCCTGCGCGAGCTTCGGCGCATAGCCCAGGGCGGCGAACAGCCCCAGCGTCACCGGCGCTTCGTAGGAGTCCTTCAAGGCGATCATGCGCCGCCGCACCTCGTAGAGACGTTCGATCGGGTCTTCTATCCCGACCGGCAATTCGACTGCGACAATGCCAAAATAATTGCCGAGATCCCGTTCAGTCCCTTTCGGCCTGAGATTGAGGGGGACCAACGCCCGCACTTCCACCCCCGCCGTGACGTCGCCCTTGGATTCGAGATAGCCGCGCAACGCGCCCGCCACCGAGGCAAGCATCATGTCATTGACCGAGCTGTCCAACGCGCGACCAACCGCTTTCACTTCCGGCAAGGCCAGCGGATCCGTCCATGCGACGCGTTTGTTCCCGCTGGGACGGCCCTTGAAACGCGTCTGGCTGTCCTTCGGCATCAGCAGAAGCCATGCGAGTTCAGAGGCGACGCCGGCTCCGCCGCGCAGGAGGTTGGCCGCCTTGCCGGGGCTCGCCAGATATTTCATGGCGAGACGCCCGAGACCGGCCGACATCTGAATACCCTGGTCGACAGCCTGGCTCACCGGCGCCAAAAGGCTGTGGCCACGCTCATCGCTGTCGATCGCCTGTCCGGATCCCCAGCGATGCAGCGGAGCGTCAGGCTCTTCATCCGTCAATGCCAGCATCACCGCGACCAGGGCCATGCCATCGGCGACGGCGTGATGAAAGCGCGCGACGAGCGCGGCGCCCTTTTCGTAATCTTCGATAATGTGAAACTGCCAGAGCGGATGCGACAGATCGAGCGGCTGCGAAGCCAGTTCTGCGACAAAAGTCTGGAGTTCGCCTTTGCCGCCTTTGCCGGGAAGGCGCACTCGCTTGATATGTCGCGAAATATCGAAATGGGAATCATCAACCCACCAGGGCCCGGTCGTGCGATCCTCCACGCGTTGTCGGAAACGCGGATAGGAGAGCAGCCGCGCCAACAGCGTCCGCTCGAGCCGCTCCAAGTCGATCGGCGGCGCGAGCATCATGACGCCGACGATGACCATGCGGTTGACCGAACGGTCCATGCGCAACCACGTATTGTCGACCGGCGACATTCGCTCGCTGCCCATCACGCCATCCTTGCCCAGCGGGTCATGAAAAGAGGCTATGTGAGTTTTGCCCGGCGCGAAAGGAGCAGGATCAAATTCGGCGCAGTTTAGGCGGAAAGCTCTAAATGCCCGTGGTATGCAGAAGCTATGTCGGAGAAAGATGACGTCATTCGTCGCCTGACGACGAGTCTCGAAACCGCCGCCCGCCTGCGGGCCAGCGCGCATAAATCCGAGCGCGCGGCGGCGGCCCGGAAATCCTTGCGGGCATGGCAGGCCGCGCGCCTCGCGCGGACGCACGCAGATTTTCTCGCCAGCGCTGATTATGCGGACGCGGCCAGATTCTTTCTCACCGATCTCTATGGGCCGGCCGAGATCGGCAACCGCGACGTCCTCTTGCAGCGCGTCGCGCCGATCATGTCGAAGACCTTGCCTGTTTCCGGCCTCGAGGCCATAGCCGACGCCATCGATCTCGACGCTCTCTCGGAAAGTCTCGACGCCGACACGGTCGCCGCGCTCGGCCTGGACATCGCGCATATCGACGCATCCGCCTATGGCCGCGCCTATCGTGCGATCGGGCGGCGCGAAGACCGCGCGCGGCAGATCGACCTGATCGAACATCTCGGCGGGTCGCTTGAAAAACTGGCGCAGCAGCGATTCATCGGCGCCGCGCTCGCGGCGATGAGCAAGCCCGCGCGCCTCGCCGGCTTCGGCGATTTGCAGGCTTTTCTCGAGCGCGGCTACGCCGCGTTCCGTAAAATGAAATCAGTCGCTCCTTTCCTCGACGCGGTGGTTTCTCGCGAAAGGGCGGTCTCCCAGGCCCTGGTCTCCGGCGACAACTCCCTGCTCGATGGAGCCGTCGCCCCGCCTTCCACGGGAGCCGCTCATGGCTAAACTCGATCTGGATGAATACGATTTCATCGTGCTCGGCGGCGGTTCGGCCGGCAGCGTCGTCGCGGGGCGCCTGAGCGAAGATCCGGATTTGACCGTCGCTTTGCTCGAAGCAGGCGGAGAGGGGTCTTCCTGGGTCGTGAGGACGCCTGCTGCGGGCGCGCTCATGGTGCCGACCAGGCTCAACAACTGGGCGTTCGAAACCACGCCCCAGGCGGGCCTCGGCGGCAGGCGCGGCTATCAGCCGCGAGGAAAGGCGCTCGGCGGCTCATCCGCCATCAACGCCATGGTCTATATGCGCGGCGCCGCCGCCGACTACAACTCATGGGTCGAACAGGGCGCGCTCGGCTGGGGCTGGACGAATGTGCTGCCCTATTTCATCAAGTCGGAATGCAACGAGGATTTCGCGGGTCCCCTGCATGGAACCGACGGTCCGCTCAATGTGACGCTCTCACGCACCGACAATCCCTTCCATGAAATTTTCGTCGACGCCGCACGCGAGGCGGGGTTTCCCCTGCGCGGGGATTTCAATGGCGGGGAGCAGGAAGGCCTCGGCGTCTACCAGGTGACGCAGAAGAATGGCGAAAGGTGGAGCGCCGCGCGCGGTTACCTCCATCCACACATAGGGCGTCGGAAAAACCTCCGCGTGGAATGCGGCGCGCGTGTACGAAAAATTCTGTTCGAGGGCCGCAAAGCGGTCGGCGTCGAATACGAGCAAGGCGGCGCGGTCCGCCTCCTGCGCGCGCGCCGCGAGACGATCGTCAGCGCCGGCGCCTTGCAATCGCCGCAAATCCTGATGCTTTCCGGCATAGGACCGGCGGAGGACATTCGGCGTCTCAGGATAGACGTGGTTCACGATCTCCCCGGAGTCGGAGCGAACCTGCAGGACCACCCGGATTTCGTGTTCGGCTTTAAGGCCGATAGCAAGGATCTGGTTGGCGTCTCTCTCGGCGGCGCGGCGCGCCTCGCGCGCGAGGTCGGCCGCTATCGCCGCGAAGGGCGTGGCATGATCGCCAGCAATTTCGCCGAGGCCGGCGGTTTCCTGAAGAGCCGGCCCGAGCTTGCCGCGCCAGACATCCAGCTGCATTTTGTTATTGCCCTCGTCGAGGATCATGCCCGAAAACTGCGGCTCGGGCATGGTTACTCCTGTCACTTCTGCCTGCTTCGGCCTCGCAGCCGCGGCAGTTTGCGGCTGCGTGACGCCGACCCGGCGTCCGTCCCGCTGATTGACCCGAACTTTCTCGGCGACGAGCGCGACCTCGAGGACATGGTCGCGGGATTCAAGCAGACCCGCCGCCTGCTCGACGCGCCTGCATTTTCAAGACTTCAAAGGCGCGACCTCTATACGGCGGACGTCCGCAGCGATGACGATATCCGAGCGATTCTGCGCCAGCGGGTCGATACGGTCTATCATCCGGCGGGCTCCTGCCGCATGGGCGAGGATTCGCTTGCCGTCGTCGATAGTTCCCTGCGCGTTCGCGGCGTGGAAGGTCTGCGCGTCGTCGACGCCTCGGTCATGCCGAGTCTGATCAGCGGCAACACCAACGCTCCGACGGTCATGATCGGCGAAAAGGCCGCCGACATGATTCGCGCCGACGCGCGCGCTCAACCGGCACGCCAGCGCGCAATCCCTTCGTAACGCTGGCGCCGCAGGGCGCCGGCGCTTTTCACGCGCTTCGGCTTTTCGCCGCCGCCGCGCCGCGATTGCCGTATTCGCGCCGGGCGGCGCCTTCGGGCTGGCGGATCTTGAATTCGGCAATCAGGCGCTTCAGGCGGCTGGTTTCCTGCGCGAGTTGCTGACTGGCGGCGGTCGCCTGTTCCGACATGGCCGCGTTCTGCTGCGTCACCTGATCCATCTGGTTGACGGCGCTGTTGACCTGCTCCAGGCCCAGGGCCTGTTCTTGCGCGCTGTTGGTGATGTCGGAAACGGCGTAAGTGATCTCGGACACCTTGCTCTCGATCTGCTCAAGCGCCTTGCCGGTTGCAGCCACCAAAGCGACGCCCTCGCCGACCTGCGCCGTCGATGTTGAAATCAGGTTCTTGATCTCCTTTGCGGCGTCGGCCGAACGCTGTGCGAGCGCGCGGACTTCGGAAGCGACAACTCCGAAACCGCGTCCGGCGTCCCCTGCGCGCGCAGCTTCGACGCCGGCGTTGAGCGCGAGCAGATTGGTCTGCAGCGCGATCTCGTCGATGATGGCGATGATGTCGTTGATCTCCCGGGATGATTTCTCGATCTTGCTCATCGCGTCGACGGCCTTGCGCACGATCTCGCCGCCCCGTTGCGCGTCGCTGCGCGTGATCGCCACGGCCTCGCGCGCCATCTTCGCCCCTTCGGCAGTCTTCTTCACCGTCGCCGTGATCTCGTCCAGCGCCGCCGCCGTCTCCTCGAGGCTCGCGGCTTGCTGGGCGGTCCGGCGCGACAGGTCGTTGGACGCGACCGTGATCTCGCTGCTCCCCGAATGAACTGAGTCGGTGGAGGCGCTGACGCTTTCGAAAGCCGCCGCAAGTTGTTCGACGGCGGCGTTGAAGTTCTCCTGCAGCCTGGCGTAGGCGGGCGGCAGCCGTTCGGTCAGGCGAAACGTCAGGTCCTTTTCAGCCAGCCGCGCGAGACCGGCGCCGATCGAGCCCACGACCACAGCGCGTTCGCTCGCGAGCGCCTCCGCTTCGCTTCTCTGCCGCTCCTCTTCGGCGATCTGCAGCATTTCCGACTCATGCGCCGCAGCTTCCGCCTGCCGGCGCATGCGATCGTCCCGCTCCCTGATCTCCGCGGTCTTGGCGTCCTGTTCGAGTTGCCTGACCTTGAGGAGATCGTTTTTGAAGATCTGCGTCGAGCGCGCCATATCGCCGATTTCATCGGTCCGCCCGGTCGCGGGGATTTCAGCGCCCAAATTGCCATTGGCCATGTCTTCCATGACCACGGTCATCGCCTTGATCGGAGCGATGACCGTGCGCCGGACCAGAAAAATCGCGATGCCGCCGAGGCAAAGGCTGATCAAGGTCATGCCTGCGCTCATGGCCGCGCTCCGCAGGAATACGGCGTGGATATCGTCGATATAGACGCCCGTGCCGATCACCCAGCCCCATTCGGCAAAAGGCGCGACATAGCTGAGCTTTTCGACGGGCGGCTTGCTTTCGTCGCGAAGCCAGTGATAGCGCACGAAATCGCCGCCGCGACTTGCCGCCTCGATGAACTCCTTCATGTAAGGCAGGCCGTTGGCGTCCTTCGCCTCCAGCGCTGTCACGCCGGTTTTGGTCGGGTGCGCGAGAAAGGCGCCTTTCGTATCGTTGACCCAGAGATATTCCTTGCCATCGGCGCCGTATCGCTGCGCGCCGATGATCTGGAGCGTTTGACGCCGCGCTTCTTCCACGGTCATTTCGCCGGCCTTGGCGCGTTGGGAATTCAACTGAGCCACGCTGCGCGCGCTGTCGACAACGCTTTTGATCTTGTCCTGGCGGTCCAGGACCAGATTGTCATAGAGCGTTGAGAGCCCGATGCAGCTGACGATGGCTGCGAAAGCCATGAGGATGGCGAATATGATCCCGAAACGAGCGCCGATTTTGAGTTTCATGTAAAGGGTGATCCTGAAATGCGATCGGATATTTAGCGCCGATCGGCCCGGCGAACGCAGTTTGATGCTTTGCGGGACGAATGGGCGTTGGCGATAACGATTTCGTCGGCTGACGGACTGGACGGAGGATTGCGGCGACCAATATTGCGTCGCCGGCTTGCGCGAAGCTTGTCTTTGAAATCGCTTTATTTTTTAAGGGCGCGCGCAGCGGCCATCTCGCGCAGAACCCAAGCTTTGGTTGCGGTCGCATTTAGACGTCAGGCTCATGCGGAAATTGTCTCGAGCCGACGAAGGCGTCGCTGGCGGACATCGCTCTGAACAACGCAGCTGAGGGAAAAATCCCTAAAGTTAAGGGAACGCTGAAATGGCAAATGTGTTAGTAATGTATAGCCTCAGGTCTGCCGCGTTATTGCATGGCTTACGACAGAGCTGCGGAACCTCACGCTCTCTTGCGGGTCTCTTTGCACGCATTTAGGAAGTGACGGGCCAATGAACATCGCGATGATCGGTTCAGGTTATGTCGGGCTCGTCTCTGGCGTCTGCTTTGCCGATTTCGGCCATCACGTGAACTGCGTGGACAAGGATCCCGCGCGCGTCGAAGCGCTCAAGAGCGGCGATATCCCGATTTTCGAACCGGGCCTCGACTTGCTGCTGGACTCGAACGTCCGCCAGCAACGGCTCGCCTTCACTACCGATCTCAATAGCGCTGTTTCCGACGCAAACGTTGTATTCATAGCGGTGGGGACGCCGTCGCGCCGTGGCGACGGCTTTGCCGATCTTTCCTACATCTACGCTGCCGCCCGCGATATCGCGGGGGCTATCAGAGGCTATACGGTCATCGTCACCAAATCCACGGTGCCCGTCGGCACTGGCGACGAGATCGAGAGAATTATTGGCGAGATGCGTCCCGATGCAGAGTTCGACGTCGCCTCCAATCCCGAATTTCTGCGCGAGGGCGCGGCCATCGACGATTTCAAGCGGCCCGACCGGATCGTCATCGGAACGAGCGACTTTCGCGCGCGCGAAGTGATGAGCGACGTCTACCGGCCGCTCAACCTCAACCAGCCGCCTCTGTTCTTCGTCGAGCGTCGAACCGCGGAACTGATCAAATACGCCGCGAATTCCTTCCTTGCCACTAAGGTTACTTTCATCAATGAAATGGCGGATCTTTGCGAAAAGGTCGGCGCCAATGTCCAAGATGTCGCACGCGGCATGGGCATGGACAATCGCATTGGTTCAAAATTTCTGCACCCGGGTCCCGGCTACGGCGGCTCCTGTTTTCCGAAGGACACGCTGGCGCTGATTAAGACGGCGCAGGATTACGACACGCCAATGCGAATCGTGGAAGCGGTGGTCGCCGTCAATGACCAACGCAAGCGTGGCATGGCCAAGCGCATCATCGCCGCCTGCGGTGGGTCAGTGCGCGGAAAGGTGATCGCCTTGCTCGGCCTTGCCTTCAAACTCAACACAGACGATATGCGCGACGCGCCCTCGATCGCCATTGTCACGGCGCTCGAGGACGCGGGCGCCAAGGTACGCGCCTATGATCCCAAGGCCATGGAGCAGGCTCGACCGGTCATGCCAAACGTCACCTTTTGCAAGGACGCTTATGATTGCGCCCAAGGCGCCGAAGCCATTGTCATGGTCACGGAATGGGATGAATTCCGCGCCCTCGACCTGCCGCGGATCAAGTCCGCGCTAAACGCGCCGAACATGATCGACCTGCGTAATCTCTATCGCCCGGCTGACGTGAAAAGGCACGGTTTTAGCTATAGTGGCGTCGGGCGAAGCTGATGGCGATCGGGGGAGGGAACTTTCTCGTCGGCAATACGCTTGCCAACAACGCGTGCCGGGGCGCCCGCGACAATGGCGTAAGGCGCAACATCGTTGAGCAATGTCGATCGTGCCGCGACGACAGCGCCTAGGCCGACCGTGACGCCCGGGCCAACGAAGACGTCGGCGGCGACCCAGGCTTGCGGCGCGATGACAATCGATTGCGTCGAAATGTCGAACGACGGTGACCTGTGGTCGTGTGTGCCGGTGCATAGATAGCTTTTTTGCGAGACGACGGCATGCTCGCCTATATGAATTGGTCCGAGCGTGTAGAGCTCGACGAAATCTCCAACCCAGGCGTAGTCGTCGATCCGAAGCTTCCAGGGAAAGGTGACGCGGACGGTTTCGCGGATCTTGACCTTCGCCCCGATCCGGGCGCCGAACAGGCGAAGCAGCCACCGGCGCCAGCCATAAAAGGGTTGCGGCGAATGGCGGAAGAAAATGTCGCGGACAGTCCACCACAACAGGACATACAGCCCCGACCGCCCGCGAAGCCCTTCAGGAAGGCGGAAATTCGACAAGTCCTGAACCACTGGCAATTGCTGCATGATCCTGTTCTTTCCAATGCCGCACGACGCCAAAGGGCCGCTGCTTTATTTCGATCCGCCAATCAGTTGATCGTGTAGGCGCGAACGAAGTAGACATCCATTTCCATGTCAGGCAGATCGCGGGGTGGAACATTATTGTCCCAGCCGCCAACCGCAAGATTGATGATCATCTGCATCGGCTTCGTCATGCCTGGGTTTTTTGACTTGAAGACCTCGACGTCATCGAAATACCAGGTGATGTTTTCCGGATCCCAAAGCACGCCGTAAGTATGCGGCGAATCCATCCCTGCGGCGCGAACCGGCGTGACAAGGGCGTTAGGCGACCTCTCGCCGGGCCAATGCAGGCTGCAATAATACCTTGTCGCATCTTGCCCGAGCGCCTCGACAACGTCGATTTCATCGCCGTGCTGCGGCGCGCTGATCTTGGGGTCGATCGGCGTCGCCAGCCAGAAGGCCGGCCATGCGCCGCGGACCATCGGCAGCGTGGCCTTTATTTCGAAATAGCCGAAACGCTGGGAAAAGGAGCGAGACGTCGTCATGATCCCGGACGCGTATTGCTTGCCCTGAAACTTAGCTTGCCCTGACGCCCCGACGACGCGTGAAGCCTGAATTTTGAGCGCGCCATCCTCAATGCGAAATGGCGAAAAGCCCGCGTAACGCGTATCGACATAAATCTGGAACTCGCCAGGCAACGTCCGGCTCGACGGCCCCTGATCCACCCCGAAATCGTAATTCGTTTTCCACACACTGGATGCCGTTTCAGGATAGGACGCGGCCGAAGGGCGGCTAAAATCAGCCGTAAACGACGGCGCAAGCCTGGACCTGTCAAGTCTTTCCCCCTCCGCTAGACAGTCATTGGTCACGAACATAAGGACAAAAACGACCAACCGCATTACCATCTCGATTTTCCTTTGAACGAGAAAGCGGAGCAAGCGTTTACCGCTGCGATCAATCCGATCGGTGGAGGAACCGCCATGAAGCTTGTCTGGCACCAGGAAGGACTCCAAGAGCGGGACTGGATCCGGCTGGTGCTCGACGGCCTGATTTCGAAGGAAATCGTCGATCTCGAGCAAAGCATCGTCACCGGCGACGCCGCGCATGTCGTCAGCAGCAATCGCGCGCCGCTGGAAAGCTACCGCCGCTATTTTGAGGCATGTCGCGCGCAGAGCCAGGACGGAAAGCTCGTCTTGATCCATCTCAGCGACGAGTGGTTTTCCGGGGGATACAGCGTTTACGGCCTGTTCGATCACGTCATCCGCAACTATTCGACGTGGCTCGCCCGAAATCCGGGCATAATGACGATACCGCTCGGCTACCCGAACGCGACGACGCCGGGCGAGGTCGCCGTCGCAGCGGATCGGACGCTCGTTTGGTCTTTCCTGGGCGAAATGAAAGCTTCGCGCCTCGAGATGGCCCGTTCCCTTTCGACACTCCAACCGCACCGCGCCTTCGGAATCGCGCCGGTCGCCGGACAAAGCCGGCCGCAATTCAGCAAGAGCGAGTTCGACGCCGTCTTGGGCGACTCGATTTTCGCGCCCTGCCCAATGGGCAATGTCGTTCTGGAGACATGGAGACTTTACGAAAGTCTCGAACGCGGCTGCATCCCTATCATCGAGAAGCGTCCAGCGCTCGATTATTTTTCCTCGCTGTTCGGCGAGGACCATCCGATCCCGGCTTTTTCGAGCTGGACAAGCGCGCGCCGTTTCATTGAGGCTGCATGCCGAGACCGTGCGTGGATCAACCAAAAGCAATCGGATATTCATCTTTGGTGGAGCCGCTCTAAGGTGGATGTCTGGCGCCGCATCAGTGACGCGCTGCGTGGCCCCACCGCGCGCGCCCAACTTCAAGATTTCGCACGCCTCTCCCGTAACCAAATTCCGCTTCTCCATGAGCCCCTGCGCCTGAGCGAGTTGGTCCGTCATCAGACGGTCGATAGCGCCAGAAGCCGGCTTCTGCGTTCAAAAGGCCCGCTGCGCCAAATCTTCCGTGAAAGCCTGCATCGTTAACGACGGCCGCTAAATGTGGGCAGGCGCGGGCCTTCCGCTCTCAGGCGCCGGATAATTCTCGAAATCACTGTGACGCCGCCGCGTCGTCGCGCTCCTGATCGCTTCGAGCAAAAGGACCAGGAACGCGGACACCGCGAGCCCGCCTAGAACGCAAAGTGGGAATATCAGTATTGGCCGCGGGAATACGGGAGTTTCCGGCGGCTCCGAGCGTTGGAAAAGCCTAAGCGTCGCGAACCGCTGGTTTGCGCGCCACGCGCTTTCGATCTCTGCTTCCGCAGCTTTGCGGGTATAGAGGGCGACGGCGT
Source organism: uncultured Alphaproteobacteria bacterium (assembly GCA_963713695.1). Lineage (GTDB taxonomy): Bacteria > Pseudomonadota > Alphaproteobacteria > Rhizobiales > Beijerinckiaceae > Rhodoblastus. The sequence goes on from CAVQMU010000001.1 coordinate 43,106, forward strand.
CGCGGTCCTGCGCGACCTCAGCCTCGAGGCTCGAGTATTGGGCGTCTTGCCGAGTGAGACCGCGAAGTTGCTCATCAACCTGCTGCAGCGCTTTGAACTGATCCGCCTCAACCGACTTGCGGCCGGAAAGTTCGACGTTCATGTTTACTAGCAGCTGGGCGCTGTCCTGGTAGAGCTTGACGTGCAGCAATGGCGGGTCCGACGCGACATCCGCGGAAAAGGCAGGCCTGTCTGCCCGCGCGAAGGCCAATTCGCCGAATATTTCCTTCGGCAGCGTCATTCGCGATTTCAAGCTGCCTAACTGGACTCTCAACGACTGCAGCTGGCTATCGAGCCTTCCGATCGTTTCGCGCGTTCCTGCGAGCTCCTCGACAATTTTTTCGCGACGCCCGAGATTGAGACGCTTTTGCTCGGCGATCAGATAGACATTGTTGGCGATGGCGTAATCCTCCAGTTGCCTCGAATCCTCTTTCAGTTTTTTCTTGTATTCCCGAACGCGCGCGGTGAAGAAATCAGCAGCGAACGGATTGCTTTTGATTTTAGTGTCAAGATCGACTAGGTTTTCAGCAACCTGGTCCGCGACGCGCGCCGCGACGGATGGATCGGCGTCACGGAACGACACGATCAACAAATTGGTTTCTGGCTCCATCTTCACGCGGAGCGCATTCTGCGCCCGCCGAAACTGCTCTTGCCGGTTCCCGCCCTGGCCAAAATTCGAATTAACGGTCTCGAGCGCCTTGCCCAGAACGGTTTCGCTTCGCGCGATCAACGTCTGCGATTTCAAACTCTTGTCAGTTGCCGCAATTGCGACGTTGTCGCCGTTTTCGCTGTGCAGCGAGCGACTGGAGTCGTAAAGCAACATTGTAGCCCCCTCGTATTGAGCGGGCGCGCGCAAGACAACGGCAGCTCCAATTCCAGTCGCGAGGAGTAGTATAAATAAAATCAGTGTTTTATGGCGCCATATTAGAATTAGGGTCTCTGAAAAATCCATGGCTAAGCCTCACGGATGCACGCGGAACCACGCTTTTGTCGCATTGACTCCATCAAAATTGACACATGTAACGTCTTCATTGTCAACTTTGCAACAAAGTGAAGCTGTAGTTTGTTAAAAAAAATTGTTTATATTTTGTGCAATTCAATTGCGACTGTGGCAAAAGCATGGCCTTCAAAACAAATGTCTAGATTAAGTCATTATTGACTTAATGTATTGTGTTTTTTCTGTGGAAACATTAACGCTTCCCCCAGCCAAAAATGGAAGCTGACACGAGAAACCCAGCCTGTAACGCGACACTACAACCAACGATCGCAATCGCGCAGTTTTCGAATTGGGTTTCTTTTATAAAACATGAGATTATCCCAACAGAGACAATGCCAGCCACAACGGGGACAATCACCCACGCCCGCGCGAAGAAGCCCAAGGCCAAGCCAAAGAGCATGCTCGTAAAGATAAACCAGATCATTCGGACGTTTTCCCTTAAAACCGCCATATTTCGATTTGGATCAGACTGCATTTCATTGCCACGATCAAGTGCGTCTAAGAAAATTCCAAGAAGCCATTTTTTGTGCAATCAAAAATTCGTGCGCAACACAAATATTGACCGTATAAATCAAGCATGATAGCCGTTGTTAACGCAATGCGATGTCATGTATGGCGTATACTGGCGATTTTTACCTATTCTCTATTTCGTATGTAGCGATATTTACGACAAAAATGCCTTCGAGCACACAGCTGTTTTCTAAATACAAAAGAAAGGCAGCGCCATGAAACTTAAGCGACTTCTCGATATTGTTGTTTCTCTATCTGCGATCGTTGCTCTGGCGCCGATGTTTGCGATCGTCTCTGCGATTCTAATGATATCGCAAGGCAGGCCAATATTTATTGGGCACGAGAGGCGTGGACACCACGGAAAACCTTTCAAGTGCTTGAAGTTTCGTACGATGGTCATAAACGGGAATGACGTCTTGCGGGATTATTTCAAGGCGAACCCTCGCGCGCACGCTGAATGGCATGCAACGAGAAAGCTTCGTCACGACCCACGGGTCACGCCGTTCGGCGGCGTTCTTCGGAGGTCGAGCGTTGATGAATTGCCGCAGTTTTTCAACGTTTTGCTTGGCGAGATGAGCCTTGTAGGCCCCCGTCCAATCGTGCAGGACGAAGTCAGCTATTACGGCAGCGAAATCGACCGATACGAACAGGTCCGACCTGGGCTGACCGGACTCTGGCAGATCAGCGGCCGAAATGATCTCTCCTATGAGACGCGGGTCAAGCTCGACTGCGAGTACATCCGGGAGTGGAGCCTTTGCCGCGACATTCTGATTCTGTGTCGGACGATTCCAGCGGTCCTGCACTCCAAGGGCTGTTACTAGGTCGAGGAGGAAAGGATGGACACCGTTATTGACACCAATGCAATCGTCGCGGCTCCGCCGCCCTACGGGCCCGTTCTCCGGAAATGCCTCAAAATTCTTGTGCACGATTACGCCGGGCATCCGTTTCAAGTCGGATTGAGCGAAGAGTTGGCCGCGCGGGGACACAATGTCATACACGCCTATTTCGCTCAGGACAGCGGCCCAAAGGGCGCGTTCGCCCCGACATCTTCGCGGCTGCGGTTTGTGCCTCTTGGAGGCGACATCCCGTACAGCAAGCGATCGTGGCTGCGCCGCCGGCAAGGTGACGTCGCATATGGACAGCGCGTAGCGAAATTCGTCCGCGGGGAAAAGCCCGATCTCGTACTGTCAGGCAATACGCCAACGGAGGCGCAGGAGCGGATCGTGCGCGCCTGTCGCGCGGCCGGCGCCCAATTCGTCTACTGGGTGCAGGATGTCTACAGCATCGCGGTCAGAGATCTCATGCGGAAAAAATTTGGCGCGATACCTGCGTTCCTTATCGGCGGCTATTATGCAGCGCTCGACCGCCGGCATTTTCGCGGCGCCGACGGAATCGTTTTGATCGCCGATCGGTTTGCCGACGTGGCGATTGATAATGGCGCGCCAGCCGAAAGACTGACTATTATTGAAAACTGGGGTGATATCCGCAGTTTGCGGCCTGTCGCTAAGGACAACGCATGGGCGGGTCGAGCACCGCGTCGCCGACGCGTTTAATTTCGTCTATACAGGCACGCTCGCCCTCAAGCACAATCCGGCCATACTCGCGTGGATCGCATATGCCATGCGCGGCCGCGCTAATGTCGTCGTCGTCAGTGACGGCGTCGGCGTCGATGCGCTGCGCGAGTTCAAGCAGCGCGACTGTCTGGACAATTTGCTCATTCTGCCGCTGCAGCCTTATGACCGCCTCTCGGAGGTCATGGGCGCGGCGGACGTGCTCGTCGCGGTCATCGATGCCGATGCGGGGCGCTTCTCCGTTCCTTCGAAGGTGCAATCGTATCTCTGCGCACGCCGCCCGATCATTCTGTCGGCGCCCGTCGAAAATCACGCGGCCACCGTCGTCGCCCGGGAAGACGCCGGGATCGTAGTCGATCCCGGTGCGCCAAACGCCGCCGTTGCAGCGGCGGAGCGGCTTTATGCCGACCCGACGTTGCGTGCCCAACTGGCCGATAACGGCCGGCGCTATGCCGAGCGCGCTTACGATCTCCACGCAGTTGCCGACAAGTTCGAACGGGTTTTCGAGGCCGCCTGCGGCAGGCGCGCGGTCACAGGTCGCTGAAAGGATACGCTGCGATGCGGATCGCCTATTTCGCCCACGACCTTTCCGATCCATCGATCGCGCGGCGCGTGCGCATGCTCAGGTCCGGCGGCGCCGACATACGCCTGGCCGGATTCCGGCGCAGCCCCAAAACCGTTGAGACTGTCGCCGGCGTTGTCGCAACGGACTTCGGCCGTACCGACGAGGGGCGGCTGGGCAAGCGCGCATTGGACGTCGCCGCGCGCGCCGTGATGGCGGGACGGCTTAGGCATCTAGTAGCAGACGCCGATGCCCTCCTCTGCCGCAATCTCGAAATGGGCGCGATCGCCTGCGCCGCGCTTCGTTGGGCGAGATCGTCCACGCCTCTCAATTATGAATGCCTGGACATTCATCATTCCGTCCTCGGCGATCAGCTTTTCGCCAGAACTCTTCGCGTCATCGAACGCCGCGTCCTGAGAAGGGCGTCGCGGCTGATGCTGAGCTCGCCCGGCTTCGTCGACAATTACTTCGCCAAGCTCGGAGTTGCATTGCCCGAGATCCTGCTGGTCGAAAACAAGCGCTTCACCGCCGAGGCGCGGACCTGCACGCCGACACCGCCGCTGCCCTGGCGCATCTCATGGCTCGGATTGCTGCGCTGCCGCAAGAGCTTCGACCTCCTGCTGAAGGCTGCCGCCGCCCTTGGCGGCCGGATCGACATCGAATTGCGGGGCGCGCCGACCAGCGCCTTGCGCCAGTTGATCGACGCGCATTTGCCACTTTCAAACATGCGCTTCCTCGGACCCTACGAACAAGCCGAATTAGGCGGCATCTACACGTCGAGCCATTTCGCCTGGGGCGTCGATTACTTCCAGGCCGGCGCCAATTCGGATTGGCTCCTGCCAAATCGGCTCTACGAGAGCAGTTTCTTCGGCCTTCCGATGATCGCGCTGGCCGGCACGCAGATCGCCCGCTGGCTTTCGGCCTGTCACATTGGCGTCACAATGCGCAACCCAGACGACGAACTCGTTCCGTTTTTTGAGCGCCTCGACTCTGAAGGCTACGACGCCATGCGTAAATCCGTCTCGACGGTCCCCGACGCCGCCGTGGTCTTCAGCGAGCGCGACTGTCGAAGTCTGGTGAGTAGCCTTTGCGCTGCCTAAGTCGCCAGCGTTTCTAAACGGGAGCCCGGAGAAAACGAATGAAAACAGTCTTGGTATGCGGCGCCGGCGGCTTCATAGGCCATCATCTCGTCAGGCGCCTGAAGCGGGAAGGTTTTTGGGTTCGCGGAGCGGATCTGAAAATGCCCGATTTTAGCGAATGCGAGGCGGATGATTTCGTCATCGGCGACCTGCGCGATCCCTATTTTACGCGTTCGATAATCGATCGCCGATTTGACGAAGTCTATCAACTTGCAGCCGACATGGGCGGCGCCGGTTATATTTTTACCGGTGAGAATGACGCTAACGTCATGCACAATTCGGCGTCCATCAACCTCAACGTGGTAGACGCGCTCGCCAAGCGCAACATCAAGCGTGTGTTCTATTCGTCATCTGCATGCATGTACCCGGCCCATAACCAGGAGGATCCTGACAATCCCATATGCAACGAAAACTCGGCGTATCCTGCGGCGCCGGACAGCGAGTACGGCTGGGAAAAACTGTTCAGCGAGCGGCTTTACATGGCGTACAGCCGGAACTACGGCATCGAGGCGCGGATAGCGCGCTACCATAATATTTTCGGCCCCGAAGGCACATGGCAGGGCGGGAAGGAAAAAGCGCCCGCCGCCATCTGCCGCAAGATTGCCTGCGCCGTCGATGGCGGCAGCATCGACGTCTGGGGCGACGGCGCCCAGACCCGGTCTTTCCTCTTCATCGAGGAATGCGTGGAAGGCACATTGCGTCTTGCGCGCTCTCAATTTCCCGGCCCCGTCAACATCGGGTCGGAAGAGATGGTCACAATCAATGATCTCGTCGACACGGTCGCCCAGATTTCTGGCAAGCGCATTTCGAAGCGCAACATTCCCGGCCCAACCGGCGTACGGGGGCGCAATTCCGATAATAGACTGATCAGGGAGCGGCTCGGCTGGACGCCTTCGATGCCGCTCAAAAACGGCCTCGAAAAAACTTACGCATGGATCGAGCGCCAATTGCGTCGCAACCGAATGGCCGCCTGAGCCCGGGCATTTTCGGATCCTTCGGCTAAAAATTAGGAGTGAAAAATGACGAAGCGCATCATGGTTACCGGCGGCGCCGGGTTTCTCGGATCGCATCTCTGCGCCTCGCTCGTCGCTGATGGGCACGAAGTCCTCTGCGTCGACAATTTTTTTACCGGGCGACGGCGTAATGTCTCGCATCTGCTCGACCATTGGAATTTCGAGGTGATGCGCCACGACATTACCTTTCCGCTCTATGTCGAAGTGGATGGAATCTTCAACCTGGCCTGCCCGGCGTCGCCCGTCCACTATCAGACCGATCCGGTTCAGACGACCAAGACCAGCGTCAGCGGCGCGATCAACATGCTCGGCCTCGCCAAGCGCGTGCGCGCGAAGATCTTGCAGGCCTCGACGTCCGAAATCTACGGCGATCCTTTTGTCCATCCGCAGCCTGAAACTTACTGGGGCAATGTCAACACGATGGGGCCGCGCGCCTGCTACGACGAGGGAAAACGCTGCGCCGAGACGCTGTTCAGCGATTACCATCGCCAGCACAAGGTCAAGATCAAGGTCGCGCGCATCTTCAACACTTACGGTCCGCACATGCATCCGGATGACGGGCGCGTCGTATCGAATTTCATCGTGCAAGCTCTCAAGAACCAGCCGATCACGATTTACGGCAGCGGCGCGCAGACGCGATCCTTCTGCTACGTCAACGACCTCGTCCTCGGCATTCGCAAGCTGATGGACTCGGACGACAGCGTCACCGGACCGGTCAATCTCGGCAACCCCGCGGAATTCACGATGCTCGAACTCGCTGATCTCGTGAAGCACATTACCGGCGCCCGATCGCCGATCGTCCACAGGGCGCTGCCAATCGACGATCCGAAACAGCGGCGCCCCGACATCGGGCTCGCCGAATCCAAGCTCGAATGGCGCCCGAGCGTAGATCTGGAATCCGGCCTGACAAAGACGGTGTCTTACTTCGAAGACTTGCTCAGCGAACGGATCGCCGCGTGAGCCTGGTCGAGGTCCACGCGAGTTCCCGGACGTGGACGCTTCCGATCGGTGACGAGACGTCCGGGAAGGCAGGCGCGCGAACGGTCGTCAAGGCGTTCTGGCTCCTGTCTTTCTCGTCCATATTCCTGCAGAAATTCGGGGTGACCTTAGCGTCCAGTTCGATCGGACTCGATGCGTTCATTCTTTGGGGTGTATTGGCCTGGCTGTTCCTGCGTGGCGCGGTCGGCGTCAACGCTACCCGCTTCGCGCTGTTTGCAGTCATGACGTTGCTGGCGGTCGTGGCGACAGTTGTGACGGGCGCCTCGGACGCTTCTGTCCCGTCGCTGCTTCTGTTTCTTTCTCTCTATGCGACGCTGACCTTGCAGGCGAACCTGCCGGCGACGGCGGTCCTAGCCTGTCTCCGGCAGTTCCAGACGATGATGGGGCTCATCGCGATCATCGTCATCGCGCAGCAGGCCATTCAGTTCACGGTCGGCGCTGCTTGGTGGCCGAACCTCGACACGCTGTTGCCGCATCAGATCCTGCTGCAAGGCTTTGCCTACATCCGGCCCTATGAGTGGAAATCGCCCTATCTGACCCCGAACGGCGTGTTCTTTCTTGAGCCTTCAGCTGTGTCCCTTTTCCTTGCGATGGCCACGGCCGTCGAAATCCGCTTCTTCCAGTCGAAAGCGCGTCTCATTCTTCTTGGCTCGAGCCTCCTCGCCTGCATGGCGGGCACGGGATTGGCGGCTCTGGTCGCCTGCGCGCCGTTCCTTGCGTCAAGGCTGCGGACGCGCGCGCTCGCCTCTGTCTGCATCCTCGCCATTCCCGCGCTCGCCTACGGCTTTTCGCAAGGCTATCTCGATCATATCCTCGACAGGTCGTCGGAATTTTTCGACAGCAAGAAAAGCGCCTATGCGCGGATTTCGAAGCCGCTGGAGGAAACGATCAGCTTCGCGGGAATGGATAGCCGCCTCATGTACGGTGACGGGCCGGGCGCCTCGGCCAAGGGCAACGACGAGGTGCAATGGCCAGCCAACAAGCTCGGGCGCGAATATGGTCTTCTGACCGCAGCCGCCTTTCACGTCTTCGTTGGTTACGCTGCGCTGGCAAATCCGATCAGCGCCGCCCTGTCGCTCTGCATCTTGATTCCGCATTTCTTCTTCGGCGGCGGTTTCGTGCAGCACACCAATATAATGCTTCTCGTGATGTTCTGCACACTCTTGCATGAGACGAACGGAGACACATTGGCAAATCCTCACGAGCGGCGAAAACCCAATGCTTCAACTGCGAGATCGAACAATGCTTCACAATGAAATGGTGTCAGCGTTAGCGCCGAAGCGGGCCATTCCCAAATGGCTCCACATGTCGGGTCTGGAAATATTCCGATCTCCGAGCTTAGCGCATTTCCTGGTTTCTAGGGATGTGGACCTCGTCTTCGACGAAGGCGCAAACATCGGGCAATTTGCGCTCGGGTTGAGAGATTGCGGCTACCGAGGCAAAATTCTCTCGTTCGAGCCCGTCAAAAGCGCCTTCTGTGTCTGCCAGGATAAAGCGAAGTCAGACAGGACTGCGATTTTGAAAGACGGAGTTTCCATTGCGGAATTCGATTGCGTGTTCCGCAAGATCTAAGGTTGCGCCGCTTTGTATCGCGCTCGCCGCTACGGAGGCCAAAGGTGATTTCAATCCTAGCCAACTCTTTGCTCGCGATAGCGCCTACGACCCGCGCCTTCCGCCTCAAGGCGATTCTGCTTCGCCTGATGCGCTTCAGAATTGGCCCGGCGACGCGGATCTGCGGCTCCAGCAAGTTCAACGGCACCGGACGCGTCGAGATCGGTGCGTCCTGCTGGATCGGGATGAGGGTTTGCTTCTATTCAACTCAGGACGCCGCGATTTACATTGGCGATGGCTGCGACATCGCGCCCAACGTGGTCTTTCATACGGGCACACACCATATCGGTCCGCCGACGCGACGGGCCGGGCCGCAGAAAAGCGCGGACATCGTCGTCGGCGCAGGATGCTGGATTGGCGTTGGGTCCACGATTTTGGCCGGAGCGAACATTGGCTCCGGCTGCGTCGTCGCAGCGGGCTCCGTCGTCCAGCGCGGCGCCTATCTTGAGAACACGCTGTTGGCGGGAAATCCTGCCCGTCCCGCTGCCAAGCTCAACTGATGTCGTGGGAGCGTCCGGTTCGATGAGGCAATTTTCCGGTTTCATGTTGATGAATTTTGGCGTTCAGCTCTGCCTCGTTGCCAATCAATTACTATTGTTGCCGGTGCAGTTGCGGATCTGGGCGCGCCCGGCGACCGCTGACTGGCTGCTTTTGATCGCCATTTCCAATATCGTGGGCATATCCGATCTAGGCTTACGGGGGGCTGGCCATTTGATGCTGCGCCAGGGGGGCGATGCGGCCGACAGGTCGAAACTGGCGGAGTTTGCAACGATATGGGCAGCGGTGCGCCTGTTTGTCATCATGGTGACCGCCCTGACGATCGCCTCGCTCTATGCTTTCGAGGGGGCAGCCAGGAAGCCATTAGCCATCTGGCAAGGCGTCATGATCCTGGCGGCGGCGTTCGACGCGATCTACGTCGTGCGCGGCGGCTGGCTCGATACGCTCGGACAATGTACGAAGGTCGAAAGATTGTTCTTTTTCATAGTGTTGAGCCGCGTGTTCCTGTGTTTCGCGGCCTTGGCGCTGTTTGGAGCCGCCCCCTTGGCGATCAGCCTCATTAACCTGGCGACGGGCGCCGCCGGACTGGCGGCGCAGTTGCGCTGGATTGGATCGCCGCGCGCTCTCGATCTTACGGCCGGCGGCTTCGCCGACATCGACCGACGCATTTTCGGCATGCTAAAATTCTCTGTTGCGGAGCCAGTCTCATCATGGAGCCGGCTCAGCCTCCCGGTCATCGTGCTCTCGACTTTCGCGCCGCCGAAATTTCTCGCCACCTTTGTCGCGTTTCGCGCCGTGTTCAGCGCCTCCCGGCAAGTCGCTTCGCAAGTGGCCCGCTACGCGTCGGTTTCCTACGTAAACTATTTAGGGGCAGACATGCGATACGCCGTGACGCTGATCAATCGTTCGATCTTGATCTGCGCCAGTTGCAGCCTCGGCGTTGCGATCTTCATGATTACGGACGGTGGCGTGTTGATTCGCCATCTTCTAAAGGATGTAGATAGTCAGTTTCTCGCGCCGATCGCCTTTTCGTTTGCGTTCGCGGCAGGAGCACATGCTTCGCTGATCACAGCCTCCACGCGTACGCGCGCAGGTGAATTTTCGGCAGTGGCGATGCGCTACTACTGCTATATTGGGATAAGCTTTGCCTTTGCAGCAGTGGCGGTGGTCGCGAAACGCGAAGACTTATACCTGTTATTTGTTGCAATTCAGGAAATGGCGCTCGCTATCTTCTTTCTTGGATCGGAAGCCGAAACGATGCGCACAAGCGCAATGTGTGTTGGCTTATTTGCCGGCGCTCTCGGCGCCAACGCAGCCATACAGAGAATTTTTTATCCGGCGCCCCTCGCGTCGTCCGAACTCGTGCAGATTTTTAGGGCCCTCGTGTTGGCGAGTATTTTCACGGCTCTCTTCGTTTCAATCATACTGGCATCGAATCGACGGGCATTTTTCCGTCATTAACGCCCAGCCGTCCGTCAAGCGCGACGGATCGAAGCTTTTGAAGACGACTGCATTACAGTGAGCTACTCCCCGAAAATAGGACGCTGACGGAAGCAACGATCTGATGTCTGCTGGTCTCCAAGAACGGGGAGATCAGACATGTCGAAGCGCAGGAACCATGACGCCGCATTCAAGGCGCGCGTCGCGCTGGAGGCCTTGAAGGGCGAGAAGACCGCAGCCGAGCTGGCGACAGCTTATGGCGTGCATCCGACCATGATCCACCAATGGAAAAAGGCGCTGCTCGAAGGAGCGCAGGATATTTTCGAACGCGGCGGCAACAAGACGCCCGAGATTGATGAAGGGGCCGTCCGGGACTTGCACGCCAAGATCGGAGAGCTGGCCGTCGCCAATGATTTTTGTCCAAAAAGCTCAAGCCCTGGACCGGGAAGTGAGGCGCGCCATGATCGAGCCAGACCATCCGGCGCTGACGATCGGCATGCAGTACCGTCTGCTGTCGATCTCGCGGCCATCGTTCTATTACGAACCGCAGGGCGAGACCGAGACGAACCTCAAGCTGATGCTACGGATCGATAAACAGTTTTTGGAGACGCCGTTTTATGGCGTCCAGCAGATGACCTGGCATTTGCGGAACGAAGGCTTTCCGGTGAACGTTAAGCGCATCCGTCGACTGATGCGCTTGATGGGCCTGATGCCGATCTATCTGAAACCCAACACCGCAAGCCGGCGAAGGGGCACAAGACCTACCCCTATTTGCTGCGAGGACTTCGGATCGAGCGGCCCAATCAGGTCTGGTGCGTCGACATCACCTATCTGCCGATGAAGCGCGGCTCCCTGTATCTGGTCGCCATTATGGACTGGCGCACCCGTAAAGTTCTGGCTTGGCGAATATCCAACACCTTCGAGGCGGAGTCTGCGTCGAGGCGTTGAACGAGGCCATCCATCGCTTTGGGGCGCCGGAGATCATGAATAGCGACCAGGGCAGCCAGTTCACGTCTTTTGCCTGGACCGACCGCCTGAAGCAGGCCGGCGTCGCTGGATCACTTTCTATAATCGCCAGCGTCCACACGCAGCTCATGGCGGGCGACCGCCTGCCGTGGTCTATTGGAATGCCATTCAACCCGACCAGCAGGCGAAGAAAGTAGCTTAAATCACCCCGGAAATTGTCCAATCAATGGGGAGTAGCTCACCAGCCCGCGCCATCGGGCGAGACCCATAGTTGCAGGCCTCCGCCGTCCGACAGCTTGATAAGTTTCGGGCCGGGTTTGGCGTTGCGGATTTCCATTTCCGTCGGGGCCATGTTGGTATCTCGAATGCTGGTATTGAGCGGATACCAACGATTGTACCAACATTTGCAGCGGATCCCAGCGCCCCAGCGGACGCCCTTGGACGGGAATCCTAAGCTTTTCTTTGGTTTTTCAGGGTGTTTCGGACGGTTTTGGACTGTCTTGGACGGGTATTTGGTGCCCCTGGCCGGAATCGAACCAGCACTCCTTGCGGAACTCGATTTTGAGTCGAGCGCGTCTACCAATTCCGCCACAGGGGCATTGCAGGAACCCCGCAAGCGGCGCGGATCATAGCGTGCTGCTTCCTCCCGTCAATCGCCGCCGAGGCGAGGAGCGCATTTTTTGATCAGGCTGGGGATAAACCAAAGCCTTTTCGAAACGCCCGGCCTCTGCTCTCGCGAAGGCGTCCATATCGCCTGGAGCGCGCTTTAATTGCCGTCGCGCAGTGGCGAGCCGCGCCGCCTGATGTTAAGACGGCGCTGAGCGCGCGGTCAAAACCGGGAAATTCATGTTCAAGAAGCTTTATGACTGGACCATTTCGCTGGCCGAAAGCCGCCACGCAACCTGGGCCCTCGCGGCGATCGCCTTCGCCGAAAGCTCGTTTTTTCCGCTGCCGCCGGACCTCATCCTTGTGCCTATGGCGCTTGCGAAGCCGCAGAGGGCTTGGTTTTATGCCCTGGTCTGCACCATCGCCTCGGTGCTCGGCGGCATTCTCGGCTATATGATCGGTTCGCTTCTTTACGACACGGTCGGACAATATATCATCCAGCTCTACGGATACGGCCCCCGCATTGCGAAGGTGCGTGAATTCTACGCCGAATGGGGCTGGGCCTTCATTCTGGCCAAGGGCTTTTCCCCTATTCCCTTCAAGCTGGTCACCATCGTCAGCGGCCTGCTGGGCTATAATTTTCCGCTTTTCGTCGTCCTTGCCATCATCACGCGCGGCGCGCGTTTCTTTCTCGAAGCCGCGGCGCTCAATCATTTCGGGGAATTCTTCCGCGAAAGGCTCGAGCGACATTTCGCGGTCTTCACCGTCGGACTGCTGGCGATCGTCGTCGGCGGCTTCTGGCTGGCGGCCCATCTCGTATAGGGCCCGCCGATGATCGTCCCGCAGCTTCGCCAGATTTTTCAGCCGTATCCCGCTGCAGGCCTCGTTCTGGTCGGGGCGGCGGTCACGCTGGCGGGCGCATGGACCTTTCAATCCCTGGGCTTCGAGCCCTGCGAATTGTGCCTGAAGCAGCGCTATCCCTATTACGCGGCTCTGCCGCTCGCGGCGGCGGCGATCTTTCTCGCTCGAAACGCCCAGGCCAAGGTCGCGCGACTGCTTCTCGGACTCCTGGCGGCGATCTTTTTTGGCAGCGCCATTTTTGGCGGCTACCATGCCGGCGTCGAGTGGAAATTCTGGCCGGGACCGACCGATTGCACCGGCGATTTCATCAAGCCGTCGTCGATGGCGGAATTCCGGAAGCAGATCCAGACCACGCGCATCGTTCGCTGCGACGAGGCCGCCATCCGGATCTTCGGCCTGTCGCTCGCCGACTGGAATGTCCTGGTCTCCGCCGGCCTCGCATTGATTGCCGGACTCGGCGCGAGCGCGCCGAAAGAAAACTAGAAATCCCGGCTCTTGTCGCCCAGCGCATCGCTGAGCCTTGTCGTCGCCGAACCCGGCGCGAGCGGCTTCTGCTGGCTTTCGTGCGGCGCCCAGCCCGACGCCCAGATGATCTCGAAAGTCGCGCGAATGCGGCCGTCCGCATCCCCATACATTTCCTGATAGAGCGCCGCTGTGCGGAACAGCACGTCGCGCCGCAGCGGCCGGCGCGCGCCCGCGACAAGCACGTTCGTCGCCCCCATAAAACGCAGGTCGCGCATCAGGTCCAGTGCGTTGGCGTAGCGCACGGTGAACGAATCGGCGTCCACCACCGGCAAGGCGAAGCCCGCGCGCTGCAGCAGGCCGCCGAGATCGCGCAGATCCGCGAAGGGTGCGACCCGAGGGCTCGCGCCGCCCTCGATCTCCTCCTGCGCCTGCGCGAGACAGATGCGCAATTCACGCAGGGTCTGGCCGCCGACAAGCGCCGCCAGCAACAATCCGTCAGGCGCAAGCGTGCGGCGGAGCTGCGTCAGAACGCCGGGCAAGTCGTTGACGAATTGCAGGTTGAGCGCGCAGACGGCGAGATCGAAACTTTCCGGCGCGAATGGCAGGAGTTCCTCGTCTGCGATGATGTTCCCGCCGGCGATCGAGGTCGCGCGCAAAATGTTCCGACCCGGCGCCGCCAGCGTTTGCGAAATGGCAGGGCTCGGCGCTGAAAAATCGAGGACGCGCGGAAAATCGCGGGAAATGCCGGAAAGGCGGAAGGCGAGGTCCTCCGCCGTCCGCGCCATCAGGAAATCGCAATCCTTTCCCGAGCGCTCGGCGCGGGCCGTCTCCAAGCGCTCGGCGCGGGCCGCCTCCAAGCGCTCGGCGCGGGCCGTCTCCAAGCGCTCGGCGCGGGCCGCCTCCAAGCGCTCGGCGCGGGCCGTCTCTAAGCGCTCGGCGCGGGCCTGGCGAAGGCGCAGCAGGGCGCGATCGAAAATTTGTGGAGGCTGGGTCACGCCTTGTTATGCCTCCCGCTGGCGCGAGCGTCAAAGGCTGCCTTTTTTGCACGCAGTCTCTGCAAGGCCGAGCTTCTGTTATAGACTGCGACGATGATCCCATGGGAAAGCACATTTTCCGCGGCGCCCGCCTGGCTCGAGCTTTCCGTGCGCGCCATCAGGAAGGCGGGCGCGGCCGCGCTCGACCTGCTCTATCCGCCCGTCTGCCTCGCCTGCCGCCGCGCCATCGCCGAACATGGCGGTCTTTGCCCGGATTGCTGGCGCGCCATGCGCTTCATCGAGCGGCCCTATTGCGAGCGGTTGGGCACGCCGTTTGACGCCGATCTCGCGGCCGGCGAAACCGGCCGCATGGTCTCCCCCGCCGCGGTCGCCGATCCGCCGGTCTTCGCCCGCGCCCGCGCCGTGGCGCGCTTTGACGACGGGCCGGCGCGGGTGTTGGTCCATCGCCTGAAATACGGCGACCGGGGCGAACTGGCTGCGCCCATGGGCCGCTGGATGGCGCGCGCCGGCACGGAACTGCTGGACGAGGCGGATCTTCTCATTCCCGTGCCGCTGCACCGCCTGCGGCTGGCGCATCGGCGCTTCAACCAGTCGGCGGCGCTGGCTGCGGCCGTCGCGAAAATCTCCGGCGTGCCCTCAAGGAGCGACCTGTTGACACGCCCCAAGCCAACGCCGCCGCAGGTCGGGCTCACCCGCCGGCTGCGCGCGAAAAACATGCAAGGCGCCTTCGAAGTCCCGGCCGAGCGGCGGATCGACCTGCTGGAACGACGGGTCGTGCTGGTCGACGATGTGATGACCTCCGGCGCGACGCTCAACGCCGCGGCGCGGATTTTGCTGCGCGCAGGGGCGAAACAGGTTGACGCCCTCGTTTTCGCCAGAGTCGTGCCAGACCGGTGAGGCGAACGCCCCAAATCGAGGCATTGCGGGCGGAACCGAGACGCTTTAGAAGAACGCCATGCCGCATATCGTCATCTACACCACCGCTGCCTGTCCTTTTTGTCATCGCGCCAAGGCCCTGTTAGCCAGCAAGCAGGCGCGCTTCGAGGAAATCCGCGTCGATTCCGACCCTGCCAAGCGCCGGGAAATGACTGCGCGGGCGAATGGCCGCACGACAGTGCCGCAAATTTTCATCGGCGACCGGCATGTCGGCGGTTGCGACGATCTGCTCGATCTGAGCGACGAGGGCCAGCTCGATGCCCTGCTGGCGGATTGAGACAGGCCATGATTCGATTTTCCCTCGTCTGCGACAATGGCCATGATTTCGAGAGCTGGTTCGCCAGTAACGAATCCTATGATTTCCAGATCGAACATGCGCTGGTGGCCTGCCCCCATTGCAATGCGACCAAGATCAGCAAGGCGATCATGGCGCCGTCCGTGGCGCGCGGCGAGCGCAAGAAGTCGGCCCAAGCCAAGCAGAATGTCGCGCTGATCGGGCCAGGC
Organism: uncultured Alphaproteobacteria bacterium; assembly: GCA_963713695.1. Classification (GTDB taxonomy): domain Bacteria; phylum Pseudomonadota; class Alphaproteobacteria; order Rhizobiales; family Beijerinckiaceae; genus Rhodoblastus. The sequence continues at coordinate 58,818 of CAVQMU010000001.1, forward strand.
GACGCCGAATTGCGAAAAATGGCGCGCGCGCTGCATGAAAAAATCGTCGACGCCACCGTCGATGTCGGAGCGGAATTTCCCTCCGAAGCGCGAAAAATCCATGACGGCGACGCCCCGGAGCGGGCGATCCGCGGTCAGGCCTCGCCGGAAGAGGCGCATGCCCTGCTCGAGGAAGGCGTTTCCATTCTTCCCATGCCGATCCTGCCCGACGAACGCGGCTGAACCCGCCTTCGGAAGTTTGCTTGCTTTTTCCAAGGGAACAAAGTAAGAACATAAATGAGGCGGTCGAAGAGGCCGCCCTGCAAGGAGGCGGGCATGGGTCGCAGCGTCAGGCTTACCCTTCACACTGGCGCGGCGCGTCCCTTGCCTGCCGACTGGCGGCTCCTGCTTGATGAGCTGCCGGAAGATTTGCGCGAGCTTTTCGAGGAGCGCGCCGCCTTGATTGAATATGAGGGCGGCGAAAAGCGCAAGACGGCGGAGCGCCGCGCCTTCGAATGCGTCATGCGCCAAAGCGAGGCGGCGGCGGCCCTGCTCGCCGAATTTTGCGCTTCGCGCGAACTCATTGCGGGAGTCCAGGGCTTAGGTCCGGTTCGATCGGACCGGAAAAGGCTCCGGCGGGACTGGCGAAACCCGGGCGCGCATGTCCTAAATGGCAGCGATGATTCGCCGCCATGGACGCCGATGCCCAGCCGCAGCCTGACCTTTTATGAATTCTTCGCCGGCGGCGGCATGGCCCGCGCCGGCCTCGGATCCGGCTGGACGTGCCTGTTCGCCAACGATTTCGACCCTGACAAGGCCGCGTCCTACCGCGCGAACTGGGGTCCCGCGGATTTCCACGACGGTGATCTCGCGGCGGTCGGCCCGGAAAATCTCCCCGGACAGGCCGACCTCGCCTGGGCGAGTTTCCCCTGCCAGGACCTCTCGCTCGCGGGGGGCGGCAGGGGCATGGGCGAAGCCGGCGACGAAGTCAGGACACGAAGCGGCGCCTTCTGGCTTTTTTGCCAAAAAATGCTCTCCCTTCGCGGCGCTGGCCGAGCTCCCCGCGCAATCGTGCTGGAAAATGTCGTGGGCGTGCTGACGTCGCACGGCAAGCGCGATTTTCGCGCCGTTGTCGCAGCTCTCGACGATCTCGGCTATCGCGTCGGCGCGCTGGTCGTCGATGCGCGCTGGTTCACGCCGCAATCGCGGCCGCGCGTATTCTTTGTCGCGCTGAACAAGGCGCGGTTCGAGTCGGTCGGTCGCGATGCCTCGTTGCTGCAGCGCCTCGCCGCCTCCGAACCCGAATCGCAATGGACGAACCCGGCTCTTCTTGCCGCACAGCAGTCATTGCCGTCGGAGCTTGCCGCAAATTGGATCTGGTGGCGCCTGCCCCCGCCGCCGCGACGCAATGTCCAGCTTGCCGACATCCTGGAAGCGTCGCCCGCGGACGCGCCCTGGCATGACCCCGATGCGACGGAGCGGCTGCTCGCCCTGATGGCGCCGCCGCATCGCGAAAAAATCCGGGACGTGCAGCAGTGCGGCCGATCAAGCGTCGGCGCAGTCTATCGCCGCACGCGGACCGACGGGAATGGCGGCAAAAAACAGCGCGCGGAAGTCCGTTTCGACGGAATGGCCGGATGCCTGCGGACGCCCGGCGGCGGCAGTTCGCGCCAGACCCTCCTGGAGGTGCGCGGCGACGCCATCCGTTCCCGCCTTCTTTCTTCGCGCGAGGCGGCCCGTCTGATGGGGCTGCCCGACAGCTACATCCTCCCGGCCAAGGCCAGCAAGGCATACAAGCTTTGCGGCGACGGTCTGTGCGTTCCTGTCATCCGCCACATAGCCGAGCATTTGCTACAGCCGTTGCTTGCGAAATCCGACGTTCGCCTCGAGGCGGCGGAATAGCCCTTCGGGTGGAGCTACGTATAACTCCGTAGAATGGTCACGATTTCGGCTAAATTTGTAACAATGTCGCCAATCTTTTGTATCCATCCCGTCATAAAAAGTGGGAATAGGCCAAGTTATTAAATATTTATTAATTCATGTTGACGACAAGACAGGGGGTAGGCGATTAATACGTTAAAAGCAGCCGACCATAATTTAACCGTCATATTGGTTTGTTAGTTACGCCGCGTCGCGAGAGCGATGTGTGTTGAAAGAGAGCTCAATGACGCTTTATCATTTTCAGATGATCGACCCCGCTGGCGGCCGTCGCGAAATCAAGTCGATCCGCCTCCCGGACGTTGGCGCCGTCTGGCGGGAAATCGGGGCGCTGGCCTATGGCCGCGCCGCCGAAGGCGGTCAGATTCGCGTTACCAACGAGGCCGGCGGCATTGTCGTGCTGGTCGGAGTCTCCACGGCCCTCAGCCTTCATCAGGCCCGCCGCGCCGCCTGACGCGGTTCGGCGGTGCATAGTTATTGCTTGACCGCATTTCGATTTTTCGGCGTCATGCGCCAAAATTAGGCTCGACGGGCCGCCGGTCCCGATGCAAATTGCCGCCATGTACAGCGCCATCACCCACGACGTCCATATCACCGCCACGCCGGCCTTTTCGCCCGATCGCAGCGAGCCCGCGGCCAACAGGTATTTCTGGACCTACACCATAGAAATCGTCAACCGCGGCCCGATCCAGGTGCAATTGCTGGAGCGGCACTGGCGCATCACCGACGCCAACGGTCGCGTCGAAACGGTGAAAGGCCCCGGTGTCATTGGCGAGACGCCGATCCTGGAGCCGGAGGAAGCTTCAGCTATACCTCCGGTTGCGGCCTCGGCACAGCCTCGGGCGTCATGTCGGGCTCCTATCGGATGGTGGATATCGACGGCCGCGCCTTCGACGTCGAAATACCCGCCTTTTCGCTCGACAGCCCGATGGAGCGGCGGGTTCTCAACTGATCTTCAGTTTCTCGCGGCTTCTTGCCTCGTTCTCCATGGCGCGTAAACTGCATGGCGAGCCCATGGAAACAGCTTCATGACTCACCAACCCGTCGATTCCACGCTTGAGCGCGCCATTGCCCTTCTCGACCGGCTCGTCGGCTTCGATACTGAGAGCACGCGCAGCAACCTGGCCTTGATCGATTTCGTCGAGGACTACCTGCTGGGTTTCGGCGCGCGATTCACCCGCATTCCCAATGCGGCAGGCGACAAGGCGGCGCTTTTCGCGACCTTCGGCCCTGACGAAGATGGCGGCGTGGTCCTTTCCGGCCATACGGATGTCGTGCCGGTCACTGGCCAGAAATGGACCTCTCCGCCCTTCGCGCTGCGGCGCGACGGCGACAGGCTCTACGGACGCGGAACTTGCGACATGAAGGGCTTTGGCGCGCTTTGCCTCGCCATGGCGCCGGAATTCATGGCTGCCCGCCTGAAAAAGCCCGTTCACATCCTTTTGAGCTATGACGAGGAGACCACCTGCGGCGGCTGTCTCGACGCCATCGCCCGTTTCGGCCAGGATCTGCCTCGCCCCTCGCTCGCCATCATCGGCGAGCCCACGCTGATGCAGGTGGCCGACGCCCACAAGAGCATCTCGACCTATCGCACCTGCGTCACCGGTCATGAAGCTCATTCCTCCAAGCCGTGGCTGGGCGTCAGCGCCGTGCACGTCGCCTGCGAACTTGTGGCGGGGCTGGAGCGCATCGGCCTCGAGCTTCAGCAGGCGCGCGATCCGCACGGGCGGTTCGAGCCCGGCGTTCTCGACCGTTCATGTCGGGGTGATCCAGGGCGGCACGGCGCGCAACATTCTCGCCCGGCAATGTGAAATCCTGTGGGAGTTTCGCGGCCTTCCGCACGCCCGCCAGACCGAAGCCATGGAGAAGTTCGAGGCCTTTTCGCAGGAGCTCGCGGCGAAACGTTTCGGCGGCTTCCCCAATGCGGGGATTGAGACTGTTCTGGAAATTGCGGCGCCCGGCCTAAGAGCGGAGGCGGATTCTCCGGCGGCGACGCTGGCCCTGGCGCTGAGCCAGGCCAATCACACCATCGCCGTGCCCTATGCGACCGAGGCCGGCCAGTTCCAGCTCGGCGGCATGCCCGCGGTGATTTGCGGTCCCGGCAGTATCGATCAGGCGCACCAGCCCGACGAATATATCGAAATCGCGCAAATGGCCGAGGGCGTCGCATTCCTGCGCAGGCTTGCCGATAAGCTTTCGGCTTGAGGTTTCAAGCCGGCCAGGGTTCGCATTGGGTTCACGCTGCTGGACGCCGAGCGGGGACCCTCGTCCGCCTTGGCGGCGAAAAGCGCCGCCCGCGACTCCGATCGCGTTTTTGATCGCCTCGCGACGCTCCTCGAGTTGGCGCAACTGGCTTTCGATCGGCGGCGAGACTCATCGCTTGGCTCTAGTTTCTTGTTTTCACGCATATTCGTTAACGCGGCCCATCGGGTCTTGACGCGAACCGGAATCCACTTCGCTCGAAAATGCTCCAGGGGGCGTCCCTATTCCGCCCGGAAACCGTCGGAGGCGATGAAGGCGAGGCGCAGCATGTTGGTCGCGCCAGGCGTGCCGAAGGGCACGCCTGCGATGATCAGGATGCGTTCTCCAGGCGTCGCGAACCCCTGCCGCACCGAGAACTTGCAGGCGCGATTGGCCATGTCGTCGACATCGTTGGCGTCCTTTGTGACCACCGACTGCACGCCCCAGACGACCGTCAGCCGCCGCGCCGTATCCCGATTGGGGGTCAAGGAGAGAATAGGCGCGCGCGGGCGCTCGCGCGCCACGCGCAGGGCGGTGGCGCCGGAGGCGGTCCACGCGACGATCGCGCGCAAATCGAGGGTTTCCGCCATGTCGCGCGCCGCGATCGCCACGGCGTCAGCGCCGGTGCGCTCCGGCGTCGCGCGCTGGGCGGTGATGATCGAGCGATAGACGCTCTCCTGCTCGACCTCTTCGCCGATGCGGTTCATCATCGCCACGGCTTCTGCCGGAAAGGCGCCGGAGGCGCTCTCGGCCGAAAGCATGATGGCGTCGGCGCCCTCGAACACCGCGGTGGCCACGTCGGACACTTCCGCGCGAGTCGGCGCCGGCGAGGTGATCATCGATTCGAGCATCTGGGTTGCCACCACGACCGGGCGGCCATGGCGTCGCGCCTCGCGGGTGATGCGCTTTTGCAGGCCAGGCACCTTTTCCAGCGGCATTTCGACGCCGAGATCGCCGCGCGCCACCATCAATCCATCGGCTACAGCGAGGATTTCGTCGAGCCGGGCTATGGCCTGCGGCTTCTCGATCTTGGCCATGATCAGGGCCCGGTCGCCAGCGATGGCTTTCACTTCCGCCACGTCCTCGGCGCGCTGGACAAAGGACAGGGCGACCCAGTCGACTCCGGTCTCGAGCGCCGCCTCGAGATCGATGCGGTCCTTGACCGTCATGGCTGCGACGGGGATTTCGGTGTCGGGCAGGCTCACGCCCTTGCGATTGGAAATGCGTCCGCCGACGTCGACGACGGCTATGGCCTTGTCATCGCTGGCCTCGACGACGTGGAGGCGGAGCCTGCCGTCGTCGATCAGAAGCTTGTGCCCGGGTCGGAGCGCCGTGAGGATTTCGGGATGCGGCAGGCAGACGCGCTCCGCATCGCCCGGCGCCGGGTCCGAATTCGAAAGTGAAATGCGCGCCGGTCGCGATCTCCGCGCCGCCTTCGGCAAAGGTTCCTACGCGGAGCTTTGGGCCTTGCAGGTCGACGAGCACGCCGATCGAGCGCCCGACGCGGGCCTCGACGGCGCGGATCATCGCGACACGCTCGCGCATCGCTTCGGGATCGGCGTGGCTCATGTTGATTCGGAAAAGGTCGGCGCCGGCGCGCCACAATTTCTCGATCGCCTCCTCATTGTCGGAGACGGGGCCCAGCGTGGCGATGATCTTGCAGCGGCGTCGCCTTTGCATGGTGTCGTCCTTGCGATTGACGGAAGTCTTGGTCGAATGTCAGTGCGCCTGACCGGGATCGGTCAGCTGCACGGTCCAGTTCTTGGCGTCCTTGCCGGTATCGACCTCGAAAAAGCCCGAGCGGTCAAAGCCGCGCACAAAGCAGTCGTCGCGGCCGTCGATCCGGAATTCGCGATCCCTGGTGCACATGAAGGCCTTGCCCTTCCATTCTCCGCCGCGTTCGTCCATGGCGTAGACATAATAATACTCGGCGGCGAGCGGACCGCGCAAAAGCGTTTCGCAGGCGCTCGCCTTGATGTTCCACCACCCCTCGCTCACCCAGCTCGCGCCGTTGGTATAGGCGAGGGCGACGCTGACGCGGGCGTTGGTGTTGTTGCACATGCGAAAATCCGCGCGCGCTGGCGTAGCCCCGGCGAAACAGGCGCAAAAAATTCCCATCGCGCAAAAAAATCTCGCGAGTGCGGCGAAAGCAGTGCGATGACAAAAAAAGGCTTTGATCATCGCCTTCTAATCCGTTTCACTCGATCCAAGGAGGGGGTTGACTCAGGAGCCGTCAACCCGGCCCCGTCTTTTAGACGATAAAACCTGATGGCGTCGATGCGCAATCGCCCCGGACGCAACAATTTGTGGCAAATCTTTGAAAAAACAGGACCCTGAACAGGACCCAGCGGAGGTTTCGACCTTTGCCTGCTTCGAATTGCTGCAGCCCGCGCCGAATCAACGGCTCGTGCTCTTCTGCGATCACGCACGCAACGCCCTGCCGCCATCCCTTGGCGATCTCGGGCTGGCGCGCGAATTTGCTCGAACGTCATATCGCCTACGACATAGGCGCGGAGGAGGTGACCCGGCGGCTCGCTGGCCTGACTGGCGCGGGCGCGGCGCTTGCCGGCTTTTCACGGCTGCTGATCGATCCAAATCGAGGCGAGGACGATCCGACGCTGGTCATGCGCCTGTCCGATGGCGCGGTCATCCCCGGCAACGCCCGCATTGATCAGGACGAAATCTCCCGCAGGATCGAGACTTACTGGCGGCCCTATCGAGGCGCCTGCGCTGGCCTCGTCGATGGCGTCCTCGAAAGCGGCCTGGTTCCAGCCCTTGTCGGGGTTCATTCTTTCACGCCCTGTTTCAAGGGCGCGAAGCGCCCCTGGCAAGTTGGAATCCTCTGGGACAGCGATCCGCGCCTGGCTGCGCCGCTGATCGAGGCCTTGCGCAGTGAAAATCTCGTCGTCGGCGACAACCAGCCCTATGACGGGGCCTTGCTCGGCGACACCATGTACGAATTGTCGACGCGGCGCGGCCTCCCCGGTCTGCTCATCGAAATACGCCAGGATTTGCTTGCGACTGCTGAGCAATGCGAAAGCTGGGCGGCGCTACTGGCCAGGGTTCTCGGGCCCATTCTCGGCCGCGAGGAGACGCAGCGGCGGCAATTTTTCGGCTCGCGCGCCGATGCGGCGCCGCCGTCTTGACGCCCGCGCCGCTCTGGTTCATCTGGTTGGCTGACCTTCACCCGCCGCCGCCATTCAATTCTGAGAGATCGAACGGCGTCGGCATTCCCTAGACCACACGGCGTAGAGCGGACGCGGGCTTTTTCCGCTTTTTCGCGCGCCGCTTTGACGACAGGCGGACCATATGAGCGCCAATTCCCTCGACGGCGGCCATCTGAAAGCGTTTATCGAGCGCATTGAGAGGCTTGAGGAAGAAAAGAAGGCGATCGCCGAAGACATCAAGGAAGTCTATGCCGAAGCCAAGGGCAATGGCTACGACGTGAAGATCATGCGCAAGGTGATCTCGATCCGCAAGCAAGACCACAACAAGCGCCGCGAGGAGGAGGAAATCCTCGATCTCTATCTTTCGGCGCTGGGCGTCGAATGAATTTTCCGGCGATTTTTCGGCGCGCGGGCTTTGCGCGCCGATACGCCCGCGTAAACCTCTATTAACCATAAAGGCCTAACCCTGTGGCGGAAATGGCGCGCAAAAACAGCGCCGCTCCGCGAGGCCCTCTTGGTAATTCGACCGCGCCGCCAGAATGAGACGCTTTCGCTAGGGACGGCGATGATCTTTGGCTGCCTCCTGGGAGGGGTCGCCTCGCTGCCTGCCGCGGCCCAATCATCGCCGCCTCCACCCTTGCGCACAGCCGCGTCCGACCCTGCCTATTCCGCGGATTCCGGCCTGACGCCGGCCGACGGCGACCTGCCGCTCAGGTCCCGCTCGCCGGGCGGCTCCGGCGCTCTGCCGCCAGACGATCCCCTGGCCGATTCCGGCGAGTTGCCGCCGCTGCCGCCGCTTCAGGCCAGCCAGGCGGGCAATTACGGCAAGCCGAAACGCCCGCTGCCGGGCGGGAAGAAGCCCAAGCCCAGGCTCGCCCACCCGCTGCCGCCGCTCGTCCCCTATCCGACGTCCGCCGATGCGCGCCGCAAGCTCAGGGACCTCAAGGAAACCGGCAGGCCGAATGACGCCTACGCTCCTCCGGTCCTGCCGGCGGAAACGGGATTTTCGGCGCTGCCGTCACCCGCCGTGGCTATGCCCGCGACGATCAAGCGACGCGCCAAGCCGCGCGCAGACGACGACCCTTTTGCCCCTGTTAGCGTCGACTTCGGCCTGTTGCGCGTAAAACCCTATGTGGAATCGGATGTCGGCTATGCCGACAATCCGAATGTGGCGGCCAAGGGCTCGCCGCAATTGCGCGGTTCGGCCTTCCTGCATGAGGAAGTCGGCGGCTCCGCCCAGTCGGATTGGAACAACCACAGTTTCACTGGCGATCTGCGGCTCGGCTACGACGATTATTTCGCCGATCACGGCGCCGATGCGCCGGTCGGTTCAGGAAAATTCACGACGCGCATCGATGTCACCCGCGACACCAAGATCAATGTCGACGGCAAGTTCGATCTGAGCACGCAGTTGCCGACTTCGCCCAACCTCACCAATGGCGGCGCCCCGGTGTCCTTGAGCAGCCGGCCGATTATCGCCGACACCGGCCTCGGTCTCGGCGCGACGCAAAATTTCAACCGGCTGGAGCTGACGATGCGCGGTTCGCTCGAGCGCGTCTATTGGCAGGACGCTCATTTTACGGACGGTTCGGTCCAGCCGCTTTCGCGCGACAGCTACAACGCCTATGGCCTGACCACGCGCGCCGCTTATGAGATGACGCCCGGAGTCAAACCCTTCGTCGAGGAAATCGTCGACCGGCGCGATCACGACGCCCTGACCGACACGTCCGGGTATATGCGCAATTCAGATGGCGTCGCCCTGCGCGTTGGATCGACGTTCGAGCTGACCCGGCTCTTGACCGGCAACATTTCGGCTGGCTACGCCGACCGCCATTATCAGGACAGGCGCCTGCCCGACCTGCGTGGCCCCACCTTCAATTCCTCGCTGGTCTGGACGGTGACGCCGCTGACCAAGGTCACGCTGCGCGGGTCGACGACGATGGACGAAACCACGGTGGCGGCTTCTCCCGGCGCCGTCACGCGACAGACCAGCCTTGAGCTGTCGCACGCCCTGCTGCGCAATCTCAGCCTGATAGCCACGGGAAGCTTGATGCAGACGACTTATCCCGTCGCCAATCTCAACCAGACCTTGATGCAGGAAAGCCTTCGCGCCGAATACAATCTGACCCGCACCGTGGTCATCAAGGGAACCTTTACCCACCAGCGCATGATGTCGAATACCGTCGGCTCTGATTATACCGCCAATGTCATCATGGTCGGGCTGCGCATCCAGCAATAGCGAGGCTCGGCAATTACGGAGCCAATGCAAGGGCTTGCCGCCAGCTTGGCGCAAGCGTGGGCGCGCTCAATCCCGCGAGGCGCCCGGTTTTTCAACAAGAATCGGCGCGGGAATGTCCGAAACCCCACCGCCGAGAATCCAACATGTTGAAATCGACTAACCCTTCGTCGGACGGCCGTGGCGCAGTCCGCTACCGACGCCCATCCGGCCCGGTCCAATCCTGATTCGAATCCATCTTTGGCGTCGATCGCCGAAACCCTGAACGACCTGTGCGAGGGGCGGGAGCCCACGCAGAAGCTGCCCGACCCGGTCGGCGGCGCACTCGACAGACTGTTCGATGCTGCGCGCGGCCGCGATGAAGCGGATCTCGCTCGCACTGTGGGCTTTTCGACCCAGGCCAGCGAGGCCATGGCCGCCTTTTCGCGCACGGTAGTCGAAGTGCGGGCCATTGACACCCTGACGCAGGGCGTTTCCTCCGCTCTGGTCGAACTTAACGCCTCGATGGACGGCATCGCGGAAGTTGGCGCGGACGCCCGCAAAAGCATGGACGAAGGCTCGCTATTGATGCGCGAAGGCGCCAACGCGGTTGGAGCCTCGACCGCGTCGATCGAGGAAATCGGCGCAGCATTGCAGACCATTTCCGCCAGCGCTTCCGCCCTTTCCGCCGCAGCGGCGCATATCGTCGAAATCGTCGCCAGCATCGACGCCATTGCGGGGCAGACGAATATGCTGGCGCTGAACGCGACCATCGAAGCGGCGCGCGCCGGCGAAAGCGGGCGCGGTTTCGCCGTCGTCGCCGCGGAAGTAAAGACCTTGTCCAGCCAGACCGCGAAAGCCACTGAAAACATTCGCCAACGCATTGACCACCTGCGCGCCAATGTCCATTCGCTCGTCGCCTCGGTCGTCACGGCGGAAGGCGCGATGGAAAAAAGCCGCGGCGTCAATGCCGATGTGCATTCCAAGATTACCGCTGTTGAACGTTCGCGCGAGGACAATCTCGCTCGCATCGGCGACCTGATCCGCATAGTCGATGAACAGGCCGCCGCCACCGCCGAACTGGCGAAAACATCGACCCAGATCGCTGAACAGGTCAGGAAGACGACTGGCCACGCCAATATTGCGATCGACGCCTGCGCCGAGTCCGAAAAGCTGATCGGCGAGCAATTCGCCGGGCTCGAAACGCGAGCCATTCGCGATTATGTGCTGCATCGCGCCAAATCCGATCACATGCTGTGGAAAAAACGGCTGAACGAAATGCTCGCGGGGATCAACAAGCTGTCACCGTCCGAACTGAGCGACCACCGCTCCTGTCGTCTCGGCAAATGGCAGCACGGTCTTGTCGATCCAGGCGTCAAGAGCCACCCGGCCTTCGTCGCCCTCGACGCGCCGCATGAGGCGGTGCACAGGCACGGCCGCAAGGCGGCCGAACTCTTCGCCAATGGCGACCGCGACGGCGCCTATGCCGAAGTCGCCAGGATGGAGGCGGCTTCGAAGGAAGTCGTCCGACTGCTCGACCAATTGATCGCGCGATAAAAAAACCCGCCCGGATGAACTGACCCCATAAAGTTGGACGGTTCATTGGCTGGGCGGGCAATTCTTCAGCCTGGATGCGAAAATCAGAGCTGGCCGACGATTTTCTTCAATTCGGCGCGGAATTCGGGTTCAATGTCCGGCCGCGCCAGGGCGAAGGCGACATTGGCGGCGAGAAAACCGACTTTCGAACCGGTGTCATAGGTCTTGCCGTCGAAACGCGTCGCGAAGAATTTTTGGGCCTTGGCCAGTTCGATCATCGAATCGGTGAGCTGGATTTCGCCGCCTGCGCCTTTCTGGCCCTTGGCGAGCAGTTCGAAAATCTCGGGTTCGAGGATGTATCGGCCGGAGATGATGAAATTGGAGGGCGCCGTCCCCTTCGGCGGTTTCTCGACCATGCCGGTGATCTCGAAGGCGGAGCCGAATTCCTTGCCCTTGGCGACGACGCCGTATTGATGCGTGTCCTGGGGCGCGACCTCCTCGACGGCGATGACGTTGCCGCCATGCTCGTTATAGGTGTCGACACATTGCTGCAGGCAGCGCTTGCCGCTGGCGCCGGGCAGGGTGATCATGTCGGGCAGCAAGACGGCGAAGGGCTCGTCGCCGATGATGTCGCGGGCGCACCATACGGCGTGGCCAAGCCCGAGCGGCGCCTGCTGGCGGGTGAAGCTCGTCGCGCCGGCCGCCGGCAGGTCGGACATCAGCGCTTCCAGCTCCTTGTGCTTGTGCCGCCTTTTCAGCGTGTCCTCAAGCTCGTAGGCCATGTCGAAATGATCCTCGATCACCGCCTTGTTGCGGCCGGTGACGAAGACGAAATGCTCGATGCCCGCCTCGCGCGCCTCCTCGACGCAATGCTGGAGAACGGGCCGGTCCACCACAGTCAGCATTTCCTTCGGCACGGTCTTGGTCGCCGGAAGAACGCGCGTGCCGAGTCCGGCGACGGGGAAAACGGCTTTACGAATGCGCTTTGTCTGCATGGAATGTCCGCTTCGCCTAGGGGATGGACCTAAAAACAACGGGATAGCTGCATCAGCTCTCGAATCCCGCGAAGCTTCTAGCACCTCGGGCGGATCGCGCCAACAATGCGGCTGCAGACATCGACCGCCGTCGCGTGACCCGCGGCCTCTTCGCAAGTGGCGTTTTGTGCTTTAGAACGCGGCCAATTCCGAGGCTATCGCCAGCCTGATTCCAGGCGCTGCAAGGGAAAGCGTTCATGACCGTCCTCGTTACCGGCGGCGCCGGCTATATCGGTTCGCACATGGTTCTGGAACTGCTGGAAGCCGGCAAGAAGGTCGTCGTTCTCGACAATCTCTCGACCGGCAGGCGCGGGTCCGTTCCGCCCGAGGCGGAACTGATCGTCGGGGACTTCGGCGACGAGGCCCTGGTGAGCGAACTCCTCGCCTCGCGTAAAATCGAGGCGATCATTCATTTCGCGGCGAAAATCGTCGTGCCGGATTCGGTCGCCGATCCGCTCGGCTATTATCTCAACAACACGGCCTCCGCCCGAAGCCTGCTCGCCTGCGCGGTGGCGAACAAGGTCGGGCGCTTCATCTTCTCTTCGACCGCCGCCGTTTATGGCGACGTTGAGAACAACCCCGTTTCAGAAGACGAAACGCTGAAGCCGGTCTCGCCCTATGGCCGCTCCAAGCTGATGGTCGAATGGATGCTGGAGGACACGGCGCATGCGCAAGGGCTCAAATATGTGGTGTTGCGCTATTTCAACGTCGCCGGCGCCGATCCGAAGGGCCGGACCGGCCAGTCGTTTCCCAACGCCACCCACCTGATCAAGGTGGCGGTGCAGGCGGCGCTCGGCATGCGCGAGGGCATGGACGTCTACGGAACGGATTATCCCACCCCCGATGGATCCTGTCTTCGCGATTACATCCAGGTCACTGATCTCGCGCGCGCCCATATGGACGCCCTCAATTATTTGCGGGCGGGAGGCGGAGAATCTCACCTGCAACTGCGGCTATGCGCGCGGCTATTCCGTGCTTGACGTGGTCGAGACGGTGAAGCGCGTCACCGGCGTCGATTTCGACGTCAGGCTTTCAGGCCGCCGCCCCGGCGATCCCGCGGCGATCGTCGCCGCCAACGACAAGATCCGGAAAATTCTGGGATGGACGCCCGTCCACGATAACCTCGAGGAAATCGTCAAGCAGGCGTTTGAATGGGAAAAGAAGCTTCTGGCGGAGACGGCGGCGGGCTGACCGCATCCGGCCACAGGGCCCTTTCCTCGGGCGTCTGCTCGGCGATTTTGTCGGCGGGAATGTCGGCGGGCAGGTTCGGAGGCGCATAGGGCGTATCCGGCTTGCCGTCGTAAACGCAGGCGCGGCCGCGTTTTGCGAGCACGCTCCAATGGACGCGCTCGTTGATGTTCACGTCTTCTGCGATTGGGCTTGGCGCCAAAGGCGCCATAATCGATGGCGGTCGCCGGCAGGATCGCGCGCTGCGCCGGGAAATGTTCGTCGATGAGCCAGCCCTTGGCGAAATCGTACGACTTCGCCGTCGAGCAATTGGCCCGCGCTTCCGGCATGAGCCCGCGTAGCCTCCCTTACCGCGTCGACATTGAATTGCGATCGGTCAGCGCCTGCAGGCGCGCGATCATCCACACAAGGGTGATGTCGGAAAGACGGGAATCCGGATAGCCGCCGCCGATGTTGCAATGGACGCCGGCGAACCAGGTCTGCTCGATCGGCGCCTTGGGGATGGCGTCCTTTGGCGCGGTCCACAAGGTCGGCACGAAGGGACGACGTCGTTCATCGATGGCCATGGCGTGCAAGCCAAGCTGCACCTTGTCGGAGAAGGTCGTGTCCTTGAAGCCCCAGCAATGACAGGGCCCAGTAGCGCGCCAGCGCCGAAAGTCCGAACCCCGCCGGCACGCCGTAGGACCCGACCGTGTCGAAGACGCAGACCGCCCTTATGTCGTTCTAGCTGAATGGACAGCGTCTCGCGCCTGCAACTTGTCGTAATCCGCCGAAAGCGCGGCCCGGTCGCCGCGCCGGGCGAAATAGTTTTGCCAGGCGGTTTCCACATTGGCCGGATCTTGTCCCGCTGCGGCGCGCAAAATGCCGGATTTGGCGATCAGCCCGGCAAGGGCGCGCACCGCATAGGCGCCGCGCGAAAACCCGACGAGGTAAAGCTCGTCGCCAGGATCATAATTGTCGACGACGGTTTTGTACGCGGCCTTGACGATCGACTTCAGGCCGAGGCCGATGGTTCCGCCAAGGATATGGTTGAGCCAGTCCGGCGTTTCGCCGACGCCCGCATGATAAAAGCTCGTCTGTTCGGTTCCATCGGAGCTTTTCGGCAGGATCAGGGGCGGAAAGGCATTCCCCGTGTTTTTCTGGTGCAGGCGGGCGATGTTGGTGGGCAGGCCCTGGTCTTCGCCGTTCCAGGTGCCGTCGATCAGAATGACGATCCGCTTCATCGTCGCCTCCCGGCCAATGAAAGGGCAAGCCTAGCAGGTTCCCGCGCCTTGTTAAGCCCGTGCTTGCCGAAGTCAGCGCTTCGTCTGCTCGACGATCCAGTCGAGATAGGCCTTGTCGCCCGCAATGATTGGCGTGGCCAGGATTTCCGGCAGTTCGTAGGAATGATGCGCCCGGATCGCCGCAGCTATGGCTTCGAAATCCTCCCGTCGCGCCTTGATCGCCAGCGCCCATTCCGCCGATGTTTCCAATGCGCCTTTCCAGACATAGCGGCTTGCGACCGGGAAGATCTGCACGCAGGCTGCGAGGCTTTTGTCCAGAAGCGCCGCGGCGATTTTCTCCGCCTCGGCCTCGCCGCCGGCGGTGGTCTGCACGATGCAGAAGGCGTTCAGATCCATCCTGCAAGCTCCGTCTTCACGACATCGGAAATGACGGCCATGCCCGCGTCGCTGTCGTTGAGGCAGGGGACGAGCGCAAAGCGCTCGCCGCCGGCATTCGAGAAAGGCCTTGCGGTTCTCGACGCCCAGTTCTTCGAGAGTCTCCAGGCAATCGGCGAAAAAGCCCGGCGCGATGACAATGACAGACTTCATGCCTTCACGCGGCAGGTTTTTGACCGTTTCGAGCGTATAGGGCTTGAGCCAGTCCTTTGGACCGAAACGCGACTGGAAGGTCATCATCATTTTTTCGGAAAGGCCGGTCGCCTCGGCAAGCAGCCTCGTCGTCTTGGCGCAATGGCAATAATAGGGATCCCCCCGGTCGAAGTAAGCCTGGGGTATTCCGTGCCATGAGACGAGAATCCGGTCCGGCTCGAAGTCGAGGTTTGCGAGTTTTTCGCGCAAGGTCTTCGCCAGCGCCGCTATGTAGGCGGGACGGTCATAGAAGGGCGCGGCGATCCGCAGGGTCGGCTGCCAGCGCAGTTTTTTCAGCGCATCGAAGGCGCAATCGGCGACAGTGGCGCTGGTGGCCGCGCAATATTGCGGATAGAGCGGGAACACCAGCAGGCGGTCGCAACCCCTGGCCTGCAGCGCGGCGATGCGTTGCGACATGGGGGGCTCGCCGTAGCGCATGGCCCAGTCCACGACAATTCTGTCGCCTCCTTCGTTTTCGGCTGCGATCCGCTCGGCAAGTTTTTCGGCCTGCGACCTCGTGAGGGTTTTCAGCGGCCCTTCATTGCGCTCGCCATTCCAGATCGCCGCGTAATCGCGGCCTTTGCGGGCCGGGCGGGTCGTCAGGATGATCAGATGCAGGATCGGCAGCCAAAGCGCGCGCGAGGTCTCGATGACGCGGCGGTCTGACAGGAATTCGCTGAGATAGCGGCGCATCGGCCAATAACCGGTGCCCGAGGGCGTGCCGAGATTGACCAGCAGCACGCCGATCTTGCCGGATGCGACGGGGGGATGATCGGAGCGTTTCCCGCCAGGGAACATGAGCAGCGCCTTCAAGAACTCGATTTGAACTGTTTGAAATAAAAACCAGCCCCTGGCAATCGTTCGCACTTGAACGAAGCAGCGATCCGCCAAAAGAGCTTATGGCCGTTTGCGAAATTATTTGATCCGCGTCAAAGTTGCCGCTCGTTCGGCGTGTCAGGAAACATTGATGAGCGCTATTCCGTCAAACCTTGTTCTCGCCGAGAAATCGGTGCCGCGATACACCAGCTATCCCACGGCGCCGCATTTTTCCGACGCCGTCGGGCCGGACGTCGCGGCCGCCTGGCTGGGGGCCTTGCCGGTGACGACGCGGCTGTCGCTCTATCTGCATGTTCCCTATTGCCGCGAGCTTTGCACCTATTGCGGCTGCCACACCAGGGCGACGCGCAAGTCCGGACCGCTTGACTCCTATGCTGAGACCCTCGCCCGCGAGATCGACATTGTCGCGCGCCGCACGTCGGCCCGCACCGTCATTCACGCCCATTTCGGCGGCGGCACCCCGTCTATGCTCGGCGGCGCGCGCCTGCTAGGCCTGATCGATTCCTTGCGCAGCCGCTTTGCTTTTGCCCCCGACTCGGAAGTCTCGATCGAACTCGATCCGCGCTATGTCGACGTCGAACTGGTCGACGCCCTGGCGGCCAGCGGTTTCACCCGCGTCAGCTTGGGCGTGCAGGATTTCAATCCGCATGTGCAGAAGGCGATTGGCCGCATACAGCCTTTCGAGACCGTGGCCCGCGCCGTCGAGCTTTTGCGCCGACGTGAGTTCAAGGCGATCAATCTCGACCTGATGTACGGCCTGCCGCACCAGACGGAAGCGGATGTCATCAACACGGCCGAGCTTGCGGCGTCCCTGCAGCCGAGCCGCCTCGCCATTTTCGGCTATGCCCATGCGCCCTGGTTCGCCAAGCGGCAGAGCCTGATCGATTCCGCCGCCCTTCCCGGGGCCGCGGAACGCCTGCGCCAGGCGGCGGTCGCCCGAAAAACACTAGTCGACAAGGGTTTCTGCGCGATTGGCCTCGACCATTTCGCTCGGAGCGACGACCCACTGGCGATCGCCGACAAGGCGGGAAAGCTGCGCCGCAATTTCCAGGGTTACACCACCGACCAGGCCGAGGCGCTGCTGCCTTTCGGCGCGTCGTCGATCGGGAAGCTGCCCCAGGGCTATGCCCAGAATGCGCCTGATGTCGGCTCTTGGCGTCGCGCCATCGAGGGCGGCCGTCTCGCCACCATCAAGGGCGTTGCGTTTTCGAGGGACGATCTTGCGCGCGCCACGGTGATCGAAAGGCTGATGTGCGATTTCCGCGTCGATTACGGGGCGATCGCCGAGGATATGCTCGGGGACGTGCGGCATTCGACGGGGCGAAGGAGGATTTGTCGCAACTGATCCGGGAGGGCGTTGCGACAGGAGAGGGGCGGCGGGTCGACGATCACCGAGGCCGGTCGCCCCTTCATGCGCCTCGTCGCCAGCGCCTTCGACGCCTATCTGCAGGCGCGAGCGGCGAAGCACAGCGTCGCGGTGTAAGGTCTGAGGCGGCCATGCGGATGTCTGGACGAGGCCGCTGGCCGCGCCAGGCTAATCCGTATCCTTCTCCGCATCTGACGGATGACTCCGATTCCTGCGGCTGGCTGTCATCGATCGCCTTGGGCAGCTTGACCTTCTTGTGCCGGCCGCTCTGGTGCATCATTTCGATTTGCACTTGCTGGATTTCCGACAGGCGTTGCCATTGCTTGGAGATCAAATAATCGATTTTTTCGTGGAGATGGCGGATTTCGAGTTCCGCCTTGAGGTTGACGCGATAGTCGTTGAAGGAGCGCGCCCGGTCTTTTTCTTCCTGCCGCTTCTGGCTCATCATGATGACCGGCGCCTGGATCGCCGCAATGCACGACAGCACGAGATTGAGCAAAATGAAGGGGTAGGGGTCGAAAGCCGACCCTTCGCCCCTGGCGACGTTGTAAGCCATCCAGATCGCGAGGACGACAAAAAAGGAAATCAGAAACGCCCAGCTGCCGCCAAAGCTCGCGAGGTGATCCGAAAGACGCTCGCCCAACTGTGCGCTGTTCGTCGTATTCTTCTTCGGTGTTCTCGGCGATCGTTTCCTGGTTGGCGATGCTCTCGGCGACCTGCCGGTCGAGTTCGCTGAATTCGCCGTGCTCCTGCTGGAGAAGCTCCTCAACGTAAAGCATCTGGTAGCGGGCAAGTTCGCCATAGCTGATCTTGGCGTTCGGCGGCAGGTCTGGAAAATCGCGCTGGATCCGCTCGGCGAGCGAAGGTCGCAAGCTGTCGATGCGGATCAGCTGGCGCTTGCGGTACATGCGCCCGCTGATCGCCGAGGAGGCTTTCTTGACGCGCTGCTTGACGTCGATTGACTGGCCGTCGCCATCAACGAAATCCGGCTCTTCGTCAAAGTTCTGCTCGTCAACCTCTTGCTCGAGGTTTTCATCCGGCGAACTGTTTTCGCTGCTTGGCGGCGTCGTGGACATGATCGTCTCCAGAACAAATTTTGGGTAGGGCCTGTCATACCAAGGCGTCGAGCAAAACAGATAAGTCTCCGTGGGCGAACCGGATAGGCATGGCTTGAAACTTCCCAGCAAAAAGCCGGGAGCAAGCTCCCGGCTTCTTCAGGTCCTCGCGCCTCTCTCCGCCTATTTCGCGGCGGTGGGCAGCGCAACCGGGCTGTCGGACAGCGTGCGCAGATAGGCGATGATGTCGGCGCGCTTGCCGGCGTCCGGTTCGCCGGCGAAGCCCATCTTGGTGCCGGGGACGAAGGTCTTGGGGCTGGTGATGAAGCTGTTGAGATCATCGAAGGTCCAGTCGCCGCCCTTGGCCTTCATCGCGTCGGAATAGGCGAAACCGGCTTCGCTGCCCTTGGCGCGGCCGACGACGCCATAAAGATTCGGGCCGACCTTGGCCGGGGCGCCCTTGTCGAAGCTGTGGCAGGTCGCGCAGACCTTGGTGTCCGCCTGGCCCTTGGCCGGATCGGCCTTGGCAAGCAGGGCGGCGACGGGAACAGCGGGCGCTGCGGCGGCGGCGCTTGGCGGCGGGTTCGGCGCCGGCCGGCAGGTCAAAGCCGGCAACCCTAGGCTTTTCCGGGCTGACCAGCGCATCGCTGAACACGCCAAGGAACAGCGCAAAAAGAATCGCGCCGAACAGCGCGCCAAATATCCGATAGTCGAGAAAGTTCATGCCGCAGCCTCCGCTTGTCCGCCCCTGATAAACGCTTTGCTCCCTGCTTGGCAACACGTATAAGCGGCCAAAATCCGTCCGAATTTCAGCCAGAGCCCGGTCGCCCCAAGCCCATGTCGAAAAAAGTCCTCGTCGTCATTCCCGCCCGCATGGCCTCGACCCGGCTGCCGGGCAAGCCATTGGCGGAACTTTGCGGCGAGCCGATGATCGTCCAGGTCTGGCGGCGGGCCGTGGAAGCGGCTGTCGGCCCGGTGCTCGTCGCAGCCGACGGCGCGCCGATCGCCGAGGCGATACGGAGCGCCGGCGGCCAGGCGCTTTTGACCGACCCTGACTTGCCCTCGGGTTCCGACCGGATTTTCGCGGCGCTCCGCCAATTCGACCCCGAGGGGCGCTTCGAAGTGATCGTCAACTTGCAGGGCGACTTGCCGACCATCGATCCCGCCAGCGTGAAGGCGGCGCTTGCGCCGCTGGAGGATGAAGCGGTGGATATAGCCACGCTCGCCGCGCGCATTCTGCGCGAGGAAGAGCGCGACGATCCCAATGTGGTCAAGGCGGTGGGCTCGCCGATCGGTTTGAACCGGTTGCGCGCGCTCTATTTCACCCGCGCCAGGGCGCCCTGGGGCGAAGGCGAGCTCTTCCATCATATCGGACTTTACGCCTATCGCCGCGCGGCGCTCGAGCGTTTTGTCGCCCTGCCGCCTTCGCCGCTCGAAAAGCGCGAAAAACTCGAACAATTGCGGGCGCTCGAGGCGGGCATGCGGATTGACGTGCAAATCGTCGATCACGTGCCGCTCGGCGTCGACACGCCGCACGATCTCGAGCGCGCGCGGAAAATTCTAATAGGACAGACAACAGGATGAGCAGCAAGATCATCGCCTACCAGGGCGAGCCCGGCGCCAATTCGCACATCGCCTGTTCCGAGGTCTATCCAGGCTGGGAGACGCTGCCCTGCGCCAGTTTCGAGGACGCCTTCTCGGCGATATCCGAGGGGCGCGCCGAACTGGGCATGATCCCCATCGAGAATTCTCTGGCCGGCCGCGTCGCCGACATCCATCATTTCCTGCCCGATTCCGGCTTGCACATCATCGGCGAATATTTTTTGCCGATCCATTTCCACCTGCTCGGCCTCAAGGGGGCGGAGATCAAGGACCTGCGCAGCGTCTACAGCCATGTCCATGCGCTCGGACAGTGCCGCAAGATCATCAAGCAATACGGGCTGAAGGCGGTGACGACGGGCGACACGGCGGGCTCGGCGCGCGAAGTGGCGGAATGGGGCGACAAGAGCCGCGCCTCGCTCGCGCCGCTGCTCGCCGCGGAAATCTACGGCCTCGACGTGCTCGCCCGCTTTGTCGAAGACGAGGACCATAATACGACGCGGTTCATCATTCTCTCGCGCGAACCGCTGGGGGGACGGCGGGGCGACGGCCCGATGCTGACCACTTTCGTCTTCCGCGTGAAAAACGTGCCTTCGGCGCTTTACAAGGCGCTAGGCGGCTTCGCCACCAATGGCGTCAACATGACCAAGCTGGAGAGCTACATGGTCGGGGGCGAATTCGCCGCGACGCAATTCCTCGTCGATGTCGAGGGGCATCCGGGCGATCCCAATCTCGCCCGCGCTCTTGAGGAGCTGCAATTCTTTTCGGAGACGGTGACCATTCTCGGCGCTTATCCAGCACATCCCTTCCGCGAAAAATTCGGCGGCGTGGGCTGAGGCTTCTCAGCTTGTCAGAAAGGACGGCGGCGGTCGGTGAGGAGACAGGAGGTCGCCGTGCGCCGCTCGCTCAGGGCGAAAAAGAACCGGGCGACGATGATGGCGCCAAAGACGGTCGAAAGTAGCGCGAGCATTCCCAGGCGGATCGTCGATTGGATGGCGCTCTGCATTTCAGCCTCCGGATTTCGGGACTTGCAATCACAGCCTAGGCATGAGGTCCGAAGACTTTCTGAAAATTGATTCAAATTTTCAGTTTCGTTTCAGTTTTGGTGTGTTTTTCCTTGCTTCCCCCAGAAGAACGCGCCTGGGCGCGATCGGCGCATCACAGCAGCGAGGTGCGGTCGGCGAGAGCGGAGAGAGGATCGGTCCAGGCCATTTGTTGCGCCTTGCAGTAGGCCATAAATCGCGCGCCGAAGGCGGTGAAAAACGGAACGGCCATGGTCCAAAATAATTTGGCGGCCGATTCGGCGGAAGAAAAGGTTTCTCTGTCGGTGTCGTATCGCATTTTCGTCTCCAGGTTCCGGGGCGACGAAATGCAACCTATGCGCGAATTTTGAAATTCTCGCCAAAAACAACGTTAAATTTGAATCGATTCCGTTTTCTTTCAAAATTCACGCGGCGTGGCAGACGACAGCCAGCGTTTCCGGCGCGGAGACGCAATGAGAATGGGCGCCCGGCGTGACCGTCTGCATGCGGACGCAATTGCGGCCCGATTGCTTCGCCAGATACAATTGCGAATCTGCGACCGACATCAATCGGTCGATTGATTCGGTGAATGTGCCTGCGGCGACGCCTATGCTAACGGAATAGACGATTTCACTGCTGTGAAAGGCGACCGGAGCGGTTTGTGCGGCGAGCCTGATGCGCTCGGCCATGCCTTCGGCCTCTTCAAGTCCCGCGCCCGCCAGTTCGACCACGAATTCCTCGCCGCCAAAGCGCGCGACGAGGTCGCCATCGCGCAGGCATTGGCTTAGCGATTTTGCGAAGTAGCGAAGCACTTCGTCGCCGCCGTCATGGCCGTGCTGGTCGTTGATCGCCTTGAAATGGTCGATGTCGATGAATAGCACCGTGCGCCGGGACTGGAGGCCGAATGCCTCCTCGGCGCGGCCGTCGGCCTCGAAGAAGGCGCGTCGGTTGGGCAGTTCGGTCAGGGGATCGAGACGCGCAGCCTTCATGGCGTTCATTCGCGCGCGCTTGGACTCGCGCATGGCGAGGGCCGTGAAGTAGCTGAATCCGGGCGCGACAACGAAGGGAATCAGAAAGGCGAGCCGCATATGCAGGCCGGGTTGCTGCATTTCGATGAAAAAGGTCAGGATCCAGGCGACGAAACTGGACGCGAGCGCGCTGTAGATCGTGGAAATAATAGTCACCTTGACGATGCCCAAACGCGTCATCGCCTTTACCGCGGGCGACATAGGCCTCTCCCTCGTATGCGTTATGAGGAATGCAACCTAGGCGTGCAGCACCAAAAAACCGTTAAGTCAAAGGCTTAAATGCGAGCTTCTGCCATTTTGCGTAACCGTCGGCCCGCAGACGGCAGGCGGGGCATTCGCCGCAGCCATAGCCCCAAACGTGGCGGGCGCCACGTTCGCCGAGATAGCAGGTGTGACTGTGCTCGACGATCGTCTCGACCAGAGCCGCGCCGCCAAGGTTTTCCGCGAGCGCCCAGCTCTGCGCCTTGTCGATCCACATCAGCGGCGTCTCGATCACGAAATGGCTTTCCATGCCAGTGTTCAAAGCCACCTGCATGGCCTTGATGGCGTCGTCGCGGCAATCGGGATAGCCGGAAAAATCGGTCTCGCACATGCCGCCGACTATTCTTGTCAATCCGCGCCGAAAAGCGAGCGCCGCAGCAAAGGCGAGGAAGATCAGGTTGCGGCCGGGAACGAACGTATTGGGCAGGTTCTTTGCGCCCATTTCGATCGCCCTGTCGCTGGTCAGCGCCGTATCGGAGATTGAACCGAGCACTCGGAGGTCGAGCACATGGTCCGGCCCGAGCCGCCGGCCCCATACCGGATTCATGGCGGCGAGCGTGTCGCGGAGAACGCCGCGCTGGGAGAGTTCGATCCTGTGGCGCTGGCCATAATCGAAGCCGAGCGTCTCGACGCGCTCGAAACGATCCAGGGCCCAGGCGAGACAGGTGGTCGAATCCTGGCCGCCAGAAAACAGCACCAGAGCCATGCGAAAAAATCCTTTGATCTCAGCAAACCTTGCTACACAAAAGCGCCGCGGGCGTCCATCGCGCCCGCCGCGATGCAAACATCGGGACATCAGGAATTGCAGCCATTCTGCCTGATCGAGGACCGCGACGCCGGCGGCGCGCTGCTTTTCGACAATATGCGCGAAAGAATCGAGGCGCGCTCGTCCCAGGAGGTCGCGCCGGCGCTGGCCGCCATGCAAGCGGCGTCGGCAGCGGGATTCCACCTCGCCGGGACCCTCTCCTACGAATGCGGCTACGCCTTCGAGCCCCGGCTGCACAAGCTTCTGCCCAGGCGGAGCGAAACCCCGCTTCTGCAATTTGGCGTCTTCGAAACGCCCGAAACGGTGACCTTGCCCGAGCCGTCGCCGGCCGCGGTGACCGCATTGCGGCGTTCCCTGGCCTTCGACGAATACGAGCCGCGCTTTCGTGCCTGCCGCGATTATATCATTGCGGGCGACGTCTATCAGATCAACCTGACCTTTCCGCTGCTTGGCCGGTATGAAGGCGCGCCGCTCGACCTCTACCGGCATTTGCGCGCCCGGCAGCCTGTGGCCCTGGGCGGCGTCGTGGCGCTGGGCGCAGAAACGATCCTGTCGCTGTCGCCGGAAAAATTCTTCTCCACCAGGGGGCGCCGGATTTTCGCGCGGCCGATGAAGGGCACGGCGCCGCGCGGCCCGACCGGGGCGCATGATATGGCCATGGCGCAGGCTCTGGCGAAGGACGAGAAAAACCGTGCGGAAAACCTGATGATCGTCGATCTCTTGCGCAACGACCTGAGCCGTCTTTCGGAAGTCGGTTCGGTGGTCGTCACCGATCTCTACTCGGTCGAGACTTTCCCGACGCTGCACCAGATGACCTCCGGAGTCGAAGCCGTCTTGCGGGAAAATCTGACCTTTTACGAAATTTTCGCGGGCCTGTTTCCATGCGGCTCGGTGACTGGCGCGCCGAAGATACGCGCCATGGAAATCATCGCCGGCCAGGAAACGGCGCCGCGCGGAAATTATTGCGGCGCGATCGGTCATATTGCGCCAGGCACGGCGACGGGGCTTGGAGACATGAGTTTCAATGTCGCGATAAGAACCCTGACGCTCGACGGGCGCGGCGGCCTGGTCTGCCCCGTCGGCTCGGCCATTGTCGCGGATTCCAGCGCGCGGGAGGAATATGACGAATGTCTGCTGAAGGCGCGCTTCCTGACGGCGTGAGAGATCTGGGGCTGATCGAGACCCTGCTGTGGACGCGCGAAAACGGCTATTTTCTGCGCGAGGGTCACCTCCTGCGGATGACGGCGTCGGCTCGGGCGCTCGGATTCCCATTTTCTGAAGTCGATTTCAGCGATGCCCTGGCGCAGGCCTGTGCGAGCGCGCAGACCGGGGCGTTGCGCGTGCGGCTGGTCCTGCGTTCCAACGGCGCATTTGACGTGACATCCGCGCCTTTCGAGCGGGAGGCCGAGGGAAAAGTCTGGCGCGTCGCTGTCGCCGATGTGCGGTTCGATTCGCGCGACCCGCTGTTGCGCCACAAGACGACGCGGCGCGCGCTCTACGAGGACGCCCTCGCGCGTGCGGGAGACGCCGATGAAGTCGTTTTCCTCAACGAGCGCAACGAAATCTGCGAAGGCGCGCGCACCAATATCTTTATCGCACGCGAGGGATTGTTGCTCACCCCGCCTGTCGCCAGCGGCCTGCTGCCGGGGGTTTTTCGCGCCGATCTCTTGAGGCAGGACAGGGCGCAGGAAGCCGTCCTTGGCCTTGATGACCTGCGCGCCGGATTTTTTCTGGGCAATTCGCTGCGCGGGCTCATGGCGGCGGCGGTTTAGATCAGCCCTTGGCCGCCCAAAGCTCCAGCAAGGTCCGGGCTATCGCGATTTTCCCCGGCGCGCGGAAGCCTTCCTTCGGCTCGGCCAGCATGGCGCGCGCCTCGGCGCGGCTGAACCAGCGGCAGTCCTCAAGCTCCGACTTGTCCATGACGATGTCGCGGGACAGCGCTTCGCCAACGCAGCCGATCATCAGCGAGGCCGGAAACGGCCATGGCTGCGACGCCGCGTAGCTCACCGCGCCGACCCTGACCCCAGCCTCCTCCATCACCTCGCGCCGCACGGCGGCCTCCAGCGTCTCGCCGCTTTCGACAAAGCCCGCGAGGCAGGAATACATGTTTTCCGGAAATTGTTTTTGGCGGCCGAGCAGACAATTGTCGCCATCGGTCACCAACATGATCACCACGGGGTCCGTGCGCGGAAAATGTTTCGTCCCGCAAGCCGGGCAGTCCCGCCGCCAGCCGGCGGACGCAAGCATGGTCGCCGCGCCGCAATGCGGACAGAATCGATGAGTGGCGTGGTAATGCAAAATGGATTTGGCCTGGGCCAGCACGCCGAGCTCCGCCGGGTCGAGCAAGCCGCGCATGGTGATCGCGCGAAGGTCGAGGATCAGCAGGCGCGGCTGTCCCTGCAGAAACAGCTGGCGTTCGTCGATGAAGCCGCCATCGCCCGAGGGCTCCGCAACCTGGGCCGCTTCGTCTGGCAGAAGCAGGGCAAAGACCGGTCCCGCATCGTCTTGGCCAAGCAGGACCTCGGCCTGAACCCCGCCAAAAAGTCTCGCCTGCGCCAGGGGATGCAGGGCGCTCGCCCCTTCGTCGTCGAGCCGCAGGACCGGCATGGATTGCACGAAAACCACGGCCCGCGCCGCGGGGTCGGCGGCCAGCCGCGCCAGCGCTTCGGACTCCTCGCGCAGCGGCGAGAGGCGATCGAGCGGGTTGCCGGAGAAGCCGACTGCGGGATCGCTCATGGCCTTTGCTCCTTGCCGGCGACATCGAGAGCGCGGCGCAGATCGGCCAGCAGCGTTTCCGCCGCCTCCCGCGCATAGGGCCGCGCCTGTCCCGCGCCCCAGACCGGGCCGGGCCAGGCGCCGTCGTCCTCGAAACGTGCGACGACGTGGACATGGAGTTGCGGAACGATATTGCCGAGAGCGCCGATATTGATCTTTTTGGCGCCGGTCAGGCTTTTGAGCGTTTCGCTGGCGCGCGACGCCTCTTCCATGAGCGCCGCGCGCTCGGGCGCGGGGAGATCGTGGATTTCGCTCAAGTTCTTGCGGCGGGGGACGAGGATCAGCCAGGGAAACCGGCTGTCGTTCATCAACAGGACGCGGCAGAGCGACAGGTCGCCGGCAAAATACGTGTCGGCGTCCAGGCGTGGGTGCAGTTCGAATGACATCCGGCCTCCGGAAGCAACGTCTCCCCCTGGGGTAATGCTTCGGGGCGCTCGGGACAAGTGCGCCGCGTCGGCGCCCTCTTGCGGATTCCGTCCCGATGGTCCAAATAGGCCTTCGGGAGGTTGGCGGTGGACGTTCCACTCGCCAATCGGGTCAGGTCCGGAAGGAAGCAGCCCTAACGAGATCGGGCGGGTCTTCGTCCAGCCTCCTACTTCAAGCCTCGTGCGCCCCAGATCCAGCGGGTGCGAGCCGCAAGCCGCTGGCGGCTGTTTACAAGTCCGCTGGCGCCC
Organism: uncultured Alphaproteobacteria bacterium; assembly: GCA_963713695.1. Lineage (GTDB taxonomy): Bacteria > Pseudomonadota > Alphaproteobacteria > Rhizobiales > Beijerinckiaceae > Rhodoblastus. The sequence continues at coordinate 85,349 of CAVQMU010000001.1, forward strand.
TTTTTCGGCGGTTCGATGATCGACGATTCCGCGCAAGGTCCTGATGACGCCCCGCCCCAAGGCGGCGGCCTTTTTGGCGACGCGCAGGCCAACCCTTCCGGCGCCAAGCCGGCGAACGCCGCCTACAGGGTCCTCGCCCGCAAATATCGCCCGTCCCGCTTCGAGGATTTGATCGGCCAGGAGCCGATGGTGCGGACGCTGTCGAACGCCTTCGATCTCGGCCGCATTCACCAGGCCTACATGCTCACGGGCGTGCGCGGCGTCGGCAAGACCACCACCGCCCGCATACTCGCCCGCGCCTTCAATTATGCGGTTCCCGCCCATGACGGCCGCCCCGCCATCGACCGCCCGACCATCCACATGGACGAGATCGGCACGCATTGCCAGGCGATCATGGAATCGCGCCATGTCGATGTGATCGAGATGGACGCGGCGTCCCATACCGGCATCGACGACGTGCGCGAGATCATCGAAAGCGCCCGCTACAAGCCGGTGATGGCGCGGACCAAAGTCTACATCATCGACGAAGTGCACATGCTCTCGAAGCCCGCCTTCAACGGATTGCTGAAGACGCTCGAAGAGCCGCCCGAACACGTAAAATTCCTGTTCGCCACCACCGAGATCGAAAAGGTTCCGGTGACCGTGCGCTCGCGCTGCCTGCGTTTCGACCTGCGCCGCGTCGAGGCGGAGGAACTGACCCGCCATCTCCAGGGGATCTGCGACAAGGAAAAGGTCGAAGTCGACCATGAGGCGCTAAGCCTGATTTCGCGCGCCTCGGAAGGCTCGGTGCGCGATGCGCTGTCGCTGCTCGACCAGGCGATTGCGCACGGCGCCGGGCGCCGATCCAGGCGGGCGACCTGCGTCAGATGCTGGGCCTTGCTGACCGCTCGCGCATCATCGACCTGTTCGAGGCGCTGATGAAAGGCGACGTCGCCTCGGCCCTCGCCAATCTCAGGGAACAGTACGACAGCGGGGCCGATCCCGCCCAGATACTCGTCGAACTCGCGGAATTCGTGCATTTCGTGACCAGGACCAAGGTCGCGCCCGATCTTGTCGACGCCGCGGCCACGGAAGTCGAGCGCCAGCGCGGCGGCGGATATGCGCAAAGCCTCTCCATGTCCGTTCTGTCGCGCGCCTGGCAGATCCTGCTCAAGGGCGTGCAGGAAGTTCGCGATTCGCCGCGTCCGCTCGCCGCCGCCGACATGGTGCTCGTGCGGCTGGCCTATGCCTCGGAACTGCCCTCGCCGGAAGAGGCGTTAAGGCGGTTTGTCGCGCCGACCGCACCGGCCTTGCAGGGCGAGGGCCTTGGCGCCCCGCCGCCGCGCGGCGGCGGATCTGGCGGGAGCGCGAGCGCCGCCCTGCGCTCAGCGCCACGCCTGGCCTCCTCCCAGGCCGATGTCGCGCCGTCGCCAGCGCCAGCGCCCGATGCCGCGCCAAGCGTAACCCTGAAAAATTTTGCCGATCTGGTGGCGCTCGCCGGGGCGCAGCGCGATATCCAGACCAAGATTGCGCTGGAGCGCGACGTGCGTCTCGTGCGTTTCGAGCAGGGGCGACTTGAATTTTCGCTTGCGCCGGGCGGCTCGGCTAGCCTTCCCGCACAGCTCGCGCGAAAACTGCAGGACTGGACGGGCCAACGCTGGATGGTGGCCCTGTCGTCGGCGGAGGGCGCGGCAAGCCTCGTCGAGCAGGCCGATGCGAAGGAGAGGCAACGCAAGGTGGGCGTGCAGGCGCATCCGCTGGTGCGCGCCGCGCTCGAACAATTTCCCGGCGCCGTGATCGTCGCGGTGCGCGGCGGCGAGGCCGAACTGGCCCCGGCGCCGCGTGAAACGGCGCCTTTGGAGGCCGAGGATGTCGGCTATGGCGACGAGTCCGCAGATGAGGATTTTTAAATGGATATCATGGGCTTGATGAAAAAGGCCGGCGCCATGCAGGCCAAGATGACGGAAATGCAGGCGGAACTCGACACTGTCACGGTCGAGGGTTTTGCGGGCGGCGGCGTGGTCAAGGTGACGATGACCGCGAAAGGCGCCCTGCAGGGAATCGCCATCGACCCTTCGCTGATGAAGGAAGACGAGAAGGAAATTTTGGAGGACCTGATCGTCGCCGCCCATGCCGACGCGCGGAAAAAGGCTGAGGCCATGGTTGAGGACAAGATGAAAGGCCTCACCGCCGGTCTCGGCTTGCCCGCAGGCATGAAACTTCCTTTCTAGATGCGGCCTAGCGAAGGCTCGGCGTCGCGTTTCGCTCCTGGCGCCCTCCGGGCGCATCTTGCTGGTTTTCTTAATGGCTGAACGCATCGCCGGACCTGAAATCGAGCGGCTGATCCAGTTGCTCGCCCGCCTGCCGGGGCTCGGGCCGCGTTCGGCGCGGCGCGCGGCGCTGCATCTGATCCGCAAGCGCGAGGAGCTGCTTGGCCCGCTTTCGGAGGCCATGCGCGTGGCGAAGGACAAGATCGTCACCTGTTCCAATTGCGGCAATATCGACACCAGCGATCCCTGCATCATCTGCGCCGATCCGCGTCGGGATCCCGAGAAAATCGTGGTGGTCGAGACGATCGGCGATCTCTGGGCGCTTGAGCGCGCCGGGGTCTTGTCGGCGCAATATCATGTGCTCGGCGGGGCGCTTTCGCCGCTGGACGGAATCGGGCCTGACGACCTCAATATTTCCAAGCTGATCGGCCGCGTCGCGGAAGGCGGCGTGCGCGAAGTCATTCTCGCCGTCAACGCCACGGTCGATGGCCAGACGACGGCGCATTACATCACCGAAATGCTCGCCCATCTCGGCGTCAAATGCACGCGTCTCGCCCATGGCGTGCCAGTCGGCGGCGAACTGGATTATCTCGACGAAGGCACGCTGGCCGCGGCCTTCCGGAGCCGGACGGATTTGTAGGCGGGATCCGGCCCGAGCCAGGACGAGGGGGACCATCGATGAAAAATGGCGACGCGGCGCATCGGGCGCATCTTCTTCATGCGGTGCGGCTGGCGCGTCAACATATCAGCAGCGGCCTTGGCGGACCTTTCGGCGCCGTCATCGTCAGGGACGGGCGGGTCATTGCGGAAGGCTGGAACGAGGTGACGTCGTCGAACGACCCGACGGCTCATGCCGAAGTCGTGGCCATTCGACGCGCATGCGCCGCTGTGGGCGATTTCAGGCTGAAAGGAGCGATCATCTATTCAAGCTGCGAGCCGTGCCCGATGTGCCTGGCCGCCATCTATTGGTCGCGGCTTGACGCCGTCTATTTCGCCAGTGATCGGCGTCAGGCGGCGGCGGCCGGTTTCGACGACGCGTTGCTGTATGATGAAATTTTTCGCCCGGCGACGGAGCGCAGGATGCGCTCAAGCTTCATGCCCATGGACGAAGCCGGCGAAGTTTTCGACCTTTGGGTGAAGGCGGACAAGATCGCTTACTAGTGTCTTTCGCGGCCTGAGCACGGAAGGCGGCGCGGTCTGCGGTCCCCCGGCTTGCCGCCGCAGTTATTGTGCACTGCACAATTTATGTTGCAACGCACAAAAAGCAGAGCTAAAGAAAGCGCATCGCGCGCTGGCGCGAGGCTCAGGCTCACAATGCCCGTGCCCAACGCAAAGGAAATTCCATGACCAATATCAATCTCGAAGTCCCCGCCGAAATCCGTGAAATGGCCGAGAAGTCCGTCGAGCACGCTCGCAAGGCTTTCGAAAACTTTGTCGTCGCCGCCCAGAAAGCCGCCGCCGAGTCGGAAACCGCCACCGCTTCGCTGGCGACCGGCGCCAAGGAAATTTCGTCGAAGGCCATGGGCTATGCGGAAACCAACGTTAAAGCTGCATTCGACTTCGCCCAGAAGCTCTTCCAGATCCGCGACCCCAAGGAATTCCTGACCGCGCAGTCTGAGTTCGTGAAGTCCCAGCTGGCCACTGTTCAGAAGCAGGCCAAAGACTTGGGCGAATCAGTCCAGAAGGCCGTCACCGCGACCGCGAAGTAAGGGCGACCGGTGATAGCCAACCGTGCGTTGGCTGGTTCACCCGCGTTATTCTAAAGCATTTTCGAGCGAAGTGGATTCCGGTTCACGTTAAGAAAATGCGTGAAAACAAGAAACTAGCGCCTGTTCGGTGAACCGGAGTTCACCGAACAGGCGCTAGCAGGCTGCGTTTTCTGCGAGCGTCGGTTGAGGGGGAGGTTGAATCGCCAACCCCAAAGCGGCGCTCGCCAATGATTTTCATTGACTGCCGTTTTGCCCGCCTCTTCGCGCGCTCGGCGCGTCAGGTGGCGGGCGGCGAGCACAAAATTCGAAGCCAACCCGCCGCCGTCTACTGCGCCGCCGTAAAAAGCTCCGGCGCGTCGTTTGGCTGCGCGAAATCGATCTTTTCGATCCGCTCGCCCCAGCGCGCGATCTTTTCCGACGAGGTCAAGATCGCCTGGACATCCTCTTGGCTTTGCCGGAAATGGCCGTCGAGCTTCAGCACGCGCTGGCGCAGCCGGAAAACGTCCTCGACCAGCTTTCGCGTCTCCGCCTGGATCACATGAGCCTGGTCGCGCACGAGGGCGTCCCGGACCAAGGCCTGCAGCACCTGGATCGCCATCATCAGCAGCGATGGCGAGACAATCAGCACGCGCGCGCGATGCGCCTTCTGAATCATGTCTTCAAAGAACTCGTGCAAATCGGCGAAGAGGGATTCCGAGGGCACGAAGAGGATCGCCACATCCTGCGTCTCCCCCGGCAGCAGGTAGCGCTCCGAAACGTCCTTGATGTGCTTTGACAGATCGGCGCGCACCCGCGCCTGCGCATTCTTGCGCAAGATGTCGTCGCTCGCTTCCTTCAGCGTGGAAAAGGCTTCGAGCGGAAACTTGGCGTCAACGGCGAGAAACTTGTCGTCGCCGGGCAGGCGCAGCACGCAATCGGGCCGGGCGCCCGTCGAGAGCGTGTGCTGGAATTTGTAAGCGCTGCTGGGCAAGGCGTCGCGGATGATCGCCTCCATCCGGCCCTGCCCGAAGGCGCCGCGCGCCTGCTTGTTGGCGAGGATTTCCTTGAGACCGACGACTTCCTGCGTCAGCCCTGTGAGACGCGCCTGCGCCGCATCGATCAGCGCCAGCCTTTCATTGAGCGCGCCGAGATTCGCCAGCGTCGCGCGCGACGAGGTCTCAAGCCTTTCATTGACCCGATGCGACGAGGAGTCGAGCTTTTCGCCGACAGCCCGGGCGAAATCGGCCTGCCGCCCGCCCAATATTTCCGCCAGGGTCTGCATCCGCCCGGCCATTTCGGCATGAGCCCGGGCCAATGTCGCCATTTGCGCCTCGCTCACAGCCCTGCCGCGGCCGCGCGCCAGCAGAACCGCAAGAAGGAACAGGCAGAGCCCTGTCACCGCCGCCAAAAGCTCGAAAGCCGTGACGGGCGTGGCGAGGATTTCGAAGAGCGGGCGGTCGATCATGCGGGCATTCAAGCAAAAAGGAATGAACAAATATAGAACATAGAACGGCGATTGTGGCAAACTGGATTTGACGGCGGCGTGCCCCACGCCTATTTCAAATGATCAATTCGAAAGTCTGAGTCATGGCCCTCCGTCAGATCCTGTGCCTTCCCGACCCGCGCCTGCGCGCCGTCTCCGAGACTGTCGGCGTCGTCGACGATGCCGTGCGCGCCCTGATGGATGACATGCTGGAGACCATGTATGACGCGCCGGGCATCGGCCTCGCCGCCATCCAGATCGGCGTCGCCAAGCGCGTCATCGTGATGGACCTCGCCAAGAAGGACGAGGAGCCCGAGCCGCGCTTTTTCGCCGATCCGGAGATCGTCGAGCTCTCGGAAGACGAAAATGTCTACGAAGAGGGCTGCCTCTCCGTTCCCGAATATTACGAGGAAGTGTCGCGTCCCGCGAAAATCCGCGTGCGCTACCTCGACCGCAACAACGAGCGGCGGGAAATCGAGGCGGAGGGCCTGTTAGCCACCTGCCTGCAGCATGAAATCGACCACCTCGACGGCAAATTGTTCATCGACCATCTGTCGCGCCTGAAGCGGGAGCGCGCCATCAAGAAATTCACCAAGGCGGCGAAAACCACTTCGCCGCGCGGCCCGGAAATCCGCGAAAAGCAAAGCGAACTCTGAGAGATGCGCGTTATTTTCATGGGCACGCCGGATTTCGCGCTGGCGCCGCTGGCCGAAATTTTTGGTCGCGGTCATGAGATCGCCGCCGTCTACTCCCGCGCGCCAAAACCGGGGGGACGGCGGGGGCTGGAGCTGACTCCCTCGCCCGTGCATGCAGCCGCCGAGCGCTACGGGCTGAAGGTGTTGACGCCGAAAAATTTCCGAGATCCCGAAACCATCGAGGAATTCCGCGCTCTTGACGCCGATGTCGCCGTAGTCGTGGCCTACGGGCTGATCCTGCCGAAAAGCGTGCTCGACTCGCCCAGGTACGGCTGCCTCAACCTGCATGCTTCGCTCCTCCCGCGCTGGCGCGGCGCCGCGCCGATCCAGCGCGCCATCATGGAAGGCGATGCCGAGACCGGCGTCATGGTCATGCAGATGGAGGAAGGGCTCGACACCGGCCCTGTCGCAATGGCCGAAAAATTGAGGATACCCGCGGACATGACCGCCGGCGAGGCGCATGACCAGCTTTCGATCCTTGGCGCCGACCTCATTAGCAGGGCGCTGTCGGCGCTCGAACTTGGAGCCCTGACCTTCCAGGAACAGGCCGCGGACGGCCTGCTCTACGCCAAGAAAATCGACAAGGCGGAAGCGCGGATCGATTTTTCGCAGCCCGCGCAAAATCTGCATAATCTCGTCCGGGGCTTGTCGCCCTTTCCCGGCGCCTTTTTCGAGACGGACTTTGGAAAGGGCCCCGAGCGGGTGAAAATCCTGCGCTCGGCTGTGGCGCAGGGGGCGGGGCGTCCCGGCGAAATTCTCGACGACGCCGGGAAAATCGCCTGTGGCTCTGGAGCGCTTGTCATTCTCGAGGCGCAAAGAGCCGGTCGCTCCCCGGTTTCCGGCGCCGAATTCTTGCGCGGCGCGCGGCTTGCGCCTGGCGGCTGCCTCTCCGACGGCGCCCATGCCGCGCTATAAACTGCTCATCGAATATGACGGGACCGATTATGTCGGCTGGCAGCGCCAGGCGAACGGGCTGTCTGTCCAGGAAGTCATCGAGACCGCGATTTCGAAACTCGATCCCGGTCCCATCGGTTTGCGCGGCGCCGGCCGCACCGACGCCGGCGTCCACGCTTCGGCCCAGGTCGGCCATGTCGATCTCTCGAGGGATTGGCGGCCCGACAAGCTGCGCGACGCGATCAACGCGCATATGAGGCCGGACAAGGTGGCGATAACGGCGGCGGAGGCGGTCGCCGACGATTTCGACGCCCGGTTCTCCGCTAAGGCGAGGCATTATCTCTATCGCATCGTCAATCGTCGCGCGCCGCTGACCTATGAGAAGGGCCGCGCGTGGCTGGTGAAGCGCCGGCTCGACCCGGAAGCCATGCATGACGCCGCGCAATCGCTGATCGGCCGCCACGATTTCTCGACCTTTCGCGACTCCGACTGCCAGGCGGAAAGCCCGGTGCGGACGCTCGACCTCCTGGACGTCATCAGGGGGCCGGGCGATGAAATCCACGTGCGCGCCAGCGCACGCGCCTTCCTGCACCGGCAGGTGCGCTCAATGGTCGGCTCGCTGGAACATGTCGGTTCGGGCAAATGGACTCGGCAAGACCTCGCAGCGGCGCTGAAATCCCGCGATCGCTCGCGCTGCGGCCAGGTGGCGCCAGCCGCCGGGCTTTATCTGGTTGGCGTGGATTACTAGCACAGAGCAATCAGAGCTTGAGCGAAAGGCGCTCGACAAGGGGTGAAAAGCCCTCGTGCCGATAGAAGGCGCGAGCTTCTTCATTGAACGACCAGAAGGCGACTTCCAGCCCGTGCAAATTACGGCTTCGCGCCCAATCGCGCCCGGCGTTGACGAGCGACCGACCAATGCCGCGCCGCCGAGCCTTCCCGGCAACAATGAGATGGTCGAGTTCGGCAAATCGCCGTTCACGACTGACAATTGTGGCTCCGCGCGTCTTTTCGAGAAAGATTGCCAATCCAAGCAGGCCATCCCTGCCTGAATCGGCAACCAGAACGATACTGTCCGGCCCGTCCATCCAGCCGTCGGGAATGCTTCGCTCGCGCCCTGCGGCGTCGGGCGGCTTGCGAAAAATATGCGGCAGGGCGCGACGATGAAGTTCGTCAAGCTCCTCGAATAACGTCAGTAACCTGCTCTTCTCGGAGGAACGCGCCGGACGAATGATAAAAGGGGAATTCATGGATGGCTCCTTTAGGAGCCGCCGCGTCGGCCATCAGACAAGAAGCAGCCGAACCTCGGCGGCTGCTGCACTGACATGGGTCATCGCCGCCGCTATGTCAGCAGCGCGTAATAGTTCGGAGTGGCAAGTCTCATGACCATTTGGCGAAAATGCCTGCTCTGCTTAAGTCGGTCAAGAGTCACTCGACTTTTTCGCCGGGATAGACGCCCCAAAGAAAAGTCTGCTCCAGAAAACCGTCGTAGCCGTCGCCCTTGAGGCGGCACCAGGTCCCGTCGCATTTCTTCACCCCGGCGATGACGCCCGGCGCAAGCCGCGCCACGATCGCTGAGTCCTTGTCCGGATCGGCGCGCAATGGCAGGGGCGGAGCGTCCTTCCTGCCGGGTGAGACCAGAACCGTGCGCTTGCCCGAGAGCAGCGAATGCAGCACCCAGCCCTCGGCCCCTTCGGAGTTGCGGATGCGCCGCCAGGTTTCGAATTCCGCGGTGATTTCGACGGGAAGGCCGGATTTCTGGTAAATCCATTTGGTGGCGTGGTCTTTGGAAGGGCCCTCGCGCAGGTTGACGTGATCGGACTTCAAGCTGGCGTAACGAGGCACGGGAAAGCCGGTCACGGGGCCGACGGCCTGCTGCGCCTGGGCGGAAATGCTGCCGAGACAGAGGCTTGCGCCGAGCGCGGCGAACGAGGCCCGCTTGAGAAACGGCCTGGCCGAATTCTGGTATCTGTTCAAAACCGGCCAAATCGCCATAGCGCCGTCTTCCGCCTGTCTGCCGCGACCGCCGTCAAAACCCGGCTTCGCCCCATTCGCCATTCTTGTTTTTGCTAGGGCATCTGCTAGGAAGCAAAGAAAGGGGGAATTGGGTTTGATCACGGTCAAATCCTTGTCGCCCGCTGATCGTTAATGACCGGTGAATGCCGGCGAGAAAGCTAGCGCGCCCGTCGGGCGAAAATGGGCTGGAGGAACGGGATTTCATGGGCAAGACCAAGCCGCTCGTCGTCGTCACTCGCAAGCTTCCCGATCCCGTGGAAATGCGGATGCGCGAATTGTTCGACGTCCGCTTCAACGAGACGGACAAGCCAATGACCGCGGCTGATCTCGCCGAGGCCTTGAAAACTGCCGAAGTGCTGGTGCCCACCGTCACCGACCGCATCGACGCCCATCTGATCGCCCAGGCCGGCGAGCAATTGAAGCTGATCGCCAATTTCGGCAATGGCGTCGATAATATCGACGTCACATCGGCGCTCAGGCGAGGGATCACCGTCACCAACACCCCCGGCGTCCTGACCGAGGACACGGCCGACATGACCATGGGCCTGATCGTCGCCGTGTCGCGCCGCCTCGTCGAGGGCGCCGGCGCAGCCATCAACGGCAGGTGGCAGGGCTGGTCGCCGACCTGGATGCTGGGCCGCCGCATCACCGGGAAAAAGCTCGGAATTGTCGGCATGGGCCGCATTGGCCAGGCGGTCGCACGCCGCGCCAAGGCTTTTGGCCTGGAAATCCATTACCACAACCGCCGCCGCGTTTCCGCCGCGGTCGAGCAGGAATTGTCGGCCACCTATCACGATTCGCTCGACCAGATGCTGGCGCGGATGGACATTGTCTCGGTCAACTGCCCTCATACGCCGGCGACCTTTCATCTCCTGTCGGCGCGTCGGCTCAAGCACCTGCATTCCGGCGCGATCGTCGTGAATACGGCGCGCGGCGAAATCATCGACGAGAACGCCCTGGCGCGCATGCTGGAGGCGGGTGAACTGGCCGGCGCCGGCCTCGACGTGTTCGAGCATGAGCCTGCCGTTTCGCCCAAGCTCCTGAAACTGGCCGAGGCCGGCAAGGTGACGCTGCTGCCGCACATGGGCTCCGCGACGCTCGAAGGCCGCGTCGACATGGGCGAGAAAGTCATCATCAACGTGAAGACGTTTATGGACGGCCATCGTCCGCCGGATCGCGTGCTGCCGTCAATGTTGTGAGGGGCGGCGCGAGCAAGCGCACGCCCCACAGCGGAGTTTTCGCCTACTAACCAAATTGCGCTGGGAACACGAATGCTCCTCTTTTATATCCTGGCGGCGATCGGCGCACTGGCGGGTGTCGTTTACGCGTGGGCGGCGCGACCGCCGGCCCGCGTCAGTGAAGAAGAAGCCCGCCGCGCGAGGACCTTCGCGGAGCGAGGATTGTGCTTTACCTGCGGTCAGAAAATTCAACGCCTTGGATATGCGCATAGCCAGGCCCGTCATTTCCAGCGCTGTTCGTCTTGCGACGGTGAATAGCTGGCGCGCCCCGCCTGCGGCTTTACTCCCTTGAAAAGGCAAAAACCCGTGGCCATATCGTCGTTGCGGTGAAAATCCGTGGGGGCGCTTCGGGCCCCCTGATATCAACGAGGCGCCTGAGAGGGCTTCGCATGTCGCGTCCCACCTTGATGAATTCGCCCTTTCTCCTGGGTTTTGACGATATCGAGAAGGCGCTCGAGCGCGTCACGCGCACGGGGTCGGATGGTTACCCGCCCTATAATATCGAACGGCTGGCCAGCGAGGCGAACCTCCCGGAGCGTCTCCGCATCACGCTCGCCGTCGCAGGCTTCAGCCGCAGCCAGTTGTCCATCACGCTCGAAGAGGGGCAGCTCGTCATTCGTGGCCGCCAGCAGGACGATCGGGAACGGCAGTTCCTGCATCGTGGCATAGCCGCCCGCCAGTTCCAGCGGAGTTTTCTGCTTGCCGAGGGCATGCAGGTGCTTGGCGCCGATCTGGCCGACGGTCTTCTGTCGATCGATCTCGTCCGTCCCGAACCGGAACGGATCGTCAAGACGATCGAAATTACCGTGCGGAGCTGAGGAACGGTCCGCATGCAAAGCGCGTCTCATCAGAGAGCGCGGAAAGGGTTGTTGTCATGACCAATCATTCTGCCAATCACGTGCTGACCGCGGATCAGTTCGCTCATCTCGGCGAAGGCGCCATCGCCTATGTCCGGCCGATGAAGTCGGAAGAGGCGCAGGTCCTGTTTCCGCAGATCACCGGGCTTGAGCCGGGCATGCAGTTGTTCGCGCTGCTTGCCGCCGACGGCGCGCCGATCGTGCTCGCCGATTCCAAGGACGCGGCCGTGGCCAACGCCTGGGAGCACCAGCTCGCGACGGTGAGCGTCCACTGAGGCCGCCTGTACTGCTGCGGCCTCATGACGCGGCCTGTGCAATGGCGTCGAGGAAAACCTCCCCGTAAAGCGCGGCCTTCCGCTCGCCGACGCCGTGGATGCCTCGAAGCTCGTTCAAGGTCGCGGGGCGCTTTTCCGCCATTTCCAGCAGGGACCGGTCGGCGAAGACCATGTAGGCGGCCAGGCCCTGGTCCTTGGCGAGTTCGCGCCGCAGTTTTCGCAGGGCCTCGAAGACGGTCGCTTGCGCCGAATCGGTCTCGACGTTTTCGCGCGCCGCCGAACGCGCGGATTTCTTCGCCGTTTTTTCGCGCGGCGGATCGGCGCGCAGCACGAAGGCTTCGCGCCCCAAAAGGATCGCCTCGCCTTTTTCGGTCAAGGCGAAGCCGCCATGCTCGAGGCTGGCCGTGCGCAGGGCGCCGGCGGCGAAAAGCTGGCGCAAGGTCGAGCCCCACTGGCTCCGCCCCTCGCCGGCGCCGACGCCAAAGGTCTTCAGTTCGTGATGGCCGTTTTGCCGCAGCGCCTCGCTGTCGGCGCCGACGAGCAGGTCGCAGAGGTAGCCGGCGCCAAATCTTTGTCCCGTGCGATAGACCGCCGAAAGCACCTTTTGCGCCTCGACCGAGCCGTCGCGCAGCGCGACTTTCCCGAGGCAGATGTCGCAGCTTCCGCAAGGCGGGGCGTCTTCGTTGAAATAGGCGAGCAGGATTTTCCGCCGGCATGAGGAAGCTTCGCAGAGCGAGGACAGCGCGGAAAAACGCTGGTGCTCGAAACGCCTGCGCTCGTCCTCCAGCGGCTTTTCATCGATCTGGCGGCGGCGCAGCGCCATGTCCTCGATGCCGTAGAGGGTGAAGGCGTCGGCAGGCAGGCCGTCGCGGCCGGCGCGGCCGATTTCCTGGTAATAGGCCTCGATCGAGGAGGGCATGTCCGCGTGGGCGACAAAGCGCACGTCAGGCTTGTTCACCCCCATGCCGAAGGCGACGGTGGCGAAGGCTACAATGCCGTCCTCGCGCAAAAAACGATCCTGGTTGGCGTTGCGCCTGAATTGGTCGAGGCCCGGCGTGATAGGCCACGGTCTCAAAACCTTTGGTTCGGAAAAAAATTCGGCGAGACGCTCGGTTCCCGCGCGCGAAGCGCAATAGACAATGCCGCTCTGGCCTCGCCGGGGGGCGAGAAAACCTTCGAGCTGCCGGCGCGGCTGGTCCTTGGCGGCAAAAGACAGCGAAATATTGGGGCGGTCGAAGGAATGGACGAAGACCCGGGGTTTTCTGTCGAACAGGCGCTCGGCGATTTCCGCGCGCGTCGCGCGGTCCGCCGTCGCGGTGAAGGCGATGACCTGGATGGAGCCGAGCTTTTCAACGCCCTCGCCGAATCATCCGATATTCCGGGCGGAAGTCATGGCCCCATTCGCAGATGCAATGGGCCTCGTCCACCGCCACGCGCCGGACGTTGGCGTTTGACAAGGCGTCGACCAGCCCGCCCATCGCGAGACGTTCGGGCGAAAGGAACAGGAGTTTCAGTTCGCCGGAGCGGATTTGCGCCCAGGTCTCGCCGGCCTCCGCCTCGCTGGTCTGCGAATTGAGCGTCGCCGCAGCGAGGCCGAGAGCCTGCATCTGGCCGACCTGGTCGCGCATCAGGGCGATCAGCGGCGAGATGACGAGGGTCAGTCCTTCGCCGAGCAGGGCCGGCAATTGATAGCAGAGGCTCTTTCCGCTGCCGGTCGGCATGACCGCCAGAACCGGCTCGCCCGACAGCACAGCCTCGACGATTTCCTGCTGTCCCGGCCTGAAGTCGTCGAAACCGAACACTTTTTTCAGCAGGCGTCGTGCGCTTGCGATCTCGCTCATGTTTGCCGTCCCTTCGCTTTCCACGAGGACGACCCGGCCGTTCGAGACCGCGAAAATGTCGGCGCGGCCGCGAAGGTCGTCGAACAAGGCGATATCGGCGCCGGTCATCCAGACTTGTCCGCCGATCGCGCGCAGGGAGTCGAACAAGGCCGCGCGTCGCGCGGGATCGAAATGGGCGGCTATCTCGTCGAGCAGCACCAGCGGCGCCATGCCGCTCATCGACGCGACGAGCCGCGCATGGGCCAGCACGAGGCCGACCAGCAGCGCCTTCTGCTCGCCGGTCGACGCGCGTCGCGCCTCGCATTGCTTGGGGCCGTGGAGGACGGAGAGATCGCTGGCCTGCGGGCCGACCAGCGTGCGCCCGGCGGCGGCGTCCCGGCTGCTGATTGTCGCGCAGGATCGCCCGATACATGTCTTCGGCCTCCAGCGCCGGTCTTTCCGCGATCAGCCGGTCGATCTCGCCGTCCAACTGCGATTTCCGCCCAGGGAAAGGGCGAGGCGTCGTCGCGGCCGGCGGCGATCAGGGCGGCGAGCCGCTCCACCGTCTCCCGCCGCGCCGCAGTGACGGCCATGGCGAGTTCGGCAATTTCGCGCTCGGCGGCGTCGAGCCAGATTTTCTCGCCGCGCCGCTCCTCCAGCAGTCGGTTGCGGTTGCGCAGGGCGCGCTCCATCGCATTGACGCGGGCGCCATGCTCGCTGTCCACAGCCAGCACGAGCCGGTCGAGAAAGCGCCGCCTGTCGCCGGCCGGTCCCGTGAACAGCCCGTCCATGGAGGGGGTCAGCCAGACGATGCGGACATGGTCGGCGAAGGCGCGCGGCGAGGAGATCGGCTCGCGGTCGAGGCGGAATTTTCGTTGCGGCGCGCCCTCGCTGAGTTCGAGGCCGGTCCCGAGCTGCAACGGGCCGCCCTCTTCGCCCCGCAGTTCCAGCGAAACGGCGAAGCCTCCGCAACCGCCCTCGCGCGCCATTTCCTGGAGATCGGAGCGGCGCAGGCCCCGCCCAGGCGTGAACAGCGACAGCGCCTCGAGGAGATTGGTCTTGCCCGCGCCATTGTCGCCAGCCAGCGCCACCATGGCCGAGGCCGCGCGCAGGTCGAGCGAGGCGTATGAGCGGAAATCTTTCAGCGTCACGCGGAAAATTTTCGGGGCGCGGCGTGGAGAATCGCTGGCGGCGGGGAGGTTCATCCGCCGCTTTTAGCTTGCGCGGGCAGGAGCCGCCAGATCAAGTCGCGGCAATTCGCGCCGCGATCGCCTTGCGACAATTGACCGCGCTGCAAAACGCGAAAAATCTGTTTCACTGGCGACGGCCCAGCAAATCAGCATGCCTATAAACCAGGCAGATGCGATGTCGGGGCCAGCTGGAGGCGATCATGACCTTTGCCGGCGAAAAAATTGAAAACCTCACCGCTCCCTCGGGAGACACCCTCATCGTAGCGGAAAAAATGCCCTGTGCAGGGCCGCATGCGCGGCCTGAACTCACCAATTTTGACGCTTGCCCGGGGGCGGGCGCCTTGCCGTCCGAGCAGGAAATGACCGGGGAAGCCGACCCCGGCGCCGGCTGATTTCGTCAGAAAACGTCATGAGGGCTTGCTTGCGGCGCGCAAATCGGGCATAGGACCGGCTCGATTTTCCGGCTGAGGGAGCACCCCGGCCAATTCCTCCGGGGTAGTCATGAAAGTCCGCAACTCTCTCAAGTCGCTGCGCGGTCGTCACCGCGACAACCAGCTCGTGCGCCGCAAGGGCCGCGTCTACATCATCAACAAGACGCAGAAGCGCTTCAAGGCTCGCCAGGGCTGAACTGCGTCACCGCAGGGGCCTCTTCTCCAAAGGCCTGACGATTCAAAACCCCGGCCTCGCCGGGGTTTTCTCGTTCGACACGTGCTAATCTGGCTGCATGCTGCGGGATGCCTCCGGATTGCAAAGATTCCTCGACGCGCAGGCCGGCGTGATCGACGCCGTGCGGCAGGAATTGCGCGCGGGGCGAAAGACGAGTCACTGGATGTGGTTCGTCTTTCCGCAGCTCGCGGGCCTCGGCGTCTCGCCCACGGCCGCGTTCTACGCGCTGCGCTCGCTCGACGAAGCGCGGGACTTTCTAGCCCATCCCGTCCTCGGCGCGCGTCTCAGGGAATGCGCTGGCGTCGTCAACGCCTTGGATGGAGGCGATCTCCGCGCAATTTTTGGTGATCCTGACCGGCTGAAATTTCGCTCCTGCATGACCTTGTTCGCCCTGGCCGCTCCGGAAGAAGGCGTTTTCGTCGAGGCCCTGCGCAAATATTGCGGCGGGGAGGGCGATCCGCGCACCATCGCCCTTCTCCAGGACACGCTGGCGGATCGGCAGAATTCTGATTAAATCAGATCATGCGCAGATTTTGCCTCGCCTTTTCGCTCGTTGCCGGACTCGCCTTGACCCCGGAGGCCGTCGCCGCCGAAACCCATGCGCCTGCGCCGCTCGCTGCGGACGCCCAGACGCGGACCAAGGTCTTCAACGATCTCTTCGCACAATTGCGCGCCGCCCCGGACGCTTTCGCCGCCGGCCATCTCCGCGCCCTGATCGAGCGGGTCTGGGCCCATTCCGGCTCGCCCACCGCCGATCTCCTGATGAACAGGGCCGAAAGCGCCCTGAAGGCCCAGAACAACGCACAGGCTTCGGTCCTGCTCGACCGGATTGTCAGCCTTTATCCGGATTGGTCGCAGGCCTGGCGGCGCCGGGCGCAGTCGGCGCTGGCGCTTGGCGACGAAGAAGGCGCCATGCTCGACTTGAGCCGCGCGTTGCAGGCCGAGCCGCGCGATTTCCTGGCCATGCTGCAATTGGCCGAACTGATGCGCGGGCAGCACAAGGACGCGCCGGCGCTCGACCTGATGCGCCGGGCGCTGGCGGTCGATCCGAAGAACGAGACCCTTCGCGACGACGTCGAGAAATTGCGCCTTCAGGTCGAGGGCCGCGACATCTGACAACGAACTTTACGGCGCTTTGCCGCGTTCTCTCGTGACGCCCTAGCCATGCCCGGCAAAACCGACATAATGGCCGGCGAATCCCGCTCCTGCCGAGGACGAATGCGCCCCATCGAAAAGCTCCAGCTCACCCGCCGCAAGCTTCTGCTGTCGACAAAGGCGGCGCTTATTTCCGCCGGCGCCTTGCCGCTGCTGCGGCTTTCCGCTTTAGCCGACGCCGAAAAAGGCTGGCGCAAGACCTATGGCCTGTCGTCCTTCGGCGAGCTGAACCTGCCAGAAAATTTCGCCAGTTTCCCCTATGTGCGTCCCGACGCGCCCAAGGGCGGCCAACTGATCGAGGAGGCGGTGGCGACCTCCTATGATTCGCTCAATGGACTCATCCTCTCCGGCAATCCGGCCATTGGCCTCGGCATCATCAACGACAGCCTGATGGCGGGCAGTCTCGACGAGGACAACGCCCTCTACGGCCTGATCGCTCATGCGGTCGAAGTTTCCGACGACAAGAAGCAATATCGCTTCCACCTCCGGCGTGAGGCGCGATTCCACGATCATTCGCCTCTCACCGCCGGGGACGTGGTGTTTTCATTGAACACCTTGCGCGAAAAAGGGCATCCGATCATCCGGCAGCTGCTGCGCGATCTCGAAAGCGCCAAGGCCGAGGCGGACGACATCGTCCTCGTCACGTTGCGCGAGGGGTTTGGACGCGACTCCATCCTCAACATCGCCGGACAGCCGGTGCTGTCGTCCGCCTATTACGCCACCCATCCCTTTGACCACGCGGGCATGGAGCCGCCGCTCGGCTCCGGCGCCTACAAGATCGGCGCTTACGAGCAGGGCCGCTACATCGCTTACGAGCGCGTGCCCGACTATTGGGCCAAGGACTTGCCGGTCAATGTCGGCCAGAACAATTTCGAGGTGATCCGCTACGAATATTTCGGCGAGCGCGCCGTGGGCTTCCAGGCCTTCAAGTCGGGCGCGGTCAATCTCCATGAAAGCTCGACGGCGTCCGAATGGGCGACAGGCTATGATTTTCCCGCGGTGCGCGACGGCCGCGTCACGAAGATGGAAATCCCCGACCGCCGCAGTCCCGGCTTCCAGGGCTTCTTTTTCAACACGCGCCGGAAGGTCTTCAAGGACCCGCGCATTCGCGAGGCCCTGGGCTGCTGCCTCGATTTCGAATGGTCGAACCGCAACCTGTTCTACGGCGCCTACAAGCGCGCCCACAGCTTTTTCGAAAACACCGACATGAGCGCGGAGGGCCTGCCGTCGCCCGAGGAACTCGCCCTGCTCGAGCCGCTGCGCTCCAAAATCCCGGCGGAGGTTTTCGGCCAGCCTTTCGTCCCGCCGACCTCCGACGGCTCCGGCCAGGACCGGGCGCTGCTGCAGCGCGCCAATGGGTTGCTCAAGGACGCAGGTTGCCAGCGGCAGGGCGCGAGCCTGCTGCTGCCCGACGGCTCGCCCTTCACATTCGAGGTGCTGGAATTCTCCAACGCCTTCGACAAGGTTGTCGAGCCCATGTTCAAGAACATGCGGCTGCTCGGCATCGAGCCGCGGCTGCGCGTTGTCGATTCCGCGCAATACAAGCAGCGCATCGACGCTTTCGATTTCGACATGGTGACCGACCGCAAAATGATCGGCGGCGTGCCCGGCGACGAATTGCTCGCCTATTTCGGCTCGAAAGCCGGGGAGACCAATGGCGGCCTCAATCTCGCGGGCGTCAATGACCCCGCCGTGGACGCGCTGGTCGACAAGGCGCTCAACGCCAGGTCGCGCGCCGAGCTCGTCTTCATCTGCCGCGCTCTCGACCGCGTCTTGCGCGCGGGCAGGTACTGGATACCCAACTGGTTCTCGCCCAATCGCCGCGTCGCCGCCTGGGACGATTTCGGCCATCCCGACCATTATCCCAAGCTCGATCTCGGCATCGGCTCGATCTGGTGGTGGGACGCGGAAAAAGCCGCCGCCACGAAGGCCAAGAGCTGATGCTGTTCTATATCGCGCGGCGCATCCTGCTGATGATTCCCACGCTGTTCGGGATTTTGGCCTTGTCCTTCCTGATCGTGCAATTCGCGCCGGGCGGTCCGGTCGAGCGGGTGCTGGCGCAGATGCAGGGCCAGGATTCCGGCGCGACGTCGCGCTTCGGCGGCGGCGCCAGCACGATCGCGGGACAGCAGGGCGCGGCCGCCGCGCAATTTTCCGGCAAATATCGCGGCGCCCAGGGGCTCGATCCCAAATTCATCGCCGAGCTCGAAAAACAATTCGGCTTCGACAAGCCGCCGCTCGAACGATTCTGGCTGATGATCCGCAATTACGCGGTCTTCAACTTCGGTCATTCCTATTTTCGCGACGAGCCGGTGCTCCAGCTGATCAAGGAAAAGCTGCCGGTGTCGATGTCGCTCGGCTTGTGGATGACGTTCCTGTCCTACGTGATTTCCATACCGCTCGGCATAGCCAAGGCTCGGCGCGAGGGCGAGGCTTTCGACGTGGCGACGTCCGCGGTCATCATCGTCGGCTACGCCATTCCGAGCTTCCTCTTCGCCATCCTGCTGATCGTGCTGTTTTCCGGCGGCTCGTTCTGGCAGATTTTTCCGCTGCGCGGCCTCACATCCGACGATTTCGCCCAGCTTTCGCTCATCGGCAAGATCAAGGATTACCTCTGGCACATCGTCCTGCCGGTATCAGCGCTGACGCTCGGAGCCTTCGCCACCACGACCTTTCTCACCCGCAACGCCTTCATCGACGAAATCCGCAAGCAATATGTCATGACCGCGCGGATGAAGGGCCTGACCGAGCGCAAGGTGCTCTACGGTCACGTGTTTCGAAACGCGATGCTGATCGTCATCGCCGGCTTTCCCGGCGCTTTCATATCCGCCTTTTTCGCGGGGGCGTTGCTGATCGAGACCATTTTCTCGCTCGACGGCCTCGGGCTCCTGTCTTTTGAATCGACGCTCAATCGCGACTATCCCGTGGTTTTCGCCAATCTCTATATTTTCGCGCTGATGGGCCTCGCCATCAATCTCGTCTCCGACCTTACCTATGCCTGGATCGATCCGCGCATCGATTTCGAGACGCGGGAGGTCTGATGTTCGCACTGAGGCCGATCAGCCGCCGGCGTCTCGACGCTTTCATTCGCAACCGGCGTGGCTTCTACGCCTTCTGGCTTTTCATCATCGCCTTCTTCGCTTCGCTTGGCGCGGAGCTGATCGCCAATGATCGGCCGATCATCGCCTCCTACAAAGGCGAAATCCTCTTCCCGATCCTGAAAGACTACCCCGAGGACAAGTTCGGCGGCTTTCTCGCCGAAACCGACTATCGCGATCCCTTCATCTTCCATGAGATCGAGGCGCATGGCTGGATGATCTGGCCGCCCGTGCGCTATTCCTTCGATACCCGCAATCTCTCGCCGCCGACCGCTGCTCCCTCGCCGCCGACCTGGAGCCTCACCGACGCACAATGCGCGCAGGGCAAGACCTTCGATGGACAGCCGGCGAAATCCTGCCGCGACATCGAATGGAACTGGCTCGGCACCGACGACCAAAGCCGCGACGTGGTCGCCCGCGTCATTTACGGCTTCCGCATTTCCGTGCTGTTCGGCCTGCTGCTCGCGGGCATATCCTCCGTCGTCGGCATCGCCGCGGGGGCCGTCCAGGGCTATTTCGGCGGCTGGACGGATTTGCTGTTCCAGCGGTTCATCGAGATCTGGTCGTCGCTGCCGAGCCTCTATCTCCTCATCATCCTCTCGGCGATCATCACGCCGAGCTTCTTCGTGCTGCTCGGCATCCTCCTGGCCTTTTCCTGGGTCAGCCTCGTCCATGTCGTCCGCGCCGAATTTTTACGCGCGAGGAATTTCGATTATGTCCGCGCCGCGCGGGCGCTGGGACTGTCCGACCGGAAAATCATGGCGCGGCATGTGCTGCCTAACGCCATGGTGGCGACGTTGACCTTCCTGCCCTTCATCTTGAACTCCTCGATCACGACGCTGACCTCGCTCGACTTCCTCGGCTTCGGCCTGCCGCCCGGCTCACCCTCGCTCGGGGAATTGCTGTTGCAGGGGAAGTCGAACCTCGAGGCGCCATGGCTGGGCCTTTCGGGCTTCGCCGTCATCGCCGTCACGCTCTCCCTGCTTGTCTTCATCGGCGAGGCCCTGCGCGACGCCTTCGATCCCCGGAAGGGCTTTTGATGGCGGAGAACAACGCGCCCCTGCTGGAGATTTCAAACCTGAGCGTCGGCTTCGGCCCGCCGGGAGGGGAAGTCCTTGCCGTGGAACAGGCGTCGCTCAGGCTCGAGCGGGGCAGGACGCTCGGGCTCGTCGGCGAATCCGGTTCGGGCAAATCGGTGACGGCGCTGGCCATTGTCCGGCTGCTTGCGCCCGGAGCCAAAATCCTCGGCGGGAGCATCCATTTTCAGGGACAGGAGCTGACGGGCGCTCCCGACTCCACGCTGCGCGCCTTGCGCGGCGCGCGCATCAGCATGGTCTTCCAGGAGCCGATGACCTCGCTCAATCCGCTGCACCGGATCGAGCAGCAGATCGGCGAAATCCTCGCCATTCACGGCATGGCCTCCAGCGAAAAGCGCCGCGCGCGGGTGCTGGAGCTGTTGCGCGAGGTCGGGCTGCAGAACGCCGAAAGCCGAATGGCCGCCTATCCGCATGAACTGTCGGGCGGCCAGCGCCAACGCGTGATGATCGCCATGGCCTTGGCCAACCGGCCCGACCTGCTGATCGCCGACGAGCCGACCACCGCGCTCGACGTGACCGTGCAGGCGCAGATATTGACGCTGCTGCGCGACCTGCAGGCGCGCTACGGCATGGCCATCCTGTTCATCACCCATGACCTCGGCATTATCAGGCGCATGGCCGACGAGGTCGCGGTGATGCAGAAGGGCCTCATCGTCGAGAGTGGCGCCGACCGAAGACATTTTTCGCGCCCCGCAGCACCCCTATACGAAAATGCTGCTCGCCGCCGAGCCCAAGGGGGCGGCGCCGCTGGCCGACGCCTCGGCGGCGGAAGTCCTGTCGACCAGGGATCTGCGCGTCTGGTTCCCGATCAAGAGCGGCCTGTTCCGGCGCACGACTTCCTACGTGAAGGCGGTCGACGGCGTTTCGCTCACGCTGAGAAAAGGCCAGACGCTGGCGATCGTCGGCGAATCCGGTTCGGGCAAGACCACGCTCGGTCTGGCGCTGCTGCGGCTGATCCGCTCGCAGGGGCCGATCCTCTATCTCGGCCAGGCGATCGACGGGTTGAATAGCCGGGCAATGCGCCCCCTGCGGAAAAATTTGCAGATTGTCTTCCAGGACCCCTATGGCTCCTTGTCGCCGCGGATGTCGGTCGCCGAAATTGTCGAGGAGGGCCTCGTCATCCAGAATCCGGGCCTGTCGACAGTCGAGCGACGCGCCGTCGTCGCAAAGGCGCTGGCCGACACCGGTCTCGATCCCGCGACCATGGACCGCTATCCGCATGAGTTTTCGGGCGGCCAGCGCCAACGCATCGCCATCGCCCGCGCCCTGGCGCTCGATCCCCTGGTGATCGTGCTCGACGAGCCGACCTCGGCGCTCGATCGCTCGGTGCAGGCGCAGATCATCGACCTTCTTCGCGGTTTGCAGGAAAAGCGGGGCCTGTCCTACCTGTTCATCAGCCACGACCTGAAAGTGGTGAAGGCCCTGGCCTCCCAAATCATTGTGCTGCGCGACGGCAAGATCGTGGAGCAGGGCGAGGCGCGGGAGATTTTTTCCGATCCGCGCGAAAAATACACGCAGGCGCTTTTCGCCGCAGCCTTCGATCTTGATGCGAAGGCGGTCATCGGCGCTGTCGGTCAGTAACCGCGCCGTCATGACGATCCGACACAGCCAGTCAAGGCCGAAAGAGGCTCGATAATCAGGGGGTGGCCTCTGGATCGGGCGTTGCGCCGACCAGACGCCACAGCGCCTGACGCGAGGAAGGTTTTGTCAACAGTTTCGTGTCAAGTTAACTGATGCGTTTATCCTTTCGAACCGGTTTGCATGGAAAGGTGACCGCACATCAAAACAGTATTATTGAGCAACATTGACGATGAATAATCAATTGTTGCGTTTTTTGGAGATCTTGAAGCATGGCAAAGATCGAAAAAGACGCGATTGAGGCAAGCAAGGCTGTTGAGAACCGTATTGTCGGTCTGGACGGGCTGCGCGGAATGATGACCTTGTTCGTTGTCATCTCGCATTATTTCGGCGAGGTCGGCCACGGCGTCGTCGTCTTGCAAATGGGCTGGATCGCCGTCAAGATGTTTTTCGCGCTGAGTGGCTTTCTAGTCGGCCAACTCATTCTGGAGCGGATGGACTGCGCCAATTTCTTTGTCGTCTTCTATGTGCGCAGGGTATGCCGCACCTTGCCGGTTTATTTCTTCTGCGTCGCGCTGGTCTATTTTTGCATGCATCTGCTGGGTTCTCCACAATGGATGGATGTCAGGACTGAATTTCCACTCTGGTCCTATCTGACTTTCACGCAAAATTTCTTCATGATTTCCTCTAATTCGATTGGCCCGCATTGGCTGGCTCCCACTTGGACCCTGTCGGTCGAAGAACAATTCTACCTCTTTGCGCCCGCGCTTTTCGCCATTTTGCCGCGCCGCCTTCTGTTGGGCGTTTTCGCCTGCGCCGCCTTTGCGGCTCTGTTTATCCGCGCCATGGTGTTCGAAGGCGGCGTGTCGACGCCGATGACGGCGCTGTTCATGCTGCCGGGCAACGCGGATTCGCTGTTTGCCGGAATGTTCGCCGCTGTGCTCTACAAGACCGACGGCATAGACTTGGGCCGTCATGCAACGCTCTTGCAAATCCTTCCGATCGTCGCTCTGGTTGCCACTTTCGCCTTGAAGATCATTGACGGGGACACGGGCGGGCTGACACAATCGCTCGGCTTTTTCTTGATATCCGTTGGCTGCGCCGCCTTCATCCTGTGCATTGTCATAGGGACGCCGGAAGCGCGGCGCTTCGATCTGCCCGCGCTCTGCTTCTTCGGCAATACGTCCTACAGCATTTATCTGACCCATCTCGCCGTGCTTGGCCTGATGCACGGTCTGCTGCTCGGATCGCAACCGGACGTCGCCGACTGGCGTCAGATCGCCGTGACGATTGCGGCGCTGCCCGTTGCCTTTTTTATCGGGTGGGCGTTCACGAAAATGGTCGAGGAGCCGATCACGGCCTATGGCCGCACATGGCGCTGGAGCAAGGAAAAACGAATTTCGTTCGCTCGGGTGGCGCGGCAAACGCAGTGACGTGATCAGCGCGAAATCCAATACTCCCATCACGCCTCAGTTGGTCGCGCGGCTAGAATATATTTTCGATAAATATACCGGGGGCGACTACAGCTTTTCCGATCTGCCGCACGCGTCCGGATTTTTACCGACCGTTCCGCTCAATTGAGCGAGAATAGCGTGCGCGCCAGCCTCATCTACAGGCTGGCTTACGCGCCGCCGCCGATCGTCGCCAAATACTGAACCTTCGCCTTCCCTCAAGCCACCCCGGCCCGCAAAAGGTCGTGGATGTGCAGGATGCCCGCGGGCTTGCCGCCGTCGAGGATGAACAGGACCGTGATTTTCATCCGGTTCATTGTCTCGAGCGCCGCCGAGGCGAGCGAACCTGATGGCGCGGTGCGCGGCGAGCGGGTCATGATGTCCCTGGGCTTTATTTCCTGCATCGGGTCGGACCAGTGCCGGCGCAGGTCGCCGTCGGTGATGATCCCCGAAAGCTGGCCATGCGCGTCGATGAGGCCGACGCAGCCGAAGCGCTTGCCCGTCATGGTCAGGATGACCTCGCTCATCCCGGCGCTTTCCGGCAGCAGCGGAATATCTTCGCCGCCGTGCATGAGATCGTCGACCTTGTGCAGCCGCGCGCCGAGCTTGCCGCCGGGGTGAAATTGACGGAAATCCTGGGCGGAAAAGCCGCGGTCCTCGATCAGCGCCACGGCCAGGGCGTCGCCGAGCACGAGCTGGATGGTGGTGGACGTGGTCGGCGCGAGGCCGTTCGGACAGGCCTCCTCGACTTGCGGCAGCGGCAACAGGATGTCGGCCGAGCGGCCGAGCGCGCTGTCGCTCCGTGAGGTGCCAGCGATCAGTGGAATGGCGAAGCGTTTCGAGTATTCGATGAGATCGGCCAGTTCCGCCGTCTCGCCAGACCAGGAAAAGGCCAGGATGACGTCGTCGGGCGTGACCATTCCGAGATCGCCGTGGCTGGCTTCGGCCGGGTGAAGGAAAAAGGCGGGCGTGCCGGTCGAGGCGAGGGTGGCCGCGACCTTCCTGCCGATATGGCCTGACTTGCCCATGCCCGAGACGATGACGCGTCCGCGCGCCCCACGTATCGTCGCGACGGCGGATTCAAAAGCCGCGCCCAGTGCGCCGTCGAGAGCCATGCGCAATTTCGCCAGGCCCGCCGCTTCGATTTCGACGCTCTTCCTGGCGGCGTCCAATGCAACGCTCTTCATCATTCTCCCCTGACTTTCAGGCGGCGATCCCTATATCATCGCCTGCGAGACGGCAAATCGGCGGAGAACCGGAACCGCGCATGACCTACGACGAATACAACACGTTTTGCGCCTCGCTTCCGGCGACGACCTATGTCATGCAATGGGGCGGCTCGCACGTCTGGAAGGTCGGCGGCAAGGTGTTCTGCATTGGCGCCGGGACCGAGGACGCGCCGGCCTATTCCTTCAAGGTCAGCGAAATCGCCTTCATGGTCCTGCCCGAGCGGCGCGGTTTTCGTCCCGCGCCCTATCTGGCCTCCCGGGGATTGAAGTGGATCGAGGCCGAGGGACGGCGCGTCGACCGGGACGAATTGCGCGAGTTGATCCTGTGCTCCTGGCGGTTGGTCGTTGCGGGCCTGAGCGGCAGGAAACAGCGCGAACTCGGCCTCGACCAGCAGCGTCAACAAGCAAACAAAGGTGGGACGCATGGCCCAGCGGCATCCGGAAATTGATGCGGGATTGCGGAGTTTCATCGAGGCCCAGCCGATGTTCTTCGTCGCCACGGCTGGCCCCGCCGGCCGTGTAAACCTCAGTCCCAAGGGCCTGGCGGGCTCCTTCGCCGTCCTTGCGGAAAACCGGGTCGCCTTCCTCAATCTCACAGGCAGCGGCAACGAGACGGCCGCCCACCTGCGTCTCGACGACCGGATCACCGTGATGTTCTGCGCCTTCGGCGGGCCGCCCAGGATATTGCGGCTTTACGGACGGGGACGCACGATCCGCCCGGGCGCGGTCGAATGGAGCGCGTTGCGACCGCATTTCTCTGAACAGGCGGGCGCAAGGCAGATCATCGACATCGTCATCGACGAAATCATCACGTCCTGCGGTTATGGCGTTCCGCTGATGGATTTCTCAGGCCATCGCGAAACCCTGGTCGATTGGGCGGCGCGCAAGGGCGAAGAGGGGCTCGAAGCCTATTGGCGCGAAAAGAACGCCGTCAGTTTCGACGGAACGTCGACGGGCATGCTGGAGGACGAGTAGAAATTTGCCGGATCAGCGCGAGAAACCGAAGATGCGGATGACCGAAGCGCCGTTGTTTTCCTGGCCGCGCCTTGCGTCGGCATTGCGACGGGACAGTTTCCCGGGTTCGCGCGCCGCAGGCTCTCGGGATGCAGGTTCGCTTTCGTCCGCGCGCACACGGCCCTCCGGCGCTGAGCCGACGATCTCGATGGTCGCCCCTTCCTCGCGCACCAGCGAAAATAATGTCGCGGCGTTGGCGGGCGAAATGCGCACACAGCCATGCGAGGCGGGACGGCCGAGATTGCCGAGATCGTAAGTGCCGTGAATGGCGTAGCCGCCGTTGAAGAAGATCGAATGCGGCATCGGCGAATTATGATATTTCTTGGAATAATGCATGGGTTGCAGGCTTTGCACCCTGTAATTTCCGCGCGGCGTGACATAGCCTTCGCGCGCCGAGGATATCGGCCAGGAATAGGAGCCGCTGGAAGAGTCCACGCTCATGGTCTGCGACGACAGGTCGACGGTGATGTGTGCTTTCGCCTCGCAAATTGAAGGCAGAAAGACGGGGACGCCCCCAGCGCGGAGCCGAGCAGAACGACCGCCAATTTATTGAGCATAGGGCACCCGGACCTGAGACAGAGAGAATTTTCGCCAGCCTATAGCCCAGCATCCCCTCGGGCAAACCCGATCGCAAGGAAAACCGGCCTTTTGGAACAGGCGTTGCAAACGGGAGACAACGGCCTGCGTCGAGGATTCTGGCGCCTTGCGCCCGAGGTGGATTTGCTCTATATGGACGCCAGTCAACATCTTCGTCATGGCCATTCATAAGGCCGCGCGGGAGTGGGGCCCAGGCGGGACCCGCTCTTTTTGTTTTTCACGCCCCTTGCCGGGGCTCTCAAGCTCCCTTCGCCGGAGCCGGGGTAAGCCATTTGAAAGATACGCAGCTCAAGCCGGGTATGGATCCAGTCGGCGCGCCGCAAGCTTTCGTCGCGCCATTGGACGAGCCGCGCCTTGTCGTCGAGACGGGCATGGCGGCGCGGGTCTCCAGCGTGACCGAGCCGATCCTGACTTCGCTGGGTTTCCGGTTGGTGCGGGTGAAGATCATGGCGGGACAGGGCATGGTCGTGCAGATCATGGCCGAGCGACCTGACGGCACGCTGACCATCGACGAATGCGAGGAAATCCACGATGCGCTTTCGCCGGCGCTCGATGTCGAGGACCCGATCAGCCAGGCCTACCGGCTGGAAATTTCATCGGCCGGCATCGATCGCCCGCTGGTGCGCGTGTCGGATTTCCGCCGCGCCATCGGCATGGACGCGCGTGTCGAATTGAGCCGGCCGCACGCCAGTGGCCGCAAGCGGTTCCGCGGGTTTATTCGCGCGGTCGAGGGCGAGGGCCGCGATGCAGCCCTCGTGATCGAGCGGCATGATGTCGGTCCGGATGAAGAAAGATCGCCTAAGATCGCCTTGCGCGATCTCGACGAGGCCAAGCTTGCGCTGACCGAGGAATTGATCCGAGCCTCGCTGCGCGCCGCCAAGGCGCAGGCCAAGGGCCTGGGCGAAGAGGAGGTCGGCGACAGTTCGCCTGAGGAGGCGACGCTCCCCGCGCGAGGTCCCGGTCGATTTGGCGCCAGCGCGCGCAAGGGGCCAAAAGGAAGCAAGGCCAAGCCTGTCCTGCCTGCGGGCGTCAGGGCGCAGTTCAAGAAAGGCGGCGGCGCTCCGCGCCGCGCCGGCAAGGAATAACCAAGCCATAATTCATGCGGCGAGCTGCCCGTCCTTTTTGGTCGAAAAGCCCGTCTTCAATGGTCGAACAGGAGAATATCAATGGCCGTCAGCGCCAACCGGCTTGAACTTTTGCAAATCGCCGACGCGGTCGCGCGCGACAAGTCGATCGATCGCGCCATCGTGCTCGCCTCCATGGAAGACGCGATGCAGAAGGCGGCGCGCTCGCGCTATGGCCAGGAGACGGAAGTGCGCGCGGAGATCAATCCGCGCACCGGCGAAGTCCGTTATTCGCGCCTGATGCTGGTGGTCGACCAGATCGAGAGCGACGCCACCCAGATCCTGCTGGCTGACGCGCGCAAGCGCAATCCGGCGGCGCAGGTCGGCGACTGGATCGCCGAGACCCTGCCTCCCGTCGATTTCGGCCGCATCGCGGCGCAGTCCGCCAAGCAGGTCATCGTGCAGAAAGTGCGCGAAGCCGAGCGCGACCGCCAATATGACGAATTCAAGGACCGCATCGGCGATGTCATCAACGGCATCGTCAAGCGCGTGGAATATGGCAATGTCATCATCGACCTCAGCCGCGCCGAGGCGATCATTCGCCGGGACGAAATGATTCCGCGCGAACTGTTCCGCCCCGGCGACCGCGTCCGCGCCTACGTCTACGACGTGCGCCGCGAACAGCGCGGTCCCCAGATTTTCCTGTCGCGAACCCATCCGCAGTTCATGGCCAAGCTGTTCCAGCAGGAAGTGCCGGAAATCTACGACGGCGTCATCGAAGTGAAATCGGTCGCCCGCGATCCCGGCTCGCGCGCGAAAATCGCGGTGACCTCGCGCGACAGCTCGATCGATCCGGTCGGCGCCTGCGTCGGCATGCGCGGCTCGCGCGTGCAGGCCGTCGTCAACGAACTCCAGGGCGAGAAGATCGACATCATCCCCTGGTCGGCCGACGCGGCGACCTTCATCGTCAACGCCCTGCAGCCGGCGGAAGTGGTCAAGGTCGTTCTTGACGAGGATTCCTCGCGCATCGAGGTCGTCGTGCCAGACGACCAGCTTTCGCTCGCCATCGGCCGCCGCGGCCAGAACGTCCGCCTCGCCTCGCAGCTGACCGGCTGGGATATCGACATTCTGACCGAAGCGGAAGAATCGGAACGCCGCCAGAAGGAATTTCTCGAACGCACCCAGGCCTTCATGCAAGCGCTTGATGTGGACGAGGTCGTCGGCCAGCTTCTGGCGTCCGAAGGCTTCCGTTCGGTCGAGGAGCTCGCCTATGTCGACGCTTCCGAAGTGGCTGCGATCGAAGGCTTCGACACCGATACGGCCGTGGAAATCCAGAGCCGCGCAAAAGAGTTTCTGGATCGCATCGAGGCCGAGCATGACGCGCGCCGCGTGCAACTTGGCGTCGCCGACGAATTGCGGGAGATCGAGGGCGTCACCACCGCCATGATGGTGCGCTTTGGCGAAAACGACGTGAAGACCATCGAGGACCTCGCTGGTTGCGCCACCGACGATCTCGTCGGCTGGACCGAGAAGAGGAACGGCGAGACGGTCAAGACGGCAGGCTATCTTGACGGCATGGAAATCAGCCGCGAGGAAGCCGAGGCCATCGTCATGCGCGCGCGCGTGAAAATGGGCTGGGTCGACGAGGCCGATCTGCATCCGCAGGAAGCAGATGTGCTCGGCGAAGAAGGCGGCGAGCCGGCGCAATGAGCCGGCTCAGCCTGATTGGTCGAGTGGAACCTGGGAACGAAAGACTTGGTTGTGGAAGCGCGACAGGAACAGGCGCAACAGGAAAAGGCCGATCTGCGCTCCGTTCTCCCCGCGGGAATGGAACGGAGTTGCGTTGTCACGCGACAGGCGAAACATCCTGACGCCCTGCTGCGTTTCGTTCTTGGACCCGAAGGAGCGATCGTTCCGGACATCAAGCGCAAATTGCCTGGACGAGGGGTCTGGGTCGGCCTTTCCAGGGATCTGGTCGCCCAGGCCGTCAAGAAGCAGGCGTTTTCCCGAGCTTTGAAGGAAAAGGCTCCGGCGGCGGCGGATTTGCCCGACCTGGTCGAGACGCTGCTGCGGCGCGACGCCCTGCAGGCGCTTTCCATCGCCAACAAGGCGGGGCTGGTCACGACCGGCTTCGCCAAAGTCGAGGCCGCCATCGGTTCGGGCGCGGTTTCCGCGCTCATTAACGCCAGCGACGGCGCGGCGGACGGCAAGCGCAAGCTCGGCCAGGCCTTGCGGCGTCAATTCGGACCGGACGCCCGGCCCGAGATAGGTATTTTCACGGTGGACGAACTCGATGCGGCGCTTGGGCGCGGCAATGTCGTCCACGCCGCGCTCGGATTGGGGCCCGCGGCAAAGGTTTTTCTCGCCTCCAGCCACCGTTTTGCGGTATATCGCGGCGGCGGCGAGACGGACGGTCCTGTGAAGGGGCCGGATCAGAACCCCGAAAGGGGGAAAGATTTGACGATCCAAGGTTTGACAAGCAACGCGGCTTTGGAGCAGGACTTCAACGCCGATGGCCAGGATTTCAACGGCCGCCGCCTAGGCCCCAGGGACGTATGAACGATATGAATGATTCCAACAATTCCGGCGACAAGACCCTGAGCGTACAGCCGAGCAAGACGCTGTCGCTCAAGCGTCCCGTCGAGCAAGGCGTCGTACGCCAGAGCTTTTCACACGGGCGCTCGAAGGCTGTTGTAGTCGAGAAGGTCAAGCGCCGCGCCCATGGGCCGGGCGAAGCCGCTCCCGTCGCGCCCAGGGCCGCCACGCCGGCTGCGCCCGCCGCTCCGGCTCCCGCGCCCGTTGCGCCGCAAGCCGCTTCCCCCGGCGTCGCGCGTCCCCCGGTCAAACCCGCCGCGCCGCGTCCGCAGACCGGCGTCGTCCTGCGCACCCTGTCCGACGACGATATCGAGCGTCGCGCGCGGGCGCTGACCGACGCCCGCGCCCGCGAGGAGGAAGACCGCAAGCGCCAGGAGGCCGACGCGCGCGCCCGCGCCGAGCGCGAAGCCCGTGAGCGCACGGAACGCGACGCCGCCGAAGCCCGCAAGAAGGAAGAGGAAACGCGCCTGACCCGCGAGGCGGAAGCCAAGCGCCGGTCGGAGGAGGAAGCGCGCCGCCGCCTCGCTCCCGCCGGTTCGGCCGCCGCCGAAAGCGACCCCAGCGTGACCCTTTCGCAGACTTCGCGGAACACCGGCCGTCCGCAACAGATCATCTTCAACACGCCCAGGCCCGCCGCGCCGCCGGCGCCCGCCGCTGCCGCCGAAAGCCGGACCACGCCCGCCGCCCCTGCCGGCGCTGGCGCCGGCACGCCCCTGCGGCGCATCATCACGCCGCCGAAGCTGGCCGTACCCGCGGTCAAGCCGAGCCGCACCGGCGCGATGAAGGATCGCGGCCGCCTGACCGTGACCAGCGCCACGGCCAGCGACGGCGAGGAGCGCACGCGCTCCGTCGCCTCGTTCCGCCGTCGCACCCAGCGCCTCAAGGGCGTGGTGGAGCAGAAGGAACGGCTGTCGCGCGAAGTGGTGCTGCCCGAAACCATCACAATCCAGGAACTCGCCAACCGCATGTCGGAACGCGGCGTGGACGTGATCAAGCTCCTGATGAAACAGGGGCAGATGCTCAAGATCACCGACGTGATCGACGCCGACACGGCCGAGCTCATCGCCGTCGAACTCGGCCACACCGTCAAGCGCGTCGCCGAATCCGACGTCGAGGAAGGCCTGTTCGATACGCCCGACGACGAAGACAACCTGCAGCCGCGTCCGCCCGTCGTGACCATCATGGGCCATGTCGACCACGGCAAGACCTCGCTGCTCGACGCCATCCGCAAGGCCAATGTCGTGTCTGGCGAAGCCGGCGGCATCACCCAGCACATCGGCGCCTACCAGGTGGAGTCGCCGCTCGGCGGCAGACGATCACCTTCCTCGATACGCCCGGCCACGCCGCCTTCACCGCCATGCGCGCCCGCGGCGCCAAGGTCACCGACATCGTCGTGCTGGTGGTCGCGGCCGACGACGGCGTCATGCCGCAGACGATCGAAGCGATCCATCACGCCCGCGCAGCCGGCGTGCCGCTGATCGTCGCGATCAACAAGATCGACAAGCCCGACGCCAAGCCCGAGCGCGTGCGCACCGAACTGCTGCAGTATGAAGTGCAGGTCGAAAGCCTCGGCGGCGATACGCTGGAAATCGAGGTCTCGGCCAAGCAGCAGACCAATCTCGACAAATTGCTCGAAACCATCACCCTGCAGGCCGAAGTGCTCGACCTCAAGGCCAATCCCGACCGCGCCGCCGAAGGCACGGTCATAGAGGCGCGGCTCGATCGCGGCCGCGGCCCGGTCGCCTCGGTCCTGGTGCAGCGCGGCACGCTCAGCGTCGGCAACATCATCGTCGCCGGTTCGCAATGGGGCCGCGTTCGCGCGCTGATCGACGACAAGGGTCAGAATTGCGCCCATGCGGGCCCGTCGTTCCCGGTCGAAATCCTCGGCTTTTCCGGCGCGCCGGAAGCCGGCGACCGCGTCGCCGTGGTCGAATCGGAAGCGCGCGCCCGCGAAATCACCGAATATCGCGAGCGCCAGAAGCGCGACCAGGCCGCCGCGCGCGGCGGCTCGGCCCGCTCGTCGCTCGCCGACATGATGAGCCAGCTCAAGACCGCGGGCCGCAAGGAATTCCCGCTTGTCATCAAGGGCGACGTGCAGGGTTCGGTCGAAGCGATCGTCGCCGCGCTCGACAAGCTGGGCACCGAGGAGGTCATGGCGCGGATCGTCCATGCCGGCGCCGGCGGCATTACCGAATCCGACATTACGCTGGCGGAAGCCTCGAAGGCGGCGGTGATCGGCTTCAACGTCCGCGCCCACAAGGAAGCCCGCGAGTCTGCCGAGCAGCTCGGCATCGAGATCCGTTATTACAACATCATCTACAATCTCGTGGACGATGTGAAAGCCGCCATGTCTGGGCTGCTCGCGCCGACGTTGCGCGAAACGATGCTCGGCAATGCGCAGATCCGCGAAGTGTTCAACATTTCCAAGATCGGCAAGGTCGCCGGCTGTCTCATCACCGACGGCGTCGTGGAGCGTGGCCAGCATGTGCGCCTCATCCGCGACAATGTGGTGGTGCACGAGGGCAAGCTTTCGACGCTCAAGCGCTTCAAGGACGAGGTCAAGGAAGTGCAGTCCGGCCAGGAATGTGGCATGGCCTTCGAAAACTATCAGGATATGCGCGCGGGCGACGTGATCGAGTGCTACCGCGTCGAGGAGATCAAGAGGAGTTTGTGATCTTCTCTATTGTTTGCCGGCCGCGCTTTGCGCGGCCGGAGTCCCTCGCGTCAGCTTGGCGTCGCATTCGCTCCTAGCCCCGCCAAAAGGGGCGGGCGGGATTGACGACCGACCGGCGCGAATTTGGCCGCGCCATCGAGCCGGCGGGTTTTCCAAGAGGCAAAAATGTCCAGGTCCCATCAAAAGGGCGGCGAGCCGAGCCAACGGATGTTGCGCGTCGCCGAGCTGATCCGACACGCCGTGGCGCAACTGCTTGCGCGCGGCGAAATCAACGATCCCGATCTCGTGGGGTTGGTCGTCACCGTGCCCTCGGTCCGAATGAGCCCGGATCTGAAGCTCGCCACTGTCTACATCATGCCGCTCGGCGGCCAGAGGCAGGAAGAGATCTGCGCCATCCTCGACCGGCACAAGAAGTTTTTGCGCGGCGAGATCGCGCATCAGGTCAATCTCAAATATCGCGCCCGAAATCCGCTTCAAGGTGGACGAGAGCTTCGCCAATGCGGCGAAGATCGACGCGCTCCTGCAAACGAGCAAGGTCGCGCAAGATCTTCAGGACGACCTTGGCGAGGAGCCTCGGAGGATGGCGCGGACGAGCCGCGCCAGGACAAGGCCTCTTGAGCGCGCCGCGCTCGACGCGGGTCGAAGTCAATGGCTGGATCGTGCTCGACAAGCCGGTCGGCATGACGTCGACCCAGGCCGTGTCGAGAGCTCAAGCGCCTGTTCAACGCCAAAAAGGCCGGTCACGCCGGCACGCTCGACCCCCTCGCCAGCGGCATCCTTCCCGTCGCCTTCGGAGAAGCGACGAAAACCGTGCCTTTCGTGCAGGATGGCGAGAAGGCCTATCGCTTCACCGTTCAATGGGGCGTGGAGACTGATAGCGACGACGCCGAGGGCAAGGTGACGCAGACAAGCGACGCCCGGCCCGAGCCAGGCGCAGGTTGCGGCGCTGCTGCCCAGTTTCACGGGCGAAATCATGCAGCGCCCGCCCGCTTTCTCGGCAATCAAAGATCAATGGCGAACGCGCCTATGACCTTGCGCGCGACGGCGAGATCGTCGATCTCGCGCCACGCCCGGTTCAAATCCATGCGCTGCGCCTTGTTTCCTGCGATCCCGATTGCGCCGTGCTTGAAGCCGAATGCGGCAAGGGCACTTATGTCCGCGCCATCGCCCGCGATCTCGGCCGCGCGTTGGGCTGTCTCGGCCATGTCGTAGCGCTGCGGCGCACACGGGTCGGGCCGTTCTTCGAGGCGGATTCGACGCCGCTGGCCGAACTTCTCGATGCGCCGGAGCAGGCGCAGGGGGCCATGCTGAGCGTCGAGGCCGGACTGTCCGAACTGCCCTGTGTCGTTCTTGACCGGACGGGCGCCGCGCGCTTGCGCCGAGGACAGTCGGTGATCCTGCGCGGGCGCGACGCGCCCTCGGAAGGCGCCGCTTATGCTGTCTGCTCTGGCGTGGTGATCGCTTCGGGGGTGGTCGAGGCGGGCGAATTCATGCCAAACCGCGTATTCAATCTACCGTTCTGAAACGCTTCAAAGTTGGGCCCTTTGCTCGCGATGATGTTCGTCCCATAATTCCGTCACGGCGATGGTCGTGACGATCACGCCTATGCCGACAAAGGCGCCAACCGCGTCGCCGTCGCGATGGAATTCCAGAATCCAGGGCGCCGAGACAAGCCACAATCCCGCGAAAAGATTGACCCATTCTTCCCATTCGGAGAAATGCAACGTCGCCGCCAAGGAAGCGAGCGCGATGACGATGGCGCTGACCCAGGCGGCCTTCGCGGCGACGCTTACGTCTATAAATCCCATCAGCCAGGGCGAAACGAAGAGCAGAGCTGAGAGGCACAAGCTGACACGGTCAAGCCGACCTTGATTGTCGGCGGCTTTGGGCATTGAGAGATGAACCACGAGGACGCCCCTGTTTTTGGCGCGGCGATACGCCTTTTTTGTAAAACCTCCGAAGCACGCCAGAGTTCCCAAGGCATTGCGGATGGCGGGACGCCAACTTGTCGACGTCCCGCCAAAAGATCACTTCACCACGAATTCGATGCGGCGATTTTCGGCGCGGCCTTCGGGCGTATCGTTGGATGCGATCGGCTTTTCCTGGCCGTAGCCGGTCGCGGTCAGACGCGCGGCGTCGGCGCCGCCGCTTTTCAGCAGGGCGACAACGGCTTCGGCGCGGCGCTGCGACAGCGCCTTGTTGGCGGCCGCGTCGCCCACCGTGTCAGTGTGTCCGGCCACTTCGATCTTGGTTTCCGCGCAACGAGCAAGGGTCGCGTTGATCCTGCCGATGAGGGCTTTCAACTCGTCCGAAACCTTGGCGCTGCCGGTCTCGAACTTGACGTTTTCACCGGCCGCCAAGCCGGACAGCGCCGTCTGGCAAGCCGCCGCCGCGAGAGGGCCGGTTGCCGGGAGGGCTTTTGCAGCTGCGATGGCAGCGGCTTTCTTGTCGGCAAGTGACGACGCAACGGCTTTCGCGGCAGCCGCCTTGTCCGCAGCCTCCTTGTCCGCAGCTGATTTGTCTGCAGCTGAGTTGGCGACTGCGGCCTGATCCGCCGCAGCCTTGTCCTTGGCGGCTTTGTCGGCAGCCGCCTTTTCCGCAGCGGCCTTGGCATCGGCTACGCCGGGGATTTCCGCCACTTCGCTCACCATGCGGATGCTTCCGTTCTGCAGGATGCCGTCAGCGATGGCGGCGCGCTTGGCGGCGTCGCCGGCGGTCACGGCCAGCAAGGCGTCGCGTCCGTCAATGCCGACATCAAGCGCATTGCCGCCGGCGGCAGTCGCCGCGTCGCCGGCAATCGCCTTCAGCGCTGTCTCGGTCGCCCCCTGCATCATCGCGTTCGAGCAAATCCAGACCAGTCCAGCAACCAGGAAAGACCCCCACATATACGCTCGAATCTTGCCGGGCGCGCCGGCCTGCGCGCCGACGACGAAGGCGACCAGGGAGAGAATACCGGTCTCGAGCCAGAGGGCGGGGCGTCCATTGAGCACATGCGCGAAATCGGCGATGCCTCCCAGCGCAAGCAGCGCCGCAGCGACAAAGAACCATTTCGGGCGGCTCGAACTGTCGTCGCCATGCGCGGATTTGGCGCCAAGAAAACCGAGAGCCGCTATGACGGCCAGCCAGCCCCAATAATGTGAAAGCAGGTAAGTCATATTGAATCCGCCCCTTGCGTCATTTGCCGCGTTCGGCGGCTGTGCGATAAGTCTTAGCTTAGCCAAAGGCGGCGTCCGCGCCTAGGTCGAGATCAAAAATGCCATGGCGTCGCGAGGCGTCTCGTTTTTGAGGGGCGCGGCTCCCACATGGTGGTTAGAAAAAAAAGAGGAAGGGTCGTCTTGCTGCGCGGAAAAGGTCAGCCGCCATGGACGCGCCGCCGGGTTTTGGCCGGGGGCCTCTGCCTGTGCTGCCTGCCCTCGCTCGCGCGCCCGGAAAATTTCGACATCGAGGAAGTCGCTCCCTCCGTGTTCATGCGCCGCGGGGTGAACGAAGAAGCCAGCGCCGCCAATCTCGACGCGATCGCCAATATCGGCTTCATCCTCGGCGACGAGTCCGTCCTGGTCACCGAAACCGGCGGCAGTCTCGCCGACGGGCAATGGCTGCGCAAAAAAATTCGGGAAAAGACGGACAAGCCGATCAAATATGTCGTCCTGAGCCATGTCCATCCCGATCACGTCTTTGGCGCCGGCGCCTTTCTCGACGACAGGCCCGAATTTATCGGCCACCATGCATTGCCCGGCGCGCTGGGCGCTCGCGGAAGCTTTTACCGTGAGCGGCTGGTCGGCATCCTGGGCGAAGCCAGGGTCGGCCCCGTCGTCATGCCGACGCGCACGGTCCGGGGCGAGGACGAGATTGACCTCGGCAATCGCGTCGTCAGCCTCAAGGCGCATCCGGCGGCGCACACGACGACCGACCTTTCGCTGCTCGACCGCAAGACTGGCCTGTTCCTGCCGGCAGACCTGCTGTTTGTCGGACGCATGCCCTCGATCGACGGCAGCCTGACCGGCTGGATCGGCGAACTGGAAAACATGCAGAAAATTGGATATGAAAAGACGGTCCCGGGCCATGGACCTGTGGTCGTCCAATTTCGTCCCGCCGCCGAGGCCTTGCTGAAATAT
Organism: uncultured Alphaproteobacteria bacterium; assembly: GCA_963713695.1. Taxonomy (GTDB): domain Bacteria; phylum Pseudomonadota; class Alphaproteobacteria; order Rhizobiales; family Beijerinckiaceae; genus Rhodoblastus. The sequence continues at coordinate 122,084 of CAVQMU010000001.1, forward strand.
CTGAAAACGATCCGTGACGGCGTGCATGCGGAGCTGGAAGCCAACGGCTCGATCGAAGGGGCCATGGCGACGGTCGGTCTCTCGGAGCGGGAACGCTGGGCGCTTTTCGACGATTACAACCAGCGCAATGTCGCCGAAGCCTTCAAAGAGCTTGAATGGCAATAGGAGGAAACATGAAAGCGAATCGGAAGATGATCGCCGCCTGCCTGCTGCTCGGCGTCTCCGTCACCGCCGCGCGCACCCCCGCACATGCGCAATCTCCGGCCGGAGATCCCGAGCAGGCCGCGCGCGAAAGCCGCTGGCAGGACCTGGAAAAAGGCCTGTTCGCCGGCAAGACGGCGGCGCCGGCGGGCGATCTGGTGACGCTCGAGGCGCCCGTGCGCGCGGAAGACGCCGCGCTCGTGCCGATGACGGTGCGGCTGGCCAGGGCGGAAGACGTCAAGGAGCTCTATCTCGTCATCGACGACAATCCCTCGCCGGTCGCGGCCCACTTCACCTTCGGTCCGGCCGCCGATCCGCATGTGCTCAAGATGCGTGTGCGCGTGAACACCTATACCGACGTTCATGCCGTTGCCGTGCTGAAGGACGGATCGCTGATCTCGGACATGAAATTCGTGAAAGCTTCGGGCGGTTGCTCCGCGCCCATGGGGGCGAGCGACGAGGAAGCCATGAAGGGAATGGGCGAGATGCGGCTGAAATTCGCGGGCGCCGCGACGCCGGGGGTTCCCTCCGAGGCCAAGCTGATGGTGCGGCATCCCAACTTCAACGGCATGCAGATGAACCAGGAAACGCGCATGTATACGCCCGCGCGGTTCATCGACCGGGTCGAGGTCAAAGACGGCGACCAGCTCGTCTTCGAACTTTCGACCGGCATTTCGCTCGCCACCGATCCGGTGCTCTCCTTCGGCCTGATCCCGCAGAAGGACGGCAAGGTGACGGTCACTGCGCATGACAGCGAGAACGGCAGCTGGCGGCAGGCGTTTGACGCGCCGACTGCGACCAACTGACATGCGGGTTTTTTATCTGCCTCTGCTTCTCGCGCTGGCGGGTCCGGTTCGCGCGGAAGTCGCCGAGCCCGCGGGCCTGTTCAACGGCCCGATTCACGGCGAGACGCCGAAGACGCTGGCCGGCGCCAAGGTTATCGACGCCGACGCCACGGCCAGGCTGAAAGAGCAGGGCGCGCTGCTGATCGATGTCGCGGAAACGCCGAGAAAACCGGACAAGGTGGCAAGCGGCGCGACAAGCGACATTCCCTGGACGCCCATCCACTACACGATCCCCGGCGCGGTCTGGCTGGCCAATGCGGGCTCTGGCGACCCCGACCCCGCCTGGCAGGAGCGGTTTTCGGCGCGCATATCCGCCCTGACCGGCGGCGACAAGCAAAAGCCCGTGGTCTCATTCTGCCATCCGCGCTGCTGGGGAAGCTGGAACGCCGCCAAGCGGCTGGTGATGCTGGGCTATGCCCATGTCTACTGGTTTCCGGGCGGGGTCGAGGGCTGGCAGGAGAAGTTTCCCGCCGCGACGGTCAAGGAAGATGCGGCCTGGAACGAGAACAAACGCTGACCCGACAGATCAGGCGTCCCGGGACCTTTCAAGGTTTTCTGCAAGGCGTTCAAGCAAAGTCTTGAACTGCCGCAAGTCGCCCTCCGGCATGTTTGCGCTGGCGAGGGCGTTGACCGCCGAGGCTTCCTCCGTCAGCGGCCTATGCAGGTCTTTCGCCTTTTCGGTGAGGAACACCTGGATTCGTTTGCGGCTTTTGGGATCGGGACGACAAGCGACCAGACCGTCGCGCTCCATGCGTTTCAGCGTGTTTGCGATGGTCGGCTGTTCGTAATCGAGGCGGCGGGCGATTTCCGTCTGGGTCAGCCCTTCCTTCTCCCAGAGCAGCAATAACAAGGGAAAGGGACCGAGCGCCACGCCATGCCCGGCGAGGCGCTTGTCCAGCGCCCTGGCGAACAGGCGGGCGAGACGATTGACGAGAAATCCCAGGCTGTCCTGTTTGTCGAAGCGCTGGCTTGCGGGCTCGCTCATGTTTTCTCGTTCTCGTTTTTCGCGCGACGCGCAAAGATCCATTTTGGCTTGAAGACGCCGATCGCGACCAGGGTCAGCGTCAGCAGAACATTCACGCCGCCCGCGACATGTTCAACTGTCAGGGCGGCGCCGATTTCGTCAAGGCTGCCGCCGGCCAACGTCGTTTTTCCCGCGGGAATGACGAGGGTGACGGCTATGGTCAGCACCGCAAGGGCGAGACCGGCATGGGCGAAGATCCAGGGATGGCGCCAAGGCGCGAGTTTGGACTGGAAAGCCATCCACAGGCCCGACACTATGGCGAGCATCAGGCCGGGCATGGTCAGCAGGCGCGTTGCAGCGGCGATTTCAGCGCGGGCGAAGGCGAAGTCTTTCGCGCCCGGCGCGCCGCCGAGCTGGCCCGCGACGATATGGGCGAAAATCGAGCCGAGAAACAGGGCCAGGCCCAGGATATGCAATGTCTTGGCGAAGCGATACATGGCTGCCTCCACAGAAAGATAGCAAGCTATGATATCTGCGGCCATTATAATAGCAAGCTATAATTGGCTCGAGGTTGCCGCCTTTCCGCTGGCCCTGCCCAAATTTTCGTGTATAGAGACGCGTTGCGCCGGAATGTTTTGGCGCAAGCGATGGCGCACGACCACCCTGGACGACATCCCGGAGCGGCCTGCGGCGACGCTCACCGAAAAGAAGGAACCACCGATGTCGATTACGGCCGAGCGCAAGCAGGCGCTGATGAAGGACTACGCCATCAAGGCGGGGGACACCGGTTCGCCGGAAGTGCAGGTCGCCATCCTGACCGAGCGCATCACCAATCTGACCGAGCATTTCAAGACACATGTCAAGGACAATCATTCGCGTCGCGGCCTGCTGAAGCTGGTCTCGCTGCGCCGCCAGCTTCTCGACTACGTCAAGAAGAACGACGAGCCGCGCTACAAGTCGCTGATCGAGCGTCTCGGCATCCGCCGCTAAGCATATCCGCGGCCGGCGTGAAAGATCGCGGCCGCGTGTTCGACCACTGTCGCGTAGTTCTATGCGCGTCGCACGCTTCGGGACGGGCGGCAGGGGTCGCCGTCCCGTCCGGACGAAGCTCCGGGCCATGGCAGGATCGCCAGGCGCTGTCGTTTGTCAGCGCGAGCGTCTCGCCGTCTTGCTCATGGTTGTGCGCTTCGGCCTTTCCACGAAAGAGACAAGACATGTTCGAAATCCATCGTGAAGAACTCGACTGGGCCGGGCGCAAGCTCGTGCTCGAAACCGGCCGCATCGCCCGCCAGGCCGACGGCGCCGTGTTCGCCTCCTATGGCGAAACCACCGTGCTCGCCACCGTCGTCTCGGCCAAGGCGCCGAAGCCCGGCCTCGACTTCTTTCCCCTCACCGTCAATTATCAGGAAAAGGCTTTCGCCGCCGGCCGCATCCCCGGCGGCTACTTCAAGCGCGAAGGTCGTCCCATCGGAGAAGCGAGACGCTGGTCTCGCGCCTGATCGACCGCCCGATCCGCCCGCTGTTCCCCGACGGCTATCGCAACGACACCCAGGTCGTCGTCACCGTGCTCACCCACGATCTCGAAAACGATCCCGACATCCTGGCGATGGTCGCGGCCTCGGCCGCGCTGACCATTTCTGGCATTCCCTTCATGGGGCCGGTCGGCGGCGCCCGCGTCGGCTACATCAACGGCGAGTCGAAGCTCAATCCGACGATCGACGAGATGAAGAATTCGGCGCTCGACCTCGTCGTCGCCGGCACGGGCGAAGCCGTGCTGATGGTCGAATCGGAGGCCAAGGAGCTTTCCGAGGAGATGATGCTCGAGGCCGTGATGACCGGCCACTCGCGGCTTCCAGCCGGTGATCGACGCGATCATCCGTCTCGCCGAGAAGGCCGCCAAGGAGCCGCGCGATCTCGCCGTCGCCGACAAGACGCGAAGTCGAAAAGGCCGTGCCGGCGATCGCCGAGGCCGAACTGCGCGAAGCCTACAAGATCACCGCCAAGCAGCAGCGCTACGCCGCCGTCGACGCGGTCAAGGCCAAGGTCACTGGCGGCGCTGTTCCCGGAAGGCGCCGAGCCCAAGTTCGACAAGGAGACAGGTCGCGCGAAGTCTTCCACGACCTGCAGGCCAAGGTCGTGCGCTGGAACATTCTCGACACCGGCATCCGCATCGACGGGCGCGACCTCAAGACCGTGCGGCCGATCCTCGCCGAGGTCGGCGTGCTGCCGCGCACCCACGGCTCGGCGCTGTTCACCCGCGGCGAGACGCAGGCGCTGGTCGTCGCGACGCTCGGCACCGGCGAAGACGAGCAGTTCATCGACTCGCTCGAAGGCACCTACAAGGAGCGCTTCCTGCTCCACTACAACTTCCCGCCCTATTCGGTCGGCGAGACGGGCCGCATGGGTTCGCCCGGCCGCCGCGAAATCGGCCACGGCAAGCTCGCCTGGCGCGCCATCCATCCGATGCTGCCGACGGCGGCGGAATTCCCCTATACGATCCGCGTCGTCTCGGAGATCACCGAATCCAACGGCTCGTCCTCGATGGCGACGGTCTGCGGCGCCTCGCTGGCGCTGATGGACGCCGGCGTGCCGCTCAAGCGGCCGACGGCGGGCATCGCCATGGGCCTCATCCTCGAAGGCGAGCGCTTCGCGGTGCTCTCCGACATTCTCGGCGACGAGGATCATCTCGGCGACATGGACTTCAAGGTGGCCGGCACCGAACAGGGCGTCACCTCGCTGCAGATGGACATCAAGATCGCCGGCATAACCGAGGAGATCATGCAGGTCGCGCTCGCCCAGGCGAAGGACGGCCGTCTGCACATCCTCGACGAGATGGCCAAGGCGCTGACCAGCGCCCGCGCCGAACTCGGCGAATTCGCGCCGCGCATCGAGACCATGAAGATCCCGACCGACAAGATCCGCGAAGTCATCGGCACCGGCGGCAAGGTGATCCGCGAAATCGTGGAAAAGACCGGCGCCAAGATCAACATCGAGGACGACGGCACGGTGAAGATCGCCTCCTCCGACGGCAATTCGATCAAGGCGGCGATCAACTGGATCAAGTCCATCGCCTCGGATCCGGAAGTCGGCCTGATCTATGACGGCACGGTGGTGAAGACCACCGATTTCGGCGCCTTCGTCAATTTCTTCGGCGCCAAGGACGGCCTCGTCCATATCTCGCAGCTCTCGAGCCAGCGCGTCGCCAAAACCACCGACGTCGTCAAGGAAGGCGACAAGGTGAAGGTGAAGCTGCTCGGCTTCGACGATCGCGGCAAGGTGCGCCTGTCGATGCGCGTCGTCGACCAGACGACCGGCGAGGACCTCGAAGGCAAGGACAAGGCGGAGCACGCCGAAGAGCAGGCCTGAACTCCCTGGCCTTGAAAAGATCAAAGGCGGCCTTTCGGGCCGCCTTTTTTCTTGGGTCAACAATATCTGCCTGTACGCAGCCTTGACTCCTTGTGGTTAAAGGAATGTCAACGACCCCGCGTCGATAATCGCGCCTCAGGATCTGCGGGGAACGACGATGCAAGCGCCGAAGTTGGAGTTGACTGAGCAAGCGGAATTGCGCGCTCCCGACGTCTCGATCGTCATGCCCTGCCTGAACGAGGCGCAAAGCCTGCCCCATTGCATCGCCAACGCCCGCGAGGCGCTGGAGATCATGCGCCGGGAGCTCGACTTGACCGGCGAGATCGTCATTGCCGACAATGGCTCGACCGATGGCGGCCAGCTTATCGCCCGCGCCCATGGCGCCCGCGTCGTCGACATCCTTTCACGCGGCTATGGAGCTGCTTTGATCGGCGGTTTCGAGGAGGCCAGCGGCAAATATCTCGTGATGGGCGATTGCGACGGTTCCTACGACTTCCGTGAATCCGTCGCTCTCCTGCGACTGCTGCAGCAGGGGGCGGATCTCGCCATGGGCTCGCGATTCAAGGGCGGCATAGCCCGCCGGCGCCATGCCCTGGAAAAACCGCTACATCGGCAATCCCGTGCTGACGGGCATATTGAACCTGTTCTTTGGCGCCGGCGTCAGCGACGCCCATTGCGGCCTGCGCGCACTGACAAAGGATTGTTTCGAACGTCTCGGCCTGACTGGGTCGGGCATGGAATTCGCCAGCGAAATGATCATCAAGGCGGCGCTCAAAGATTTTGTGATCGCCGAGGCGCCGGCGACGCTTTCGCCCGACATCCGCGACAGGCCGCCGCATCTGCGCCCCTGGCGCGACGGCTGGCGCCACCTGCGCTACCTGCTGATGTTGAGCCCTGCCTGGGCCTTCGCCGTCCCTTCAAGCCTTTTCGCCGCCGTTTCGCTTTTCATCTTCGCCATGGCGGGCGCGGCCTGGATCGGCGGCGATTGGCAAAGCTCGTTCTTCGGCAATTATTGGGTCATTCTCGCGGGATCGCTGCTTGGCCTGTCGCATATGGCGGCGCTCCTTGCCGCTTCGACGCATCTTTATGGCGTCCGCTCTGGCTATCGACGTCCGCTCAGCCCGGACAGCCTCCTTGCGCGCAAGATTTCGCTCGAGACCATGCTGCTTACGGGCGGCAGCGTATTCGCGCTCGGACTCGTTGTCCTGACCGGCGTGGTTTTCTACTGGTCGGGACATCATTTCGACGGCATCCGCAACGTCCTGCCGGCGGTGATCGGCTCGACCCTGACGGTGATCGGCGCGCAAAACGCGCTCGGCGGCTTCATGCTGGCGGTTGGCGCTGGCCACGAGGCGGAATTTCTGAAACCGGCGAAGCCGCAAAAACCCGAGACCAAGCGGCCGGTGACGGAAGAAACGGCGCGGCGTGTCGCATGCTGAGTGCGCGGAAAGCGCCTCAGCCCCGGTCGGCGGGTTGAGCCGCCATCGCCGCCGTGTCAGCGAAAACCCAGGCGCGCATGATCAGATAATTGAGCCCCGCCGCGGCGAGTGCGCTGACGAAGAAAAATATGCCGTGGAATTGGCCAGTCGAAACGGCGAAGCCGCTGTTGGCCGCCGTGCTCGTCATCAGGCCAAAAGTTTGCAACGCCGCGTAGCGAAAAAACCGCCGTTCGCCGCTGGCCCTGACCTCGAAGGTCAATTTCTTTTGCGCCAGATAGGTTGGGGGAACCAGCAGGATATAGGACACGAAGCCGGCGGCCACGGGTGGCCAGCCGGCGCAGGAGACGCAGAGCGTCGACAGCAAGGTGTAGATCGATGTCGCGCCAAGGCCGACGGCGAGAAAGGTCAGCGGCTGTCGCAACGAGCCGAAAAGCAGCCGGATCCTGCTTCCGGTCATTGACAGGCGAGCCTTGCGACGAAATGCAGCCGCCGGTCGAATAGCAGTGAGAAGGGCCAGGCATAAAGGCCTAGCCGGTCCACGGCCTCGTCGGCATGCAGATGAACGCGCGAAAACACGTCCGACCATTCTCGCGCCGACAGGTAATTGTAGGGCAGCACGACGCCGTGCGGCGCGTTGCCGACCCAATCCATGAAGCTCAACGTCTCCCGCGCCAGGATGCCGTCGCAATAATGATCCTTCAGCACCACGGAGCTTTTGGCGACCCGCCGGGCTTCGGCCAGCAATATGGAGGGATCGTCGGTATGGTGCAGGACATCGTTGAACATGACGACGTCGAAGGAATTGTCGCTGAACGGAATGACTTTTCCGTCGAAGGCTTTGACCGGAACGAGAAGTCTTTGGCCGGACCAGAATGTCGATCCCCTCGATCGTCACGTCGGGGCGTATGCTCATGATCAGGGCGGCGATGGTTCCGTCGCCGCAGCCGACGTCGAGCACGCGGCTGTTCAGCGGAATCATCCGGGCCAAGGCCGCGGCGAGCACGTTGACGCGGCGTTGGAACACCAGCCGGTCATGGACGAGAGCGAGCAGTTTCAAGCCAAGGGTCCTTATACTGGCGGCGCCGGCTTCATTCGCCAGGCGGCATGATTTGATAAGCGTGGATGATCGTGGCCGGCACGTTAAGCGGACGCAGCCAACCCGGGACTTTGCCTTGCGCAACCTGTGCCGCGAGGCCGTCGGGCGAAAGGCTCTTCAATCCTTCGAGATCGGCGGGCGTCGTGTAGCACAGGAACAGATATTTGGCTCCGGCTTTCCGCGCCAGGGATTCGGCGAGCGCGGGCGCCGCGCGCAAAATATCCAGTGCGGCGCGATTGCCGTGATTGTTGCGGTGATAGGAGGCTGCGAGCACCGTCAATCTCGTATGGGCAAGGAAATAGGCGCCAGCCGGAATTTGGGTCACGGCAAGTCCGGCCGGCAGATCGGCGAAAGCTCTATAACTGGCAGAGTCGAGGCAGGCCGTCGGGCGCCGCCACACCATGTCGAGCGAACTTTCCTTGAGAGGCGGCGCTTCGAGGTCGGGCAACGCCATGGCGACGCCGAAGGCTGACGAGAGGGCGAGGGCGGCAAAGCCGGCGGCCGTCCGCAGGATCATGTTGTTGGCGGCCAAGCGTCCGCGCAAGGACATGACCGGCGCAAGGAGGCCGAGCGCCGCGAGCGGCATGATCGAGGAAAAGACGCGCAGGCAAAAGCAGGCGGTGGCGAAGCCGACGGCGGTCGCTGCGGCCAGGAGGACCCAACGCGCGCGAACGAGGCCATGTTGCGAAAAGGCCCCGAACACGGCCCCGCAAAGGCCGAGCAGCACGGGGACGACGAGCAGCATCGAGGGCTGCGGAGCGATGGCGTAATTTTGCCGAAGGGTCAGATTTTCGCTGATATGGTCGAGATACAGGCGTTGAAGCATCGGGTCCATGTCCGCATAGGGCGATCCAAGGCAATGCCGCCAGACCAGCAGGAGAGGCGCGAGGGCCGCGGCGCCAAGAAGGCAGAGCGCGGCAAGGCGCGACGCTGTGTTCAATCGGCCGGTGAACGCCAGCGCGACGTAGGCCGCGGCGCCGCACAAGGCGGAGACAAGCCAGGGCGGCGACAGGGCGTCGCAAGCCGTGACGAGCCAGCGATCGGGCCCGACGGTAAGCAGGTAGACGCCGGCAAGCACGGCGGCGAGGCCGACGGCAAAGGACAGCAGCAGGGACCGAGCCTCCGCGCCGCGCAAAACGAAGGCGAGGCCCGGAACACCGGCGACAAGGGCGAAAAATGGCAGGTTTTCAAGACCGATGCCGATCGAGGCGGCCATGCAGGCGCCCGACAGCGCGCCCCAGCGCGCCTGCGCCGGATCAAGCGCACGGGCGAGCGCGGCGACGCAGAAAAACAAGAGGGTGATCTGCTGGGCGTGGTGGTCGATGCGCCCCGGAGGAAATTGCCAAAACGTCACGCCACAGAACAGGACGGCGAATACGCCGAGAATTTTGGCGGAAGGTCCGGCGAAGATCCTGCCCGCCCAGGCTCCTCCCGAGAGCAAAATCGCGAAGGTCAAGGTCGGAACCGCGATCCGCGCCGCCCGTTCCGCCGCCTCCGCCGACAGGAACAGGCTGAAAAATTTCAAGAAAAGCACGATCGGAATATCGACCAGCCGCGACCAGTGCATGAGCAGGCCGTTCGGCGGGTCAACCCGCCAGGCCGTCATGTCGAACCAGCCCTGTCCCCCGAGGAGATCGCGCACCTGGACCATGCGCATGGCGTCGTCGGTGTCGTAGAAGCCGCCGGCAGTCCAGACGTCGACAAGCCGGGTCTGCTGCAGGGCCAGGGAGATGGCGAGCGCCGCGCAAACCGAGAGGGTGACGGCGGCGCGGGAATTTGCGGCTTCGGCCTCGGTTTTCATTTCGCGAGAACCTCGAAGGCGCGAAAGGGCGTGTCCGACAAAGGAACCTGCGCCAGCCAGCCGGGCGTCTCGTTCTTCTCGAGATGCGCGGCCAGGCCGTCGGGCGCGCGCCGCGTGAAGGCGTTGAGGCTCGAATCGCCGGCAATGCAAATAAAGATCCACCGCGCGCCGGAGGCCCGCACGATCTCCCTGGCCTTTTCCGGCGACGCGGTGAAGACGTCCAGGGCCAGGAGATTGCCGACATTGTTGCGGTGATAGGGCGCGGCGACGATCGTATGGGGCGTGTGCGCGAGAAGATCAGGGCCGACGTCGATGGGCGCGAGGACCAGGCCGGGCGGGAGGGCGGCGAGCGGCGCGAAGGAGGCGGAAGTCTCGCATCGCTTGGCGGACGTCGCGGCGGCGGGCGCCGCCGTGGCTTGCGCGGGGGCGGGCGAGGGCGTCCAGGGGGACAGGATGACGGCAAGGCCAAGGCGCGACGTCGCGAGGACCAGCACGAGCAGGCCAAGCGGGCCGGCGAAGATCGGATTTGACCTCTCCAGCCTCTCTGCGAGAGCGGCGACGAGGCCGATCGAGCCAAGGGCGGCCAGCGGCGCGGTCGAGGATATCACGCGTATCTGCCAGCTTGCCGCCAGCGCGCCCGCTGTGATCGCGGCGGCGAGCAGCAGCCAGCGCCCCCGCACGACCGATCGGCTGCGCGCGGCGGCAAGAAGCGCGCCGTCGAGGCCGAACAGCAAGGGAACGAGCCAGCACGTTCCGTCGAGCGGATCGTGGCGGAAGTGGCTGAAAAAAGGCTCGGTCTCCTGCAGGTGGTTCAGCCAGAACGTGCGCAGGACGGGATCGATGCCTTCGATGGGATCGTGCAGGGCGTTGGGGAACAGGTAGAGCACCAGCGACAGCGCCAGCGCGCCGGCGACCCCGCCCGCCGCAAGGCGCGAGGACAATCGCTCCAGCCGCAGGCGCGACAAGGCGAGGCAGGCCGCGGCGCCGGCGAGGCCCGCGGTCAGGTGAACGATCGAGAAGGCGTCCCGCGCCGGGTCGAGCCAGCGCGCGGACGGGATGGTCGCGAAAAACACCATGGGCATGGCGAGACCCAGGCCGAGGGCGAAGGCTGCAAGCTGTTCTCGGGCGCGCTCGCCTTGCACGGCGAAGGCGACGAAAGGCGTCGCCGCCATCACCACGATAAAGGCGAGGTTTTCAATGCTGATCCCGATCGATAAGGCGATGGCGAGGCCGGTCCAGGCCGCACGGCGCGCATGCGCGGGGTCGAGCGAATGGGCGAGTGTGGCAAGGCCGCAGACGAGCAACAGGATCTGCGGCGCATGGTGATCGATGCGGCCCGGGACGAACTGCCAGGCCGCGACGCCGCAGCAAGCCGCGGCCAGGACGCCGGCGGCCGCGTAGCGCGGCCCCGCGAAAAGGCGCGCGGCATAGGCGCAGGCCCCGTAAAGCCCGGCGAGGAGAAGGGTCGGGAAGACGATGCGCGCGGCGCGTTCGGCGAGGACGTCGGGGAGGAACAGGCCAAGGGACTTGATCAGGGCGACCAGGGGAACATCGACGATCCGCGACCAGTGCGACAACAGGCCCTGCGGCGGATCGAGCCGGTGAACGACCATGTCGAACCAGCCCTGGCCCGCCATCAGGTCGCGCACCTGCACCATGCGCATGGCGTCGTCGCTGTCATAGAATACGCCGGTCGACCAGACCTCGGACAGGCTTGTCGCCTCCCGGGCGAGCGAGAAGGCGACGGCGGCGCCGACAATGGCGGCGAGCGGAGCCAAAGCTGCAAGTTTCGATGATTCGCGGGCGGAAACCGCGGCCGAAGACGAAGCGCCGGCGGCGCCGCCGGGGACCGCGAGCGTCATGTCACGCCACCTTGCGTGGAACGAGGCGCTCCGACTTGAGCGCGCCGGAGACGCCCGCCTCGCAATATTCCGCATCCTCGTTGACGCTCCAGATATCGTGGATCGTCTTGCCGGCCATGATGTTTGCAGCCGTCAGCAGGCCGGTCATCATGGCGTGGTCCTGGTTGTTGTACTTGTGCATGCCATTGCGGCCGACGAGATGCAGGCCCGGATAACGAAGGGCGATTTCGTCGCGGATGACGCGAACGTTCTGGGCATAGGTCTCGTCGTAGACCGGATAGGCCTTGGGCTGGCGCACGACGCTGGCGTCGACGACATCCTCGGGCTTCATCAGGCCGATCTGGCCGATTTCGCGCTTGGCCAGTTCCACCAGATCCGCGTCGGACGAGGCCCAGAGACCATCATTTTCGAAGCAGAAATATTCGAGTCCGAGACAGGTCGAGACGGCGTCCGGGATCAGCTCCGGCGACCAGGAGCGGAAATTCTGGACACGGCCGACCTGCACGGCGGGATCGTGAATGTAGACCCAATTGTCCGGCAGCTCCTTGCTGGACCGCCCGATCAGCACGACGGTGAGAAAATCGCGGTAGCGCAGGGCGCGGGCGTGCAGCAGGCTCAACGGCGTCGGCTTCACGGCGGCCATCAGCTCGCGCAGGGGCGCCGAGGAGACGACGTGGCGAGCGCGATAAATCTCGCGGCTCCCGTCGTCCCTGACGGCCTCCACCGTCCATATTTTGCCCGACTCGTCGAAATCAAGCCTCGCCGCGGCGCGGCCCATCAGCACGTCGCCGCCGGCGGCGCGGATCTTCGCCGTTGCGGCGTCCCACATCATGCCTGGGCCCTTGCGGGGATAGCGGAAGGATTCGATCAGCGACTTGGCGGAAGACGAGCCGTCGTTCTTCGACCGGTGCAGGCCGAGCGAGCGCTGGAGGCCGTCGAGCACGGCGGCGCCGAGGCTCAGGCCCTTGATGCGCTGCGCCGCCCAGTCGGACGAGATCATGTCGCAACTCATCCCCCAGACCTTCTCGGTGTAGGTCTTGAAGAAAATCGAGAACAGCCTCTCGCCGAACTGGTTCCGCACCCATTGATGGAAGGTTTTCGGATCGCGGACAGGAAAGAGACGCGCGTGCGCGAAGGAGGCCATGCAGCGCGCGCTCTCCCACAGGCCGAGGTTGCTCAGCGCCTCGAAGGCCCGGAGCGGATAGGAATAGAACAGGTTCTTGTAAAAGATGCGCGACAGGCGGGGACGCTCGATGAAATCGTCGGGCAGGATTTCATTCCACAAGTCCACGATGGTCTGCGACTTGGAGAAGAAACGGTGGCCGCCGATGTCGAACAGAAAATTCTTGTAATTGACGGTGCGGCTGATGCCGCCGACATAGGTCGGGTCCTTCTCCAGCACCAGAACCTCGCGGCCCGCCTTCGAAAGCTCGTAGGCTGCGGTGAGTCCGGCCGGTCCAGCGCCAATGACAATCGTTTCGACAAACCGCCCCATGTGCCAACTCCAGCGCCTGATGGCCTGTTTTGGCACGGAGAGGGTTAAGCCCGGCTTACCGGGCGTGACCTTCAGGCAAGCTTGAGGCCGGTTTTCGCCCGTCAGTCGGTCGGGTCGATGTCGCCCTTGAGGCTGCCGGGCTGCGGCATCGAAATGATATTGTAGCCGGCGTCGACGAAATGGGTCTCGCCGGTCACGCCGGCCGAAAGGTTGGACAGGAGATAGAGCGCCGTTCCTCCCACGTCCTCGATGGTCACGGTGCGGCGCAGCGGCGCGTGGTTCTTCTGGAAATTGAACATGAAGCGCGCGTCGGCGATGCCGGCGCCGGCCAGCGTCCGGATCGGCCCGGCGGAAATGGCGTTGACGCGAATGCCCTGTTCGCCGAGGTCGGCGGCGAGATAGCGCATGCTGGCTTCCAGCGCCGCCTTGGCCACGCCCATCACGTTGTAATTGGGCATGACGCGGGTCGAGCCGCCGTAGGTCAGGGTCAGCAGCGAGCCGCCCTTCGGCATCAGCTTCATCGCCTTTTGCGCGACCTCGGTGAAGGAATAGGCCGAAATGACCATGGTGCGCGAAAAATTCTCGCGCGTCGTGGCGTCGACATAGCGTCCCTTCAATTCATTCTTGTCAGAAAACCCGATCGCGTGGACGACGAAATCGAGCGTTTCCCATTCGCGCTCGATCGTGGCGAAAGCCGCGTCAACGCTGGCTATGTCCTCGACGTCGCAGGGCAGCATCAGCGTCGCGCCGAGACTCGCCGCCAGCGGCTTCACGCGCTTGCCGAGCGCTTCGCCCTGATAGGTGAAGGCGAGCTGCGCGCCCTCTGCGGCCAGCGCCTTGGCTATGCCCCAGGCGATCGAATGGTTGTTGGCGACGCCCATGATCAGGCCGCGCTTCCCTGTCATCAAACCTTTGGCGGAAATGGTCATGAAATCAACTCTCGGTCAGGCGTCGACATGTTTGAAGATCAGCGTCGCGTTCGTGCCGCCAAATCCGAAGGAATTGGACAGGACCGCGCTGAGCGGCCTGTCGTCCTGCCGCTTGCGCAGGATGTTCATATCGGCGAAAGCGGGGTCGAGATTGGTGATATTGGCGCTTTCGCAAATAAAATTATTCTGCTGCATCAGCAGGCAGTAGATCGCCTCCTGCACGCCCGCTGCGCCGAGCGAGTGGCCGGTGAGTGACTTTGTGGCGGAAATCGGCGGGCATTTGTCTGCGCCGAAGACCTTGCGAAGGGCTTCGATTTCCTTGAGGTCGCCAACCGACGTCGCCGTGGCGTGCGGATTGATGTAGTCGATCGGAATATTGCAGGTTTCGAGCGCCATGCGCATGCAGCGCTCCGCGCCTTCGCCCGAGGGCGCAACCATGTCATGCCCGTCGGAAGTCAGGCCGTAGCCGGCGAGTTCGGCATAGATCTTGGCGCCGCGCGCCTTGGCCCGCTCGTATTCCTCCAGCACCAGCACGCCGGAGCCGCCGGCGATGACGAAACCGTCGCGGTCCCGGTCATAGGCGCGCGAGGCCGTGGCCGGCGTGTCGTTATAGGAGGAGGACATGGCGCCCATGGCGTCGAACAGCACGGAAAGCGTCCAGTCCAGCTCTTCGCAGCCGCCGGCGAACATCACGTCCTGCTTGCCATACTGGATCATTTCCGCGGCATTGCCGATGCAATGCGACGAGGTCGCGCAGGCCGAAGAAATGGAATAATTGACGCCCTTGATCTTGAACCATGTCGCCAGAGTCGCCGAGGCGGTTGAACACATCGCCTTGGGCACGGCAAAGGGACCGACGCGCTTGGGGCCTTTTGACCGCGTGAGGTCGGCCGACTCGACAATCGCGCGGGTGGACGGGCCGCCGGACCCCATGATGATGCCGGTGCGTGGATTGACAATATCGCCGGTTTCAAGTCCGGAATCCGCGATGGCTTGATCCATGGCGACATGATTCCACGCCGTGCCAGTGGAGTGAAAGCGCATGGCGCGGCGATCGACCTTTTCTTCCGGGTTCAGCGTCGGCGCGCCATGCACCTGGCAGCGGAAGCCGAGCTCGGCGTATTTCTCTGCCCGGACGATGCCGGAACGCGCCGCGCGCAGCGAGGCCGTGACTTCCTCGGCGTCATTGCCGATGGAAGAAACAATTCCGATGCCGGTGACGACGACGCGTCTCATGGCTAGCTCCTTTGCGCGCGCTGCGCGCCATTTTTTCGATTTTTCACTTGCGAAGCCGCGCGTGTGGCAAGTCCCTCGCGAAGGCTCGGAATCATAAGCTTCGGCGCAGGCTTCGCCTGTGCCGAGGCGTTTCGCGTCCCGCCCTTACCCGGCCGGCTGGAAGAGCCCGACGCGCATGTCCTTGACTTCATAGATACGCTTGCCGTCGGCTTCGAGCCAGCCGTCGGCGATGGCGAGCTTGAGCTTGCCCTTGACGACGCGCTCGAAAGTCCACGCCATAGACCACCTTTTTGACGGTCGGCAAAACCTGATCGGCGAATTTCACCTCGCCGACGCCGAGCGCGCGGCCCCGGCCGGGCAGGCCGAGCCAGCCAAGGAAAAACCCGGTCAATTGCCACAGCGCGTCCAGCCCGAGGCAGCCGGGCATGACGGGATCGCCGTGGAAATGGCAGCCAAAGAACCACAGGTCCGGCTTGATGTCGAATTCGGCGCGCACATGGCCCTTGCCGTTGGCGCCGCCGTCTTCGGTGATCTCGACGATGCGATCGAACATCAGCATGGGCGGCAGCGGCAATTGCGCATTGCCCGGTCCGAATAGCTCGCCCCGGCCGCAGGCCAGGAGATCTTCGTAAGCGAAACTGGAGCGTTTCTCGCCCATATGGGATATTTCCCCTGTTCGGCTCCGCGCGGAGCCTGTGTTGGATTCTGGCGCGGGTTTTGGCGCTGCCGCCAAGATTCGAAACCGATTCGAAAACCGCGCCTTCTAACACAGCATATACGGGGCCGGAAGGCGCTCGAACCGAAGAATTTTTTGCCCTTTCGCGGGAAAACGCGCAGAGGTCGCGGCGACTCGGCGAGCCGATATTGCCGCCGCTCCCATGAAAGCCTATAAGTCGGAAACGCGTGGTTCGACGGCGCGCCGCGCGACGCGATCCGGTATTATTGCGAAGAAACCTGCCGAACGAGGGAAGGGATCGTGATGGATCAGAGGGAAGGCGCGGCTTTCTCCCGCTCCAGGCGCTCCCCCTGCGCGGGCTCGCCCGCGCCCGAAAAAGTCCTGCAATGCTCGGCGACCTCGACGGCTGCCCGATGCATGACCTCCGGCGCAAGCTCAGCGATGCCGGGCTCCGGCCGACGCGCCAGCGGCTGCGGCTCGGCTGGCTGTTGTTTGGCTCAGGCGACCGACATGTGACGGCCGAGCGGCTGTTCGAGGAAGCGCTGGCCGCCCGCACGCCGATTTCGCTCGCCACCGTCTACAATACGCTGAACCAGTTCACGTCCGCCGGCTTGCTGCGCGAAATCGCGGTCGACGGCGCGAAGACCTATTTCGACACCAATCTCACCGAACATCAGCATTTCCTGACGGAAGAGGCGCATGTGCTCGTCGATCTGCCGCAAAACCTGATTGATTTGCGGCCGATTGCCGGAACTTGCCCGAAGGCATGGAAATCGCGCGCGTCGACGTCATCGTGCGCCTGCGACGCAAGAAGGCCTGAAACCCCGCACCGCGACATTTGGTCGCCCCGCCTTCGGAAAGGCGGGGCGTTTTGGGTTTTTCGGATCAGGCGTCGGTGCTGTAATCGTCGCCGGATCGGAAATCATCGTCGTCGTCGGAGGCGTCCTGATAGCCGTCGTTGTCGCCGTCATCCGAGGCATTGCTGGCCGCCGGGGACATCGTAGAAATTGTTGACGACGGTCTCGCCGCCGTCCCGCCGCCATCCGCCGCCCAAGCCGCCGCCCAAGCCGCCGCCCAGACCGCCGCCGAACAGGCCGCCGCCATGGCCGCCGCCCATCAGGCCGCGAATCGAATCGGCGAGCAGCACGCCGCCGGCCACGCCGGCCGCCGCGCCAAGCGCGCCCTTCAGGAAGCCGCCGCCCTGCGGCGCGCCGCCTATCATGCCTCCCTGCGGCGCCATTCCGCCCGAGGCGGGCGGCTGGCCCCGGGTCCGCCTTGCGCGGCCTGAGGCTGGGGCATCGGCTGCTGCGGCGCGCCGCCCCAGGGATTTGGCGGGGGATTGATTGGGGTTTTGCGCGCGGACGCGGCGCCGGTCCGCCGCCGAACAGGCCGCCCAGGAAGCCGCCGCCGCCGGCGCCGGCGGCTTGCCGATCCTGCGATTGCGCCTGCAATTGGGAGACCTGCGTCTGCAATTCCTGCAATTTCTGGTCGGCGGCGCGGAGCGCCTGCTCCTGCACGATCACTGCCTGGGCCAGCAGATAGGGGGCATAGGGCTGTGCGCGCACGCCGTCGGCGATGAAGGCTTCGGCGTCGCGGTCGCGCGGCGCATTGGCCTGGCCGCGCACGCGTTCGAATAGTTCTGACAGCAACTGGCGTTCTTCGGGAGACATGGCGCAATTCCTCTGCGACGAACGGCGCATCTTGGCGACGGCCGGACGCTCGGAATATGGGCGGCCCCGACAAGCTTGCATAGGCGGCGCAAGATGAAATTTCCGTCATGTTTGCGCGGCCGCTCGCGCACCATGGGCGCGAAGCCGGCAAAAAGGACACACAAAACCGGAATTCACCGGTTAAGTTCGCAAAATACTTGGCAAGCGCCGACGCTTGAGTCTTATAACGGCTTCTGGCTCACAGGATGGAAAGCCCATGACGCGCGCGCATAAACTGATCGGACTTCTGGCGGCTGCGGCCTGTTGCGCCGGACCTTTCGTCGCGGTCGCGCAAAGCCCGCTCTCGCCGGCTCCCATGAGCAGCCAGCCGATCCCGGCGGCGCCCGCCATTCCGGTCCCCGCAGTCCCCGTCCCCGCAGTCCCGACCGCGCCGGTTTCCCCAGTCGAGCCGCCACCGGCCGCGCAAGCCCCATCTGTGGGAACTCCGACCGCCGAAGCGCCCGCCGCCGCGGCGCCTCTGCCCGCGCCGGTCAGGCCGAAGGCCAAGCCGAAGCCGAAACCCAGGCCCGCGATGCGCGAAATGGCGTTGTCCGATGATCCGACGCCGGTCCTCCAGCCCGAAACCTTTTTCGCCACGGCGAAAGCGTCCGAACGCTACGCCAATATCGTCGACGCCGGCGGCTGGCCTGTCGTCCCGGCGCGCTGTCGCCCGGGGCAAAGGGGGCGGCGGTCGCGACCTTGCGCCGGCGTCTCGCGGTCGAGGGCGATCTCATCGGCGCCGAAGGGTCCGGAATGAACTGGAGCCCCGCGCTGACGGCGGCCGTCAAGCGCTTCCAGTTCCGCAACGGCTTGCGCCAGACCGGCGTCGTCGCCGGGGCGACCCTGCGCGCCCTCAATATCCCCGCCAACGTGCGTTTCAAGCAACTGGCGTCAAGCGCCAACCGTCTCGCCGGGATGAACTTCGCCTTCGCTGACAAATATGTGGTGGTGAACCTTCCTTCGACGGCGGTGGACGCCATCGAGAACGGCCATGTCGCCCGGCGCTACGTCGCCATCGTCGGCGGGCCCGATCACCAGTCGCCGCAAATTTCCGCGAAAATCGTGGCGGTCAATCTCAATCCGACCTGGACCGTGCCGGAATCGATCATCAAGAACGAGATCATTCCGAAAATGCGGAAGCAGCCCGACTATCTTTCGCGCATGCGGATAAAAATTCTCAACAATCGCGGGCAGGAGATCAATCCCCGCTCAGTCGACTGGAATTCGGAAAAGGCGGTCAATTACACGCTGCGGCAGGATTCGGGCGCCGGCAATTCGCTCGGCCTGATCCGCATCGCCATGCCCAATCCCGACGCCGTCTACATGCACGACACGCCGTCCCGCAATCTCTTCGCCAACGATTATCGTTTCCTTTCGCATGGTTGCGTGCGCGTCGAAGGCGTCTACGATCTCGCCGCGTGGCTGTTGCAGGGGGTTTCGCCGGGAGGGACGCCCGCGCCGCAGGCGTCGCTCGATCCCGCCGCGCCGCCCATGCCGGCGCCTGTCCGGTCGTCCGGCGTCGTCTGGACGCGCGACCTCATCCAGCAGAAGATTGGAGAGGGCGCGCGCGAGGACATCAAGCTGGCCAAGCCAGTGCCGGTTATCTGGGTCTACATGACCGGCTGGGCCTCGGCCGACGGCACCGTGCATTTCCGTGACGACGTCTACAACGTGGACACGGTTGGCGGCTGAAGGCGGAAATGTAAACTTGTGAAACGCAACCAGTTTTTTAGCCTGGCAATGGCACATTTGCTAACTTAGCGACCCCTTCAACGAATATTCTGAAGCTTGAGGAGCAGTTTTTCCTGTAGCTAAGGAAGTCTGCTATTAGGCGCGCACCATTAACTTTCTGAAAGTGGGGGCATAGGGCGTATAACTCTCTAGATGGCTTGATGATAATATCTGGATTGCGAAATTTCGCACGTAAGCCGATCTTGGCGAGCTTGGGGTCTCCAAAGGCAGCCGCGATTGCAGGCGGCTCGCCGAGATACCAAGCTTCTAATTCTTGACATACAATTCTTACCATCGCGTCTGCTCGGCCGGCTCCTGCGCACAATTGGGCAAGCGATTGCTTCAATTGGCGGCAGTCGCCACCATCATTGTCTCGGACGACGATGAACTTGCTCCCATCTTTCGGCCACGCTTTAAGTTTACGGGGTATACTTAATTCCAAATCCCTCTTGCCCTCGTGTGCAATACAAAGAAATTGTAACTGGGGAAAAAGACGAGGAAGCAATTTTTCAAGCAGGGCTCGCATTGAAGGTTCTTCCAATAAAAATACAATGCGGCTCATTTGGGGCTAACCCCCTCGAAAAGCCCTTGTTTCCAAAGAGCGCCGGGCAAATCACCTTCCGAGACAAGCTTAACGAGAAGGTCGTTATCTGATGCTCGCCGGACGTCAGAAAAACCATTTTGTTTAACAAGCCAGAATATTTCGTCCAAATTTGCTCCGTTCAAAAAGTCCGGTGAATGTGTCGACACAAATACCTGTCCACCTCTTTGTGCATAAGAACGAAACTCTTCTATTAACTCTATCATAAGTTCTGGATAAAGTTGGTTCTCAGGTTCTTCGACAGCTAAAAGAGGAAATGGCTTCGGATCAAATAGCAATACTAAGTAGGCAAACATTTTAATTGTACCGTCAGACACGTATCGTGCGATAAATGGGTCTTTGAAGCTTCCATCCTTAAATCGTAATACGAGGCGTCCGTCCTCGGTAGGGCGCGCCTCGACCCCTGACACGCCTGGGACACGTCGTTTCATGATCTCTAAGACTGCGTTAAAGCGATCTGGAAAATGCTCGTGCAAATATTGCGCGACTTGGGCAACATTATCGCCGCGAGTCGATA
This sequence comes from uncultured Alphaproteobacteria bacterium, assembly GCA_963713695.1. Lineage (GTDB taxonomy): Bacteria > Pseudomonadota > Alphaproteobacteria > Rhizobiales > Beijerinckiaceae > Rhodoblastus. Next base: position 142,552 of record CAVQMU010000001.1, read on the forward strand.
AATGCTCTGATTCTCCTGCTTCAACACTCGGGCGGGCGTCGCTAATATGGAAATCGGAAATATACCAACTTTCTATTAGGCTTCTGAACTCGGAGACGACTTTAAACTCTCGAAATTGTCCTAGTCCTTTAATGGCCAAGACGCTGGGGTCATCCAGCTCATAATCTTTTCTCTCTTCCTTGGCTCCCTCTTCACCGTATGCGGATTCATTCGTAATCGCAGTGCCTCGCCCTCTCGAGAAATCGACAAAATGCCAAGGCTGGCCATATTGACCTCGGCGGAACTTTAGGATTTCGCGCTCGACAACGGCCCTTCCCTTATCCGCTCCGACTTGAAGTTCGTAAGTCGCGAGGCGGCCACCGCTCTCGCGAAATTTTACTATAATAATTATGGGCCCTTTGGATCCCCGGCTGACCAGTTCATTAAAGCCGCCGCGCCGTGTTACCGCTGTGGCTACATTTTGCGTTAATGCTTCTTTCAAAAAACTGAATACGTCGAATAACGTAGATTTACCCGAGCCGTTCGCTCCTACAATTACCGTAAGTCTGGCAAGGTGCGTTAGTTTAACATCTTGGAATAGCCGGTAATTCTTTATTTCCAACGATTCAATTTGCATAGCTTCCGCCATTGGCGACACCTTTTGAATTATTACAGTGGCAGTAAGATTGTTAGAAGCATGAGAGACATTTTGTGCGTGGAAACGCAAGCGCGACGCGATTTAGGCCCGCTTAAGGCTTCTATTTCTCCTCTGGCTTTTCCGGCTGTCGCGCCTCGGCCTCGGTCGGGGGCTTTGTCAGGTCGAGCACCACCTGCTTGACGCCATGCTCATGCGGGTCGTCGACCAGGCTGAAGCCGAGCGTCTGGCACATCTGCAACATGGCGCCGTTGTCATTCAGCACCTGGCCCTCGACGATCTTCACGCCTTCCTCGCGGGCGAATTCAATCATGTATTTCATGAGCTTCCAGCCGAGCCCCTGGCCCTTGAGGTCGGAGCGCAGGAGTATGGCGTATTCGCCATGCTCGTGGTCAACGTCGAGCATCAGCCTGACTACACCAAGCATCAGGCCCGTTTGCTCCTCGACCGCAACGCAAACGAAGGAGCGGGCGTAGTCGATCTGGATAAGGCGGGCGATGAAGGCGTGCGAAAATTCCTTCACCGGCGCGAAAAACCGCAGCCGGATGTCCTCCGGCAGCACATGGGTGAAAAAGACTTTGTACATTTCCTCGTCTTCCGGCCGTACGGGGCGCAATTGCACCGCCGTGCCGTTTTTCAGCGAGGTCCGGCGCTCCTGCGCCTTGGGATAGGGCGCGATGGCGAAGCGCGGATTGCCGCCGGAAAGCGCGCGGCCGCTGAAGGCCGCCACATTGACGCGCGCATCGACGACAACGACTCCATTGGCGTCGGCCAGAACTGGATTGAGCTCCAGTTCGCGGATTTCGGGAATGTCGGCTGAAAGCTGCGAAATCTTCACGAGCAGCAGTGCGATGGCGTCAAGGTCGGCGGCGGGAACGTCACGATAGTCTTGCAGCGCGCGGACGACACGCGTGCGTTCGATCATCGAGCGCGCCAACGACAGATCGAGCGGCGGCAGCGCCAGCGCCTTGTCGTTGACGACCTCGACCGACTTGCCGCCGCGCCCGAAAATGATCACCGGCCCGAATGTCGGGTCTTCGGTGACGCCCATCACCAGTTCGCGCGCATTGGGGCGCCGCACCATTGGATGGATGGTCACCCCGTCAATTCGCGCGCCCGGCGCCTCGACGGCAAAGCGGTCGAGCATCTTTTTCGTCGCCTCGACCACCTGTTCGACCGAGCGCAGGTCGAGCACGACTCCGCCGAGATCGGATTTGTGGATGATGTCGCGCGACATGATCTTTACGACGCAGCCGCCATAACGGCCGAGCACGAGACGCGCCACTTCCGCCGCTTCTTCCGGCGTGCGCGCCAACCGGGCCGGGGCGATGGGAATATCGTAGGCTTCAAGCAGGGCGCTGATTTCGACCGGCGCCAGCCATTCATGGCCTCGCGCGATCGCCTGCTGCACGATGGCGCGGGCCTTGGCGACATTGGGCGCGAAATCCACCGGCATTGACGGAGGCGCCGCCATCAGCGCTTCGCGCGCCTTTTGCCAATTCACCATATGCATGAAGCCGCCGACCGCACCGCCTTGATAGCGCGGTATGCGCGCCTCTTCGAAAATGCCGTTGATTGCGTCATTAGCCCCGTACCAGACCGCAAAAACCGGCTTCGCGCTGATAGAGGCGCGACGGTGTCTCTTGACCGCGTCAACGGCCGCCTTGGCGACCTCCTCGGCGTTGGACATCACGTTCGGCGAGAGCATCGCGAGAACCGCGTCATTCGCGCGATCCTGCAGCGCGAGCGACAAGGCTTGGCCATAGCTGGCCGCGTCGACGTCGGGCGGCAGTTCGACCATTGGCGCGCCGCTCCGTGTCTGCCGGATCAGCGGCTGCAAGGCCTCGCGCGTCGCCGGCGAAATTTCGGCGAGCTTGCCGCCGAGATCGAGCAGGCGATCGATTGCGAGATTGCCGACCCCTCGGCCGTTGGTGACGATCGCGAGACGATTGCCGGTAAAGGGCTTGATCCGCGCCAGGGCTTCGGCGGCCTCGAACAAGGCGCCGATCGAGGGAACGCGGAGAAGGCCGGCGCGGCGGAAGGCGGCGTCATAGACATCGTCGTCAGTGGCGAGATTGCCAGCGTGGGTGGCGGCAGAGCGCGACGCCTCATGACGGCCCGAACGGATCACGATCACCGGCTTGATGCGCGAAGCCGCGCGCGCTGCGGACATGAATCCCTTGGCGTCTTCAAGATGCTCGATATAGAGCAGGATCGCGCGGGTCATTGGATCGAGCGCGTAATAGTCGAGCAGGTCGTCGATATCCACATCCGCCATGTCGCCAAGCGCAACCATGCCGGAAAAGCCGACGTGACGTTGGTGGGCCCAGGCGGCGATCGCCTCCATGACAGCTGCCGATTGCGAGATGACGGCGAGGTCGCCGGCCTTCACCGGTTGCGCCGAAAGGCTGGCGTTGAGTTTGGCGCGCGGCGCGATCAGCCCGTGGCAGTCGGGACCGAAAATCCGGATATCGCGGCTGCGCGCGATGGCGCGCATCCGCTCGAACAGTGAATTGGCGCCCGGCCTGGGGTCGTCGGTCATGACGACGACAGCGGGGACGCCGATGTCGGCCGCTTCGTTCACGATGGGCTCGACCATGTCCTTTGGAGCGACGACGATGACGAGATCGGGCGGTTCGGGCACATCGCGCAATTCAGCATAGCTTTTTCGCCCTGCGATCTCCTGATGGCGCGGATTGACGACGTAGAGGGCGCCGGCGAAATCTGACGAGACGATATTGTCGAGCACCGCCCGCCCGGTCGAGCCCGGGCGGTCGCTCGCGCCAACGAGCGCCAGGGATTTGGGTTGAAAGGCTCGATCGAGACGGCGTGCGCTCATTCTTGGTCTCCCCAGGGGCCGGATTCGCCCGCGACCATAAGCTTTTTTGCGCCTCGGTTCATCCGGAATGCCGGCAAGGCGCCGAAGTCCTTGCAGTTGAAGGCTGGCGCGGCAAGGGCAGGTTGAAAGCGATTGGGGCGTTGAGCGCGACAGGGCGGGAACATGGAGGCATAATTGGTCGAAAACGCATTTTCAGCCTTGCGATGGATCAGCTTTTCGGCTCTTGCTTCGTCGCCCGCGCGGCCTCTACAATCAGAAAAACGGCGATTCCAGAAACTTGCGCCGGCATGGGAGGGAATGAATGACCTTGACCTGTTATCGCGGGGGACTGGCGGCGCTGGCGCTGCTCCTGGCCGGCGCGCCCGCCTTCGCGGCGGACGCCGAAGGGTCCTGGACGCGCGAGGACGGCGCGACGCGGATCGAATTCTCTTCCTGCGGCGGCGCGCTGTGCGGCGCCATCACCTGGCTGAAAAACCCGAATTCCAAGGCGCATGTCGGCGAGCGCGTCTTCTACGACATGGTGCGCGCCGACCAGAACAGCTGGACCGGCAAGGCATTCAACCCCGAAGACGGCAAGACATACAGCGGCAAGATGGTGCTCAGCGGCAAGCATCTGCGCACCAGCGGCTGCGTTCTGGGCGGGCTTATCTGCAAGTCCTTCAACTGGGCCCGCGCCAATTGATGGCGAACAATTGAGGGCGGGCAGGTTTCGGACAGGTTTTTCCGCAAGGCTGAGGCTGCCGCTGGCTTTTAGACAATGGGGGCATTTTTGACGGCGCAGGCGACGACAGGCGAGGAGCAAGGCATCTTCGCCGCCCACCAGATCGAGGCCCTGGCCAAAGCCGGCGCGATTGCGGCGGCCCTGCCTTTCGCGGAAAACCAGATTCAGCCAGCAAGCCTCGACCTGCGCCTCGGCCGCCGCGCCTGGCGGATGCGCGCCAGCTTCCTTCCAGGCGCCCGTTCCGTCGCCGACGCAATCGAAATGCACGCGCTGCACGAGATCGACCTTGGCCCCGGCGCAGTCCTGGAGACCGGCTGTGTCTATGTCGCGGAACTCGCGGAATCCCTGGCCCTGCCGCCCGACATCGCCGCCGCCGCCAACCCGAAAAGCTCCACCGGCCGCATCGACGTTTTCACCCGGGTCATCGCGGATCGCGCCCGCGCCTTCGATACGGTCGAAGCCGGTTATCATGGGCCGCTGTTTGCGGAAATTTCGCCACGCACCTTCCCGATTCTCGCGCGCAGCGGGTCACGCCTGTCCCAGATCCGGTTCCGCCGCGGCGCGGCCCGGCTGGACGAGTCCGGCCATGCGGCGCTTCATGCGCGCAAGCGATTGGTTTCGACCGAAAACCCCTGCTTTACAGGGGGAGTCTCGATCTCTATCGACCTGTCGGGCTTTGGCGACGACGGGCTGATCGGCTATCGCGCCAAGCGGCATACCGGCCTGATCGACGTCGACAAGCCGAATTCCCGTGAAGTCGCAGATTACTGGGAGCCGGTGTTTTCCGGCGGGCGCGGCGAACTCGTGCTCGATCCCGGCGAGTTCTACATTCTCGCCTCGAAAGAAGAGGTGCTGGTTCCCCCCGACCATGCGGCGGAAATGACGCCGTTCGACGCTCTGGTCGGCGAGTTTCGCGTCCATTACGCGGGTTTCTTCGATCCGGGCTTCGGCGCGAGCGAGGCGGGCGGCGTCGGCGCGCGGGCGGTGCTCGAAGTGCGCTCACATGACGTGCCCTTCATCCTCGAGGATGGGCAGGCGGTCGGGCGGTTGGTCTATGAGCGCATGGCGCAGGTTCCGGCAAATCTCTATGGCTCGGGCCTCGGCTCCAATTACCAGTCGCAGGGGCTGAAACTGTCCAAGCATTTTCGCGCGCCCCGTTGACGACGAACTTTTCTGCTCGTTCCACAGCAGCGACGTCAGCGTCGAAAAATGCGGCCTCATTTATTTGCGATGATGAGCGCACGAACGTCGAACACGCCTTGCTCCAGCTTGCGTCCTCCGAACCATTGACACAAAACAGTCTCTTGGTTGCTTCCAGGAGCGGGCCCATGAATTTTCGAAATGATCATGTCTGGACCGCCAGATTTTAACTGGACGACATCGCCGATCTTAAATTGGATTTTTTCCATAAAAAATTGCTCCGCAATGTCGGCATTATGGCAGAAACGGAGGCTCCAAACAATGGTTGGCCGTTGCGGCTTCGACAAGCTTTCGCTATGAATAAGCGCCTCAGCGGGTCCGTCGCCATCCCACAGTTCGAAGCTTGGAATGCTGGTGTTTGGTAACTTTCTGATCTCCTGAGAAAATGCGGGCGTAGTTCAGTGGCAGAACGACAGCTTCCCAAGCTGTATGTCGTGAGTTCGATTCTCATCGCCCGCTCCAATCAGACGCTGTTCCGTCCCAGAATTTGCGAGCGCATAACGCCGCGCGCCGCTCGCAAGCGGTCCGCCGATTCGCCCTTTCCTTGTCGGACTTTCCTTGCGACATTCCAGTCGGAGTGCATGGGGGTGGGGTTTGGATCAGTCTTATTTCGCGAAGAAAACCGTCGAAGAGCTTTCCGCTTCTCCCGATGTCGATGGCGTAGCCGGCTTCGAACGGACGCTCGGTCCCTTTTCCCTGATGGCTCTCGGGGTTGGCGCGATCATCGGCGCCGGCATTTTCGTCCTGACCGGCGCCGCGGCGGCGCGCTATGCCGGGCCGGCCATCGTGCTTTCCTTCGCGCTCGCCGGTTTCGCCTGCGCCATCGTCGCGCTCTGCTATGCGGAGCTCGCGGCGCTCATTCCCGTCTCCGGCAGCACCTATTCATACGTCTATGCGACGCTCGGAGAGATTTTCGCCTGGATCATCGGTTGGGACCTCGTGCTGGAATACGCCATGGGCGCGGCCACCGTGGCCGTGGGATGGTCGGGCTACCTCGTCTCCATGCTGGCCAATCTCGGCCTCGCGCTGCCGCCGCAATATACGGCGGCGCACGGCGCTGAGCTGGCCGGGTCGTCAGTCGGCGTGTTCAATGTCCCCGCAGCGGCGATCGTCCTTTTGATCACGGCGCTGCTCATCCTCGGCACCCGCGAATCCGCGCGGGTCAACAATGTCATGGTCGCCTTCAAGCTGGCTGTGGTGGTGACGGTGATCGTGGTCGGCGGGCTGCATCTTTCGCCCGCCAACTGGTCGCCCTTCCTGCCTGCCAATAGCGGCGAATTCGGTCATTTCGGCTGGAGCGGCGTTTTTCGCGGCGCCGCGGTGGTGTTTTTTGCGTACATCGGCTTCGACGCGGTCTCGACCGCGTCGCAGGAGGCGCACTCGCCGCAGCGCGACGTGCCGATCGGCCTGATCGGCGCGCTGACCATCTGCACGGTCCTCTATATCGCAGTCGCCGCCGTGATCACCGGCGTCGTTCCCTTCCCGAAACTCGACACGCCCGATCCGATCGCCGTCGCCATCGACGCCCTGGGCATGCCCTGGCTGGCCTTCGTGGTTAAATTCGCGGCCCTGGTCGGGCTGACGACGGTCATTCTGGTGCTGCTGTTCGGCCAGACGCGCATTCTCTTCGCCGTCGCGACCGACGGGCTCGTGCCTAAATTTTTTGCAAAATTGCATCGGCGTTTTCGCACACCCTGGGTCAGCCAGGTCGTGCTGGGGCTGATCGTCGCGCTTACGGCGGGTTTTTTCCCGATCGGCCTGCTTGGCGAAATGGTGAGCATCGGCACGCTCTCGGCCTTTGCCCTGGTTTGCCTCGCCGTGATCCACCTGAGGCGCTCGCGGCCCGGGCTCGAGCGTCCGTTCAAGGTTCCTGGATCGCCGGCGCTTCCGGCGCTGGGAATTCTTGCCTGTCTGGGCCTGATGGTCAGCCTGCCCTGGGAGACATGGGTGCGGCTCATAGTCTGGCTCGCCGTGGGAATGGCGGTTTATCTGCTCTACGGTCATCGCAACGCCCGCCGGCTGCGGGGCTAGCAGAGTCGTTGCTGAATTTACCGCGTGAGCGCGATGACCTCGCCGACGCGGCGATTGGCGCCGTCGTCATCGAGCTCGCTCAGATCGGCGCCGCAGAAGCGGGCGAAGGCGCGCTCGCGTTTCAAATAGGCATGTCGCGCCCGATCGAGATCCATTGACGCCTGCAATTGCTCGGAATAGGGCGCATCGTTGCGCTTGAGCCTCTCGATTTCCGCGCGGAGACGATCGACCTTTGCCTCGGCCGCTTCGACGGCGTCACGCAGGATCGTCTGTTTCCAACTCTGGAAGTTAATGATCTCGTTCATTTTTTCGCTCCGTCCCTCGCCAGCCCGGCAAAATACGTGAAGCAAGAAGCGCGCCGGGCGCGCAGGGCCCCAACCTTTATTCATGCGCCCGTTCGAAAAAGCCCGATCGGCTTTCCGGGATCATTCGGCCGCCTTGCAAAGGCGCTCACTCTCCCAAATATCATCCGAGGGCGCCCTGGGCCTTGATAGGCAAAGATGAACCGCAAAAGTTTCAAAACCTTCGCTGTCATTTCGGGCGCCGTCCTGGCGGGGACCGTCGCGGCGACGGAACCGGGCCTGGCCCATGCCAGGCCTTTCCATCGCATCCACCGCCAACGCTGGCTGGTCTTGCCGCCCGCCGGTCCTGCGCCGGTCGAAATTCCCCCGCCGGGAACGCCTTATTTCGCGCCTGTGATGCCCGCGCCGGCTTCGCCGACTCCGCCGCCGTCCACAGCCATGCCGCCGCTGCCGGGGGGAATGATGATTACCGTCACCAAGATCTTGCGCGACAAGTCCGAAACGGTTTCACCGTCGCGTTCGCAGGACATCGCGCTGCCGAAGCAGGCGGCGCAATATCTGGCCAATTGCTGGTCGCCGCCCTTGCCGCCACCGGGCGATACGGTGGAGGTGACCTTGCGGTTCGGCTTCAACCGCAGCGGCGCAGTGCTCTGGCCGCCTCGCATCACCTATGTCAAACTCGGGCCGGGCATGACAGGCGCGGATGTGCGCGCCTCGATCCTCGACGCGTTCAAGGCTTGCACGCCCCTGCATCTCTCGCCGGCCATGGCCGCCAATATTCCTGGCGAGCCCATTTCCGTCCGCTTCATCGGACGGCGCGAGGACGAGGCCGGGGCGCAACATTGATGTGGCGAGGACGCTCGACGCCAACCGGCGCGGGCGTCTCGCGAAAAGAGGTTTTATCAATGCGGATACTTGTGGTCGGCGTCGGCGCAGTCGGCGGATATTTCGGCGGCCGGCTCCTGCAAGCAGGTCGCGACGCGACCTTCCTTGTGCGACCGGAACGCGCGGAAATCCTGCGCAAGGCCGGCCTGTCGATCAGAAGCCGCTTCGGCGACCTGCATCTGTCGCCGCCGACCGTGACGACAAGAGAGATCGGCGGTCCCTTCGATCTGGTGCTGCTGAGTTGCAAGGCCTATGACCTGGACGGCGCGATCGAGTCCTTCGCTCCGGCGGTCGGGGCCGACACGACCATCCTTCCCCTGCTCAATGGCATGCGCCATATCGAGGCGCTCTCGCGCCGTTTCGGCGCGGAGCGGGTCATTGGCGGCCTGTGCCTGATCTCCGCGACGCGCGACGCCAATGGGACGATTCTGCATCTCAACGATCTCCATGCGCTGGTCTTCGGCGAGCTGGAAGAGGGCGCCCCGACCCGAATCGCGGGGATTTCCGACGCGCTTGCCGGCGCAGGCTTCGACGCGCGCCCGAGTTCGACGATCCGCCAGGACATGTGGGAGAAATGGGTTTTTCTCGCCTCGATGGCCGCGATCAACTGTCTTATGCGCGGCGCGATCGGCGATGTGGTCGAAGCCGGCGCGGCCGATCTGGCGTCGAGATTGCTTGACGAATGCGCCGCCATCGCCGCCGCCAATGGCCATGAGCCGCGCGCCGCATTCATGACGCAGACGCGCGCGAAATTGACGGCCGCGGGTTCGCCTTTGGTGGCGTCGATGCTGCGCGATCTCGAAGCCGGCGGCCCGGTCGAGGGCGATGCGATCCTCGGCGATCTGCTCAAGCGCGCGGGTGGCTCAGGCCTCGAGCCGTCGCTGCTGCAAATCGCTTTAGCCCACGTCAGGACCTATGAAGCCCGGCGCGCGCACCGTCCGACCTAGGGTCCAACGCGGTTCTCAACCAGGAAGGGAGTCTCAAAATGGCCGATCAGCGTCTCAAGGCAGTCTTGATCACCGGCGCCTCCTCCGGCATTGGCGCGGCCTATGCCGAACGCTTCGCGCGACGCGGTCACGATCTCGTGCTCGTCGCCCGCAACCGCGCGCGGCTCGAATCCTCCGCGGAACGTCTGAACCGCGAACATGGCGTCGCCGTCAACGTACTCCCAGCCGATCTTACGTCTCCACCGGAGCGGGCCGTCGTCGAGGCGCGCTTGCGCGACGACGCGCGCATCGGCGTGCTGGTGAACAACGCCGGGGCGGCCGCGCCCGGCGGCCTTGCCGGCGCCGACCTCGACGCGATGGAGCGGTTGATCAGCCTTAACGTAATCGCGCTGACGAGGCTCGCCGGCGCCGTTGCGCCGCGCTTCGTTGCTGAAGGGCGCGGCGCCATCGTCAATATTTCCTCCGTGGTCGCGCTCGCCCCCGAACTCATGCCCGGCGTCTACGCGGCGACCAAGAGCTATGTCCTGACCTTGTCGCAATCGCTTCAGATCGAGCTCGAACCGCAGGGCGTCTATGTCCAGGCGGTGCTTCCCGCCGCGACGCGCACGGAGATTTTCGAGCGTTCCGGTCTTTCCACGAGCTCGATTTCCTCGATGATGGCGGTGGAGGAGCTGGTCGACGCCGCGCTGGTCGGTTTCGACCGCCGCGAAGCCATCACGATTCCGCCGCTGCCGGAAATCGATCAATGGGAAAACTTCGCTGCGGCGCGAAAGGCGATGATGCCGAATTTCAGGCACGAACACGCGGCGACGCGCTATCGCGCATAGGCTTCGTTACGCCGCCTTTTCCCATACCGCACGACCCGCCGAATTGCGGGGGCTCTGCCGCGCCGTCCGGTTTGACCGGACCTGCGGACAGGGCCAATATCACTGCAAAAGCTGGCGCAAGGAAATTGAGTCGGCTCTAAATCGCGGGGGGAAAGATGATCGTTCCGAGTCTCGATTTCGACCAGGACGAGGAAATCGCACTGCTGCGCGACAGCGTGCGCCAGTTCGCCGCGAAGGAAATCGCCCCGCGCGCGGAAAAAATCGACCGCGACAATCTTTTCCCCGCCGATCTCTGGACGAAATTCGGAGCGCTCGGGCTGCTTGGCCTGACCGTCCGCGAGGAGGACGGCGGCTCCGATATGGGCTATCTCGCCCATATCGTCGCGATGGAGGAAATTTCTCGCGCCTCCGCTTCGGTCGCCCTGTCCTATGGCGCGCATTCCAATCTCTGCGTCAACCAGATCAGGCGCAACGGCGCGCCAGCGCAAAAAGCCCGCTACCTGCCGAAACTCATTTCCGGCGAACATGTCGGCGCGCTCGCCATGTCCGAATCGGAAGCGGGCTCCGATGTCGTTTCGATGCGGCTGCGCGCCGAGAAAAAGGGCGCGGGTTATATCCTGAATGGCGGCAAGATGTGGATCACCAATGGCGGCGACGCCGACGTGCTGGTGGTCTATGCCAAGACGGACGCCCAGGCTGGCGCCAAGGGCTTGACGGCCTTCATCGTCGAAAAGTCCTATTCCGGGTTTTCGCATGGCCCTCATCTCGACAAGCTGGGCATGCGCGGCTCCAACACCTTTCCGCTCTACTTCGACAATTGCGAAATCCCGGAGGCGAACATTCTGGGCGGCGTCGGCAACGGCGCGAAAGTGCTGATGTCCGGCCTCGATTACGAGCGCGCAGTGCTCTGCGGCGGCCCGCTCGGCATCATGGCCGCCTGCATGGACCTTGTCCTTCCCTACATGCACCAGCGCAGGCAGTTCGGCCGCAAGATCGGCGAATTCCAGCTCATGCAAGGCAAGCTCGCGGATATGTACGCGACATGGCAGGCGAGCCGCGCCTATGTCTATGCCGTGGGACGCGCCTGCGACAGCGCGAACCATGCGCGCAGCCTTCGGAAGGACGCCGCCGCCGCCATTCTGACTTGTGCGGAAAAGGCGACTTGGATGGCTGGCGAGACGATCCAGGCGCTCGGCGGCGTCGGCTATACCAACGATGTCGCGGCCGGACGTTTGTGGCGCGACGCAAAGCTCTACGAAATCGGCGCGGGCACTTCGGAAATCCGCCGCATGCTGATTGGCCGCGAACTGATGGCGGAATCCGGCTGATGCCTGTCCTCAAATCAGCGATATCCCCGAATTCCCCGGCGTTTCGCGCCAATGCCTCGGTCATGCGCGAACTCGTCGCCGAGTTGCGTGAAAAACTCGGGCAGGCGCGGCTCGGCGGCGGAGCCGAATTGCAGCAGCGGCATGTTTCACGCGGAAAAATGCTGGCGCGGGAGCGGATTGACGCGCTGGTCGATCCCGGTTCGCCCTTTCTCGAGATCGGCCAGCTCGCGGCTTTCGGCCTTTACGATGGCGCGGCGTCGGCCGCCGGGATCATCGCGGGCATTGGCCGCGTGCAGGGCAACGAATGCATGATCGTCGCCAATGACGCGACAGTGAAGGGCGGAACCTATTATCCGCTGACGGTGAAAAAGCATCTGCGCGCTCAGGAGATCGCCGAGCAGAATTATCTGCCCTGCATCTATCTCGTCGATTCCGGCGGCGCTTTCCTGCCGATGCAGGACGAGGTCTTTCCCGACCGCGACCATTTCGGCCGCATCTTCTTCAACCAGGCCAACATGTCCGCCAAGGGCATTCCGCAGATCGCGGTGGTCATGGGCTCCTGCACGGCGGGCGGCGCTTATGTTCCCGCCATGTCGGACGAGACGATCATCGTGCGCGATCAGGGAACCATTTTTCTTGGCGGGCCGCCCTTGGTGAAGGCGGCGACCGGCGAAATCGTCACGGCTGAGGATCTCGGCGGCGCCGACGTCCATACGCGCCTGTCGGGAGTGGCCGATCATCTCGCCGAGAACGACGCCCATGCGCTCGCCATCTGCAGGCGCATCGTCGCCAATCTCAACCGCGTCAAGCGCGTGGCCCTGCAACTTGGCCGCGGCGAGGAGCCGCTCTACGACGCGGAAGAACTCTATGGCGTCGTCCCCGCAGATGCCCGAAAAAACTACGATGTGCGCGAAGTGCTGGCGCGAATTGTCGACGGCTCGCGTTTCGACGAATTCAAGGCGCGCTACGGCGCGACGCTGGTTACGGGTTTTGCCGAACTCTACGGCTATCCCACCGGCATACTCGCCAACAACGGCATCCTCTACGGCGAAAGCGCGCAGAAGGGCGCGCATTTCATCGAGCTCTGCTCGCAGCGTGGAATCCCCCTCGTCTTCCTGCAGAACATCACCGGCTTCATGGTCGGCCGCAAGGTCGAGAACGCCGGCATAGCCAGGGATGGCGCCAAATTGGTCACGGCCGTTTCGACGACGCAGGTCCCGAAAATCACCTTGCTGATCGGCGGCTCCTTCGGCGCGGGCAATTACGGCATGTGCGGACGCGCCTATGCGCCGCGGTTGCTGTGGAGCTGGCCCAATAGCCGGATTTCGGTAATGGGCGGCGAGCAGGCGGCGAGCGTGCTGGCGACGGTGCGCCGCGACGTCATCGAGGCGAAGGGCGGCCAGTGGAGCGCCGACGAGGAAGAGGCGTTTCGCGCGCCGATCCGCGAACAATACGAGACGCAGGGCAGCCCCTATTATGCGACGGCGCGGCTTTGGGACGACGGAATCGTCGATCCCGCGCAGAGCCGCCGGGTGCTCGGATTGTCGCTGTCGGCGGCGCTCAACGCGCCGGCGGAGCCAACCAAATTCGGCGTTTTCAGAATGTGAATCGGAAACGGGAATGAATAGCAAGACTGTCGAAATCGAACGGAACGGCGGCGTGGCGACCGTCTGGATGAATCGTCCCGACGTGCACAACGCCTTTGACGCGCAGCTTGTCGACGGCCTCGCCGCGGCCTTCGCCGACCTCGCCAAGGAGGAGTCTGTCCGCGTCATCATCCTCGCAGGCCGCGGCCGCAGCTTCTCGGCCGGCGCCGATCTGAAGTGGATGCAAGCGGCGGCAGAAGCGGGGTTCGAGACCAATTTCGAGGATGCGCGAAATCTCGCCCACATGTTGAAAGCGATCGCGTCGTCGAGCAAGCCGACGATCGCGCGCGTCCACGGACAGGCGCTTGGCGGCGGCGTGGGCCTAGCCGCGGCTTGTGACATCTGCATAGCCTCGGTCCATGCCAGCTTCGCCATGACGGAAGTGCGCATGGGCCTCATTCCCGCGACCATAGGCCCCTATGTGCTGCGCGCCATCGGCCCGCGCCAGGCCCTACGCTATTTTCAGACGGGCGAGCGTTTTTCCGCCTCCCGCGCCGTTGAAATCGGGCTGGCGCATGAGGCGGTCGAAATCGAGCATCTGGACATGCGTATTTCCAAGATCGCCGAAAGCCTTTTGCAGGGCGGCCCCGTGGCGCTCGCGTCGGCCAAGGATCTCATCCGAAGCCTTGATGGGCGCGCAATAGACGATGCGGTGATCGACGAGACCGCGCGCCAGATCGCGCGGACGCGCGCATCGATGGAGGCGAAGGAGGGCATTGGCGCTTTTCTCGGGAAAGGGCCGCCGCAATGGCTCAAATGATCTCGCGGCTGAACTGGCTCGCCGATGCTTGAAAAAATTCTCATCGCCAACCGCGGCGAGATCGCCTGTCGTATCGCGCGAACGGCCCGAAAAATGGGCGTGAGCACCGTCGCGGTTTTCTCGAGCGCCGACGCCCAGGCGAAACACGTGCGTTGCGCCGACGAGGCCTTTTTCATCGGCCAGGCCCCGGCGCGGGAGAGCTATCTCGATGGCCGGAAAATCATCGCCGCCGCGAAACGCTCGGGCGCCCAGGCGATCCATCCCGGTTACGGCTTCCTCGCCGAGAACGCGGATTTTCGCGAAGCCTGCGACGAGGCGGGGCTGATTTTCATAGGACCGCCGTTGCGGGCGCTCAAGAGCATGGGTTCGAAATCGGAAGCCAAAAAACTCATGCAGGCCGCGGGCGTTCCGCTGCTCCCCGGCTATCACGGCGATGACCAGGAACCCGCCCGCCTGTGCGCAGAGGCGGACCGCATCGGCTATCCCGTGCTGATCAAGCCCTCGGCGGGCGGCGGCGGCAAGGGCATGCGGATCGTCCTGCGCTCGGAAGACTTCAACGCTGCGTTGGAATCCTGTCAGCGCGAGGCTTCATCGAGCTTCGGCGACGCACAGGTGCTGGTCGAGAAATTCATCGCCCCGGCGCGGCATGTCGAAATCCAGATTTTCGGCGACAGTTTTGGCGACTGCGTCTCGCTGTTCGAGCGCGACTGCTCGGTGCAGCGACGCCATCAGAAAATCGTCGAGGAGGCGCCGGCGCCGGGGCTAAGCGAGGCGCAAAGGCTGGACATGAGCGAAGCCGCCATCGCCGCGGCCAAGGCGGTCGGTTATGTCGGCGCCGGTACGGTGGAATTCATTCTCGCGCCCGATGGCGGCTTCTATTTTCTCGAAATGAACACGCGGCTGCAGGTCGAGCATCCCGTGACGGAGTGCATCACCGGTCTCGATCTCGTCGAATGGCAGTTGCGCGTCGCCGACGGCGAAAGACTGCCATTGCGCCAGGACCAGATCGTCTCAAACGGTCATGCGTTCGAGGCGCGTATCTACGCCGAAGACCCGCAGAAAAACTTCCTGCCGTCGACGGGGCGGCTGATCCATCTGCGCATGCCCCCCGAAGGCGCGCATGTGCGCGTGGACAGCGGCTTCGACGCAGGCGATTGCATCGGTCCGGATTACGATCCGATGATCGCCAAGTTGATCGTGCATGACGAGACGCGCGACAAGGCGCTCGCGCGCCTGCGGCGGGCGCTCGCGGAATGCGAGATCGCGGGCGTCGCCAATAATGTCGGGTTTTTGTCGCGCCTCGCCGCCTGTCCCGCCTTTTCCGAAGCCCGGCTCGACACCGGGTTGATCGAGCGCGAACAGGCGGAGCTCCTGCCGCGCGATGCAAAGCCGCCGGCAAAGCCTTTTCTCGTCGCCGCGCTCGCCCAGCTTCTTTCCGAAACCGCTGGGTCGCCCCGGGGAGAGGATACGCATTCGCCATGGAACGCGCGCGATGGTTGGCGGCTTAATTTGGGCGCGCCGCGCATCCTGACTTTTTCCTGCGAGGGTTGCATTGGGGATGTGGCGGTCTCGCATGAAGGCGGGAGTTTCCGGTTGAGGCTTGACGACGGCGACATGCTGGCCAATGCGCGCAGATGCAAGGACGGCCGCCTGCTCGTCGAATGCGATGGACATATGCAGCGGGCGAGCGTCGTCCCGATCGACGGGGGCTGGAGAGTTTTTGTCGATGGCGCTGCGTGGACGGTGACGCCTGTCGATCCGCTCGCGACCGCCGGGCTCGATCATGGCGGCGAGGCCCGCCTCACAGCGCCGATGTCTGGACGCGTGGTCGTCCTTTTCGCCACGCCGGGACACAAAGTCGAAAAGGGCGCCCCGCTGATGGCGATCGAGGCGATGAAAATGGAGCACACGATTTTCGCTCCGGCCGACGGGTTGCTGAAAGGTTTCCGATTCGCGGTCGGCGACCAGGTCGTAGAGGGTTCCGAACTGCTTGAATTCGAGCCGACGGAAACGTCATGACCTCTGCAAACCGGACCTTGCCGAAGCGCGTGAAGATCGTCGAGGTCGGACCGCGCGATGGCCTGCAGAACGAGACGCGAAAGATTTCGACGCCGGTCAAGATCGAACTGATCGAGCGGCTCGCCGACGCCGGCTGCCGCTTCATCGAGGCGACATCTTTCGTCTCCGCGACGAAAATTCCGCAACTCGCCGACGCCGCCGAGTTGCTGGGCGGCTTGCGTCGCGCGCCGGGCGTCATCTATTCGGCGCTGACCCCGAATCTGAAAGGGTTCGAGGCGGCATTGCAGGCCGGCGCCGATGAGGTCGCAGTCTTCGCCGCGGCGTCCGAGAGCTTCAGCCAGAAGAACATCAATTGCTCGATCGAAGAGTCGATCCTCCGCTTCAAGCCCGTCGCGGCGGCGGCGGAACGGGCCGGCAAGATTTTGCGCGGCTATGTCTCATGTGCGGTCGGCTGCCCCTACGAGGGCGCCATTGCGCCCGAAGCGGTCGCGGCGGTCGCGCTGGGGCTCGTCGATCTCGGCTGCGCCGAGATCAGCCTAGGCGACACGATCGGGGTGGGAACGCCGTCGTCAGTTCAGCGGATGATCGAGGCGGTCGCGACCGATATCGGCGTGGAAAAACTCGCCGGGCATTACCACGACACCTATGGCATGGCCGCCGCCAATGTCTATGCGTCCCTTGAGATGGGCGTCTCGGTCTTCGATTCCTCGATCGGCGGTCTCGGCGGTTGCCCCTATGCGCGAGGCGCGACGGGAAATTTTGCGACGGAAGATCTGGTCTGGCTGATGAACGGGCTTGAGATCGAGACCGGCCTCGACCTGACGAAGTTGACGATCTGCTCGATCTGGATCAACCGGCATCTGAAGCGCGAACCCCAGTCCAAGGTGACGCGCGCGCTGACGGGCGGCGGCGCTAGCGCCTGTTCGGTGAACTCCGGTTCACCAAACAGGCGCTAGTTTCTTGTTTTCAAGCATATTCGCTAACGCGGCCCTTCGGGTCTTAACGCGAACCGGAATCCACTTCGCTCGAAAATGCTCTAATCGCGCGTAGGCTCCCGACCGGCAAACCGACCAGCCGCTGCGGAGGCTTTGGCGGTTCCTGCGGGGGCCAGGCCGAAGTGGGCGATCAGCGCCGCAAGCAGCAGCAGGACAATCGCCAGGAGCGCCGACCGGTGCAGGCCCGTGACGATGTCGTCCGTCCCGCCCCCGGCGGCCATTGCGCCGAAAACGGCGACGCCGATCGCGCCGCCCGCCTGCCGCGCCGCATTGAGCGCGCCTGCCGCGCGGCCTGACACCTGCTTGTCGACGCTGGCGAGAACCGCCGTGGTCATGGCGGGGACGCCAAGGCCCATGCCGGCGGGCAGTAGCGCAAAGGCCAGCAGCATGGTGGCCAATCCAGCTCGCGCGGAAAGCAGGAGCAGCACGGCAAAGCCCGAGGCGTCGATCAGCGCGCCCACCGCCATCGGCAGACGCGATCCGCTCCTGCCGACCCACCAGCCGCTGAAAATGTTGACGACGAAAAAAGTGGCGGTCAACGGGAGATAAGCGAAACCCGTCTGCACAGGTCCATAGGAGAGCACGCGTTGCAGATAGAGGCTCAGCAGGAAGACGATGCCATAATAGGTCAGGTTGGCGATCACCCCGTAGGCCACGGCCGCGCAAAAAGTGCGATTGGCGAACAGGCCGATCGGCATCATTGGATGCTGGCTGCGCTTCTCTGCAACGAAGAACATCGCGCCTGCCGCGAATCCTGCAACCGCAGATCCCCAGACGAGCGCGCTGTACAGGCCGAGCGGCCTCGCCTCGATGATCGCCGCGGTCACGCTGATGAGCGCGATGATGGCGAGCGCCTGTCCAGTCAAGTCGAAACCGCCCTGCCGATTCGCGATCACGGTTTCATCGACGCGCAATGTCAGCAGCGCCGCAATCGCGCAAATCGGCAGGTTGACCAGAAAAATGCTGCGCCATCCGCTCAAGCCGAGCAGGAGGCCGCCGACGATCGGTCCCGCCGCTATCGCGATGCTGCCTGAAGCGGTCCACCAGCCGACCGCTTGTGCGCGTACGCCAGGGTTCCGTTCGGCGGCGTGATTGAGCAGCGAGAGGGAGCAGGACATCATGGCCGCCGCGCCGACGCCCTGAAGGGCGCGCGCGACAATCATGGCCGCCGCATTGAATGCGCAACCGCAGAGCAGCGACGCCGCCGCGAAAATCGCCAGTCCCGCGAGATAGACCCTTCGCGCTCCGAAGCGATCGCCGAGGAAGCCGGCGCTCAGCAGCAGCGCGGCGAAGCACAGGGCATAGGAATCGACGACCCACTGCAATCCCGCGATATTCGTGTCGAGCGCTTCCGCTATGCGCGGCAGGGCGACATTGACGATGGTGACGTCGAGCTGGACAAGCGCAAAACCGAAGCTCGTGGCGACCACATAGGGGCGGATGCTTCGCAGGGTCGTGATATTGGAATCCATGGCGTCGCTCCCTTTTGGGTCCCAACGCAATTCGGTCCGAAAAGCAGCAATCAGAGCGGCGCGCCTTCGTGGCGCAGCAGCCAGAGCTTTCGCTCGAGACCGCCGCCATAGCCGGTGAGCGAACCGTCAGCGCCAATGACGCGATGACAGGGAACGACGATGGCGACGGGGTTGCAGTGATTGGCCATTCCCAGGGCGCGCACGGCCTTGGGGCGACCGATCCATGAAGCGACATCGCCATAGCTCGCGGTCCCGCCGGCAGGAATTTTCCGCAGGGCGCTCCAGACCGCGCGCTGGAAATCGGTGCCGCCGGTTCTCGTGCGAAGCGGCGCAATCGCGGCGATGTCGCCGGAGAAATAGGCTTCCAGCGCACGGCGCGCGGCCGAGGTTTTCGCGAGGGGCGAAATGCGCGTTCCGCCCTCGCCATAATGAAGGCGCATCAGCTTGGCCATGCGGGCCTCGCAATCGTCCCAGTCGAGCGCGCGAAGATCGCCCTCGTCGTCGGTGACGAGGCGCATCGCGCCTGTTGGCGTCGGCAGGGTTTCGATGAAGAAGGTGAAGTCGGCCATGCCGCGATCAATGACAGATCACGAAAGTCCTGTCTGGCGGTTTTCGGACGCGGCTACCCGACGACCCCGTCCGAAAACCGCGAGACGGCGACCGCCAAAAGGCGCAGAATATTTGAATGGACCTTGATCATGACGCCTGCTACCGCGCGATCTGCGCCCGCGACCCCCGTTTCGACGGACGCCTGTTCACGGGTGTCAGGACGACCGGGATCTATTGTCGTCCAGTCTGCCCGGCGCGGACGCCGCGGCGGGAAAACGTCGTGTTTTTTCCGACCGCCGCGGCGGCGCAGGAGGCGGACTTCCGTCCCTGCCTGCGCTGCCGTCCCGAAACGGCGCCCGATCTCGGGGCATGGCGCGGATCGTCGAACACTGTTTCGCGCGCGCTCGCACTGATCGAAATGGGCGCGCTCGACGAGGAAAGCGTCGATGCGCTCGCCGAGCGAGTTGGCGTCGGCGAACGCCAGTTGCGCCGCCTGTTCGACCAGCATCTCGGGGCCTCGCCGGTCGCCGTCGCCCAGACGCGCCGCGTGCTGCTCGCAAAGCAACTGATCCATGAAACCGCGATGCCGATGACCTCGGTCGCGCTGGCCTCGGGCTTCGGCAGCCTGCGGCGCTTCAACGAGGCCTTCAAGACGCTGTTCGGCCGGCCGCCGCTGGAGCTGCGCCGCGCAAAGGGAATGGCCGAGGGAGTTGGTGCGCCCGGTGAAACAACTCTCTTGCTACGTTACAGGCCACCCTATGACTGGCCGGCGATGCTCGAATTTTTGCGCGCCCGCGCGATCACGGGCGTCGAAAGCATTGGCGAGGGCGTTTACCGGCGATCGATTTCGCTCGGCGGCGAAGACGGGACGGTTTCAGTGCAGGCGACCGAGACCAACGCCCTGAAGGTCCATGTGCGCTTCCCGAAGCTCTCGGCCCTGCCCAACATCATCGCGCGGCTGCGCCGGGTGTTCGATCTCGCCGCCGATCCGGAGGCGGTGGCGCTCGACCTCTCACGCGACGCGCGGCTGGCGGCGCTGGTCGCCGTTCGTCCCGGCCTTCGCTTGCCGGGCGCCTGGGACGGCTTCGAGCTCGCCGTCCGCGCCGTTCTCGGCCAGCAGATTTCCGTCGGAGCCGCGGCAGGCCTCGCCGCGCGTCTCACCGCGAGATTCGGCAAGAAGCTGGCTGGCGGCGATCCCGCCCTGACCCATCTGTTTCCCGAACCCGAAGTCCTCGCGGCAGCCGATCTCTCGGCCATGGGCATGCCCGGCGCGCGTGCGAAAACCCTGTCGGGGCTCGCCGCAGCGGTCGCCGCCAACCCCCGCATTTTCGAGGCGGGACATTCGCTCGACGAGGCCATGGCGCAGCTGCGCGCGCTTCCGGGCGTCGGCGAATGGACGGCGCAATATATCGCCATGCGCCTCCTGCGCGAGCCCGACGCTTTTCCTGCCGCCGACATCGGCCTTTTGCGCGCCATGGCGGGGGAGGACGGCGCGCGGCCCACGCCTCGCCAATTGCTCGCGCAGGCCGAGCTTTGGCGCCCCTGGCGCGCCTATGCCGCACAGCATCTCTGGACGTCGGGCGCGAAGAGACCCGCCGCCTGACGGTCAATCGCCGACGAATGATTTGAAGCCGCCGAAGAACATGCGCCTGGCGTCAAACGGCATGGCCTCCGGCGCCATGCCGGCCATGCGTGGGTCTTTCATGGCCTTGGCGTTGACCTCGTCGCGTTTCCCGCGCGATTCATAGGTGGCGATGCCGACGAAAACCGTCTCGTCGGGCTTCAAATCCACGCTTTGCGGGAGGACGTGATTTTTCCCGGAGGCGCGTCGTCCGCTTCGATCTCCACAGCGGACAAGGCGCCGTGTTCGCGCCAGACGGTCACAAAAATTTCGGCCTGCTCGCGATAGGCGGCGAGGTTCTGCTTCGGCACGGGAACGACGAAAATGTCGGTATAATGGCCCATGGCTGTTCTCCCCGGACATGTCAGCATTCCCTAACCCGCGTGCGCCCTTTCGAGTTGCGCGACATCGAGTTTGACCATTTGCATCATCGCCTTGAAGACGCGAGCCTTCTGTTGTGCGTCGCCCTCTTGCAACAGCCGTGGCAGAGCCTCCGGCACGATCTGCCAGGAAAGGCCGTAACGATCCCTGAGCCAGCCACATTGTACGGGCTTGCCGCCATCGGCGGTCAGCGCGTCCCATAAACGGTCGACCTCGGACTGGTCGGCGCAGCTCACCGACATCGAGACGGCCTCGGTGAACGAAAACTGCGGCCCGCCGTTCAGCGCCTGAAACCGCTGGCCCGCCAGAGTAAACTCGACGAGCAGGACCTGCCCGGCCTGCCCCGCGGGAAAATCGACGGCGGCGCATGCTATCGATTCGATCCGTGAATCCGGCAGCAGCGATGTGTAGAATCGCGCCGCTTCCTCCGCTTGTCCGTCGAACCACAAACAGGGCGCTATACGCTGTTTTTCGACCATTGTTCCTCCCGGTTTTCGCGCGCGCCCTCGTCCGCCGCCAGGAAGCGGCGCTTCAGCTCGGTCTCGCGCTGTTTCGCCTTTGCGGCGTAACGCGCCTTCACATGGCCATAGCCTCGAATATCAAGGGCGAGCGAGGCGCGCTCGACGGCGACGTCAAGATTCGCCCGCGTAAGCGCCGAGCCGATTTCGTCCCCCAGCCGCTCGTGGTCGGCGATGAGCGCGCGTTCGGCTTGCCGGTCCGGCGAGAAGCGGAAGGGATCCAAAACCGTGCCGCGCAAAAAGCGCAAGCTTGCGAGCAGGCGCAGCGCCGGCAGCATCCAGCCGCCGAATTTTCTTTTGCGCGGACCCGTCGCGCCGGGTGAGGAGAGAATCGGCGGCGCGAAATGGAAGGACAGCGAATAATCGCCTGTGAATGTCGAGCGAATCTGCTCCAGGAACGCCGGTCGCGCATAGAGCCGCGCAACCTCGTATTCGTCCTTGAAGGCGAGCAGCTTGAAATAGGAGAGCGCATAGGCGCGGGTGAGCCTGTCGCTTGCAGGATCGATTCGCGCTTCGGTCGTGCGCAGGCTTTCGACGCGGGCGAGAAAGCGCGCGGCGTATTTGCGGTTCTGGTAAGCCCTCAACTCCCTCGCGAGCGCATCGATCATTTCCGGCAGCGGCTTCTCCGCCAGCGGGGCTTCGTTTTCGCGAGTCCGGTCGAGCCCGGCGGCCTTCTCCACCGCCTCTGGATCGTGGGCGGCGCGGCGCCCCCAGAAAAAGGCCCGCCTGTTCTGCTCGACCGCGACGCCATGCGACTCGATCGCCCGGAGCAGCGAGGCCGCGGTCAAGGGCAGCGCGCCCACCTGGAAGGCGTAGCCGAGCAGGAAGGGATTGGTCGCGATGGAATCGCCCAGCAGCGCGGTCGCGAGACGCGAAGCCCCGAGGAAATCGGCGCGGCCGACGCCGCAGGCTTCCGTGATCACCCTCTCCATCGCCTCATGCTGGAAGACGGGATCGGGATTTCGCATGATATCGCCGCTCTTGGCTTGCGCCGAAAAAGCGCGGACGAATTCGCTGGTGATGGAAAAGTCGTTGTTGACGATGGCGCGGGTGAAGCCGGGGCGCAGCTTGAAGATGGTTTCGGGAGAGGCGGAGACGACGAGGTCGCATCCGATCAGCACATTGGTCTCGCCGGAGGAAATGCGGGTGGCGTGCAGTTCTTGGTCGCGCGGGGCTATGCGGATATGGGTCATGACCGGGCCGCCTTTCTGCGCGAGGCCGGCCATGTCAAGCGCCGAGACATTGCGGTCCTCCAGGGCCGCCGCCGCGCCGATCAAAGCGCCGAGGGTCACGACGCCCGTGCCGCCGACGCCGGTGATGAGAATGGAGCAGGGCTCGTCAAGGCTTGCCGGCGTGGGCTCCGGCAAGCCTTCGATCCAGTCGAGATTGTCCGCGCCCTTGGCCTTGCGCAACTGCCCCCCTTCGACTGTGACAAAGCTCGGGCAGAACCCTTCGACGCAGGAAAAATCCTTGTTGCAGGAAGATTGGTCGACCGCGCGCTTGCGACCGAGATTGGTCTCGACGGGAACGATCGACATGCAATTGGATTGCGCGCTGCAATCGCCGCAGTTTTCGCAGACGCTCGTGTTGATGAATGCGCGCAAGGCCGGGTCCGGATACGTCCCGGCCTTGCGGCGGCGCCGCTTTTCCGCGGCGCAGGTCTGGTCGTAGATGAGCGCAGTGACGCCATCGATGTTTCGCAGCAGGCGCTCGACTTCGGCGAGGTCATGCCGGTCGCGCACGTCCACGCCCGACGGCAGCAACCCCGCGCCGAGATATTGATCCGGAAACTCGCTCACGACCACGACGCTGGACACATTCTCCGCCAGCAATTG
Source organism: uncultured Alphaproteobacteria bacterium (assembly GCA_963713695.1). Lineage (GTDB taxonomy): Bacteria > Pseudomonadota > Alphaproteobacteria > Rhizobiales > Beijerinckiaceae > Rhodoblastus. Next base: position 166,062 of record CAVQMU010000001.1, read on the forward strand.
CCTTGCAATCATCGGCACGGTCAGGGCGCCTTCGACAGGCTGTCCCCCGGTCATGGCGACCGCGTCATTATAGAGGATCTTGTATGTGATCGGCGCTTTGGCCGCGACCGCCTGCCGGATCGCCAGCAAGCCCGAGTGCTGGTAGGTGCCGTCTCCGAGATTGGCGAAGACGTGACTTGTTTTCGTGAAGGGCGCCTGCCCGACCCAGGCCGCCCCCTCGCCGCCCATTTGCGAAAAGGTCTGGGTCCCCTCCGGATTGAGCCATGTCGCCATGTAATGGCAGCCGATGCCGGCGAGCGCGCGGCTGCCCTCGGGCAGGCTCATCGTCGACCTGTTGTGCGGGCAGCCCGAGCAATAATGCGGCACGCGCATCGGCATGCTTTTTAATGCGGCGGAGTTGCACTCGTTGGCGTTGAGCAGCGCGAGACGCTCGGCGAGGGAATCGTCCTTGTGAAAACGCGCGATGCGCGCGGCGATCACCCGGGCGATGATCGCCGGGCTCAATTCGCCCGCCGCAGGCAATTGCCATTCCTCATGCGGCAATTCCCATTCGCCCTTGTCGGAATATTTGCCGATCACCCGCGGGCGCACGTCATCACGCCAATTGTAGAGCTGTTCCTTGAGCTGGTATTCGATGAGCTGGCGCTTTTCCTCGACAACCAGAATTTCTTCGAGCCCTTCGGCGAAATGACGCACGCCCTCGGAATCGAGCGGCCAGTTCATGCCGACCTTGTAGACGCGGATGCCGATTTCCGCGGCGCGTGCGGCGGAGATTTGCAGGTCGTCAAGCGCCTGCCGCACGTCGAGATAGGATTTGCCCGTCGAGACGATGCCGAGCCGGGCGCGCGGGCTGTCGATGACGATTCGGTCGAGACCGTTCGCCCTGGCGTAGGCCATGGCGGCATAGACCTTGGTGTGCTGAAGACGAAGCTCCTGCTCCAGCGCCGCATCGGGCCAGCGGATGTTCAGCCCGTCGGGCGGCACGATGAAATCCGCGGGAATCAAGCTTTTGATGCGGAAGGGATCGATCGAGACGACCGCCGAGCTTTCGACAGTATCTGCAGTGGCCTTCAGCGCCGTCCAGCAGCCGGAATAGCGCGACATGGCCCAGCCGTGCAGGCCGAAATCGAGATATTCCTGAACATCGGAGGGATTGAGCACGGGAATCATCGCCGAAGCGAACATGTGCTCGCTTTGATGCGGCAAAGTCGAGGAGCGCGCGCCATGGTCGTCGCCGGCGATCGCCAGCACGCCGCCCCAGGGCGAGGTCCCCGCGGCATTGGCATGTTTCAGCGCGTCCATGCTGCGGTCGACGCCCGGTCCCTTGGCGTACCACATGGCGAAGACGCCGTCGTAAAGCGCGCCGTCGAAGAGATTGACCTGCTGCGAGCCCCAGACCGAGGTCGCGGCGAGGTCCTCGTTGAGGCCCGGCTGGAATTTTACGTGATGCCTCTCGAGCTCTTGGCTCGTTTCCCACAAGGTCTGGTCGAGCCCGCCCAGCGGCGAGCCGCGATAGCCCGAAATGAAGCCGGCGGTGTTCTTGCCAATCGCCAGATCGCGCTGGCGTTGCAGGATCGGCAACAGCGCCAGCGCCTGCACGCCGGACAGGAATTTCCGCCCGCCGCCCGGCGAGGGCTTGTCGCGGTCGCGCTCGTCGTTCGGACCTCTAGCGGAAACCTCAGCCAAAGCCATGCCGGCGCCCCATCCCCTTATAAAGATAAGCGCCGGGCCGTTTGACGCAAGCCGGCCGCCGCCCGATATTGCTTTCAGGGGCGGGGCGGGTCTTGGACGGACAGGTTCTCGAAATTTTCATCATCGGCGGGGGCGTCAACGGCTGCGGCCTGGCGCGCGACGCCGCCGGGCGCGGCTATAGCGTCGGCCTCGCCGAAATGAACGATCTCGCGGCTGGAACCTCGTCGAAATCGACCAAGCTCGTGCATGGCGGCTTGCGCTATCTTGAATCCGGACAGTTCCGGCTTGTGCGCGAATCGCTCGCCGAGCGCGAAGTCCTGCTGCGCGTGGCGCCGCATCTGGTGCAGCCGCTGCGGTTCGTCCTGCCTTTGCAGGAGGGCATGCGTCCGGCCTGGCTGCTGCGTCTCGGGCTCTTCCTTTATGACCATCTCGGCGGCCGCAAGACATTGCCCGCGACGGTCGCGCTCGATCTCGCCAAAGACGAGGCGGGCAAGCCGCTCCAAAAGCAATTCACGGGAGCTTTCGCCTATGCCGATTGCCGCGTGGACGATTCGCGCCTTGTCGTCCTCAACGCCCGCGACGCCGCCGATCGCGGGGCGACAATATTGCCGCGTAAAAAAGTTTATTCCGCGCGCCCGTCGAATGATCTCTGGCGCGTCGGCCTGCGCGACGGCGCGACCGGCGTCGAGACGGAAATTTTTTCGCGATTGCTGGTCAATGCCGCGGGCCCCTGGGTCGACAAGGTCCTGGCCGGCGCTCTTGCGCGCAAAATTTCGCCGCGCCTTCGTCTGGTGCGCGGCAGCCACATCGTTGTGCGGAAAATGTTCGATCACGACGGCGCCTATATTTTCCAGAACGCGGACGGCCGCATCGTCTTCGCCATCGCCTATCAGGACGATTTCACGCTGATCGGCACGACCGACGTCGATTTCGTCGGGGATCCCGGCGACGCCGCGATCACGCCTGACGAGACCGACTATCTCCTGCGCGCGACGAATGCCTGCTTCGAGCAGCGGGTCGGTCCTTCGGATATCGTATGGTCCTACTCCGGCGTGCGGCCCCTGCTCGATAACGGCGCCGATGTTGCGCAGAAGACCACGCGCGAAAATTTCATCGAGGACGCGCGTGTCGACGGCGCCCCGCTGATCAATGTTTTCGGCGGCAAGATCACCTCCTATCGCCGGCTCGCCGAAAAAATCCTTTTGCGCGCAGCCGGGTTGATTCCTGTGCGTGGAAAACCCTGGACCGCGAGCGCTCCCCTGCCGGGCGGAAATTTCTCCGGCGGCGATTTCCAGGTGTTTCTGGCCGAGTTGCGGGCGGAAAAACCTTTTCTCCCGGGCGATCTGGCGCTGCGGCTGGCGCGCGCATATGGAACGGAATGCCTGCGCTTTCTCAGCTCTGCGCAAGGGATTGGCGATCTCGGCGAGAAATTTGGCGGCGGACTTTTTGGCGTCGAAGTGGATCACCTCGTAGCGCGCGAATGGGCTGAAACGACCGACGACATTTTGTGGCGGCGGACAAAACTCGGGTTGCGCGCACAAGAAATCGACGTGGACAAGCTCGCAAATTATCTCGTAGCGAAATGATCTCGGAGAAAGACCGTGGCGGGGGAATTCATCGGCGCGATCGATCAGGGCACGACCAGTTCGCGCTTCATCATTTTCGACCACATGGGCGAACTCGTCGCATTCGACCAGAGGGAGCACCGGCAGATCTGTCCGAAGCCCGGCTGGGTCGAGCATGATCCCGAGGAAATATGGAGCAACGTTCAAGCGGTGACTCCAGGCGCATTGGCAAAGGCTGATTTGAAGCCGTCCGATCTCCGGGCGGTCGGCATCGCCAACCAGCGCGAGACGGCTCTGGTCTGGTCCCGCAGGACAGGAAAACCCCTGCGCAACGCCATCGTCTGGATGGATACGCGCACAGACCGACTGGTCGCGCATTTTGCGCGCGACGGCGGCCCGGATTTTTTGCGCGAAAAGACGGGACTGCCGCTTGCTACCTATTTTTCCGGCCTGAAATGGCGATGGCTGCTTGATCATGTTCCTGGCCTGCGCGAACAGGCCGAAACCGGCGACGCCCTGTTCGGCACGATCGACACGTGGATCGCCTGGAAGCTGACGGGCGGCCTGCATGTGACGGATGTCACCAACGCCTCGCGCACCCAGTTGATGAATTTGCACACGCTCGATTGGGACGACGAAATCCTCGCCCTATTCGACCTGCCGAGGGCCGCCCTGCCGCAAATCCGCTCTTCCAGCGAGATCTACGGCGTCGCGCGGGAGCCACTTTCCGGAGTGTCGCTGGCGGGCATTCTTGGCGACCAGCAGGCGGCCTTGTTCGGGCAGGCCTGCCTGAGGCCGGGGCAGGCGAAGAACACCTATGGCACCGGCTGTTTCCTGCTGATGAACACCGGCGACAAGCCGGTTCATTCACAATCGGGCCTGATCGCCACGCTGGCCTACAAGCTCGGCGACGCCCCGGCGGTTTACGCGCTTGAAGGGTCGATCGCCATCGCCGGGGCGCTAGTGCAATGGCTGCGTGACAATCTCGGGCTGATCGGGTCGGCGGAGGAAATCGAGGCTTTGGCGGCGAGCGTGCCCGACAATGGAGACGTCTATTTCGTGCCGGCCTTTTCAGGGCTTTATGCGCCGCATTGGCGGGGGGACGCGCGGGGCGTCGTCGCGGGCCTCACGCGCTTCGCCAACAAGGGCCATTTCGCGAGGGCGGCGCTGGAGTCCACGGCCTACCAGACGCGCGACGTTGTCGATGCCATGGTCCGGGACTCCGGCGTAAAAATGAGCGAGTTGCGGGTTGATGGCGGCATGGTCGTCAATGCCCTGCTGATGCAGTTCCAGAGCAACATTCTCGATGTCCCCGTCATCAGGCCCAAGGTGATCGAGACCACGGCGCTTGGCGCGGCCTACGCGGCCGGCCTGGCGGTCGGTTTTTGGCAATCGCCGCAGGAGATCGAGGCCAACTGGGCCGAGGATAAGCGCTGGATTCCTGGCATGGACGAGAATTCACGGGAAAAACTTTTTGCATCCTGGCGGAAGGCGGTGCGGCGCTCGTTCGACTGGATCGAATGAGACGCCTTTCTGGCTATTGTCGTCGAGGCGGACGCCGGACCCAGAAGAGGCGGCAAAGATAACGCCGCGATCCAGTCGCGGTCGCTTCGGCTTTCGGCTGGCTTCGAAGAAGTCAAACGCATCGATCGTCGCGAAAACTCAGGGCACGGCGATGTCGATTAGCTCGACCGCGAGCTCGGCCATGGTTGCGATGAACGCCGGGCCGGCGGCGAGCGCCGATCGTCGGCTTTCCAATTCGGTCGACCAGCAGGTACGCATGGAATTGAGTAGCGAAATCTGGTACGGTGCGACGTCCGGGTAGGAATTGCGATGACGGGTGACGACGCCGAAAGGGTTGACGCTCTGCTCGATACGGCAAATCTGGCTGAGGCGCTGGAAAGCGACCGATTCAAGCAGTTTCTCGACCATGTGCCGGTGGCTATCGCCGTCTCGGCGCTCCATCCTTCTGAAACCGTCACCTATGCCAATTTCGAATTTGAGCGTCTGACGGGTCAACCGATCGCAGAAATCAAGGGCAAGAGCTGGAAAGCGTTGCCTGGGGTCGCCGCGTCGTCCGACGACGATCGCACGCTAAGCGATGCCGTAAAGGATGACGAGGAATATATCGGTCAATTCACAATCGCGCAAAAAGCTGGATTGGTGAATGTCGATGCCTGGTCCAACACGATCGAGGATGAGGCCGGGAAACCAATATTTCGTCTCGTGGCGCTTGCGAGCGTGTCAGGGCGAAATACAGACGCATTGCAAGACAAAGATATTCTTCTCCGGGAGCTACAACATCGCGTCAAAAACAATCTTCAGATGATTACGGCCTTGATCCGGTTGGAGGCGCGTAATATCCCCGACGACGCAACTGGAAAACGCTTCGATAGGCTTGCGGGCCGGATCAACGCGCTGGCTGTTTTGTACGATGCCCTGACGCGAGTGGATGCCAATGGCACGATCGACCTCGGCGCCTACCTCGGCCAGATTGCGACCGCCGTCATGCAGGCGCACGCCACCGAAGGCATTCGGCTCGACATGAAACTCGAGACTTGGCCCGTATCCGTAAACGTGGCCATGCCTGCTGGACTTGTCGTGAACGAACTGCTGACCAACGCGCTGAAGCACGCCTTCGCGGGACGTGCAGGCGGCGTCGTCAAACTTCACAGCCTGATCGACGATCGCGGCTGCCATATTATGGTCGCCGACGATGGCGTCGGTCTGCCTGAGGGCACGGACTGGCCGAAGCCCGGAAAGCTCGGCGCGATCATTGTTCAATCGCTAAGGCAAAACGCGTCTGCGGAGATCGCGGTCGCCTCTTCGCCAGGGAACGGCATGAGCGTGACCATATCGTTTGCGAAATCCACCTCTCCGCCGACGTAAATCCCAAGACCCGCGTCCTGCCCAGATCACGCGGCGAAGCTCGCTTCATGTCGCATGCCGTCTTCGAGCCAATTCAGCCTTTTCGGGTTAGCCTATCCCGCCAAAACACATATACTTGACCTCGACGAATTCCTCGACGCCATATTTCGACCCCTCGCGTCCGAGCCCCGATTGCTTGACGCCGCCAAACGGCGCAAGTTCGGTCGAGATCAGCCCCTCGTTGATGCCGACCATGCCATATTCCAGCGCCTCTGCGACGCGGAAAACGCGGGCGACGTCGCGCGAATAGAAATATGCGGCGAGGCCATAGACCGTGGCGTTGGCCAGCGCGATAACTTCTTCCTCCGTCCGGAATCGAAAGATCGGCGCGACCGGACCGAAAATTTCCTCCTGCGCCAGCTTCATCTTGGTCGTCGCCTCCGAGAGGATCGTCGGCTGGAAAAATTCGCCGCCGAGCAATTCTCCGCTAAAAACCTGGCGCCCGCCGCCCGTGACGATCCTGCCGCCCTTGGCGACGGCGTCGGCGAGCAGCAACTCGACCTTGGCGATGGCGTCGGCGTTGATCAGCGGCCCCTGCGTGACGCCAGGCTCCAACCCGTCGCCCACGTTCAACTTCTCGACGGCGTCTTTCAGCCTGGCCACAAAGGCGTCGTGGATTCCATCCTGCACGAACAGCCTGTTGGCGCAGACGCAGGTCTGGCCGGCGTTGCGGTATTTCGAGGCCATGGCGCCGGCGACGGCCGCATCGAGATCGGCGTCGTTGAAGACGATGAAAGGCGCATTGCCGCCAAGCTCCAGGCTGATCTTCTTCACCGTGGAGGACGACTGGCGCATCAGGATTTTGCCGACTTCCGTCGAGCCGGTGAAGGAGACTTTTCGCACGCTCGCATTGCTGGTCAGCTCAAGCCCGACCTCTGCCGCCCTGGTCGAGGTCACCACATTCAAGACACCCGCGGGCAGCCCCGCGCGCTCGGCAAGCACGGCCAAAGCGAGACAGGAGAGCGGCGTGTCTTCCGAAGGCTTCACCACCACGGTGCAGCCGACCGCCAGGGCCGGGGCCACTTTCCGGGTGATCATGGCGATAGGAAAATTCCATGGCGTGATCGCGGCGACCACGCCGACGGGTTGCTTGATGACGATGATTCGCTTGTCGGCGCCAGGGGAAGGAATGGTGTCGCCATAAACGCGCTTGGCCTCTTCCGCGAACCATTCGATGAAGGCCGCGCCGTAGACGATCTCCCCGCGAGCCTCGGCCAGCGGCTTGCCTTGTTCGAGCGTCATCAGCCGCGCAAGATCGTCCTGCGCCGCCATGACCAGGTCGAACCATTTGCGCAAGATCGCGGCGCGCTCCTTGCCGGTTTTTGCGCGCCATGCAGGCCACGCGTTTTCGGCGGCCTGTATCGCGCGCCGTGTTTCCGCGACGCCCAAATCCGCAACTTGCGCGATCACGGCGCCATTGGCTGGATTGGCCACCGAAAAGAAGGCGCCGTCGTCCGCTGAAACCCACGCGCCGCCCAAAAAAGCCTGTTCGCGGAAAAGTTGGGGATCGGCAAGTTTTAATGACATTGCGGCGCCTCGGACGGTGCGGGATTGAGTTTGGATCAAGTCGAAAATGCGACCTGACGCGGTGAATTTCAATGCCGTTCAAGGCGGTCGCACGCGGGGCCTTCCGCGGCCTTGATTTTGTTGAAGACACCGGCGCCGGGGCAATGCAACTTTCGCCGCAGTTCTTTGTTACGTCATCAATAACGGCGGCCGCCTCACGCGCCTCGTCCATGCAGAGCCGCCCAAAATGATAAATCGGACACGCGTCGCGCATTCGTTCGAGCGCGTGTCGCCGGGATGAGGCAGGCACAACTCTATGGAGCGATGCGATGTGTGACTACTCTCTCGAAATGTATGCATCCCGTCCTGCGCGCGAAGGCGAGATCTATGTCACGACCCGCTTTCCGAGCGGTTCGATCGGCCTGGCGGCGCCCGGCGATTGCACCACGGCGGTTTGCGTGACCTATGGAACCAACCTCAGGCTGGAAAACCTGCCGAGCGACCTTCAGGACAGCTTCAAGATCTCGGCCGTCGAGGACATATCCTTCACGCGCCTCGAAGACGGCCTCCATCATGACGGCGTCAAATTCGCCAATGGTCATGAAGCGCCCCTGCACCGGCTCGGAACTGGCGTCCTCGTCAGCGTGATCGCGGCCGAAAAGCCCGTTCGCAAGGAAATCGAGCACGCGGTGGCGGAAGAGGCTCCCGTCGAGATGGAGCTCGAACCGGCGGAATGATCAACTGCGACCGGCGGCGGCGTCTCGCCCGGGAGGCCGCTCCGGCGCATGCGAGGCCATGGCACACAAAATTGTCGCCGATGTCCAGGACATCGGCGCTTTTATTTGCCTCCGATTATCTCTTGAACGCCGTCGACATCACTCGGGAACGCGCCGGAACTGGTTGAGTATGGCCGGCATTTCGCGACCCTCGATTGTTTTCTGCCGCGAGGGGTCGAGCGCGATGGCGAGGAAACGGTCGAGAATGATGTTGAGCGGCGCAGCCTCAGGATCGTCGCGTGACGCCGCGCCGGCGGAAAGCTTGCGCCAGGCGTCCTCGGCCGAAGAGAGCATGAACAGCTGGAGCGCGTTCAACATGGCCTGCTGAAGGGGGATGTTGCGAGCCGCGGCATAGGCGTGCAGCCTGTCGACAAGGTTGGGATCAAGCTGCGGGCCGATCCGCTCGTAATAGGCGTCGGGATCATCGAGTATGGTTCTCAACTCAAGGAAAAGATCGCTGAAATCGGACATGAATCCATCCCTGTTTGTGCCGGCCCCGCCATTGTGATCGCGTGGCGGCTGGCGCGCAATCCGCACTTCGCGGCATTTAGCCATGTTCTAATTGACGATGGGTGACGACGTCGCGACGGATCGCTGAAAACCAGATGACGGCCAGAAGCGCCGCCTGCGCCGGCAGGCGCCAGAACAGCAGGTTTTCCGAAACGCCGGGAAAGAGCTCGGGATGCAGCCACATGTGCACGTTGGCGGGGGTCACGAGGATGGTCAGGACGAAAAGCCCCGTCCCCGCGGCGCGGCGGGTCTCAGGAAGCAACAGTCCCAAGGCGCCGAGAAGTTCAAGGACGCCGCTGACATAGACGGCCTCGCGATGCAGCGGCAGATAGGGCGGCATGATCGCTACAAAGAAGTGAGTCAGCAGGAAATGACAGGTCCCGCTGGTCAGGAACAGCAGCGCGACGAAGCCAATTCCCGCCCTGCGGAAAAAACGTCCCGCCTTGCGGAGGACATCCTGGCGGAAAAATTGAGACATCTTGACTCCCGACGCAGCTCAAGAAGCTGATATGCGGAGGCGTCGCTTGGCGTTATTCCCTGACCAGCGCGCCGGAGTAGACGACGGGACCTGTCGGGCCGCCTGTCGGGGAGCCGCCTGGCGGCTCGACCGTCACGGCAAAAGTCGCCTTTTCGATCTGCACGCCCTTTGGCGCGGGAATGCGCTCCGTCCCCGCCGTCACCAGGCCCATGGACTTCGGCTTTTCGCCGGCCGGGATCATCCACAGCTCCAGGCTCTTGCCCTCCGGCGTCTCGGCGGAAATCGGCCTGACGTAAACGGTTCGGGCGGCGAGATCGACGCGAATGATCAGGGCCGGCTGGTCGCCGCCGCGATTGACCGCCGCGAAGAACACGCCCCCCGGCTGGGGCGGCGGCAGCAATTCGCGATTGGCGACAAAAAGCACGAGACCCGCCGCCAGTGCGCCCGAAAAAATCGCAGCATTTCGCCAATTCCTGGCCGCCCGTTTCAAAGCCAGGATGTTTTCAGGAACGAGACTGGAGTTTGCCGCAAGGGGCGGCGCTCCGCCCTCGGACAGACCGGATTCAATGCGCGCCCACAAGCCAGGCGAGGGCGCGGTCGGGGCGGAAAGCCAGGCCAGCGGGGCGAGCCTTTTTTGCCATGCTGCAACGGCGGCGCGGGCGGCGGGATCAGCTTCGATCTCGCGGACAAAGGCGCTGCGCTCGTCGGCGTCGAGCGTGCCGAGCACATATTCTGCAGCGCGCATGTCCAGTTCTTCGCTCATCCATTCTCATCCAGGCAGGTCTTCAGCGCCGCGAGGGCGCGATGCAACAAGGTCTTGATCGTGTTGACGGGCCGGTCGTACCGTTCCGCCAGTTCTTCGCGCGAAAGACCCTCGCAATAGGCGAGCATGACACAGGTTCGGGTCGGCTCGCGAATCCGCTCAAGGCAAAAGCGCAAGGTCGAGGCGTCCATGGCCTGCGCGACGTCATTGCGCGGGTCCGCTACCTTTTCCAGCCAGTCAACGCCGTCCTCGTCCGGCTCGCGCCGCACAGGTTTCTTCACCCGGACGAAGTCGATCGCGCGATTGCGTGCGATTGACGCCATCCAGGCCAGGGGCGCTCCGAGCTCCGGCGCATAATTGGACGCGTTCTTCCATATGCGGAGGAAGGTGTCCTGCAATGCGTCCTCGGCTTCCTGCCTGTCCCTGATGATACGGAGGATGACGCCAAAAAGTTTCGGTGACGCTTGCTCGTAGAGCGCGCGAAAGGCCGAGCGGTCTCCCGACGCGGAAGCGCGGATCAGCGGAGCGAGATCGTCCTGCAATGAAATGCCTTTCCGGAACAAGGGGCTGATTAGCCTAGCTTGAACATGGCCGCTTGGCGACCCTGATTTTTGCGCGCACGGATAACCCGCGTGCGCCCTTAAGGTTCAGCTGAAAGGGCAGGCAGTGCGAAACTTTACGAGTCCGGCTTCGTAGACAGGGGATGAAGCCGAATTCGGGAGGGAAAATGAAAAAGCTCCGCCTCGCCCTGCTGGCGTCGCTCTGCGCCACAGCAAGCCCAGTCTCCTGGAGCCCCGCATCAGCTGACGCGCCGATCAAATGGAGCGGCTGGGACGGCGGCGTCTTCGCTCGCGCCAAGGCGGAAAAGCGCTTCGTCATCCTCGATCTCCAGGCGGTCTGGTGCCATTGGTGCCATGTCATGGATGAAAAGACCTATGCCGATCCGAGGGTCGAAAAGCTGGTCGGCCAGAAATTCATTGCCGTGCGCGCCGATCAGGACGCAAGCCCCGACCTGTCGAGCCGCTACGGGGACTGGGGCTGGCCGGCGACGATCATCTTCGCGCCCGATGGAACCGAACTCGCCAAGCGGCGGGGCTATGTCGAGCCGGAGCGCATGGCGGCGCTGCTCAAGGCGGTGATCGAGGATCCGACGCCGGGTCCCTCGGTTGGCGAGGAGGCAGAGGTCGCGCCTGCCAGGGACGCCTTCCTCTCCAAATTTTTACGCACGGCCTTGATGCGGTCGTTCAACGACGCCTACGACTCCGATCATGGCGGCTGGGGAAGCGGCCAGCATTTCATCGATCCCGACGGCATGGATCTGGAGATCGAGCTGAGCCAGAAAGGGGACCGGCAGGCGGAAGCCCAGGCGAAGAAGACGCTCGATGCGGCGCTGGCGCTGGTCGATCCGGTCTGGGGCGGCGTCGATCAATATTCCGCCACCCCCGACTGGGCCTCTCCGCATTACGAGAAAATCATGGCGGTCCAGGCGCAATATCTTCGGCAATATGCGGAAAGCTACGCCCAATGGCGCGACCCGCGCTACCTCAAGGCGGCCAGTGAAATCCATACCTACCTTGAGAATTTCCTGCTCGGGCCGGACGGGGCCTTCTATGCGAGCCAGGACGCCGACCTCAGCGCCAGGATAGACGGGGAAAAATATTATGCGCTCGACGATTCCGGCCGCCGCAAACTGGGGCTGCCGCGCATCGACAAGCATGTTTACGCGCGCGAAAATGGATGGGCCGTCAGCGGCCTTGTCGCCTACTCGGACGTAACAGGCGACGTCGAGACGCTGAAAACGGCGGAGGGCGCGGCGCGCTGGGTTCTGGCCAATCGCGCCATTGAGGGTGGCGGCTTCCGCCATGACGAAAAGGATCGCGCCGGCCCCTATCTTGGCGACACGCTCGCCATGGGCCAGGCCTTCATCGACCTCTACGCGGCGACGGGCGAACGCGACTGGCTGCGCAAGGCCGCCGCCGCCGGGCGCTTCATCGGCGCCAATTTCGAGGACGAGAAGGGCGGCTTTCGTCCGACCAAAAAAGCCGAGGCGGACGCCGGCGTGTTCCAGCATTCCGCGGTTCAGCTCGACGACCAGACCCGTGTGGCGCGATTCATGAACCTGCTCAACCGCTACACCGGCGACCAAAGTTTTGCCGATATGGCCGGCCACGCCATGCGCTATGCCCTCGGCTTTGCCGCCAACGCCTCGAATCCGCTGCCCGGCGTGCTGCTGGCCGACATGGAGCTCGGCGCGGAGCCTACCCATATGACCATTGTCGGCCACAAGGACGATCCGATGGCGCAAAAGCTCGACCTCGCGGCGCGCGCCTATCCGGCGCTCTACAAGCGCCTCGACTGGTGGGACGTGCGCGAGGGACCGCTCGACAATCCCGATGTGACCTATCCGGAAATGGACAGGGCGGCGGCCTTCGCCTGTTCCGATCACACGTGCTCGCTGCCGGTGTTTTCCGGCCCGGAGCTGACCCAGGCCGTCGAACGAATGAACGCCAGGAGCGTTCTGCAAAAGTCCGAGCGATAAGCGTTGAGACAGCCATAGTTTCGGACGCTTTTTCTGGAAATATCTCTTGGGATCAAGGTTCAGGAGAAAAGATGGACCGACGGGCCATGCTTGCTCTGTTCGCGGCCACGGGCGCGCAGTCGGCAGCCGCGCTGTCGTGGGCGAACAAAGCTTTCGGCCAGGCCGAAGCCGCTTCGCAGGCGGGGCGGCTGAATTTTTTCACGGGCCGCCCGCCGTCGCCCTTCCTCAGCGGTCGCGGCTTTCCATATGAAGCTTTCGACGCCCTGCCGAAGACCCGGCTGCCCGTCGATGGCGGCGTCATCAACCTGGCTTTTGCGCCGGGCGATCTTTCTCTGCCCAAGGACGCCATAGGGGCCTGGATCGGCCGCGCCGCGAAATCCGTCATCACCTATTACGGCCGTTTCCCGGTCGCCTCTGTCAGATTGCTGGTCGTGCCGGTAGACGGGACCGGCGTGCGCGGAGGCACGACCTGGGGCTACGGCGGCGCGGCGATCCGCATGCTGGTCGGGGCGCATGCGACCGGTGACGATCTCGAGCGCGACTGGATGATGACGCATGAAATGGTTCATCTGGCGCTGCCGGACGTGGACGCGCGCCATACCTGGCTGGCCGAGGGCCTCGCGGTCTTCATCGAGCCGGTCGCGCGGGTCCAGGCGGGATATCTTTCGGCCAAAAAGATCTGGGCCGACATGGCGCGCGACATGCCCAGGGGGCTGCCAACGCGCGACGCGCGGGGCCTCGACAATACGCGCAGCTGGGCCAGCTTTTACTGGGGCGGCGCCCTCTACTGCCTGCTCGCCGACATCGGCATTCGCGGCGACACCGGCAATCGGTTCGGCCTGCAAGATTTCTGTGCGCGGCATCCTCGCCGCCGGAGGAAATCACGAGGTGGACTGGTCGATCGACCGGATACTCGCCACGGCGGATCGCGCGGTCGGCGTGGATACGATGACCCGGCTTTATGAGCGCATGCGCGCGACGCCAACCATGATCGACCTGCCCGGCCTTTGGCGCGAACTTGGCGTCGAGACGGGGGCGGCCGGTCTGAATTTCCGCGATGACGCGCCGCTCGCGCCGGTCCGTCTGGCCATGACCGAGAGGCGCGGCGGCCTTTCGGCGGGCAGGGCTCAATAGCTTCGATACTCAGTACCGGGTGGTGATCTCGGTCAGCCATTGCGGCGAAGCCGCGACAAGCGCGGTCTCGACGGATTTGTCGCGGCCGCTGACGATCAGCAGGCCGAGCGCAATCAGGATGATTCCGAAAACCGCCTTGGCGCCCTTGCCGCCGACGATCAGCCTGTCGCGCCACGCCATCATAGTCTTTCGGGTCAGCGCGCCCAACAGGGCCAGCGGCAGGCCGGCGCCTAGCCCGAACACGACCATGGTCGCAGCGACCATGCCGAGCGAGCGGCCTTGCGCCGCCAGCACCGAAGCCGCGCCGAGCGTCGGGCCGACGCAGGGGCTCCAGACCGCCCCGAGCAGCAGGCCGACGCCAAGCTGGCCGACGAGGCCGTGGCTGTCGAAGCCGCCGAAGCTGCGGTCGGCCCAGTTGCTCACCGGGCCGCCGGCCGCCGCGAGCCGCACTTGCAGCGGCGGCGCGAGCAGCACGACGCCCAGCAGGATCATCAGCACGGCGGCGATCATGCGGAACAGGTCGCTGTCCAGGCCTATGGCGAAGCCGACGGTCGCGACGAAAAGACCTATGGCCACGAAAGACAGGGCGACGCCGACGGCCAGGGCGAGCGGCCCGAACCGATGCTCGCTCGCAGCCGCGCCCAAAACAATCGGCAGGAGCGGAAGGACGCAGGGCGACAGGACCGAGAAGACGCCCGCGAGAAAGGCCAGGCCGAAGGTTCCGACGCCCATGTCCCTATCCTCAAGCAGCCTTGGAGAACAAGGCCGCGATGGAATCGCGGTTGGTGTCGCCGACGGAGCGGCCTTTTTCCTCCGATCCCCTGAAGGCGATCAGGGTGCTTTGGGTGCGGACGCCAAAGCGCTTGAGGACAGCCTTCTGGCTGTCGAAATCAACATGAAAAACCGTGAAATCCGCAAATTTCGGATCTTTTTCAAGATTTCGCCAGGATGGGCGCCTGCGCCTTGCAGGTTGGGCACCAGGGGGCGGAAACGTCGATCAGGATCGACTTGCCCTCTTTCTGGGCCGCATCGAAGGCTGCGTCAGTATATTCGACCGGCGCGCGCGCGAAGGCCTTGAAGGAGGCGAGGCTGGCCGCGAGGGTAAGGCCGGCTTGCATGACATGGCGGCGGGAGAGCATGGGAAAACTCCATACGGATTCGCAAGGGTACACAGATCTTACGCCCGCGAAGGCGAATTGTTTCAGGAAGATCTGCAGGAAGATCTGCAGATCGGCGGAAACGCTTCCTTCGCCCGGTTTTTGGGTATCTTGCTGCGAAACTGCGATGGATCCGCGTTTCCTGTCATCGAGATCGCGCCACCCCACCATCAAGTCACGACACGTGTCCATCGAGTAGCACGTCGCCGTGACCGCCGTGCGGTGGCCTCGATTCTTGCAGGTTGCGCAGGCGCCGTGCGTTCCGCTATGTATTGCCGTGGCTTTCGCTGAAGAAATGTAACGGAGTTTGCGAGCATGTCCGATGTTGTCGGCGCCCTTGACGTAGGGGATGCCCCCGCAATTTCCGCGCTCCCGGTCATCCAGGGCAATGTCGAGAGTTTCGATGGGCGTTTTCTTCGCGGCTGGGCTTCGGACGGATCGCTCGAACCGCTCCGCCTGCGCGTCGTCGCCAATGGCGTCGCAGTCGACGAAACCCTTGCCAACGAGCCGCGGGATGATGTGATCGCAGCCGGACTTTCGCAGATCGGTTCGGGCTTCATGACGCTCATCCCCGAGCACCTGTTTGTCGTCGAAGGTTGTGAAGTCGAACTGTTCGACTGCCGCACGGGCGAACCCGTCCCCGGTTCGCCATTCCGCATTGAAGCCAGGCCATTAGTCGAAGTCGCCGTGGCGAGCGCTGATTTTGCGACAATTTCCGACGTGATCATCGGCCTGAACGACAAGGTCGACAATGTCGCGCAATTGCAGGCTCATGTCGCGATGATCCTGACCTGGCTGCAAAAGAGCGTCGATCGCGCCCACGAGCTTCGGCAAACCGGCATCCTCGCCTATGAACGGCTCAACGACGCCATCGCCGCCGCTGGCGGTCTGCAGGGAAGCATCGGCCATCTCTACGGGGTGGTCCAGCAAAACTATCCGCAGATCGTCGTTTCGAGAACGCGGTCGCCGCGCGTATCGATCATCATTCCCGTGCATGACAAGTTTCAGTTGACCTATGACTGCGTCAATTCGATCGTGAATGCGCGAACGGACGTCAGTTACGAGATCGTCATCGTCGACGATTGCTCGTCTGACGAGACGCTGCTCGCTTCGCTCATTTTCATGGGCGGCTGCCGCGTCGTGCGCACCCCGAAAAACGAAGGCTTTGTCGGCGCTTGCAACACAGGCGTCAAGAACGTCGTTGGCGACTACGTCATCTTCCTGAACAACGACACGATCGTCAATGACGGCTGGCTCGACGCGCTGGCCGAGACGCTCGACCGCGATCCCAAGATTGGCATAGTCGGCTCGCGCCTGCTTTTTGCCGATGGCGTGCTGCAGGAGGCTGGCGGCATTATCTGGCGCGATGGCTCGGGCTGGAATTGGGGCCGTGGGCAGGACAAGCAGAACCCGCTCTACTCATTCATGCGTGACGTCGACTACGTCAGCGGCGCGGCGCTGATGATCCGTCATGACCTGCTGAATCGGCTGCAAGGCTTCGATGAAATCTACGCGCCGGCTTATTACGAGGACACTGACCTTTGCTTTCGAACGCGGCAGGCCGGCTATCGCGTCGTCATGCAGCCGAAGTCCACGATCGTCCATCTCGAGGGACAGTCCAACGGAACTACTACGGCTTCCGGTCTGAAACGCTTCCAGGTGGTCAATGCGCGGGTATTCCGCAATCGCTGGCACGACGTTCTCAAAACGCACGGGATCAGTGGCCAGTCGCCGAATCGCGAGGCCGAGCGGGGCATTCGCAAGCGCGCGCTCTTTATTGACGAGACGACTCCGACGCCAGACCAGGACGCCGGCTCCAACGCCGCGCTCGAACATATGCTGTCGCTGCAAAGGCTCGGCTACAAGGTCGTTTTCTTGCCTGCGGACAATATGGCGAATATCCCCGGCTATACCGAAAACCTCCAGTCGCTCGGCGTTGAATGCTGGTACGCGCCCTTCGCCTGGTCGGTCGAGGAATATTTCAGGCGCAACGAGCGGGATTTCGACCTTGTCTATATCCATCGCAAGGCGAACTTGAAAAGATACCTGCATCTCGTCAAGAAATACGTTCCAAAGGCGACAATCATCTTCAATTACGCGGATATCCACGCGTTGCGCGAGTTGCGCGAGGCGACGCTGGCCGATGCAGGTCCGGAGGAAATCGCCGCCATTCAGCAATCGCTCGACGCGGAGATCGATCTCGCGTTGCAGGTCAATTCGGTGATCGTCCACTCGACTTATGAGGCGGACGTAATCCGTCAGCGACAGCCGGCGGCGCGCGTCCATTTCGTGCCCTGGACCTTTTCGGTCCGCAAGGAGCCCGCGTCGCCAGAAGGCCGCGAAGGCGTGGTGTTCGTCGGCGGATTTGCTCATCCGCCGAACGCCGACGCTGTTGACTGGTTCGTCGAGGACGTCTGGCCTTCGGCCGCGGCCAAGATCGGACGCCACCCCTTCCGGATCGTCGGCAGCAGAATGCCCGAACGCTTCGAGGATTTGCGCGGGCCGGGGATCGAGCCAGTCGGCTTCGTCGCCGATCTCGAAAGCCTGCTCGACCGAACGTTGCTCACTGTGGCGCCGCTGCGCTACGGGGCGGGGCTGAAAGGCAAGGTGCTCACGAGTTTTTCACGCGGCGTTCCTTGCATCATGAGCCCGGTCGCTGCGGAAGGCATGAATCTGCCAGAGGAATTGCGCTTTCTGGTCGCGAAGGATGCGGAAGAATTCGCGCAGCGCATGGTTCAACTTGTCGGGGATCCGGCGGTCTGGATGGCGACATCGGAAGCGGCGGTGAAATTTATCGAGGAGGGGTTTTCTCCGCAGGCGATCGACCTGAAGATGCGGGAAACGATCGCCGACGCCAGGCGTCGAAGCAAGCCGGGCGATCCGGCTCCAAAGCCGAAGATCAAGGACAAGGCGGCGAAGCAGGTGGTCGCCGTCGTCGCCGAAGCCGTGGCGCCTGCGGAGCTTGCGTCTGTCCCGGCGCCAACGCCCGCAGCGATCGACGCGCCCGAGCTTTCGGCGGCGCCTGCCGCGCACAAGACGGATGCGGAGAACGCGGACGTCGCGCCGGCGGTCGACGCGCAGCCGATCGCCGAAGCCGCTCCCGCCGAAGCCACTCCCGCCGAAGCCGCTCCCGCCGAAGCCGCTCCCGCCGAAGTCGCTCTCGCCGAAGTCGCTCTCGCCGAGGTCGCTCCCACGGAAGCGCCTTTCACCGAAGCGCTCGTCCCCGAAACGTCCCCGGGAGAACCGTTACTTGCCGAAGCGACGGACGGGGCTGGCGAGCCGGCGGTCGAGCCGAAGATCGCCGCCGAGGGCGATTAATGCGATCCCCGGCGACGTGACTCTAGTGAGTGCGCGGGCGCTTGCCGCCCGCGCATCGGCGCGGAGCCGTTGCGCGCGTCTCGTTCGGCGTCGTCGCGGACGACCTGGCCCAGTCGAAAAGCGCGCAACGCGTCATCGCATCATCCGTTCGGCGCGCGCGAAGTGGTTGAGGAGTTTAGGCGCATGAATCACTTTATCCCGGATCTCGAGTTCCGCTGTCCCCAAAACTTGGTCGTGACGCCGACGCGGTTGCGGCGCGTGATTGTCGTCGGGCAGTGTCTGATGGCGGGGTGGCCTGGCGTCCTAAAATCCGTTGCGCCAGATTGCGAATGTGATTTTTTCTTGTTCAACAACAGCCAATTGTTGCCCGAAGCGCCGCCGCATCCCGCTGCGGACTATGATTTTCAGGTCGTCCAAATTCCGCTGCGTTCGATCTTGCCAGAAGCAGCCTATTTTCGTCTTTCTTATGCCGATGCCTCGGCCTACGAGGAATTATTTCGGGACTGCTGCGACAGATTGAGCCAGTTTCTCGCGACGGCTATGCGCTGGAACGTGGCATGCGGACTTTTGACATTTGTCGCGAATTTTGCCGTGCCTCAGCAGAATCCAATGGGGCGGCTGCTGCCGCGCTATGATTTACGTAATTTTGTTTATTTCACCGAACGGCTAAACCAGCATTTGGCTGAGGAAATTCAAACTTTCAAGAATGCTTATCTGTTTGATCTGGATCAGATCATCGCCAATTTCGGTCGCAAGTATGTCCAGGACGACGTTCTCCTGCATTTCAACCATGGCGCGGCTCTTGCCCAGCACGCCGCCGATCGAGAACTCGTGCGGTTGGAGCCGATGCCCGCCGTTCGCGACGTATTCGAAGAGAAGGTCTTTCTTCTGCTTCAGCTGGGCTGGATCGAACTTCTGGCGATGTACCGAACGATCAGGCAACTCGACATGGTCAAGTTGGTGGTGTTCGATATTGACGATACGCTTTGGCGTGGTGTCGCAGCCGAAGGCGGCGTAGGCGCCGCCGACAGGCTCGAGGGGTGGCCGCTGGGAATTACGGAAACGATCGGGCATCTCAAGCGCAGGGGCGTCTTGCTTGCGCTCGTGAGCAAGAACGAGGCAACGATCCTCGATCCGATTTTTAGCAATTTGTTCGGAGGGCGGCTGTCGCTCGACGATTTCGCCATCCGAAAGGTCAACTGGAAGCCAAAGACCGAAAATCTCGATGAGATCATGCGGACCCTGAACCTGCTGCCGCGCAATGTCGTGTTCGTCGACGACAATCCAGTTGAACGGGCGGCGATCGAAACGGCGTTTCCGGAAGTCCGGACTTTAGGACCGAATCCGCTGCTTTGGCGTCGCATTCTATTGTGGTCCGCTGAGACGCAGGTCGCTGCCATCACCAGCGAATCCGCGGCACGCACTGACATGATGCAGGCGCAGGTCGAGCGCGAGTCGCAACGAGAAAAAATGTCCCGAGAAGAGTTTCTGGCCTCCCTGCACGTCGAGGTCGGAATGCGCGAAGTTAACAGCGTCGAACACCCCGATTTCGCTCGCGTGCTGGAATTGATCAACAAGAGCAACCAGTTCAACACAACGGGCCGGCGCTGGACTAACCAGGAATTCCAGGCCGCTTTCGATTCGGGCACGAGGGTCGTCGTCTTCGATGTTCGGGACCGGTTTACTCAATACGGCTTAGTGGGAGTTGCAGTCGTACGTGATGTCGAAATCTTGCAGTTCGTAATGAGTTGTCGGGTGCTGGGGATGGAGGTCGAAATTGGCGTGGTCGCGGAGCTCCTCCGCAATCATGTCGAGCAGGAAATGGGGGAGATGGCGCACGCCGATTTTATCGACACGGAGTTGAACTTGGCGGCCCGCGATTTATGGGCGCGATGCGGTTTCGAGCAAACCGATCACGGCTGGACCCGCGCCATAGATACACCTTTGAAGGGACCGGCGCATGTCAGGTTTGTCGGGGCGTAAAGCCGATCCGAACTTGGTTGCCAAGAAGACTCGAAGCTCACGAAAATCGCTGAATTTGGGATTGAAGCGACTGCTTTATCGAGAATCGAAATTGAACGCCGCGTGAAGTCGCAATCAGGGGAGACGGATAATGCGTTTGCCCAACGCCTTCAATTCCCAAAGAATTGCCAGCACGCGCGTAAGGAATTTACGCTAAACGACCACCTTGAATTTCTGAACGAGATTGCTGTCCTTGACCCACATTTGAAATTGTAGATTTTGCCGTAAGATCGGTATTGAAGGTTCGGTACGCATTGGCAAAATAATAGTCAGGCGATTATCTGCAAATTCGAATTGCAGATCTTCTCTTAACTGCCACGGTTCAATTGAAAACAGAATATTCATGTTTGCTTTTGCCACGACAATGGGACTGGACGTCTCAATTGTGATTTTTCCTTCGCGAAGGATCGCACTTTTGGCCTCATCGGAACTCAAATCAAGCGTCACAATATGTCCGGCAAGGAAATGGCGCTCACCGGTTGTCAGCTTGCGGGCCAGTTCCGCACATCCCGACAGGAAACGATCATAAACAAAAGAGTAGGTTTCTTGTTGTTCTATCGTCAAAGGCACGGGAAGGAGACGTAATCCTTCGGGTATCGCAAGGTTGCCGGTGACGATCTGGTCATTGTACAGCGTGTCCATGTAGATAGGCGCGGGAACGATGTCAAACAACGGTTTCAGGTCGTCCGAAGGCCCGGGTTTTGGTTCTGGACCGTAAGAGATTCCGTACCCACGCATGTAATTCAGATGATAAAACGCCGCTCGGTTTACGGAAGTTTCCCAAGTGCGCCACTCAGTCAGGTGGGCGCTGAATGCGATCGGTTCACGGAAAACAGGGAACGGTCGCTGTCCCGCTTGCGGACGCGTCTCCGAAGTTAGAATCAGCCAAAGATAATTGGCGTGAATGTCCGTTTCGATCTGCTTCCGGTCGAAAAGCAGACCGGCGCGTCCAATCGGCGTCCCGGCTATCATCCATCCAGGCGTCACGAGTGTCGGCACGTCCATTTCTGCGACGGCCGCGCCCTCAGTGAAAAAACGCTCCAGTGCGGCGTCGTCGAAAAACATGATTTCGTCGGCGTCAATACGATAGATGTAGCGGCCCTCACATGCGGCATAGCCCGCAAGCCGTTTCTTGATCTCGTTCTTCCAAGTTTTTGCGATGATGCGGGCCGGAATGCAGCATGAGGCGATGGCGTCATAGACGCGCGCGTCTGATTTTGCCGGATCACGCCCGGTCTGCATGAGGAACGGCGCCATCCACTCATAGGCGCCATCAACGACGACGAGTTCATCAACGCGCCCGACCATAGATTTAAGCGCCGGCGCCAAGACATCCCAGTCGTTATAAATTGAGAGGTAAGCGCTGGTCTTAGAGTTCATTTGTCTTTCAACTTAATTGGGATAGCTAATGATGTTCCTTACGGCACATGCGTGACATTGAAAACCAAAATTTGGCGGACTGACTTGCGAGCAATGTTCCGTTGGGTCATGACGCGCGTCGCGCTGCGCCGGCCACGCTTTCGCAACGAGTGTTTGCCCGTATCCTGACCCGCCAAACCCATCGCAGGGGCCGCAATTTCGAGACACGCGTGCGCTTAAACAAATATTTTATCTTCGGTGGGGCTCGGGCGGCAACTCGTCCTTGCCAGCAACCGCCGCTTGGACTTAACATCGCTCCATGTCCCAGGCGCTGATCACCATTCGACGCGCATTGCCGGGGGATGCGGAGGATATCGCCGCTGTCCATGACGCCGCTTGGCGCGAAGCCTATCGCGGCATCATTCCCGGCAAGGAGCTGGAGCGCCTGATCGCCCGCCGCGGCCCGGACTGGTGGCGCCGCGCCGTCGCCAAGGGCACCCGCCTGCTGCTGCTCTCCCTGCACGGAACCATCGGCGGCTATGTCTCCTATGGCCGCAATCGCGCCTCCAGCCTGGATTTCGAAGGCGAAATTTTCGAGCTCTATCTCGCTCCTGACTATCAGGGCCTGGGTTTCGGCTCCCGGCTGTTTCGCGCAGGACAGCACGATCTCCAGGCCAATGGCCTCGACTCCATGCTGGTCTGGACGCTCAGCGACAATAGCCGGGCGATCGACTTCTATCGCCGCCTCGGCGGCGAGCAGGTCCGCAGCGCCAGCGAGCATTTTGGCGCGACCAAGCTTGGACGCCTTGCCTTCGGCTTCCATCCCTGAAAAGGGGGATAAAATTCGCGCATGGGCGAAAAGTCCGGGTTGCGTTTTGCCGCCATGGCCGGCTAATGAGCGGCAGAAAGTCAAACATCGGAGAAAACAATGCGTCTCGACGCCATCAAGATCGGCAACAATCCCCCTGAGGACGTCAACGTCATCATCGAAGTGCCGATTGGCGGGGAGCCGATCAAATACGAGATGGACAAGGAAGCGGGAACGCTTTTCGTCGATCGTTTTCTCTACACGCCAATGCGCTATCCCGGCAATTACGGCTTCATTCCGCACACGCTGTCGGAAGACGGCGATCCCTGCGACGTGCTGGTCGCCAATACGCGTCCGCTCATCGCCGGCTCCTTCATCAACGTCCGTCCCATCGGCGTGCTGAAAATGAGCGATGAAGGCGGCGGCGACGAAAAAATCATCGCCGTTCCCAGCTCCAAGCTCAGCCAGCGCTATGACGGCGTCCAGTCCTATATGGACCTGCCCGAGATCACCTGGAAGCAGATCGAGCACTTCTTCTGCCACTACAAGGATCTCGAACCCGGCAAATGGGTCAAGTTCGCGGGCTGGGGCGATGCGGCCGAGGCCAAGCGCTTGATTGTCGAGGGGATCGAACGCGCCAAAATCGAGAAAAAATAAGGCCAGCCGCCATCGCATATCAAAAGCGCGGCTTTGAAGCCGCGCTTTTTATTGCTCCTGCGCGGCAAAGGCCGCAGCCGCGCCAAATAGCCCGGGCTGCGGATGTGCGATCAGCCAGACCGGCAGGTTGGCCATCATTTCCGCGTAGCGGCCCTTGGCGGTCAACCTTTGTGCGAAGCCGGAGCTCGGCAGCATATGCGCGATCCGCGGCGGCAGGCCCCCTCCGAGCACGATCGCCTCGCCGCCCTGGACCAAGGCGATGTCGCCGGCGATCGAGCCGAAGCACAGGCAGAATTTTTCCAGCGCCGCCCGCGAAAAAGGGTCGGTATCCGCGATGGCGGCTTTCCAAAGCGCCTGGTCGTCCGGAAGGGCCGGGGCGTTTTCAGCGCCGGGCAGGGCCTCGCGGATATGCGCCAGTCCAGGGCCGGAGACGATCCTTTCGATGGATACGCGGAAGGAATTGGCGGCGCAGGCGATGCAAAAGCGCGTCCTCGAAGGGATCGCGCGGCGCGAAATCGACATGGCCGCCCTCGGTCTCGACCACGCGATAGGTATTTTCGTCGAGCAGCAGCTGCGCGACGCCGAGCCCCGTGCCGGGCCCGAGGATGGAGACCACGCCCGGCCTGGGAAGGGGACGCTGCGGCCCCGCGATGTGCACGAGGTCTTGCGGCGGGACTTGCGCGACCGCATGGCCGACGGCGCCGAAATCATTGATCAGGATCAGCCGGTCGATCCCGATTTCGCTCGCGAGCGTCGCCGGGCGGAAAATCCAGGGGTTGTTGGTGAATTTCAGAATTTCGCCCCGCACCGGGCAGGCGACGGCGAAGCTTGCTGAGCGCGGCGGCTCCCGGCCGAGTTCTGAGGCGAAGGCGGCCCAGGCCAGCGGCAGGCTGGCGTGTTCGGCGACTTTCAGCGTCACGGCGGCGCCCAGGCTTTTGACGCGGCCGCCGCCGACCTTGGCCAGGGCGAAGCGCGCATGGGTGCCGCCGATGTCGGCGACGACGATTTCCATTCCGCCCGCGTCCTGCGAATCGATGTCGGTCATGCGGCGAGCGTCCTTTGCAGAAGATCGTAATGCCTGACCGTTCCCGGCGGAAGCGCGACAAATCGCTCGGCGTCGATTCCGGCGCGCTCCAGCGCCAGCGCCAGCGCCAGGCGCCTGGGGGGCTCCTCGCGCGGCTCGTCGGTCAGGCGGAAGACGCCCCAATGATGGGCGAAAGCCTTGTCGGCCCCGAGGTCCTCGAAAATCCGCAGAGCCTCCTCCGGAGCCACATGGTGACGACGCATGAACCAGGCGGGCTCGTAGCCGCCGATCGGCAGCAGCGCCAGCCGGATATCCGTGAATTTCACCCGCGCCGCACGAAAAATCGCGCCGTCGCGATAGGCGGTGTCGCCGATGCAATAGATTGTTCCGGCCAGCGTCCTGATGGCGAAGGAGGCCCAGAGCGCCATGCGCCGGTCGAACAGGCCGCGCGCCGACCAGTGATAGGCCGGCTCGAACCGCACGGAAACCTGCGGCGACAGGGCGATCTCCTCGTCCCAGTCGCCGGTTTCGGCCCGCAGGCTTTTGTCCGCCTTGGCGAGGATCGCGTCATTGCCGAGCGGCGCGATCAGCCTCGGCGCGCCTGTCCTGGCGAGGCGCGCCAAAAAGGGCAGGTCCATGTGATCATAATGATTGTGCGTCACCAGCACCACGTCGATCGGCGGCAGATCCTCGACGCTTATGCCCGGCGCCAAAACCCGTCCGGGTCCGGCGAAGGCGAAAGGGCTGGCCCGTTCGGACAGCACCGGATCGAAAAGGATGTTCAATCCGTATAATTGCAGGAGGAACGAGGCATGGCCGATATAGGACAGGCGAAGCGTGGAGCCGTAGACGCGCTGCGGCGGCTTGTCCGTGGCGAGGCTTTTTACGCTGCGCGGCCAGGCGGTCCGCTGGCGCTCTTCAAATCGCCAGCGCAGCAGGTCGGCGAAACCGGTTTCATGCGCCCGCGGCGTGTTGAAAAAACGCGCGCCGTCGAAATGGTCGCTCGGAGGGCCGCTGTAATATGGGTTTTTGCGCATTCGGCGGCTCGGTATCCACTTTGCGAGAAAATGGGCTAAAACTTGACTCCAATATAGGTCGGCGCATGCGATAGAAAAGCCGGGCGGGGGATGGAATGGCGGAGACAGCAAAACAGGATTGGCCGATCTTCAGGTCCTTGCAGGGGGCCATGGCCAATTGGCGGATCGATCTCATCGCCGGCCTCACCCTGGCGGCCATCGCCGCGCCGGAACAGATGGCCACGGCGCGGCTCGGCGGTTTTCAGCCGCACATCGGCTTTTTTGTCTTCGTCGCGGGTTCCCTGGGCTTTGCCCTGCTGGGCGCCAACCGCTTCCTTTCGGCCGGCGCCGATTCGACGATCACGCCGATTTTCGCCGGATCGCTCGCTTTGATCGCCGCCGTGGGCACGCCGCATTACGCGACCCTTTCGGCGCTGCTGGCGCTTCTGGTCGGTGTTCTCATGCTCGGCGCCGGGATTTTCCGCACGGGTTGGGTGGCCAATCTCCTGTCCATACCCGTGCTCACTGGCTTTCTGGCCGGCATATCCGCGCATATCGCGATTTCGCAGGCGCCGTCTTTTCTCGGACTTCCCGGAGGGTCTGGGACTTTTTCGACCGGCTCACGCAAATCGCCCATCATCTCGGCGACGTGCGTCCGGCGGCCTTGGCGATCGGCCTGGTTTCGCTGGCGACGATCATCGTCGCGGAGCGTTTCGGTCCGCGCGTCCCCGGGGCCTTGCTGGCGCTGGTCGGCGCGACGGTCGCCGCTCTGGCGCTGAGGCTGGAACAGAAGGGCCTGCCGGTGGTCGGCGCCTTCGCCGTGGAGCTGCCGCATCCCAAGGCGCCTGTCGTCAGCTTCGATGATTTCATGAAAGTCCTCGGTCTCGCGGCGATCATCTCCCTGGTCGTCATGGTGCAGAGCGCCGCGACCTCGCGCTCTTTTCCCGGCCTGCCGGGCGAGGCGCCCGACATCGACCGTGATTTTCTCGGCCTCGGCGCCGGCAGCCTGCTTGCCGGCCTGTTCGGCGCCTTTCCGGTCAACGCCAGTCCGCCGCGCACGTCGATCGTCGCGGAAAACGGCGGGAGATCGCAGATATCAGGCCTCTCGGCCGCCGTCGCTGTGGTCCTCGTGGCGATTTTCGGCGAGGAGTTCCTGCGGCACACGCCGGAGGCGGCGCTGGCGGCGATCCTGTTTTTTGTCGCCGGACGGATTTTCCGCATCGCCGCCATGCGCGATATCTTTTCCCAGTCGCGCATGGAATTCCTGCTGGTCATCGTCACCATGTTCGCAGTCGTGCTGCTGCCCGTGCAGACCGGCGTCGCCCTGGCGATCATGCTGTCGCTGATCCACGGCGTCTGGACAACGACGCAGACGGATCTGCAAACCTTCGAGCGCCTGCCCGGCGAAACCGTGTGGTGGCCGCAACATCCCGCCATTGCTGGCGAAAGGCTCGAAGGGGTGAAGGTCGTCGGCTTCCAGGCGCCGCTGTCCTTCCTCAACGCCGATCGTTTGCAGCGCGAACTGGGCGAGGCGGCGGCTGAGCCGGGCGTAAAGCTCGTCGTCTTCGAGGCCTCGAGTGTCGACGACATCGATTACACCGCGGCCAAGACGCTCGCCGGGGCCATCAAGGCCTGTCACGACAAGGGCGTCGATTTCGCCGTCGCCCGGCTTGAATCGGTGCGCGCCAGGGCGGCGCTCACCGCTTATGGCCTGATCGACGCCCTAGCCCGTCCCGGCGTCGACGGCGAGCAGCGGCTGTTCCACAGCGTCGATCAGGCGACGCGGCGATTGGCGCCAGATGCGCAAACCGTCGCGACGCCGGGAGCAAAAGCGCCCTGATCAGAAGGCGTAGCGCAGGCCTACCGTCGGATCAACGCTGCTGCGGTAGAGGAAGCCGTTCGCCATGCCGTTCGCGACGTTCGAGAACATCATGCCGCCATAGACTTCAAGGCGCTTGTTGAAGTGGTATTCGGCGACCGTGCCGATCGCGTCTTCGGTGCCGGAGCACGTGCTGGCGTTGGTGATGAGCTTGGTGTTGTAGGCCGTATTGCAGTGGATCTTGCCATAAGAGTTCTGCAACTCGTGGTAATAGCCGCCGCTCAGGACCAGATGGTCGTCATAGGCGTATTTCACGCCAGTCCAGAACAATTGCAAAATCTTGTCGTGATATTGATAGGCGGTGTTGTTAACGGAGCTAAGCGTGTAGCCGTTGTCGAAATAGCCGACAGCGAGCTGGTCTTTTGGATCCTTGTAGTCGATATATTCGTATCCGCCGTAAAATTTGAACTGGTTCCATGTGTATTTGGCCGACAGCAGGACGGCTGAATTGTCGGAAACCGTGCCGGAGAGCGTATTGATTGCAGCGGGGGCGACCGGCGCAGCGAGCGCCGCCAAGGTGACGGCGTCGCTGACGTGGCTGTAGACGGCGTCAAAAGAAAACGCGGCATAGTCGAAGCCCGCGGACAGCTGATAGGTTGCGCCATTGGTCGGGCTGCCGCTTCCCGGGCCGCCGAACTTGTAGATGGCGCCGAAGCGGGCCGGCCCGTATTCCAGACGGTATTTCAGCGAATTGTCGAAACGGCTGTTCTCCGTGTCGCCGCTCGACAGCGAACCGGTGTAGCCCAGAAGCGAAAAAGCGAGCGAGCCGGGAATCGGATCATAGACGAGGCGGTCGTCGGTGGTCAGCGTTCGCTGGCGACCGAAGGTCAGGGTTCCCCATTCGCGGGAGGAAACGCCGAGATAGGCGTAATCGTTGAAGGCCTGACCGGCGCGGGCGGAATCGCCGTTTGAGCTTTGATTGGCTGCAGCCACGCCATTATTTTGAATGAGCGACGCGGGGCCGTTGCTGAGCTGGCCGGAAGCCGGGTCGAAATTGGTGTTGACCGCGAAGACGCCGACGAAGCCCGGCGCTATTTCCTGTTCGCCCTTGAGGCCTATGCCCGAATAGCCCATGCCGCCTGGCGCGACGGCGAAGCCGGCGTGGTTGCTGTTCTTGCTGATGGCGTATTCCAGTCCTTGCGGATAGGCGCCATTGAACGGCGCGCCATGCGACTGCCATGCGACGCCGGCGTCGAGCGTGCCGAACAAGGTAATGCCGTGCCAGGTGATCGGGCCGTCGTCGGTCAGGACATCGAGGGGCCCTTTGGTGACGAGGCCCATATAGGAGTCGGGAGCCGGCTGCTGAGCTGGCGCGGCGGCCTCCCGCGAGTCGATTTTCTTCTCCTGCCGGGCCTGCTGCTGCTCAAGCCGCCTCAGACGCTTTTCCAGAGCTTCATTCTGCTTCTGGAGCGCCTTCGCTTGTTGCTTAAGCTTGCTCACTTGTGTGAGCTTGTTTGAGTCTTGGGCGGCGGCGGGTCCTGCAACGCTGAATAGTGCCGCGGCGAACAAAAACCTCTTCTTCATCGCTCTCTTCCTGATTCCGATCGCTGCCAGATGTCTCGCTTATCGCCCCGGCGGCCTTTTTGATCGCTTGGCCGTGCGGCAACGTTTAATGTCTATAGAAATAGTGGTCTAACAGTCAACCGCCATGACGCCTTCTTATGGCATGGAGAGACCAAATCTCAGCCGCGTGATAAAAAAGGCACGGTCGTTTTTTGCGCTCGGAGGCGAATTCCAAGCCGGAAGCGGCGCGGCTATACGAAATGCGCGGCGTGAAAGTTCACGCCGCGTTGCCCGCGGTCAATCGCAAACAAGAACATAGGGGTGGAAAAATTCGTAATCGTTGACCAAGACGCGTTTACGCCAGACGCACAACTGTCGGCCTCTATGCGAATGATATACAACATCGGTGTAGTCTTGCGGGTCTCCATAGCCGTTTGGCGTATAATAGTTTTTATTAAACGCGCGCTCTCCCCCGGAAAGATAGGCGCCTCCGCGACCGTACGTGGGGCCAGACCAATAGGCCTGTCCGTTGGCCCAGATAAGATGTTGTGCTGAGGCGGGCGCAGATTGAGACGCAAGCGCAAGTGCTGCAGATAAAAGCATGGAACCTTTCGCGACATGTTTCATGGCGCACCTCCCTGATTTTGGTGAAAAGCTCGGTTCCAAAACGGGAGGTTTGCGGTTTTTGTTCCGTCAACTTGAAAATAGCCTGCATCGCCGCGAATTCGGGCCTGTATCTTGACAATGGACGGTCGGAGGTCTCGGTTTGGTCAGATTGACCAGTCGCCCGATCCCGACGCCAGGTCCCGGCGCCGATGCGCAATATGAAGACGGATTAAATAACACTCCTCCGTGATATGTGACGATTTGACGACCGTTGATCACCCGTTTTGCACAACCGTCATTTTATAGTCATAAAACTCGCTGACTTCCTGTCCGTCGACTTGGGGCGTTATTGTAATAAGGCAACACTCGGACTCTTTCACACTCTTTTGCCGCATTTTATCCTCTCCGCGATTGCCAAGCCTCGGCCCGACCGATTATCCAATAGTCATCACGTCGGCGTGAAGCGCTGGACGAGGATCGGTTTTTGAGGGGGGCTGCGGCGTCGCCGCGGTTTTTGGGGCTGGAATGGTTGGCAGGTCTCGCGACGCCAGCCCGCAGAATTGGAGAATGACATGAAGAGCAGGTTTATGGCGACCGCCGCGATCGTGGCGATCCTCGCGGCCACGGGCGCCGCCCGCGCCGACGAAATCAGCGATATCAAGGCGCAATCTATTGCGCTGAAGAAGCAGAACGCGGCTCTCGAAGCCCGTCTCAACCGGCTTGAAAAGCTCCAGGCCAAGCAGGAAAAGAAGATCGACGCCAAGGTTGCCGCCGCTCCGGCTCCGCAGCCTGCTCAGGAATCCTTCCTCGGCATGGTCACCAAGGGTCCGCTCGAAGCGATCAACGATGATGGCCCGATCTGCTGGAAGGGCGTCTGCATATTCGGCACGCTCGACGCGGGCCTCGGCTGGGAAAGCCACGGCGCGCCCGGCAACTCTCTTCACTACGCCGGCGACACCGTGATGGCGAAGATGAACAACCACTCCTATTTCGGCATCCTGCCGAGCGGCCTGTCGCAGACCGGCCTCGGCATTAAGGCCGCGCACGAAATCATTTCCGGCTGGTCCGGCGTGTTCTATGCCTCGACCGGCATCAACCCGCAGTCCGGTCAGCTCGCCAACGCGCCCGGCTCAGTTGCGTCGCAGAACGGTGTGGCGCTTGGCTCGCAGACCTGGAACGGCGACGGTTCGCGCGGCGGCCAGGCCTTCAACGACCAAATCTACGTCGGCGTCAGCTCCAAGGACTTCGGTCAGCTGACCGTCGGTCGCCACAAGTCGCTGTCCAACGACATGATCGGCAACTACGATCCGGCCGGCGGCTCCTACAATTATTCAGTCATCGGCCTGTCGGGCACGCCCGTCGCCGGCCTTGGCTACACCGATCTCGGCCGTATCGACGACACCTTGAAATATCGTGTCGTTTACGGTCCGATGCATTTCGCCGCCCTTTACAAATTCGCGGACGGCACGGCGGGAACGACATCGAGCTACGCGACGGCGACCACCGCCGCCTCGGGCGCCTGCGCCGCGTCGACCATTGCGGGCGGCACCAACTATTGCACCAATACCACCGCCGTGGGCCTGAAGAGCAAGAACGACGGCTTCCAATTTGATCTCGGCGGCCAGTACGCCGGTTTCGAGATGGACGGCGTGGTGAGCCACTTCAACCAGGCGATCACCTACGGCGGATTCGGCCTGGGCACGCTGACCACCAACGGCAATCAAGTGTCGACACTGGGTCTCAACGGCCTCATCGCCACCCCCGCCGACATCACCAGCGTCATGCTGAATGGCAAATACACCTGGGACCAGTTCAAGTTCTACGCCAGCTACGCGCACGACAACTTGCAGAATCCGCATAATCTTCTCGGCGTCGGGGCGAACACCGGCCAGGGTGACTACACGTCGCTCCTCGTCAACGACAATGGCTTCAACGGCAAGACCAAGATCCTGCAGACCGAATGGGCCGGCGTGAAATACGCTTACGACGCCAAGACGGAATTCACGGTCGCCTATTATCACGAAAGCCAGAACAACTACGACACCAACGCCAACATCAAAGCGGGCAAGTGCAGCCTCGCGGTCAAGCACAACAATAGCGCTCTCGATAGCAGCTGCTCTGGCGCGCTCAACGGTGTCTCGACCTATGTCGACTACCACTTCAACAAGCACTTCGACGTCTATGGCGGCATGATGTTGACCACCGTCGCAGGCGGCATGGCGAGCGGCTTCCTGCAGTCCAACGAAATCGTACCCTCGGCCGGTGCCCGCTACGCCTTCTGATCGCTTTCAAAGCTTCAGCCTGAAGTCAAGTCCCGCGAGCTTCAGTTCGCGGGACTTTTTTGGGTCCGAAGAGACAATATGCAACTCAAAAACATGTTGTATTTTTATGACGTTGCGAAAGAAATTGACGTCCCGTTGCTGCGAAACACCCTAATTTGCAAATGATTTCGGCAATTTAAGGCGTTTTTGTCAGTTTTAACGCACTAAGGCGATTTGAGGTCAAAATTGCAGCTTGCCAAGCTGCGGGACCCGTCACCAATCTGTCATATATGCAAATCGCTTACATAAACTCCCCGGCGTCGAAGGCCGGAGGGGATGTGCGAGATTGCAAATCGGGACAGGTTGGAGAACAGGATGAAGAGCAAATTACTAGCAGCCGGCGCTGTCTTGGCGATAATGACCGCCACCGGCGCGGCCGGTGCTGAAACCAGCGAAATCGTCGCGCTGAAGCAACAGTCTGCAGCGCTCAAGGCCCAGTCGACAGCGCTGGCGAAGCAGAATGCTGCACTCGAAGCGCGCCTCAACAGGCTGGAAAAACAACAGTCCGCCCAGGGCAAGAAGCTGGAGCAGACGAAGTTTGTCACACAGCAGCCAGCGACGGCGGCGGCCCCCGAATCCTTCCTCGGCATGG
This sequence comes from uncultured Alphaproteobacteria bacterium, assembly GCA_963713695.1. Lineage (GTDB taxonomy): Bacteria > Pseudomonadota > Alphaproteobacteria > Rhizobiales > Beijerinckiaceae > Rhodoblastus. The sequence continues at coordinate 198,215 of CAVQMU010000001.1, forward strand.
TCACCAAGGGGCCGATTGAAGCAATCGAGGATGAAGGCCCGCTGACCTGGCATGGCATCACCCTTTACGGCGCCTATGACATCGGCGCGGGCTGGGTCAGCCACGGCTTGCCGGAAAACGGGGTCAACTACGAGGGCGAATCGGTCGTCAATAAAAACGGCAATCGCCCCATGTTCCTCATAGCGCAGAACAACCTGTCTCAGACCGGTCTCGGCCTAAAGGGCAAAGAGGAATTTCTGCCCGGCTGGGCCGCCGTGTTCAACGCTTCGACCGGCATCAATCCCCAGTCCGGCCAGCTTGCCAACATGGCCGCGACCAACACCATGAACGCAGGTCTCCCCAGGGCCAGCTATTCCTTTGTCGGCGACGGCGCGCGCGCCGGCCAGGCCTTCAACGACGAACTCTATGCCGGTGTTTCCAACATCGCATGGGGCACGCTGACCTTCGGTCGCCAGCGCGCCCTCGGCACCGATACGATGCTCCAATACGATCCCGCCGGCGGCTCCTACAGCTTCTCGTTCATCGGCTACAATGGCTTGATGGCCGGCGGCGGCGACACCGAGGACACCCGCTGGGACAATGCCATTAAATATCGCGTGAATTATGGGCCGGTCCACTTCGGCGCCATGTACAAGTTCATCGACGGCAACGCTGGCTGTTTGGATCCCAATGCTGTGGCCGGCACGTCGTTTACCGCGGCGAACTGCCAGGCTTTGACGCCCCATAATGACGCCTATGGCTTCAACTTCGGCGGAACCTACAATAACTTCTCCGCGGACGTCGTCGTGCAGCACGTCAACCAGGCGATCAGCGTCGTCAACCCCTTGCTTGGTCCTTCAACTCTGGCGAAGACGAACGCGAGCAGCCAGTCAACCCTCAACGAAATTGACACAACCCCCATCTCGAGCGGCCCGAACGTGATTTCGCCGAACAACACATTGTACGGCATCGTCACCGACAACACCGCGACCATGGTTGCAGCCAAATATACCTGGGACGAGTTCAAGTTCTTCGGCGGCTATGAATATATTCTGCAACATAACCCGGCGAACCCGCTGGGCGTCGGCGCCACGGCGCAGGGCGGTTATCTCCTGAGCGGCGTCGAAGACAATAATCTCGACAAACCCAAGACCGTGCAGGTCTTCTGGACCGGTGTGAAATACGCTTACAATCCGAAAATGGACATCACCCTGTCCTATTATCATGAGCTGCAGAACGACTTCCACGCAGGCGGCTGCTCGACAAACCCCATGTTGCGCAGCTCCTGTGGCGGCACGCTCGACGAAGTCTCGCTCTATGCCGACTATCACTTCACCAAGCGTTTCGACGCTTATGCCGGCATTACCTATTCCCAGGTCACCGGCGGCCTCGCTGTCGCTATTCCGCACAACGGCGCCGGCGGCGTCGGAGTCCCCTATTACTACAACAACAACGTCGCTCCGACGGTTGGCGTTCGCTACAGCTTCTGATCGCTTTCCCCGGAAAGAGATCGTCAAAAAATCCCTCCTGAAAAAGTCCCGCGCGCTTCGGCTCGCGGGATTTTTTGCGTCCTCAGGCTAGAATTCTTGCCAAGCGCGCCTCCCGCGTTTAGCAAGGCCTCAATCGAAATTTGCGCAAGACGAGGCGACAACAATGGCCAGCTATAAAATCTTCCTGCTGCCGGGCGACGGCATTGGCCCCGAAGTCACAGCGGAAGTCGAAAAAGTCGCAACGGCTGTTTCTGGCGCCGGCCTCGCCTCGTTCGAGTTCGAAAAGGGCCTTGTCGGCGGCTCGGCCTATGACGCGCATGGCGTCGCGATCTCCGAGGCGGACATGGCCACAGCGCAAGCCGCGGACGCCGTCATGCTCGCGGCGGTCGGCGGCCCGAAATGGGCCGACGTGCCCTATGACGTGCGTCCTGAAGCCGGTCTTCTGCGTCTGCGCAAGGACCTCGGCCTGTTCGCCAATCTCCGCCCCGCCGTCTGCTATCCGGCTTTGGCGGAAGCCTCCGCGCTAAAACGCGAGATCGTCGAAGGCTTGGACATCATGATCGTCCGGGAGCTGACCGGCGGCGTCTATTTCGGCGAGCCCAAGGAGATCATCGATCTCGGCAACGGCCAGAAGCGCGCCATCGACACCCAGGTCTACGACACTTACGAAATCGAGCGCATCGCCGCGGTGGCTTTCGAGCTGGCGCGCAAGCGCAACAACAAGGTCACTTCGTCCGAAAAGCACAATGTGATGAAATCCGGCGTGCTGTGGAAGGAAGTCGTCACCAGCCTGCACAAGAAGAGCTTTTCCGATGTCCAGCTCGACCACATGCTGGCCGACGCCTTGGGCATGCAGCTCGTGCGCTGGCCCAAGCAATTCGACGTGATCGTCACCGACAACCTGTTCGGCGACATGCTGTCGGACGTCGCCTCCATGTTGACGGGCTCGCTTGGCATGCTGCCCTCCGCCTCGCTCGGCGAGGCCGACGCCGGGGGCAAGCGCAAGGCGATGTACGAGCCGGTGCACGGCTCCGCGCCCGACATAGCCGGCAAGGGCATCGCCAATCCGATCGCCATGATCGGCTCCTTCGGCATGGCCCTGCGCTATTCCTTCGGGCTCGGTGACGCCGCCGACCGGATCGAAAAAGCCATTTCCGATGTGCTCGCCTCGGGACTGCGCACCGCCGATATCAAGGGCGAGGCCGCCGCGGCCATCTCGACCTCGGCGATGGGCGACGCTATCGTCGCCGCCCTGCAAAAGGGGTTCTGATCGCGAAAAAAAACCCGCCTTTTGCGGCGGGCTGCTTTCCAGGGGCTGAGGGCGCGATCACTTGAGGAAGACGTGGATGTCGACCTGCGTGTTCACATCGCTCGAATCCTTGGCGTCGCCAAGATATTCCTCGACGAAGAGATTGCGCGCCTCCAGCCCCTTTTCGTCGAGGTAGGCGGTGATCGCCTCATAGGTCGAGTCGATGTCGTCATAGGCGCCGCGATGCTCGAATTTGATGGCCTTGCCGCTCGGCGACTGGGCCAGCGTCACATCGGCGCCCAGGTCGGGTTTTGCGTCGGCCGGCGCGTCCACCGGCAGCATCGCGTCGAACTTGAAGCCGGCGTCGTCGGTGTCGGTGAATACAGCCATGGGGCGGCCCTGGACCTTCAGGCCGGCTTTGTCGGCCGCGGCGCGCAATTTGGCGAGCTGCTCGCCGATCTTGCCAAATCCCTCTTCCCAACTCGCGGCGCCATGAGCCACGAGGACCGTGCGCGCCGCAACCTCCTCCGTCTTGATCGACGTGTCCTCGATCGGCTTGCCGTCGGGTCCGGGCGCGGGCGTCTCGGCCTTGGGCGCCTCCGTCTTGGGAGCCTCGATCTTGGGCGCATCAGGCTTGGGCGCATCGGGCTTGATCGAGTCCTGCGGCGCCTGCTGGGCCGCCGAGGGCAGCGGCGCGGCGAGGGCGGCCGCCACGGCCAAGACCAGGAAACAACCCCGGCGCGAAACTGAGAAAATCCTGCCCAAAACCATGAAACCCCCGAACCGCGTCGTCCCCGCGCGAATCATCTCATTGTAACCTTTGGCGCCCATGCCCTATATGGCCGCGAGAGGTCTTTTCTCCTATAGTCCTCCTAAACCCGACATGAACGGACAGGCGCAGTGAGCGATTTGCAATCCGCGGCGACGGCGAGCCTTTCCGCCTCGGCCCGCGCGGGGCTGGCGGGCAGGGACATTCTGAAAATGAATGGCGCGGGCAACGCCATTCTCGTGCTGGACCTGCGCGGGACAGGGGTCTTGGCGACAAGCGCCGACGCGCGCGCGCTCCATGCCGCGCCCGGCCTCGCTTTCGACCAGCTGATGGTCCTTGGCGACCCTCAGTCCCCGGGCGAAGACGCGTTCATGACAATATTCAACCGCGACGGGTCGCTTTCGGCCTCTTGCGGCAACGGCACGCGCTGCGTCGCCCATTACCTCTCGGAGACGACGGGCGCGACGACGATCCGCCTGGCCACCTCCGCCGGCAAGCTTGCGGTCCGTCGCGAAGGGCCTTTCTCCTACACCGTGGACATGGGCCGGCCACGCCTTGGCTGGCGCGACATTCCCCTTGCCCGCGATGTCTCCGACACACGCGCCGTCGAGATCGGCCGTTTAGGCCTGCCGCCGGCGTCCTGCGTCAGCATGGGCAATCCGCACGCCATCTTCTTCGTTGGGGATGTCGAGCAATTCGATCTCGCGGCGATCGGCCCTGAACTGGAGCATGATCCGATTTTTCCGGCACGCGCCAATATCTCGCTGGCGCAGGCGCTCTCTCCTGAAGAGGCGCGGCTGAAGGTTTGGGAGCGCGGGACGGGGCTGACGCTCGCCTGCGGCACGGCGGCTTGCGCGACGCTCGTCGCAGGCTTTCGCGCGGGTTTGCTGCGCCGTCGCGCCAAAATCTCCCTGCCCGGCGGCGACCTCGTCATAAACTGGCGGGAACTCGGATGATTGCGTGGAGATGACCGGCCCCGTTGAACTGGAATTCGTGAAAAAGATCGATCCGGCGATTTTTGCGGCGGCCGCTCCGTGACCGCGGGCGCAAATCCTGTGGAGGTTCTGACCTTCGGTTGCCGGCTCAACATGGTCGAGTCCGAGGCGATCCGGCGCCTGGCCGGCGAGGGCGGCGAAAAAAACCTGGTCATCGTCAACACCTGCGCGGTGACAGCGGAATCGACACGGCAGGCGCGGCAGGCCATCCGCAAGATCAAGCGTGAAAAGCCCGAGGCGAAAATCGTCGTCACCGGCTGCGCGGCGCAGATCGAGGCGGAAAAGTTCGAGAATATGCCTGAAGTCGCCCATGTCCTCGGCAACGCCGAGAAGATGCGGGCCTCGAGCTGGCTCGGATTTTCCGCGCGAACAAATGTCGGCCCCATCGCTTTGGCGGGGCGTCGCGACAACGAGCCGCAGCCGGTCCTTTCGTCGATCGAGGGTCATACCCGCGCCTTCCTGGCGGTGCAGAACGGGTGCGATCACGCCTGCACTTTCTGCGTCATTCCGCTGGGGCGCGGTCCCTCGCGCTCGGTCCCGGCCGATGAGATCGTCGCGTGCGCGCAAAAATTCGTCGAAACGGGGCACAAGGAGCTGGTTCTCACCGGCGTCGACCTGACCTCGTGGGGCGCGGACCTGCCGGGCGAGCCAAAGCTCGGCCATTTGGTGCGCCTGTTGTTGCGAAACATTCCGCAATTGCCGCGCCTGCGCCTGTCTTCCATCGATTGCATCGAGGCCGACGCAGAGTTGCTCGCCGCCTTCGCGGAAGAGGAAAGGCTCGCGCCCTATCTGCATCTGTCGCTGCAAGCGGGCGACGACATGATCCTCAAGCGGATGAAGCGCCGGCACAGCCGGCAGGATTCGGTCGATTTCTGCGAAAATCTTCGCCGCCTGCGTCCCGACATGACGTTCGGCGCCGATCTCATCGCCGGCTTTCCGACCGAGGACGAGGCCATGGCCGCGCGCTCGCTGGCGCTGGTCGAGGATTGCGGACTGGCGTTCCTGCATGTCTTTCCCTTTTCGTCCCGCCCCGGCACGGCCGCCGCGCGCATGCCCGGCGTGGCGGGGCCGCTCGTCAAGGAGCGCGCGGCGCGGTTGCGCGAAGCGGGAACGGCCGCCCTGCAACGGCATTTTGCATCGCAGGTCGGGCGACGGCTGCAAATCCTCACGGAACGCGGCGGGCGAGGGCGCGCCGACGATTTTTCGCCGGTGCGGACGCCGGGCCTGCCGCCGGGGCAGATGATCCATGGCGTCGCCACCGGATTCGACGCCAACGCGCTCGATGTTACTTTCGATTTACCGTTAATTGAAAAGCTTTCGTCCAGGTAACCCTTCCCTCTGAAAATAATGTTCAAATTGGCCCTAAATCAATGCGCCCGACCGGGCCGCAAGGAAGGGCCATGCCTTCGATCAGGACATACCGGAGCGGAACGGATTTCCACGCCTTTGCGGAGGATGCGATATCCGCGCCGGCCTCCACGCCGCGTAGGCCGGCCGCGCTTTTCGGCAGGCTGGAGCTCATGCTGCGCGAGCGGATCGCCGGCGAGTTGGCCTTTTGCCGAGATCTTGCGGCGCGCCTGCACTCGGCGCGCGACGTCCAGCAAAGCGCCGCTCCGGCGGAAGAGGATTGGCCTGACCATCTCGAGCGCGAATACGCCGAGGATTTCAAGCCGGCGCGCCCTGGAGAGCGTTGGGCCGCCGGGGCCGCCGAGAAAAATCCTGGCCATTCCAATCGCGCCGGGGTTGTCCTGCTTGGCGCAGGGTGGGCGCTTTGGCGCTCGGCGACCCTGTTCCGGCCGCTCGCCCGCGCCGTTTACGCATGGCGCGGCTTTCTGGCAAAAGTGGCGGTGATCGGCCTGATCGCGCTGGCTGGCGCCCCTTTCTGGCGAATTGGCCGGCTTCGCAGACGATCGCGAGCAAGGCGCCTCCCGCCGCCCCGCGCGACGCCTGGATCGAAATAGCCAAGCCCTACCGGCTCTACGAACTCGCCGCTCCCCCGCTGGCGCACGAGAAACACGCCTATTCGGCGCGCCGTCATGCGACGGGCGGCGGACGCGAGGACGTCCTGACCTTCGGCCAGTTCGCGATCGACAAGAACGGGCCTTTCGTCCGCTTGTCGGTATATCGGCACGGTTCGGAAAAGATCGAGGATACGCCGTTTTTCGTCGAAATGGCGCGCCGCGCCGCGCCGCTCGGGCTGAGCGTCTCGGCGGTGCGGCAGGAACCGGACCAAGCGACGCGGTTCGGCGATCTCGAGACGGCGGCGTTGACCTTGTCGGAAAACGAATTTTCGCGCGATCGCTGCCGGGGATTCCGGCTGGTCCAGGCTCAGCCGGGCCTGACCATCGCGGGTCTTGCCTGCGCGGCCGAGAACGAATCGATGAGCGCGCAGGACGTCGCCTGCCTGCTCAATCGCCTCGATCTGCTGGCCGCAGGCTCGGACCGTCCCTTGCGCGACTTTTTCGGCGCCGCCAAGTCGCGAAATATCCGAGGCTGCAGCGAAACCGTTCGGCGCCGATAGGCGTTGATCGAAAGGACCCGCCTTTCCGCGCAAAAAACTATCGCTTGCCACACTGACAGGCTAGACTGCGCCATCCGCATCAGGAGCTCATAATGCGCCGTATTTCCATTTTCGTCCTGGCCCTCGCCGCCGGCGCGCTGGCCAGCGCCCAAGTCGAGGCGCGTCCCGTCCATCATCGTCACGGCGTGCGTGTCGCCCATGCCGCGGTTCCGGAAATCAATGTGAGGAAGCGCAGCTTCCTCGATCCGGGCAATGTCGTGCCGGTCGGCAGCGAAAATCACTACATGGATCAGGGCACGATGTATATTCAGACGCCGAGCCCGACCTATCGCCGCGAGGAATTCGGCGAGGAGACCCTCCTGCCGCAGCCGGGCGAGCTGCCGGGCTTTTCGCGCTACGCGCCCTGGTAAAAAAACAAAAACGGCCGGGAAACCGGCCGTTTTGCTTAAATGGGGCATCGCGGACCGGAGTTCAGTCCTTGGCGCGCTCGACGTAACTGTTGTCCTCGGTGAGGACGACGATGCGAGTGCCCACGCCGATATGCGGGGGCACCATAACGCGCAGGCCGTTGTTCATCTTGGCGGGCTTGTAGGAGGACGAGGCTGTCTGGCCCTTCGTTACAGGCTCGGTGTCGACCACTTCCAGCGTCACGCGGGCCGGCAGCTGGATCGCCACGGCGACGCCGTTGAAGATCGAGAGGATCACCTGCATGCCCTCCTGCAGGTAGGCGGACTGTTCGCCGATGACGTCGTTCGGAACGATCACCTGCTCGTAATTCTCGCCATTCATGAACGTGTAGCCGTCGGCGTCCTCGTAAAGGTAGGAAAAGTTCATGTCCTCGACATGGGCGCGCTCGACCTGTTCCGTGGTCTTGTAACGCACGGAGGTCTTGTTTCCGTCGGAGAGGCGGCGCATGTCGATCTGGGTCGTCGGCGTGCCCTTGCCCGGGAAAAAGCTTTCCGCGCTCAGCACGACGTAGAGATTGCCGTCTTCATGCTCGAGAATATTGCCCTTGCGGACGTTGCTGGCGATGACTCTCACGTGTCTTTTCCCTCAATCGACGCCCGCCGTCACGGTTGAAGGGACGGGCCGTCGGGTCTACAGACCTTTTTCGAAACTGCGGCGCCACTAATACCCGATCATCGCCGCAATGCCAGATTTTTCGTACATCCCCCAGTGGAAGCGAGCTGATGCCTAGTCAAAGCCCCTTCTGGGCGCCCGAAAATTACGCGGAACGGCGGCCTCGCCTTCTGCAGCGGGCGAAAATCCTCAAGGCCTTGCGCGCCTTTTTCGAGCGGGAGGACTTTGTCGAGATCGAGCCTTCCGCCTTGCAGGCTTCGCCCGGAAACGAAACCCATATTTCAGCCTTTGCGACCGAGTTTCAACCTCTTGGCGGCGATCCATCTCAACTCTATCTCCACTCTTCGCCGGAATTCGACTGCAAGAAGCTGCTCGCGGCCGGCGAAGAGCGGATTTTCTCCGTCGCCCATGTGTTCCGGAACGGCGAAAGGTCCAGGCTTCACCATCCCGAATTCACCATGCTCGAATGGTACAGGGCGAAAACTCCCTATCGCGCCCTGATCGACGATTGCGCCGCCATTCTGGAGATCGCCGCGAAAGTCGCGGGCGTAAAAGAATTCCGCTTTGGCGACTTGCGGCTCGATCCCTTCCTTGCCCCCGAAATACTGAGCGTGGCCGAGGCTTTTGAACGCTATGCCCAGATCGATCTGCCTGCGGCGCTCGACGACCGCGACGCCCTCGCTGCAAAGGCGCAATGCCTGGGATTGCGGGTCAGCGCGGACGACCACTGGTCGGACCTGTTCAGCAAGATCCTCTCCGACCGCATCGAACGGCGGCTCGGCCACGGGCGGGCGGCCGTACTCATCGACTATCCCGCGAGCGAGGCGGCCCTGGCGCGCAAAAAGCCCGAAGACCCGCGCTTCGCCGAGCGCTTCGAGCTTTACGGCTGCGGCGTCGAACTGGCCAACGCCTTCGGCGAATTGACCGATCCTGTCGAGCAGCGTCGCCGGTTCGAGGCGGACATGGTGGAACGCCAAAAGCTCTACGGCGACGCCTATCCGATCGATGAGGATTTTCTTGCCGCGCTCGCAAAGATGCCGCCGGCGAGCGGCATTGCGCTCGGCTTCGACCGGCTGGTCATGCTGGCGACGGGGGCGGACCATATCGAGCAGGCGTTATGGGCGCCGGTCGCGCAGCCATGAGCGAAAATTTTCGCGGAAAAACGCTGACCCTGCCCGACGAGCTCATCGCCGCCGGTTTCGCCTCGCCGCAACAGGCGAAGGCGCTCGCCGACGTCGCCGCGCTTTACAGCGTCGCCGTGCCGCCCGGCGTCGCCGCCCTGATCGAGGGGCCGAACGATGCGCTGGGACGGCAGTTCCTGCCCAACGCCGCCGAATTGCTGACGCTGCCGCAGGAGCGTGTGGACCCGATCGGCGACGACGCGCATCAAGCGACGCGCGGGCTCATCCATCGCTATCCCGACCGCGCTCTCCTGAAACTGACGAGCGTCTGCCCGGTCTATTGCCGCTTCTGCTTTCGCCGCGCCCGCGTTGGCGCGGGAACGGAAGGAGTCTTGCCGGAAGAGGCGCTCGCCGCCGCCATCGCATACCTCGCCGAGCATAAGGAAATCTGGGAGTTGATCGTCACCGGCGGCGATCCGCTGGCGGTCTCGCCGCGACGCCTCGCCGATCTCTCCCGGCGCCTTCGCGCGGTCGAGCACATAAGGATCCTGCGCTTTCATTCGCGCGTACCCGCGCTAACGCCGGAGCGGATCGGGCCGGAGCTGATCGCGGCGCTGAAAGCGAGCGGCAAGACCGTTTATGTCGCATTGCACGCCAACCATCCGCGCGAGCTGACGGCTTCCGCCAGGGAGGCGTGCGGAAAACTGATCGACGCGGGCGTCGCCATGGTCAGCCAGACCGTGCTTTTGCGCGGGGTCAACGACGACGCCGAGACATTGTCGAGCCTGATGCGCGCCTTCGTCGAAACGCGCATAAAACCGTATTACCTGCACCATCCGGACCTGGCGCCCGGCACGTCGCATCTGCGGTTGACCATCGAAGAGGGACAGGAGCTTGTGCGCGGCTTGCTTGGACGGGTTTCCGGCCTCTGCCAGCCTGTCTATGTCGTGGATATTCCCGGCGGGTTCGGCAAGTCGCCGGCGGGGCCAACCTATTTTTCCCACGAAAACGGCGGCTGGAGCGTGGTGGACTGGCGCGGAAAAAGCCATGCTTACGCCGATTTGGCGCCGGAAAAGGAAGAATAGCCATGCTCGCCTTGATTTGGGCTGATTTGCGCCGATTCTGCCGGGGCGTAACGAATCGGAGCCGCCTTTGACGCGCAAGTCAGCCCTAAAGCGTTTTCAAGCGAACTGGCCATCGGTTCTTCGCAGATCCGGTTTCGCCGGATCTGGAAAGGCGTTTGCCCTGCTGGCGAAAGCCTTGCTTGTCCTCACCCTCGTCGGAGCAGGTCCGGCCCTGGCCGTGGACAACAAGGCGCCGCCGCCGCGCTCCGCGCCTGCCGTCGCTCCAGCGCCGCCCGCTTCGCAGTCCCTGGCTGTTTCCCCGGACCAGCCGGCGGCCGCCGATTCCGCGGCGCGTCTCGACGCCGCCAAGCAGGGGCTCGACCAGATTGCTTCGGCGATTGGCTCGGACTCGCTTGCCGACGTCGATCTGGCGCGGCAGGCGGCTGCAATCCCGCCTGTAACCGCGCAGATTGAATCGGTGATTGCGGAGGTCTCGCCTCGTCTCGTCGCGCTCAAGGCGCGGCTCGACCAGCTCGGCCCCGCGCCCGATTCCAAGGCCAGCCCGGCTCCGCCGCCCGAAGACCCGGCAGTCGCGCAGGAGCGCAAGGACCAGACCAAGCTCTATTCCGCGAGCGACGACTTGCTGAAACGGGCGAATCTCCTGCAATTGCGCGCCGAGCAGATGGCGGCGCATATCGCTGACCGGCGGCGCGCCCTCTTCACCAACGAATTGTTCCGGAGTTCGTCCAGCATATTTGCGCCCCGACTGTGGATCGAAGTGGCGCGCGAAACGCCGCCAGGCCTCGCCGCAGGGCGCGCCGCCCTCGCAGATTTCGAGGGCCATGTCGCCGAAACGCTTGCTGACGGAGCCGGCCTTGCCTTCGCCTTGCTGCTGCTGCTGGTTTTTGGGGCCGTAGTGGCGGCGAGCTACGTCGCGCGGCGCGTCATTCCGCGCGAACATTCGCGCCGCCCGCCGAATGAATTGCAGAAGGCGGCGGCGTCGCTGTGGACTGCGCTGGCGGTGACGGCCATCCCGGTCGCGGGCATGGGCGCCGTCTATGGTCTTGTGAACTGGTTCGGTCTCGACGCCCCGCAACTGCGCCCTTTCGACAACGCCATTTTCGCGGGAGTCATTCGCATCGCGCTGGTCGCGGGCCTCGGCGCGGCGATCCTTGCGCCCACGCGCCCGCTCTGGCGGCCCCTCGACCTGAGCGACCGGGTCGCGCAAAGGGTGATGAGCCTTGCCATGACGGTCGCGGTCCTCGTCACGATCGGCAAGCTGGTCGAGGCGATGAACGAGGTGATCGGCGCCTCCCTGCTGGCGACGGTAGCGGCGCGCGGCGTCTTCGCCCTGCTGGTCGGCCTGACTCTTTCACGCGGGCTTTACGGCATTGTCGGCAGGCCCGGCGAGGATGATGAGGACGAGGATTATCATCCCGTCCATCTCGAGGACGAAAGCCCCTGGTGGCCGCCGATCCGCTTCGCCGCCTGGAGCGCGACGCTGGCGATCCTCATCGCCGACGTCCTCGGCTATATTGCGCTCGCGGCTTTCATCGTGAACCAGATCGCCTGGTGGGCCCTGGTCGCCAGCCTTCTTTTCCTGCTGTTGAAACTCGCAGGCGACGGCGCCGAGCAGGCTTTCCGGCCCAATTCGCGTTTCAGCCGGGGCATGATGGCCAGCCTCGGCCTTCGGCGGGAAAGCCTGCAGCAGATCGGCGTCCTTTTATCCGCAGCCGTCACCGTGGCGCTCTCCACCATCGCCGTCCTGCTGCTGCTCGCCCCGTGGGGCCTGCAGTCGCAGGACATGATGGGCGCGGTTGAATCGGCCTTTTTCGGCGTCAAGATCGGCGACGTCACCGTCTCCCTTTCGAGCCTGATCCTTGCGCTGCTGCTGTTCGCGGTCGGCTACGGCCTGACCCATGTGACGCAGAATTGGCTGGAAAACAGCTATCTGCCGCTGACGGGGCTGGATACGGGATTACGCGCCTCGATCCGCACCAGCATCGGCTATCTCGGCGTCATCATCACCATTGCCCTGGTCTTCGCCTATCTCGGCATCAACACCGAGAAACTGGCGCTGGTCGCCGGCGCGCTGTCGGTTGGTATCGGCCTCGGCCTGCAATCGGTGGTCAATAATTTCGTCTCCGGCCTGATTTTGCTGTGGGAGCGCGCAATCCGCGTCGGCGACTGGGTGCGGATCGGCGAAAACCAGGGTTATGTTCGGCGGATCAACGTCCGCTCGACCGAGATCGAGACTTTCGATCGCGCGACCATGATCGTTCCGAACGGCCACATGGTCACCGACATCGTCAAGAATTTCGTGCGGGCCGACCGGGTCGGGCGCGTTCAGGTTCCGGTGCAGGTCATATGGGGGACCGATCCCGATAAGGTGCGCGAGGTCCTGCTCGGCATCGCCAAGTCGCAGGAGGAAGTCGTCGGGATCCCCTCGCCGACCGTGCTTTTCACCAATATCACGCCAACCGCGCTCGAATTCGAACTGGTCTGTTTCGTCGAGGATGTCGAGCATGCCATGCGGGTGAAGAGCGACCTGCATTACGCAATTTTCAAGAGCTTCGCCGAAGAGGGCCTGCGCATGAGTCCGGCGCCGGCGGCGCCGCCCTCCATCGCGCTCGACCTCGCCCAGATCGAACCGCTCCTGAAGCGGTTTGTCGAAAAGCCCGGGGACATGAAACCTTAATGCTTTTGTCCCAAGTCTAGCTTCAACTGTCCCGAGTTTAGCTTCAACCTTCAGCCGAAAGTCCCAGTTTGCAAATCTTGTTCCGGCGCCCGTCGCGGCGCATCGCCTTCATTGTCGCGCCACTTCTCCTGCTGGCCGGTTGCGCCGAGCCTGTCCCGCACAGCGCGTCCACCAGCCTCTACCAGTCGATGATGACGCCCGGCGCGCATCTCGACGCGGAAGCGGCGCGCGACATGATTTCGCTTTATCGCACCGGCCGGGGCGCCGAAGCGGTCGCGCTCGACCCGGGCCTGATGGCGGCGGCGCAGGCGCAGGCGGCCAGCATGGCCTCAGCCGACAAGTTGAGCCACGACCTGCGCGGTTCGCTGACGGAAAGACTTACGCGCGCCGGCTATGCCCGGTCGGAGGCGGTCGAAAACGTTTCGGCGGGCTATGACACAATCAGCGAGGTTTTTTCCGGCTGGCGCCAATCGCCGTCGCATAATTCCAACATGCTCGCGCCGGGCATGCGCCGGATGGGCATAGCGGCCGTCTATAATCCGCGCTCACGCTACAAGGTCTTCTGGGCGCTGGTGCTGGCGAACTAGACCTGTTCGGTGAACTCCGGTTCACCGAGCAGGTTCTCGTTTCTTGTTTTCACGCATATTCGCTAACGCGGCCATTCGGGTCTTAACGCGAACCGGAATCCACTTCGTTCGAAAATGCTTCTAAGCGCGCGAGGAAGCAGCATCACGGGGCGATGGGGAGATCCTGTTCGATCGCGCCGCCTATCGCCGTCGCGCCGGTCGCGGGTCGCCTGATCGCCCGTTCGGCGACCGCATCATGGGATCGTAGAATCCTGGGCGGCCGCCTTTCTTCGGGCGTCGCGCAGAGCCCCCAATTCACGAACCATTGCCCGAGCCTTGGCGACGCGCTGGCGACGGCGAAGGGAAGGGCGGCGACATAGCCGAGGGTCAGCGGAAGCGACCACAGGGCGAGGCGCGGGGCGAATATTGCGACGATCGCCAGGACGACGCCGCCAAAGGCCAGGTGCGGCCAGAGCGCGCGGGACGCCACTCGCCATGTGAGGCCATGTGCGTCGCGCGCCTGCGCCCCCCAGTCGATTGTTCGGCCGAACGGCAGGAGGAGGAGCAACGTGCAATTGAGCGTGGTCGCCGCTGCAATGACGGAGGAGCCGACCGTCTCGACAAGGGCCCCGGCGCAGAAGCGTCCGGCGCCGCCGTAGCGGGCCATTCCTCCCGGCGCGAAGGCGACGTCGAGATAGCCGGCCAGTTTCGGCATCTGGCTCAAAAGCATGAACAGCAGATAGAAGGCCGCGGCAGACGTGGACGGGAATGCCCGCATGTCCTCGACAACAGGAATGAGCGCGGCGAGGACGATGATCGCGGTCCAGGCGGGAGCGCCGATGAACATGCTGATGGCCCACACGAGATGAAAGCGGCTCATTGAGGCGAGAGACGGCGTCGCCAGCAGTTGCAGATATTGCATGTTGCCCCGGCACCAGCGCGCTTCACGCTGGATGAAATCGAGCAGGGTCGGAGGATTTTCCTCGAAGCTTCCGCATTCGACCGGCAGGATGCGGACCTCGAAGCCGCCGCGCCGCATCAGCGCCGCCTCAAGCTGGTCGTGCGAGAGGATCGGCGAGCCGTCGCGCAGCGTTGGCAAAGCGCAATGCGCGACGAAGGGCGCGATGCGCACGAGGGCGTTATGTCCCCAGAACGGGCCGCAATCGCCCGCCCACCAGGTTGCGCCCATCGTGTAGGCGCGCATGCCCTGGCGCATGCCGAACTGAAAAATGCGGGCGAAGGCCGAGCGCGATGGCGCGCCGACCACCAAAGTCTGGAGAATGCCGAGACGCGGATATTTCTCGCCAATGCGGACGAGGCGCAGGATGGTCTGGCCATCCATGAGGCTGTCCGCGTCGAGCGGGATCATGAATTCGTAGAGGGCGCCCCAGCATTGGCAGAACTCGCCGATGTTGCCCGCCTTGAAGCCGGTGTTGGCGCTCCGGCGCCGATAATGCAGCCGCTGGGCGTCGCTTGTTTCGCTCCTCCAGGCTGCGATCTGGCCTTCCTCGGCTGCGGCGACGCCGGGGTCGGCGCTGTCGCTCAGGACGAAATAATCGAAGGCGTGGCCTTGGCCGGTAGCGTCGAGGCTCGCCTTGACGGCGCGAAGCCGGGCGAAGGCGCGGCGCGCGTCTTCATTGCGAAGGGTCATGAGAATGGCGGTGCGCCTATGGGGCGGCCCAGCCTCGTCCATGCCGGTGAACGGCGCCGCTTGCGACATGGGATCGTCGTGGAAATGCAAAAGCCAGAAGCCGATCAGAGCGTTGGCCACGCCCAGAATGCTCCAGGGGGCGGCCGCGGCGAAGGCGCCGAGCATTCCGACGCGCAGGGCGCTCCAGCCGCCGCTGTTCAGGATGGAGGCGAGCCAGGACAGCAGGAGCGCATAAAGGGCCAGGCAGGCAATTGCGACAAAAAGACGCCGCTGCGCCAGGACGCGGCGGCTTTGCAGCCCCGCGGGCGTGAACTCGGATTTTGTTTGGATCATTGGTTCCGATAGGCTGAAATGGAAATGCGAGGCCGGTTCTGCCTCGCTTCGACAAAGGCGGGAAAGATGGTCGCCACGCCAACCGACCCTGGTTCCGACGCCCCAGGCGCGAGCGAAACACGCGCGCTATGGATCGAGGCCCCGCATGTCGCCGGGTTCCGCACGCAATTGCTTCCCGAGCCCGGAGCGGGCGAAGCGCGCGTCGCCATGATGTGGAGTGGGATCAGCAGGGGCACCGAGCGGTTGGTGTTCGAGGCGCGAATTCCCCCGTCGGAAGCCGATCTTATGAGGGCGCCCTTCCAGGAGGGATCGTTTTCGCTACCGGTCAAATATGGCTATTGCGCGGTCGGTCGTGTCGAAGCTGGCCCGGCGCATTGGCTTGGCAAGATCGTCTTCTGCCTGCATCCGCATCAGGAACGGTTCGTCGCGCCGCTCGAATGGTTGCGGCCGGCGCCGGAAAATGTTCCGCCGCGCCGGGCGACGCTTGCGGCCAATATGGAGACGGCGCTGAACGCCATGTGGGAGTCCGGCGCTGGTCCCGGCGACCGGCTCGTCATCATCGGCGCGGGCGTCGTCGGCCTGCTGGTGGCGGCCCTGGCGACTCGATTGCCGGGCGCGGACGTCGTCGTTGTCGACAAGCAATCGAGCCGCGCCAGTATCGCCGAAAAATTTGGCGCGCGTTTTTATGCGGCGGACGACTTCGCCGCATCGGGCGAAGCCGGGGCCGATGTGGTCTTCCATGCCAGCGCGAGTTCCGGCGGTCTGGCTTTGGCGCTGGGCTGCGCGGGGACCGAGGCGACGATCGTCGAGCTGAGCTGGTATGGGACGAACCCGGTGACCGTTCCCCTGGGCGGCGCCTTCCATTGCAAGCGGCTCCGATTGATCTCCTCCCAGGTTGGCCAGGTGGCGCCGTCGCGCCGCCCTCGCTGGCCGCATATGCGCCGGCTCGACAAGGCTCTGGAACTGCTCGCGGATCCACGCCTGGACCTCTTGATCACCGAGGAGATCGCCTTCGACGACATGCCGAGGGAAGCCCCCCGCCTTTTCGGCGCGGATGCTCCCGGCGTGGCGGCCGTCATTCGATACTGAGCCCAGGAGGAAGCCATGTATGGCGTCGAAGTCCGTGATCACATCATGGTCGCTCACAGTTTCCGCGGCGAAACGTTCGGCTTGGCGCAGCGTCTGCATGGCGCGACTTTCGTCGTCGACGTCGCCTTCTTCCGCGAGACTTTGACAGCAGACAATATCGTGGTCGACATCGGCCGAGCGCACGAGGCGTTGAAAGCCACACTGGCGCCGCTCAATTACCGCAACCTGGACGAGGTCGAGGCTTTTCGCGGCAAGCAGACGACAACGGAATTCCTGTCGCGCGAGATATTTGACGCGATGGCCGCGGCGGCGCGTTCCGGCGCGCTCGGTCCCGGCAGCGAGGGCATTGGCTCGATCCGCGTGACATTGCATGAATTGCATGTCGCCCGGGCGTGGTTCGAAGGGCCGGTCGCCTGATGGGACGGCTCGTGTTCGCGATCCCCGGCGATCTGTTTTTGCCCACCGGCGGCAACCGATATGGCCGGCGCATGCTCGCGGAATTGCCGCAGTTTGGCGTCGAGCCCGTGCATCTGCCATTGCCCGGCCGTTTTCCGGATGCGGGGCCGGAAGACGTGGCGCTGGCCCTCGACGCGATGCAATCAGCCTTGCGGCCCGGCGACGTCCTGCTCGTCGATGGCCTCGCCTATGCCGCCCTGCCAGGAGCGGCGATCCGCGCCATCGCTTCGCCCGTCATCGCTCTGTGCCATCACCCGCTTTGTCTGGAGGCGGGGCTGACGCCGGAGCGCAGCGAGGCCTTGCGCGAAAATGAACGCGCGGTTCTGGCGCTGGCGCATTGCGTCATCGCCGCCAGCGCGCATGTCGCCGCAATCTTGCGCGATCAGTTTGATGTCTCCTCCGAGCGTCTTGCGGTCGCGCCGCCGGGAACCGATCCGTCGGCGAGGGCGCGGGGTTCCGGCGGAGCGCCGAGGCTGATCGCCGTGGGCGCGATCACGCCGCGCAAGGCTTTTCATCTTCTGGTCGAGGCGCTTGCCGGGCTGAAGCAGCTGGATTGGCGCCTGCGGATTGTCGGCTCGCTGGAACTTTGCCCCGAGACAGCGGGCGCACTGTCCCGGCAGGTCGAAGCGATGGGGCTATCCGGCCGCGTCGATGTTGCCGGCGCGCTTTCTGACGCCGAACTCGAAGAGGCCTATGCGACGAGCGACATATTTGTCTCGTCTTCGCTGTTCGAGGGTTTTGGAATGGCGCTGGCCGAGGCGATGGCGCGCGGCTTGCCAATCGTGACGACGACCGGCGGCGCGGCTGCGGAAACAGTGCCCGCAGCGGCGGCCCAAAAAATTCCGCCGTCCGATGTTCGCGCGCTTCGCGAGGCCTTGCGCAAGCTGCTTTCCGACGGCGTCCTGCGCAGGGATCTGGCGGAGAATTCGTGGCGCGCCGGACAGGCGCTGCCGCAATGGCGCGATTTGGCTTTCACGATCGCCAGAATTTTCCGCGGGATATCGGAAGGATAAAACGCGCTGTCACTCGGCCGGCGTCAAAAATTCGGCAAGATCGTCCGGACCGAGCCAGCGCTGGAGGAAGCTCTTTGTCCAGCGCGCCACGACCCCATCGTGCTGGAACCAGCCTTCGATATGGCGCTGCCGCTCCTGCGCGCCGGGCAGGCTCATGCGGTCATGCGCGGTCACCGTCCATTTGCAGATCATGGCGTAAGTGACTTCGGGGTGGAATTGCAGGCCATAGGCCTTTTCGCCGACGCGGATCGCCTGCGCCTCGAAATCATCGCCCTGCGCCAGCAGCACCGCGCCGTTCGGCAGGTCGAAACCTTCGCGGTGCCATTGATAGACCCGGTGCGGGAAGGGCGCGTCGCACAGGGCGTGGCCCTGTTCGGTCGGATGGATCGGATAATAGCCGACTTCGACCCGTCCTTCGGGATGGCCGGCGACCTTGTGGCCGAGATGGCGGGCGAGCAATTGCGCGCCAAGGCAGATGCCGAGGAAGGGCTTGTCCTCGCGCAGGGGCGCGCCGATCCAGTCGATCTCGCGCCGGAGCCAGTCCTCTTCGTCGTTGACGCTCATCGGGCCGCCGAAAATGATGACGCCGGAATGATCCGCGAGGGTTTTCGGCAGTTCGTCGCCCAGCGGGGGACGGCGGATGTCGAGTGGCGCGCCGCATTCGCGCAACAGCCGTCCAATGCGACCGGGCGTCGAATGTTCCTGGTGCAGGACGATCAGCACCGGTTTACGCGGCGGCGGCGAAAAAGGGTCGGCTCCAAATTCCATGGTCAGGCGCTCTCCGTTTTTTTGCGGCGCATCTGCAAGGCGCTGACCAGCGCAAGCGAAACGGCTTTCGGGGTGAAGGGCGAGGTCAGGGCGGTGAGTTTCATCAAAAGTCCGGGAATGACGACGCGCTTGCCGGCCATCATTCCGTCATAGGCGGCCTGCGCGACTTCGCGCGACGAGAGGGCCCCGAGCCTGGCCCAGCTCATCTTCGCGTCGAAACGCGCCCGCGCCTGAAATCCGGTGGGAACCGGACCGGGGCAGAGCGCGGTCACGCTCACGCCCAACGGCGCGAGCTCAGCCGACAGGGCTTCGCTGAACGAAAGCACGTAGGCCTTGCTGGCGTAATAGACAGCCATTCCCGGTCCCGGCATAAAGGCGACAATCGAGGCGACATTGAGGAGGCGTCCCTTCGCCTCGACGAGCGGGGCGGCGAAGGCCAGGCTCATTTCCGTCAGGGCGCGCACATTGAGGTCGATCATGCCGAGTTGCTCGTCAAGATCGCCTTCGGCCGCCGCGCCGAGCACGCCATAGCCGGCGTTGTTGACGACGATGTCGGGCGCGGCGTTGGACGCGGCGAGAAATTCCTTCAGCTGGGCGACGGCGCCGGGCCTGGCGAGATCGCAATCATGCACAAGCGGCCGTGGGTTGGCCTGGCCGGGCAGGGCGGCGATTTCGTCGGCCAGGGCGTCGAGCGCCGCGCGATTGCGCGCGACAAGCGCGAGGTCGCGCCCCTTGGCCGCGGCGAGGCGCGCGAGATCGGCGCCGATGCCGCCCGAGGCGCCGGTGACCAGCATGACCATCCTTTTGGCGCCCGCTCCTGTCATCGGCTCTTGCCTTCGTCGTTTGCGGATTCGGCGCTCCAGGGGCCGGGCGACTCGGGATCGCAGCCGCTCTCCGAACGGATTTTCCGGCGCAGCGCGATGCGGTCGCGCGAGGGAACGCCAAGAAGTTCTGAAACGCGCCAAATGATGTTTTCTTCGAATTCCTGCGCCTCGCCGTCGGCATAGGCGATGGTCCACATCATTTCGATCAGCCGGCGACGATCGGGGAAGGACATCGCGTGCTGCAGGATCGAGGTGAAGCCGTAAAGGTCCACGGACTCGCGATCGCTTTTCTGGGCGGCGGCGACGAGCCGGCGCGCAGCGTCCGCGTCGAGGGCGAATCTCTGCTGCAGAAGCAAGAGGAGGGAGCGTCGCTCGGCCTCGCTGAAGAAGCCGTCGATTTCGGCGACATGCACGAGCAGCGCAGCGGCCGCGAGGCGAAAGTCGCCGTCGCCGAATTCCCTTTCGGCCGGTTCGGATCCGGTCATGTCTTCGAGAAACTGGCGTAGTCTTTCGAACATGCGGCTTTCCGCTGGCATTTTTTCAGACCACGACAATTCGGCTTGCCTGAAAAAAACGCGTTGAACTAAGGTTTTAGTGTCGCACCCATTTCATGGATCTGAACTGCGTCGGGGGCGATCGTCCAAGAATGGAGCCGCGCACCTTAATGAAGGATTAACCATGTAGGACTGCGGGGCACAACCGGCGATTTTACCGGGTTCTCCGCGCAAAAACGCAAGTTTCGGGCCAGGCTGGCGATCAGGAAGGCGGCCAAGCCCTGCGCCAGTCCAAAATTATAGGGCTTTCCCGGCCAAGGCCAAGGAACTAATCTTTCTATATTTGCGGAGGGGCTATCATCATGGGGATGTTGAGACTGGGTGAAGCTATAAAGTTCGGGACCGAAGGCAATTCCGGCGACTTTATCGGCTCCGGCTGGTCCTCACTTCAGGATTCGCCGAGCGCGACCTGGACCACGGACCATGTGGCGACCCTCAACATCAGGCTGGCCGCCGGCGCGCCCCGAATCAAACTGCTCGTCGAAGCGGAGCCCTTCCTTGCGGACAACAAGATCACGCACCAGGAAGCAAATATTTATATCAACGGCTTGTGGGCGGCCTTCGTTCGCGCCGAAGCCTATTCGCAAACCGCCCATGTCTTTTCCGGAGATCTGCTTAACGCCGTTGGCAACAATATCATTGCCTTCGTCATGCCTACGGCGCGCGTTCCGGCCAAAATGGGCATAGGCTCCGACGAGCGCTGCCTGGGCTTCGCTTTCCAGACTGTCACGCTCGAGCGGGGCTGATGCATGCCGCTGATCAGGACAGGAAGTTCGCGCCGTCAAAGGAATGGCGCAGCTCGAAACTGCGGAACTGGCTGAAAACAGGTTGCAGCCAGGCGCGGAGGCCGGAGCGGACGACCAGCGACATGTCGCGCGGCGGGTCGATCAGCAAATAGGACAGCGACAGGTCGCTCGGTTGAAGCGCCTGGCGCAAGGCGAGGTCGAGCCCGCGGATTTTCAAGCGGCGGTGCGGCGGGTAAAGCGCGAGACGCGCGTTGGCTTCGTCGCCAAGCGGCGCCGCGCCTTCATTATGGACGAGCAGGGTTTCGACTTCGGGGAAAGTTGCCGCCAGCCGATAGGCGGCGGCGGCCGAGGCTTCCGAGGCGTCGGCGTGAAACAGGATGACGGGCGCGACGCCCTTGCTGCGCGCTTCGTCGAAAAAGCCAATTTCCTGGGCGAGACCAAAGAATCGCGCGAAGGACCGGCTCCAGAGGTCGACGATCTTCGGTTCGCGGTCGGCGACCAGCAGCCGGTCGATCATCGCGATCTGGCCCTGGACATTGGCGAGATCGACATTGGTCACGCGTTCGGCGAAGCGCGGCGCATAATCGGGTTCATGCGGGTCGGCGTCAAAACCCGTAAAGGAGCGGCGGGACGCAAGGTAGTAATCGGACAGCAGGCGGGCCGTCGTGCTCGTCCCGACGCGACCGTGGGGCGCGCAGGAAATAAAGACGAAGGTTTCGGCGGAAACGGCGGTTTCCCGGGAAATCGATTTCGCGCTCCTCGCCCATGTTGGCGTAGGAGCCTTCGCCCTCGTCAGGCCCGCCCTTGTCCCGCCAATCTCCCTGCGCGCAATTCAACGATCAGTCTCGCCCGGCCAAAAGGTCGAGAAGACGAACACGGTTCAGCTCGTCGGCGATCTTCGTCTGCCAGGTGCGGACATAGCCGCGAAGCACGAACGACTGGTTGGCCGGGTCGCCGCTCGCGGTCTTGTTGGCGACAAAGGTGGAGAAGGGCACGCCGGAAATCTCAACCTGCTCGTAGGACATTTCATTGAGCTTTGGAATCGTGATTTCGCCAGCGGGGCTCACCTTTTCAAAATAACGGCGATGGGTGACGGGGTCCCATTCAAAGAAATTGGTATCGTTGATGTGGTTCTTGACCAGGAAATAATTGGCGTCCTGGACATAGGGCGCGACTTCGGCGATCTCGTCGAGCGAGGCGATGGAGGGGCCGAGCACGTGCAGCAGGGTGAAGCTGTATTCGCCCGATTTGACCGCGTCGAGGAAGCCGACGTCGCGCAGGGCCTTGAGCACCCCGCCGAGCGCGCCGGCGCGAGTGTCGATAACGCTGACCTTGACCTGCGCCGCATTCAGCGTATCGATGATCCGCATCTGGTCGGAGGTCTGGGTGATGTCCACCACTTCCGTGAGCGGGCCATGGAAACGCTTGAGCGTGCCGCGCGGATACTCTGTGTCGAAGGCGCGGGTGAGAACGTTGTTGGCGGCGAGATAGTCGAGCAACGCCCGGGAAATGGTGGTCTTGCCCACGCCGCCCTTGTCGGCGCCCACCAAAATAACGGCTGGCTTCATATTATGTCCCGCTCCTGGCGTGGTTTTTGGCCCTACCGGCAGTCTCGCCGGTTTGGTCTTGGAAGAAGGTGCCTTGCTTGCGGCGATTCGTCGCTTGTCTTGAATTCGCGCCATGATGCGGCTTATAGCACTCTAGCGGGTGTTTTGGCGTAAAAGTGAACGAAAAGTTGAGCAATATGGTTTACGCGGTGAGAAACTCACAGTTTTTCCGGTGCTTGCGCCGGTCTGCGACCGCTGGGGCATGAAGTGCATGGACGATGAATACCAGCGCCGCCGCCGCGCCTTCGCGTGGTCGATACCCCGGCAATACAATATAGGCGTGGATTGTTGCGATCGATGGGCCCTCGCCGAGCCCGGCCGCGCCGCGATCGTCGAGGTGGGCGCGGACGATCAGGCGGCAGTATTCACATTCGGCGACCTGCGGGCCGAATTGAATCGGATCGCCAACGCCTTGCGTCGGCGCGGCGTCGGCCGCGGCGATTGCGTGGGTTTGCTGCTGCCACAATCGCGGCACGTCGCCGCCGCTCATATTGCGCTCTATAAGCTTGGCGCTGTCGCCCTGCCGCTCGCCAGTCTCTTCGGCGTCGAAGCGCTGCAATACCGCCTCTCGGATTCCTCCGCGCGAGCTTTGATCTGCGACGCGCCTGGCCTCGCAAAAATCCGGGATATCGGCGGCGAAAAGCTGCCGGGGCTGCAAACCATCCTCTGCCTCGATGGCGCGCAGGCCGGCGCGGAAGATTTTTTTGCCGCGCTCGCGACTGAAACGTCCGATTTCACGCCGGTCGCGACGCTCGCCGAGGACCCTGCCCTGATGATCTACACGTCGGGGACAACCGGGCTGGCCAAGGGCGCGCTGCACGCCCATCGCGTGCTTCCAGGGCATCTCCCCGGCGTGACGATGCCGCATGACGATTTTCCGAAAAAAGGCGACCTGATGTGGACGCCGGCCGACTGGGCCTGGGCGGGCGGCCTGCTCAACGTCCTGTTGCCTTCGCTGCATTTCGGGGTGGCCGTGGTGGCGCGGCCCTTCCGCAAATTCGATCCGGACGCGGCCTTTGCGCTGATGGCGGCGCAGGGCATACGCAACGCCTATATTCCGCCGACGGCGCTGCGCATGATGCGGTCAGTCCCCTCTCCCCGGACAAAATACGATTTCGCGCTGCGCAGCCTGAATACCGGCGGCGAATTGCTGGGCGCGGAAACCTTTCACTGGGGGCTCGACGCCCTGGGCCTGACCATCAACGAATCCTATGGGCAGACCGAATGCAATCTCGTGCTCGCGTCGAGCGCCGCTCTTGGCGTCAACAGGCCCGGCGCGATCGGCAAGCCGGTTCCGGGCCATGAGGTCGGCGTCATCCGGCCCGACGGCTCGATCTGCGAGCATGGGGAAACCGGCGAGATCGCCGTGCGAAAGCCCGATCCGGTTTTGTTTCTCGACTATTGGCGTCGGCCCGAGGCGACGGCCCAGAAATTTCTGGGGCAGTGGATGCTGACCGGCGACCGGGCGCATCGCGACGCGGACGGCTATGTCTTTTTCGAGGGCCGCGACGACGACGTGATTTCCTCCGCGGGCTACCGGATCGGCCCGGCGGAGATCGAGGACGTGCTGCTGCGCCATCCCGCTGTCGCCAACGCCGCGGCGGTCGGCAAGCCCGATTCCCTACGCGGCGAGCTGGTGAAGGCCTTTATCGTGCTGAAGCCCGGCTTCGCGCCCTCGCCGGAACTGGCGAAGGAAATACAGGCGCAGGTCAGGACGCGGCTGTCGGGCCACGAATATCCGCGCGAAATCGAATTCGTGCTGGAAATGCCGCTGACGACCAGCGGCAAGATCATTCGGAGACTGTTGCGCGAGCGTGACTAGAGACTGTTTTCACGCATATTCGCTAACGCGGCCCTTCGGGTTTTGACGCGAACCGGAATCCACGTCGCTCGAAAATACTCCAGGCCTTTATCGGTCGTCGAGGATCGCAAGAGCGACGATCATCAGCACGATTTGCGGGAAAATCTTGACCAGCGGTCCGAGCGGATCGGCCCAGAGCGTTGGCGTCAGGAAGGTTGCGGCAGCGACATAGGCCAGCGATACTGCGCTTCCCGCT
This sequence comes from uncultured Alphaproteobacteria bacterium, assembly GCA_963713695.1. GTDB lineage: Bacteria > Pseudomonadota > Alphaproteobacteria > Rhizobiales > Beijerinckiaceae > Rhodoblastus. The sequence goes on from CAVQMU010000001.1 coordinate 222,845, forward strand.
AGAAGGCCCCGCCGGCATGTGCGCCGGAGGCCGATGGCGACGCCAACGCCAAGGTCGAGCAAACTGCTCGTCGCGACCAGGAACCGAGCTGTGCCTGCGCCGAAGCCGTGGCTGATCAATGTCGCCGTGGCCGCGGCGAATCCGACCGTAAGTCCGATCGCGCCCGAAATCAGCCAGAAGCTTGCCAATGTGCCGATGACCAGCGCTTTCGCAAGATAAAGGCGGGCGAACCAGCGCTCCTGGATCGTGGAAGGAAGTTCGGTCAACGCAGATTTCAAGGAAGCGGGCTGGAGTTCCTGTCGCCGCGATCCAAGGTTCCGGGTTGCCGGAAACGCCGCGCCGCATTTCCGCGAGCGCCGTCGATCTGATCGGGGGAGACCAGCCGAGCTTTCCGGAGAGATCGGCGAATTTCGCGCCGAATGTGAGGAGCCAGCCTGGCAAAGTCATTTTGGCGGCAAGGCCGCCGAAACGATTTTTGAATGCGTCCAGGACACCGCCGACGGTCGATGGTTCGCGCTCCATGACGTCCCAGACGGCGCGCCAGTCCGTTTTGCCTTTTCGCCAGAGCGTCACGACATGTGCAATGGTCGCCGTGAGATCGCCTGCCGCCGTCACGGCGAAGGGCCGGGCGCTTTCGGCGGCAGGAAGCCGGAAGGGCAGCGCCGCCAAAGCGCGGACGAGCGCGCTGCCGCCATAAGCGCCAGACGCGATGACAAATCCGGGCCGTAGAATAACAAAGGACAAATCGGATTTGGCGATGATTTGCTCAGCCTCGCGCTTCGTCCGACTGAAATTGGTCCTGTCGTCGGCGCGTTTGCCCGGGATAGAAAAGTGCATGAGCAAAATCGGTCGACCAGACGCAGCAATGGCGGCGACGAGCGTGGAGACAAATCCGAGATGTACATCTTCGGTGCGTCCGCCTGGCCCGTCCTGAAGCGCTCCGACGCAGTTTATAACGACGTCGGCCCCGGCGATCAGCGCGGCGAGTCCTTGCGCGTCGAGATCGGCGAAAGGTCGTTCGGGCGCCGTAGCGGCGAACGCAGCGCGTTGCGCTTCGGTGAATCGACGCGCGATCGGGGAGACGACAAAGCCGCGCTTTTGCAAATCTTCGGCAATGGCTTGGCCGATCAGGCCACTGGCGCCGAACACGGCGATGGAGGGCTGAGCCGAAGGCATGGTCACCACCCCGGTTTGGCGATCATCAGCCAGAGGATGGCGATTGTCGCGCCGAAGCCGGGAAAGCCGAAGGCGAACCAGATGCTGTAAAGCCGGTGGTAGGCCTCGGGCAAAGGTTCGCCGGCGGCGCCGGCGGCGATCGCGAGGTCGCGCATGCGAACCTGCATCCAGACGACGGGAATCCAGAACAGGCCGGCGAGGGCGAAAAGGACGAGAGCGCCGGAGATCCAGAATTCCGAAATGCTCTGGCCCGTCTCGCGAAGAAGAAAATAGCCGGACAGGGGCTGCGCGACGACGGCGCTGGCCGTGAAGATCAGGTCGGCAATGACCACTGTGGCCGCGGTTCGGGCGACAAAGCCCACGTCGCCGCTTCGATGCGCCATCAGCATGAAAAACGCGATCCCGGAACCCGTTCCAAGAAGGACAATCGCGCTGAGGACGTGAATAAATTTCAGAATCAGATAGGTCATGGAAACGGCGGGCCTTATGCAATCCCCGACGCTGTCCTGCGGGCATCACGAAACAAAAACCGCGAGACGCGCTACTCGTCCTCGCCGAACCTGTTGGCGACCAGCGCCGCTATCGCTTCGATCGCCTCCCGCGCCTGCGCGCCCGTGGCCGAGACGCGGATGGTCGAGCCTATGCCGGCGCCGAGCGTCAATATGCCCATGATCGACTGTCCGCCAACCGTCTCGCCGCAGCGCGAAACCGTGACGGCGGCGTCAAACTGTTCGACGCAATGCACGAATTTGGCGGTGGCGCGGGCATGCAGGCCTTTGCGGTTGACGATGGGCAGCTCGCGCGTGACGGCTCCTTCCGGAGCGGGGGGATTGGGTGGGCAGTCACAGGGTTCGGAGTCGTTCAACTCATTCATTTTCCACACAAAATCTTGCTGGCGACATAAATGTACTTGCGCCCGGCCTCGGAAGCCTGGGTCACCGCCTGTTCGAGACTGGCTTCGGCGCGCACCGAGGCGAGCTTGATCAACATAGGCAAGTTTACGCCTGCGACCACTTCGACGTTGGCGCCATTCATTACGGATATCGCGAGATTGGACGGCGTGCCGCCGAACATGTCGGTCAGGATCACCACGCCGGAGCCCGTATCGACCGCCGCGATCGCGGCGATAATATCCTTGCGGCGGCTCTCCATATCGTCCTCGGGACCAATGGTGATGGTCGCCAATTGCGATTGCGGCCCGCAAACATGTTCCAGCGCCGCACGAAATTCCGTCGCCAGATGGCCATGCGTCACAAGCACTATGCCAATCATCGACACTTACCGTCCTGTCCAGGTCCGAACCGGAAAGCCAGCCCCCACGAGCGGGTGCGCAAGCCTTCCTTTCGGGAATTCAGGCGCCGCGCCGCCTTGTTATGCCACGCTGTCACGAAACCGCCTGATTTCAGACGGGCCATTTTGATGTTTGCGAACATCTTGGCAAGCAAAATGCGCCATCTCCGTCATTTTGTCGAAACATTGTGCAAAAATGCCATTACCGCCGCGACTGACCTTTCTGTCGCGCGGGCTGGCAAGCGCAAGAGCGGCACGTCGCGCACGCCCAGCAAATCCGCCCTTAATTCAGCGTTTTCCGGCATGCGGGGCAGGGCGTCTCCCGATTCTGCCGGCGCGAGTTCGACGATCAGGGCGAGCACGACGCTGGCCTCGTAGTCCTGTTCGACCAGGCCGATGCCGCGCCATTCCGCGATGCCCGCTATGGCTTGGTGCGGGCTCAGCAGAATGCGGCCGCCAGAAACCCTGACCGCCAAGCGGTCGTCGCCGACAAGCCTGGCAAAATCGCCACGCCGCCGGAAGGCTTCGACCAGCGCCAGCGCGAGGCTCGACTTGCCGGCGCCGGAAGGGCCGCGAACCAGCACGCCGTTTTCGCCGAGCGCCACCGCGCTGGCGTGAAGATGGACGGGGGTCTCGGCGGATGTCTCCATCGCGGCCTCACTCCGCCGCCGCCGGCAAGAAGACGACGAAGCGCGCGCCTAAAACCTTGTCGCCCTCGATGCGGTTGTCGGCGCGGATGGAGCCGCCATGCGCCTCGACGATCTGGCGCGAGATCGACAGCCCCAGTCCGGAATTCTGGCCAAAACTCTGGTTGGGGCGGTCGGTGTAGAAACGTTCGAAGATACGCTCCAGCGCATGGTCGGGTATGCCCGGCCCGTCGTCGTCGACCAGGATTTCGTAGCCGTCGCGCGGCGGCTGGCCGCCGGCAGGGCTCATGCGCGCACGGGAAAGGGAGACGCGCACCTCGCCGCCGGTCTGCGAAAAGGTCCGCGCGTTGTCGATCAGATTGCTGACCACCTGCCAGAGCCGCGAATCATGGCCGAAAGTCAGCCAGTTCTGGTCCGGGCGGCTGGATTCGATGGACAGGGAAACGCGCACCTTGTCCTCCCGCTCGACCTGGTTGGCGACGTCGACGAGGGCCGTGAGCAGGCGCGCGACGTCCACCGCCTCCATGTCGCCGCGCGCCAGTTCCGCGTCGAGCCGGGAGGCGTCGGAAATGTCGGTGATCAGCCGGTCGAGGCGCTTCACGTCATGCTGGATCACCTCCAGCAGCCGTCCGCGCGACTCATCCTTCTTGGCGATGGGCAAGGTTTCCACGGCGCTGCGCAGGGATGTCAGCGGGTTTTTCAGCTCATGCGCGACGTCGGCGGCAAAACGCTCGATCGCCTCGATGCGGTTGAACAGGGCGCGGGTCATGTCGCGCAACGCGCCTGAGAGATGTCCGATCTCGTCGTTGCGGTCGGTGTAATCGGGTATTTCCTGCCGCGACTTGACGCCGCGCCGCACCCGGTCCGCGGCTTCGGCCAGCTTGCGCATGGGCTCGGCGATCGTGCCGGCGAGAGCCGCCGACAACAGGAACATGACGGCGGCAGACACCAGGAAGATGCGGAAGATCGCCCGCCGCTCCGAGGCGATGATGCTGTCGATGTCATGGCCTTGCGTGGACAGGAGCAGGGCCCCGCGCACGGTGCGGAAACGCTGGATCGGCGCGGCGACGGAAATGACGGTCTCGCCATGGGCGTTGATCCGCACGAAGCTTTGCGCCTTGCCCTCGAGCGCATTCGCCACTTCCGGATAGCCCTTGCCATTGCTGACGCCTATGTCTTCGTAAAGCGGCAGTTTTTGGGTGACGAACCGGCCCTGCACGATATTGCCGAGCCATTCGAGCCAGCGCGGGCCGCCCTCGTCCTGGCCGGGCGGCGGGAGGTCGTTGCGCAGGATCGTGGCGCGCGCGGCGATCGAGCGGGAAGTCAAGCAGCATGTAGCCGTCGCGATCGTAGATGCGGGCGCGCGTGCGTGTCGGCGAGACGAGGCGGCGAAGCAGCGGGCCGACCCGGTCGGGATTGATCGAGAATTCGAGGTCCTGCCGCAATTCCTGGTCGACGCCGTAGGATTGGCCCGGTGCGAGTTTCAGCAGCTTTTCCGGGTCGATCGTAATGGCCTCTGTATCCACCGTCGCCGAGGAGGCGATGGCGGCGGCGATGATTTCGCTTTGCGTCTGCAAGCTCTGGATGCGGGCGTCGATCAGGCCTTCGCGGAACTGGTTGAGATAAAGAAATCCTATCAGCAGCGCGAACAGGCCGCCGAAATTGAGCAGGATGATCCGCCGGGTAAGGGGCGAGGCGAGGCGCGACACCGCGCCGCGCCAGAAGGCGCGCAGCGCTACGACCCTCCGCTTGCCAAGGGGACCGGCGGCGAGCGCAAGCAAAGCGGGTCCGAGCGCCCGCAGGGCGGCGCCAAATCGGCGCAGGGCGAAAAATGGCCGGCGCGGCGCCGCCTCGCCTCCGCCTTCTTCCGCGCCAAGGCGCCTGTCCGCGTCTGTAGCCATTTGATCTCTTGGTTCGTCCGCGGTTCGCCGTGAACCCCGGGTCCCGCGCATCAGCAACATAGCATGTCATCGCCCCCGTCTTCCGACGGGCTTTTGGTCGCACTCGCTCCTGGTTTTGCTCGTCGAAGCAGGCTAAGCCCGGCCTCAAGCTTCCTTGAAACGATAGCCGACGCCGTAAAGCGTCTCGATCATCTCGAAATCGTCATCCACCTGCTTGAATTTCTTGCGCAATCTTTTGATGTGGCTGTCGATGGTGCGATCGTCCACGTAGACCTGGTCGTCATAGGCGGCGTCCATCAGCGCGTTTCGGCTCTTGACGACGCCGGGCCGCGTCGCCAGAGCCTGCAGGATCAGAAATTCGGTGACCGTCAGCACGACCTGCTCGTTCTTCCAGGTGCAGGCGTGGCGTTCAGGGTCCATCTTCAGATTGCCGCGCTCCAGGATCTTGGCCTCGGATTCCTTTTGCGCCGCCGCCTCCTTGGGGTTGGAGCGGCGCAGGATCGCCTTGACCCGCTCGACCAGCAGGCGCTGCGAAAAGGGTTTCCGGATGAAATCGTCGGCGCCCATCTTCAGGCCGAACAATTCGTCGATCTCTTCGTCCTTGGAAGTCAGGAAAATCACAGGCAGGTCGGATTTCTGGCGCAGCCGGCGCAGAAGCTCCATGCCGTCCATGCGCGGCATCTTGATGTCGAAGATCGCCATGTCCGGCGGATTGTTCTTCAATCCGTCAAGCGCGGCCATGCCGTCAGTATAGGTCTGCACGCGATAGCCTTCACCCTCCAGCGCGATGGAGACGGAAGTCAGGATGTTGCGATCGTCGTCAACGAGGGCGATGGTCGGCATGGCTCACCTCTTTTTTCTTGCCGCGGCGGTTGGGACGGCGCGACGCCGCTGCAATTATATAATAGCCTCGCTCGGGAATTCACGCCTTTTGCACTGAATGAGCCATGAACGAAGCCGATCATACCCCAAAAGCTCCCTTTGCGCCGTTGCCGGAAAATTCATTCGACGGCCTCGCCCTGGCGCGGAAGCTGCTGCGTTGCATACCCCTGGCGACGCTGGCGACGCTCGCCCGGGACACCCACTATCCCTTCGCGACCCTCACAAGCGTCGCCACCTGCCCCGACGGCGCGCCGTTGCTGCTGCTGTCCGGACTCGCCCATCATACCAAGAACCTGAGCGCCGACCCGCGCGCCTCGCTGCTGCTGGCGGAAACCGGCAAGGGCGACCCGCTGACGCATCCGCGCCTGACGGTCGTCGGCCGCGTCACGCCGCTCGACGACCCTTTCGCCCGCAAGCGTTTCCTGCGCCGCCATCCCAAGGCGGGACTCTACGCCGATTTCCCGGATTTCGGCTTTTTCCGGCTTGAGCCCGAGGCGGCGCACCTGAACGGCGGATTTGCGCGCGCGGCGGATTACAATGGGCGGGACATGCTGACTTCGGTCGCCGGGGCGGAGGCGCTGGTCGAGGCCGAGGAGGCGCTTCTCGAGGATATCAACGGGTGGCCGGCTGAAGCTCGGGGGAAACTGGCGGCGGCTGCAGGCCAGGATAACTCGAGTCAGGACAAATTGTCGCACTGGCGGGCGATCGGTCTCGATCCGGACGGGCTCGACCTCGCGTCCGGCAAGGATTCGGCGCGGCTGAGTTTTCCACAGGCCGCGAAAAATCCGGCGCAATGGCGGGCTGCGCTGGCGGATTTCGGCAGTTGACGGCTTCAGGCTGCTACGTGCTAATACATTAGTCCAAGGATTAACCCTTGGCCGGCGCATGCCTTTTTGGGGGCTTGCAAGCCTAGGCGTCGGCGCGTAAACCGACCCGGAAATTTCGTTTTTGGCGCCAGCGCCCCAATCAGAGCGGCGCAGTTGGGAGAAAACCATGGCTAAGTCGGGCAATTTCAATCCGGCCTTTCCGGTCGAAGCGTTCGGTTTCACGAAACTGAAGAACGTTTATTACAACCTGACCGCCCCGATGCTTTACGAGGAATCCCTGCGTCGCAACGAATCCGTGCTGGCCGCCGGCGGCGCGCTGGTCGCCGAGACGGGCGCCCACACCGGCCGTTCCGCCAAGGACAAGTTCGTCGTGCGCGACGAAACCACGGAAAACACGGTGTGGTGGGACAATAACGGCGCGATCAGCCCGGCCAATTTCGACGCGCTCTACGCTGACTTTATCGCCCATGCCGAAGGCAAGGACCTGTTTGTGCAGGACTTGTTCGGCGGCGCCGACCCGGCCCATCGCGTAAAAACCCGCGTCGTCACCGAATATGCCTGGCATTCGCTGTTCATCCAGAACCTGCTGATCCAGCCCGGCGCCGAAGAACTGCTCAGCCACATCGCCGACCTGACCATTGTCGACCTGCCTTCTTTCCGCGCCGATCCCAAGCGCCACGGCGGCCGCAGCGAAACCATCATCGCGGTCAATTTCGCGAAGAAGATCGTGCTGATCGGCGGCACCTCCTATGCTGGCGAAATGAAGAAGTCGGTCTTCACCTATCTCAACTACATCCTGCCGCCCGAAGGCGTGATGCCCATGCATTGCTCGGCAAATGTCGGCGACGCCCATGACACCGCCGTGTTCTTCGGCCTGTCGGGCACCGGCAAGACGACGCTGTCGGCCGACGCCTCGCGCACGCTGATCGGCGATGACGAGCATGGCTGGTCGAAGGAAGGCGTGTTCAACTTCGAGGGCGGCTGCTACGCCAAGGCCATCAGGCTGTCGCGCGAAGCCGAGCCGGAAATCTATTCGACCACCGAGCGTTTCGGCACGGTGATGGAAAACGTCGTGCTCGACCCCGAGACCCGCGTTCCCGATTTCGACGACGGCACCAAGACCGAAAACACCCGCGTCGCCTATCCGCTCGACTTCATCCCCAATGCTTCGGCGACCGGCCGCGCCGGCCATCCGAAGAACATCGTGCTGCTGACCTGCGACGCCTTCGGCGTGCTGCCGCCGATCTCCAAGCTCGACGCTTCGCAGGCCATGTACCACTTCCTCTCCGGCTATACCGCCAAGGTCGCCGGCACGGAAAAGGGCGTGACCGAGCCGTCCGCGACCTTCTCGACCTGCTTCGGGGCGCCCTTCATGCCGCGCCATCCCTCGGAATACGGCAACCTGCTGCGCGACCTCATCGCCAAGCACCATGTCGATTGCTGGCTGGTGAACACCGGCTGGACCGGCGGCAAATACGGCACGGGCCGCCGCATGCCGATCCGCGTCACCCGACGCCTGCTTTCGGCGGCGCTGGACGGGTCGCTGAACAAGGCGGAATTCCGCACCGACCCCTATTTCGGCCTGGCGGTCCCGACCTCAGTGCCGGGCGTGGAGCCGCACATTCTCAACCCGGTGAAGACCTGGGCCTCGAAGGCTGAATTCGCCGAGACGGCGAAGAAGCTCGTGAAGCTGTTCCGCGACAATTTCGTCACCTTCGAACCGCACGTCGACGCCAAGGTCAAGGATGCCGCCCCGAACGTGCAGATCGCCGCCGAATAAGCTGCAGCGCAGCTTTATTTCGAAGCCCCGCCTGTAACAAGGCGGGGCTTTTTTATGGGCTTGCACAAACTACCCATTGTCGAGCGGCGAGCGTTAATGGTTTATTCATGTGTGTGAACAGACATTAATCAATGCGGCCTAGAAAAGAATGAAAGAGCAAATTGTCGTCTTAATCACGCCATTAACGAATCCGAAATACTGGGCTGTTGTTATCGGATCAATCGTCGACAAAAATCAGTAGGAATGTAAATGCGTATCGCTACATCCAAGGAAATGGACAGCAAGACTGTCATGCCTCTCGGCAAGATCAGCGCCGCCTCCGACTGGCGCGGCGCAGGCGAAGACCTCGACCAGGGCCTTTTCCGGCTGAAAGCCCTGCACAAGCTGATGCGGGTCGCCGAGGACTGCGACGCCGACGCGCTGATAGACGTCGATTACAGCGAGGAAATCCTCGACCGGACCGAAAACCTCGGCGCCGTGGCCCTGAAGCGCATCTGCGCCACCGCCGTGGCGGTCAAGCTGAAATCGGCCTGATCTGCCTCGAAATTTTCGCGCAGGGCGCCGTCTTCGGGCGGCGTCTTGCGTTTTGGCCGGAGGCGCTCGGCCTCTTGCGGGGCGGCGGTCATTCCGTGCAGATCGGCGCGATTCAGGTTTTCGCCGCCGGCGTCTGTGACGCCGCCCTCGCGATCATGCCTGCGACGGCGCAGGAGGCGAGGCGGGTGCGGGCGCTGTCCGCGCGGCTGGTCAGGATGATCGGCGCCCGCGCGCCCAGCACCACCCCGGCTGCATCGGCGCCGGCGAGGAATGTCAGCTGTTTCGCCAGCATGTTGCCGGCTTCGAGGTCCGGGACGAGCAGGATGTCGGCCTGTCCCGCGACGGGCGAGACGATTCCCTTTTCGCGCGCCGCCGCCGGGGATATGGCGTTGTCGAAGGCGAGGGGGCCGTCGACCAGCGCGCCCCTGATCTGGCCGCGATCGGCCATTTTGCACAGGGCGGCGGCGTCCAGCGTGGAGGGCATGTTGGGGTTCACCACTTCCACCGCCGCCAGCACGGCGACGCGAGGCTCGCTCACCCCGAGCACATGGGCGAGGTCCACGGCGTTCTGGATGATGTCGCGCTTGGCTTCGAGGTCTGGCGCGATATTGACGACGGCGTCTGTCAGCAGCAGCGGGCGGGGATAGCCCGGCGCGTCGATCAGATAGACATGGCTGAGCCGGCGGCCCGTGCGCAGGCCCTCATCCTTGTCGAGCACGGCGTGCAGAAGCTCCTCGGAATGCAGCGAGCCCTTCATCAGGGCCTGCGCCTCGCCGCGCCGGACAAGGGCGACGGCGGCGGCCGCCGCCGCGACGCTGTGCGCCGCGTCGATCAGCCGGTAGGGCGCGCAATCGACTCCCGCCGCCTCCGCAGCCGCGAGGATTTTCGCTTTCGGGCCGATCAGGATCGGCGTGATCAGTTTTTCGCGCGCCGCCTCGACTGCAGCCCCGAGCGCCGCCGCGTCGCATGGATGGGCGACCGCGACGACAAGCGGAGGCGCGCCGCGCACATGCGCCATCAGCGCGTGGAAACGCTCATGGCCGCTGACCTGCACGCCGGGAAGATCCGGGCGGGGCGCTCGAATTTTCCGGGTCGGCGCGCGCACATGGGCGGTTCCCTGGAGCACCAGCCGCCCCAGTTGATTGATGCAGCGGCATTCGAGCTGCAATTCCGGCTTGCCTGGTTCCTTGGCGGTGACGGCGACGGTCACGGTCAAGGCGTCGCCGACGGCGATCGGCGCGAGATATTCGATGTCCTGGGCGAGCAGGATCGCGCCTGGTCCCGGCAATTTCACGCCGATGACGCCGGAGATCAGGGCCGAGGCGTAAAGCCCGTGCGCGACCGTCTCGTGGAATGGCGTCTTGGCGACAAGATCCATGTCGGGCAGCAGCGGATTGACGTCGCCGGAGACAATGGCGAGAAGATCGAGGTCGCGCTGGGTCGCGAGCCGCGAGAGACAGGCGGAATCGCCGACCGAAATTTCCGAGAAAGTCCGGTTTTCGATCATGCCTTCGTCGTCGGAGGCGGCTAAGGCGGCGTTCGCATCCATCGCATTCATCTGGTTACCCGTTAGCTCTGCAGGACATAGGTTCCGGGCGCATCGCACAGCGCCGGCCCCTTGGCTGGGCCCATGCGCGGAGGCGGGCCGAAGGGGCCGGAAAGGCCGTCGAGCCAGTCGGCGTAGGCAGGCCACCACGATCCCGATTTTTGCGCGGCGTTGGCCGAATAGCTGTCGGCGGTCGGCGCCGGCTCTCCCCTCGGGCGATGGCCGATGCGGTAGGAGCGGTTTCTGTGTCCGGGTTCGCTGACGATGCCGCTGTTATGGCCGCCCGAGGCCAGCACGAAAGTAATGTCGCCGGAATTGAGCCTGTTGATTTTGAATGCCGAGCGCCAGGGCGCGACATGGTCCTGCTCGGTTCCCACGGCGAAGATCGGCGCCTTGATCGCGTCGAGATCGACCTTGCCGCCTGCCGCCTCGAAACGGCCGTCCGCGAGGTCATTGTTCAGGAACAGAGAGCGCAGATATTGCGAATGCATGCGGAAGGGCATGCGGGTGGCGTCGGCGTTCCACGCCATCAGGTCGTTGGGATGCTCCTCTTCGCCCATAAGATAGAGCTTGACCATGCGTGACCAGACGAGGTCGCGGGCGCGCAGCATGGAAAAGGCGGCGGCCATCTGGCGCGCGTCGAGATAGCCCTGCCGCGCCATGATCGCGTCGAGCTGATCGAGCTGAGGCTCATCGATGAAGAGTTTCAGCTCGCCCGGCTCTGAGAAGTCGGTCTGCGCCGCGAGAAGCGCGAGGCTGACGATCCGCTCGTCCTTGTCGCGGGCCAGCGCCGCGGCGGCGACGGAGAGCAGCGTGCCGCCGAGGCAATAGCCGAGTGTGTGCACGCGGGTTTTGCCGCAGATCGATTTGATCGCGTCGAGCGCAGCATTGGGGCCGAGGCGGCGGTAGTCGTCGAAAGTGGTCTCGGCCAATTCCGGGCCGGGATTGCGCCAGGAAATGCAGAAGACGGTATAGCCGCGGCCAACCAGGTAGCGGATGAAGGAATTCTGCGGCGACAGGTCGAGGATGTAATATTTCATGATCCAGGCGGGGACGATCAGCAGCGGCTCGGGCCGCGTCTGGGAGGTCGCCGGAGCGTATTGGATCAGCTCCATCAATTCGTTGCGCAGCACGACTTTTCCGGGCGTGACTGCGAGATCGCGCCCGACGACGAATTTATCGCCGCCATTGGCGCCGGGATTTGCCTGCCGGCGCGCGTCGCGCAGCAGATGCTCGAGCCCGCGCAAGAAATTCGCGCCGCCCTGGTTCAGTGTCGTGCGCAGGATTTCGGGGTTGGCCCAAGGGAGATTGGACGGCGAGAAAGCGTCAAGCCATTGCCGCGCCGCGAAGGCGGCGAGCCGGGCGTGTTTTTCCGAAACGCCCGGCGCGTGCTGGATGCAGGCGTCGAGCCAACGTTCCCCGAGCAGGAAATTGCGGGCGAAAAAGTTGAAGGGCGGGGCGCGCCAGGCCGGGTCGGCAAAGCGATGGTCGTCGGGTCCGGTCAGGCCGTTCACCTCGGCGGACATGGCGCGGAGCCCCTGCTGGGCCGCGGCCTCGGTCATCTTCGCCAAATAGGCGGGGGAGGCCGCGACATGGGCGGCGACGTCGGCGATGGCCGGAGCAAGCGCCAGCGGCGACAGCGGGCTCGCGAGCGCCTCCTGGCCGATGTCGCGGCAGAAGGCGAGGGCATCGCCTGTCGCCGCCGGCTTTTCCGTTTCCGCTTCTTTTCCGGGCTTTTGTTTTTTTGGCATGAATGGTCCCCCGCAAGGGCGACTATCCCCCGAACATGCGCTTTTTGCGGCGCTGGCCGGCGAACGGCTCCAATGCCCAGACATTATCGCGCTTCGGCGAGGCTTCCGCCTTGATTTAGTTCACGCGCCGCTTTCAAGCTCCCTGGACCGCCGGCGGCCAGCAGGCGTCCCGCCCGATTGCGCCGCGACCTCATGGCTTGCAGGGCGGAAAAGGCGAAACCCGCTCGGCCCGAGGCGACGCTGTAGCCACCGAGAAAATCGATGCACTGCGGCCGCCAGCGCGTCTTGGAGACGTCGTTGCCGGTCGAGAGGTTGAATATCCTCAGTTTCTGGTCGATCGCCCATTTGATCGCTTCGGCCAAAGTCGTGGTCATGACGCTGAATCGCGACCAGCCGAGGTCGTAGCCGGAAAAATACATGTAGATTTCGTCGCCCAGCATGAAGCCGATGCGGGTGGCGACGACCTGTTCGGCGACGACGAGCTGGAAGACGCGCAGGTTTCCCTCTCGGGCCATGGCGTCGCACGCGCAGGAAGGCGCGCCGACCCGCGTCCTCGAAGACGTCGGGATGCCGGATCGTGTCCTGGGCGTCGGCGCGCTGCGCGTGCAGCCGAAAGAAGTCATCGAGCGCGCCGGGAGCCTCCTCTGGCGAGGAGATGACGCGCAGGCTGAAGTCATGTTTTTCGCGCGCTAGCGAATTATAGCATTTGCGAAGAGATTCCTTGACATTGCGGGGCAGGCTGGCGCGGAACGCCTCCCAGCTTTCGGGCAAGGCGAGATAGAAGACGGCGACGTTCATGCCGTTCTGGGGCTGAAAATTGCGGCCGAAAGCCTGGTTCCCGGTTCCGGCGGGCAGGCCGCGCCATTGCACGAAATCCGCCGGACGCTCTTTTTCGATATGGGCGACGAGCGCGCCGGCCGCCTCTTCCGCCAGTTCGGGAGAACAGACGAGGCCGCGCCATTCGGTGACATAGGGGTCGGCGCCGAAAAACTGCAGTTCGCGCGTCAGCGCGGGGCCGAAGCCCGGCCGGCTGGTGATGAACATGGGAGCCAAAGCGACCAGCCGTCCCGCGGCGTCGCGCAGGGCATAGGCGTGCAGGCGGTCGCGCGCTGCAAAGCCGGCGCGACGGAACGAGCGCCACCAGTTCAGCGACCAGAGCGGCGAGGCGAAGGGCAGGCGAGGCGAGGCGCTCGCCGCGAGGCGATCCCATTCCCCGCTCAGGCTTTCGAGCCGGTCAAGGTCTTCTATGGTTTCGACAATCAGCAAGAAGCGCTCTTAAGGATTTAGGGAGGATGCAACAATCAATTTTGGCATATTCGGCGCGAAATCATACCAATTCGTAAGCCTACCGTTAACGGCGGCGGGAAACGCCGGGCTCCGCAATCATCTTCCCGCCAGGGGAGACGTGGTAAGGCCTTTGCAAGCAGTTCTTAACCATAATGGCAGAAACTGATTCCGTCGCGTCATGGCGTCTTTTCGCGCGCCGCCGTCGATTTGGTTTTTTTGTCAGGATCGCTATGCCCTTCTCGCACCACATGGCACCGGACCTGTCCGGGATGGACGCCGCAACGCGGGAAAGATCCGAAGTTCCCGGCGCCAGGACCGATAATCCCTGGCGCGAGGCCGCCGGACTGCTCGCTCGAAAGGCGCGCGGCCACATTGGGCTGATCCTGATGTCCGCCCTGGCCTGCGGCCTGCTCGCAGGCGTCGCCAAATCGGTCCTGCCGTCAAACTACAAGGCCAGCGCGCAGATCCTGATCGATCCGCAAGAGGACCGCGCGCTGGGCGCCACGGACACTTCGTCGACCCCAATCGAAGCCAACGCTGCGGTCAACTACGTCGAAAGCCAGATGGGCGTGATCGGCTCGGAGCGCGTGCTGCTTCGGGTGATCCGCGACCAGGGCCTGGCGGCTGTCGCGCCCGAAGCCGGCCCGAGGTCAAGCGGAACAAAAGTCAACGAGGAGGGCCAGGAAAGCGAGGACCAGCGCCGCGCCCGCGAACTGGCCGAGAACAAGGCGCTGATCGTCCTGCAGAAGGCGGTCAAGGTCTTGCGCGCCGAGCGCAGTTTTTTGATCAATATCACGGTGGAGGACAAGAGCCCGGAAAAGGCGGCGCGCATCGCCAATGCCTTGTTGAAGGCCTATGGCGAGGTCAACCAGATTGACCGCAACGCGACGGCCCGGACTCTTTCCGCGGAAATGTCGCGGCGGCTCGATGACATGCGCCGAATGCTCGGGGAGAGCGAAGCGCGGCTGCTCAATTACAAGACCGATCACAATCTCGTCGGCCTGCACGAAAAAACCATCACGGAGCTGCGGACGAACGAGGCGACGGAAGTCCTGACGACGGCGGAAAACCGCGAGGCTCAGGCGCGCGCGCGGCTCAGGCAGCTCGAATCCGGCCCCGCGGCCCTTGGCGGGGTCGCCGCGCTCGGGACCGATCCGGAATCGCGGCAGCTGCAAGTGCTGATCGAGGGCCGCGCCGTGGCGCGGGCCGAACTCGAGCAATTCGCGGCCACCCTTGGCGAACGCCACCCGACGCTGGCTGCGGCGCGCGAGCGGCTGCGCGATTTCGACCGCCGCATCGAACAGAGCGTCGAGGCGCTGCGCCATACGGCGCGGTCCCAGCTTGCGGAGGCGCAGGCGCAGACTGCGGCGCTGACGAAGAAGCTCACGGATCTCGCTGCGGAAATGTCGAAGGCGCGTGAATCCGACGTCTCGCTGCAGCAGCTCAATGACGCCGTCGAGGCCAAGCGCAAGGCCCTTTCGGCCCTTGAAGCGCGCCAGCGCGACGCCAATGACATGAGCCATGTCGAGGGCGCCAGTTTCCGCATCGTCTCGCCGGCGCGCGTGCCCAACACCCAGGGCGGGGCCTTCGGCGTCGCGCTCTGGACCCTGTGCGGCGGCATGATCGGGGCGGCGCTGGCGCTTGCGGGCCTCGCTGCAACCACGATCTTCGAAGAGCCGCAGGCGGCGACTTCTGGCTCCGGCGAAACTCAAAAAGCGCCAGGCCGCGCAAATTCCCCGCCCCCCGTTGCCCTTCCGGCGATCGTCCCTATGCCCGGGCGCCGCCGGCTCTCGCCCGTCGACGCGATGGAGGAGGTCGAGCGGCGGCCGGACCAGCCTTTTGCGCAAGCTGTGACCGGCGTCTACGAGAGTTTGAAGGCGGCATGTCGCGGTGCGCCTGGACCGGTGGTCGTTCTGGTCGCGGCGACCGCGCCGCAGGCCGGGGCCTCGACCCTGGCCGCCAATCTCGCCCGCGTTGCGGCGGCTCGCGGGGAGCGGACCCTGCTGATCGACGCTCATCAGGCCCATCCGGTGCTCGACCTGATGATACCCGCCGACGCGCCGAAAACCCTGATCGAACTCGCCGGGCGCGAACGCCCGCTCTATCGCCTCGCGCCCTTTTCGCAAAGTCTCAGCCTCATTCCGGCCTTGGCCCGGGAACAGTCCGTTTGCCGCGCCATCGCGGGCCAATCGGCCTATCGGCGCATAACCGGGGTCAAGGGCAATTTCGATTTTGTTGTCTTTGACGGGCCGGACGCCGGCGATGTGGCGGCGCTGCGCGCCCTGGTCCCGGCGGCGGGACAGGTCCTGCTGGTCGCGCCGGCCGAGGCGCGCGAGGCGGATTTGCCGCAGCTGCTGCGCCGGATCGGCGTGGAGCCCGGCCAGTTTTTCGCCTGCCTGCGGACGGCGCCGCAGCGGCTTTCGCAAGTGGCCTGACCGTCAGCTTCGAGAAGCCGCCCTGCCGCGCGAGTCCCCTAATAAACTTTGGCCGGGTCATCCGGCGCAAGATTGCATGTGCACGGCGAAGGGATCGCCGGACTGGCTGACTTCACGCGGGGTCGGCTGGACGAAAATCTGGCTTAAAGCTTTCCGAGCGGGTGCGTCGAACCAGCTGTCAATCAACAAGGAAATGGGCGCAATCGCCATAAGGACGGCGTAACCCACGAATTGCGAGTCGCCGACCCCGAACTTGCCAAGCTCCACTCTGACCAAGGCGATCAACGGGACGTGGATTGCGTAAATTGCATAGGAGGCGTTGCCGAGAGAGGCGCAAAGCCAACGGACAACTCCTTCAGGTTCCGATTTGGCGGACAGGGCGACTAGGAGCGGGATACCCGCCAGCATAACAACCTTGCAGAGCCAATCATAAGGCAAGACTAGAAGAAACGGAAAAGAAACAATAATTGCGATGCTGTTCAATTTTGGGGATGGCAATATTGCCTTTTCGTATACAACGCGATAAATCAACACTCCCGCAGGAAAAGAATATAAAACTCTGAGCATTCCGAATGGAAAGCTATCCCATGTCGCTCCGCCAGCGCCCCATCCTTCAGAAATGGCGAACTGATCGTTATAGAGTACGATCAAGACAGCGTTGATAAGCATAACAATCAAAATATTTCTTGTAGACCAAAATTTATGAGAGGCCGCATATATCAAATTGACGATGATCTCCAACGCCAAGCTCCAGGCTGGACCATTCAACGGATATAAATCCGTCGCCCCAACAAAGCTTGGAGTAGGAAGCATGAAAAATGCAAAAGGCAAGGAACGAGACATTATTTCAAATGTTAAAGTAATACTTCCATGTGAAATGCACTGAGCTACGATCTCGCCGCACAAGATCGCCGTCCCAAGAAAATATATGGGATATAAGCGAACAATGCGAATTGTGAAGAATTGTTTGACCGTCATGCCATTTCTCAGGCGGTCCTGGTAGGAATGAGCGATGACGAAGCCGCTCAAAACAAAGAAAAGATCAACGGCTAAATAACCGTGGGAGGGCCTCAGAAGTCCGAACCAATCGTTTCCTCCATGCCATATTACAATGACGATGGCTGCAAGCCCGCGCAGGCCGTTCATCGTCTCGAATGTCTTCTTTGGCAAAATCTGGTCCCTTTAAATAAATCGGTATTCAGCCTGATTGCCGTCAGGCTGGCAGCAAAAAGTTACAGCCAGGTCTCTAAAAGCAGCATAATGAAATCGCCCGGGTTAAATCCTTGTGGACGCAGGCTGCATTAACCGCGCGAGGCAAAATTAGCATTCCCTTGAGGGAACGCCGCTATAATCGCCTGATCTGCACATCGCGGACGAACGAGGGAAATTTGCGTCATCGCCTGCTCAACTGGCTAGGCTGGTCCGGTCTCGACGCCATTGGCCGCATCGCCATGCTCACCGCAAGCACTGCGGTGCTGTCGCGTTGCCTGTCGCCGCGCGATTTTGGCGTTGCGGCCCTGGTCCTGACGGTCGTGACCGTGGCCAACGTTTCGGTCGGCGCGCCTTTCGAAGAGGCCTTGGCCCAGCGCAAGGTTTTGCGCCTCGCGCATTTGCGCGCTTCGATCACCGCCTGCTGGCTCGCGAGCCTTGCGTGGGTCGCCGTCTCGATTCCTCTCGGCCTCTTCCTCGCCTGGGCCTATGGCGAAAGAGAGATCGCGCTGCTGCTGCCGGTCTGCATGACGTCGATCTTCTTCTCCGGCCATTCCGACGTGCTGACGGGCCTTGTCCGGCGTCAGCGCCGTTTTTCCGATCTTGCCAAAGCCACGCTGCTCGGCAACGCCATAGGCATCATTTTTTCGCTCGTCGTCGCGCTGGCTGGCGGCGGCGTCTGGGCGCTGATCGCGCAGCGCGTCGTCGTTTTCGCAGCGCGCGCTCTCTCCCTCCAGTCGCGCATGGACATCGTGATCGTGCCAGGCCGTTCGATCGCCCATCTGCGCGACCTCCGCCGCTACGCGGGCATCGCGCTGATCGACCGGATGATGGACAACCTGACCTTCCTCGCCTTCAACTATCTGGTCGGCGGTTTCTACGGCCTCAATACGCTTGGCTATGTCAACATGGCGATGCGGCTGGTCGAACCGATCCGCGGCGCCATCGGCGCAACCGGCCACAATGTCGCCTTCTCGCTGTTTTCCCGCCTGCAACACGATCCCGCGCGGCTGCGCGATCGGGCGCAATCGGTCATTTCCAACGCATCGCTCGCCATGGCTCCGGTATTTATCGGGCTGGCGGCGGTCGCGCCCGTATTGCTTCCGCTCGTCTCCGGTCCCGGCTGGGACGAGGCCATCAACATAGGCGTGTGCATGGCGATCGGCAGCGCGATCGTCATTCCGGCGCGGCTGGTCTTCACCGCCCTGTCGGCGAGAGCGCGCCCGGAGTTCAGCCTGATCGCCAATGTGGCGGGTTTTCTCGCCACTCTGCTGGTGCTGCTGCTGGGCTCGAAGCTCGGGCCGATCAGCGTCGGCATCGCCCGCATCGCCGGCGACGTTTCGCAAGCTCTCGTCGCCATCATGGTCTCGCCGAGCCTGTTGTCATGGTCGCGGCGCGGTCGCTTGCTGACCCTGGCGCCGGCCTGGGGTCTGGCGGGGGTGATGGGCCTGACCGTTTCCGGTCTTCATCTGGCGCTGCCGCCATTTGGCGCCGTTGCCCAACTCGCGCTGCAGATAGGTTTTGGCGTTGCGCTTTACGGGCTGTTTCTGATGCTGTTCGCGCGCTCGAATTTCGTCGGCCTGTCAGAGCTGTTTCATGGCCGCGCCAAGGAAACGGCGGAAACGTGAGACTGGAGCGGGCATGACGACCGCGACGCCTTCGGCGCCGCTGCGCGCACTCGTCACCGGCGCCGGCGGCTTCATCGGCTCGGCTTCGGCCAAGGCGTTGGCGCAGGATTTTTGCGTTCTCGCCGGCGTCCGCCGCGCCCGCCCCGTCCCGCAGGACCGCGTTGAAGCCATTGCCTGCGATCTCGACGACCCCGCGCAGGCGCAGTCCGCCGTCGCTGGCGTCGATGTCGTCGTCCACGCCGCCTATGGCGACGAGGCGGCCATGCCGCGCCAGGCGGAAACCCTGCTGTCCGGCATGACGGCGGCGGGTGTCAAAAACCTCATCGCCTTCAGCTCGATCGCCGTTTACGGCGCGCGCTGCGGCCGCATCGTCGAATCCGATGCGCCGGAGGGGACGCTGCCGCCTTATGCGCGGGCCAAGGCGCAATGCGAGACGCTTTATCGCCTCTGGGCCAATCAAGCGCGCGACCGGCGCGTCGTCGTATTGCGCCCCGGCATCGTCTATGGCGCCGGCAGTCCGTTCTGGATCGAGAAAATGGCTGCGCGCGTGATCTCCGGCGGCTGGGGCGTTTTTCCGCAGGGCGACGGCCGCGCCGCGCTGATTCACGTCGACGATCTTGCCCGGCAGGTTTTGGCCGCCAGCCGGCTGCTGACCGGCTCCGAGCGTGGAAATTTGCCGGAATTCGTCGCGCTCAACGCCATCGGGCCGGAAACGCCGAGCTGGAATGGCTATTTTTCCGCGCTCGCCGGCGCGCTGGGACGGCCGCCGCTGCGCAAGCTGTCGGCGGCCGAAATCACCGCCCGTCAGGCGCTGGCCGCGCCTGCGAAGGTCATGCGCCGGCTTGGCCTGCGATTCGGCGCCTCTGCGGCGCTGGCCCCCACGCCGGGCGAGCTGGCGCTTTTTTCGCTCGATGCGGATTATTCCGGCGAAGCGGCGCAACGCTTGCTGGGCCTTGCGCCATCGGTCGGCCTTGCTGAGGGGCTGGAGCGCTGCGGGCTGCGCGCCCGCGCGTTCGATTGCGCTCAACGCAAGGCGTAGCGCCGCGCCGAAAGGGGAGGCAAGACGAGCCCGCCCGGAGCCGCCTCGTCCAGCGGCGAGCAGGCGCTTCGCACCTCGTCGAAACCGAGGGAATGGCGGATATTGAGCGATCGTCCCGAGGCGAAAGTCAATTTCAGACGCATTTCGTGCGGGCGCTTGTTGATTGCGACTAGTTGAATATCGCCGCGCGCCGAACGCGCGGCAAACAGCGAAAGCGCAAAATTCGGCGCTCCGGAAACCGCGAGATTTGTGCCGCCGAACGCATCGCCCCTGTCGTCAGGCATTCGATAGAGGCGAAATCCCTCGCCGACCGAACCGTCGAGGGAGCCCCAATGGGTTGCGATCGCGACGCCCGATCGTCCGAAACGACCCAATGCGTCGGCGATCGCCAATCCCGTCGCATGCAGCCCCGCCCCGCCGTAATTGTACTCGCCGATGGCAAGGCCTGTGCCCGGGAAATGCTTTGCAATGCTCTCGCGCAGGCTCGGCAGGATCGGAAAATAAATTCCGTCGCGCTTCGTGCAGCCCAGCACGTCCAGCACCCAGCTCTTTTCACAAAAATCCGGTTCGTCGAGTGATCGCGGCGCATCGAGAAGGGCGTCCGAAATGTCCGGATTTTCGCTGCGATACAGCTCGCCACGACTGCTGGCGGCATACCAGTGGACGTCGAGATAATCGAGAAGGCGCTTGCCGACACGCTCGGACTCCGCTCGGAACGCGGCGAGATAGGCGCCGATGAACGAGCCGTATTTTTGATAGTCCGGCCAATCCGGCGCTTTTTGAAAATCCACGAATTCTGGCGCTCCCCAGCTTGTGGGGCCGAGAACCCAGGCGTCGGGGTCGATTGCCTTGATTGCGGCTGCGGCGCGCAAGGAGCGCACGATCATGCTGCGTATGGTCGGTTTTTGCGTGACAATTCGAGGATGCGTATCGGTCCACAGGCCCGGTTCGTTGTCGAGGTAATAGCCGCGCACGCCGCCAGCCGACGCGCCGCCGTGACGGCTCACCAACAGGGCGACAAGCGAGGGAATATTGACCGCGCCCTTGACGGCCTTGGCCGGCGCCGACCAGTCGATCGGCTGAAAACGGCGTGAGGGAGCGGAATCCTTCTCGTCCACCGGTCCGTCGAAATCGGCCGCGACATAGCCGGCTATCGGCAGGGTGATGAGGCTGGGAACGCCGACCAGGCGACTGTTGGAGAGAAACTTTTCCACCACCGCCGCCGGATTGCCCCAGTCGCGGCGGGGGATGGACAGATCGTCAAGCAGGAACGAGCCGTTGGAATGCTGGTAATCATGGCCGGCATTGGCGGCATTGTTCACCCAATTATAGCTGGTGAACATATTCCCGCCCAGGCGGCGGATCGTTGGACGGACCTTCAGGTCGTAATCGACGCTCTGGCCGTTGCCGTCCCACCGGCCAGATTCGCCCGATCCAAAGATGAACGGATTGATAGGCGTTCCCGCCGCGACATCGTCAATGTGGATTTCAAGCGCGTCGTCGGCTCCCGCCGTTCCGCCGCTGGCGGCGCATCCCGCCAGGCCCATCAGCACGCCGCGTCGTGAAATCATCGCTGATCCCCAGATGCGCGGCGCGTCACCATCTGGCTATGTGCGATTTCGGCGTGACCAGCCATTCGGTGTCGATTTCCTCCGTAGGGAAAAGGCGGCGGAACTGGCCGGCGGTCAACGGCCGCATATGCTCCACCAGCGACAATTTCTCGTCATAGGGGAGAGCTTTGAAAAATTGGCTGCCCAGCATGGAGAGCAAGCCGACTTGCAACGGATAGGACAACCAATGGATGAAGGGCAGCAGGAAGTGCTGGTCGACCGGAAATTCATAGGCCGGAACCTGGATCCAGCCATTCTTGCCGACGCGCCGCGCTTCGGCGGCGGCTTTTTTCATCTCAGCCCATTCACCCACATGTTCGATCACCGAATTGCAGACGACGAGGTCGAATTGATCGTTGGCGAAAGCGGAGAGGTCGCGCGCGTCGCCGACCAGGCGCCGCACCGCGCCGGCGACTTTTTTTTCGTCGTCCGAAAGCTCGACCTGATAGGCGTCAGGCAGGTTGATGAGGCTGATGCTCGCCTTGGCGCGACAGGATTGCGGTATCGAAAGCCAAAAAGTCGGCGAGCCCCCAATATCCAAAATCTCGACCAGCGAGCCCTTTTTCGCATGGATGTCGTCGATCGCCGCGGCGAGGCGGCGATTTCGTTTTTCGCGAAAAAACCGGCTGACGGGCACGAGAAATTTAGGGAACAATGTCGGGTTCCTTGTCGTCCAGGGAAATGAAAAAGCGATGGTCTCGCCTGACCGCAATCGCGTCGATGATATCGCGACAGCCCCGCGATCAAATTAAGACCGCGGCAATTAAGGAATCGACAATTCGCGCCGCCGTCGCATCAAGGCGTCGCCGCTTACGAGACGTGACCACGTCCGTAAAGCGCGAGGCGGAAGCGAGGCGCCCATAAGACCTTGCCGAGGCCGCCTTGCAGCCGCGCCGCCATTTTTTCGCGCGCCTCCGCGCCGAGCGGGGACGAAAGAATCGTGGCGGCGCCAAAAATCACGCTTTGCGCCAATCCCACGATCATCCAGCGCGCAATGGCGAGAACGTCGCCGGGACGCGACATGGCCTGGACGAAGACGCGGATCTGGCCGGAGAGAAATCTGCGTTTCTTCACATAGGCCCAGTTGAGCCGCCTTTCCGGCGCCCATTCGATGACGTGCGCGCCGGCCGCGAAATGGAAGCGCCGGCCCTGCAGCACGAGACGCTGCAGCAAAAGCAAATC
The DNA here is from genome assembly GCA_963713695.1 of uncultured Alphaproteobacteria bacterium. GTDB lineage: Bacteria > Pseudomonadota > Alphaproteobacteria > Rhizobiales > Beijerinckiaceae > Rhodoblastus. Next base: position 245,569 of record CAVQMU010000001.1, read on the forward strand.
CTCGCCGCCGCTCTCGTTGAGGCGCGTGTCGAAATTCTCCGCCGCGCCCAGGCAATTGAGGCGGTCGAACATCGAATTGTTGGTGCCGAGATAGGCGGCGAGATCCGTGATGTCAGCGCCGTCGTCGCGTGCGAGGCGACGCTCGAAATAGGGGGCGAAGGGACCTATGTCTCCGCTTTCCGCCCGCGCCTCGATCGGCCCGAACACGGCGTTGGCGTTGGTGTTTCTCGCGACGCGGACGAGCGACGCGAGCCAGTCGGGCGCGGCCTCCTCGTCATCGTCGAGAAAGGCGATCCACCGGCCCGTCGCGCAAGCCGCGCCGGCATTGCGCGCATTGGCGACGCCGGGCCGCGGCTCGCTGACGTAACGAAGCGGCAAACGCGCCGTCTGCGCCAGCGCCTCGACGGCGCATTTCGCGTTCATGTCGGGCGAATTGTCGACGACGATCAGTTCGGCCTCGAAGTCAACGAGGCCGGTTTGCGCCAGAAGGCTCGCTAGCGCCCGGGCCAGCGGCTCTGGGCGATTGAAAGTGGGCGTGACCACGCTGACGCGATCCATGCAGGAGCCTCGTAATAAAAATCCGGAACAGGGCGCAGCAATCGCCCTGCAACAGAATTTTAGGCCCTGCCGGTTAACATCTCCGACACGCGAAGCAGAATCTTGCGCGCGGTCGGCGCGCCAACCATGAGGAATGAGCGATGATGATGCGCCTCGAACCGGGCCATTGGCCGAACCACTTCGCCGAGCCGAGGTAGGATTCGATGCTTTTTAATTCCTTTGTCTTCGTTTTTGGCTTTTTCCCGCTAGCTTTTGCCGGATATTTTCTTGTCTCGCGCGCAAATGCCCAGCTTGGAATCGTCTTCCTCGCGCTGGCGTCGATGTCCTTCTACGCCTATTGGGATTATCGCCTCGTTCCGCTGCTCGTCGCCTCGATTGTCATCAATTATCTCACGGGAAACCAGATCGCCAACGCCCGCGAGGCCCATCCCCGCCTGGCGAAGCTCACGCTCGTCGCCGGCCTCGGCCTCAATCTCGGCTGCCTGATCTATTTCAAATACATGAACTGGCTGATCGACTCGATCAATCTGGTTTCCGGCGCGCATCTCGCCATCGTCAAGGTTGTCCTGCCCCTCGGCATATCCTTCTATACGTTCACCCAGATCGCCTTTCTGGTCGACATCTACAAAGGCAAGGTCAAAGAGCGGAACATCAAGAATTATTTCCTGTTCGTCACCTATTTCCCGCATCTGATCGCCGGCCCGGTGCTGCATCATTCGGAAATGATGCCGCAATTCGCCGACCCCTCGAACAAGCGGGTGTCGCTGCCGAACGTGGCTTTCGGCCTGGCCCTGTTTTTCATCGGAGTGGTCAAGAAGGTCGTCCTGGCCGACGCCGTTTCGCCGCTGGCCGATCACGTCTTCGACGGGCACGGCGCGCTCAACGCCATGGAGGCGTGGAGCGGCGCGCTGGCCTATGCCGCGCAGATCTATTTCGATTTTTCCGGCTATACCGACATGGCGCTGGGATTGTCGCGCATGTTCAACATCAATCTGCCGCTCAATTTCAATTCGCCCTACAAGGCGCAGTCGATCGTCGACTTCTGGCGGCGCTGGCACATGACGCTCTCGCGCTTTCTGCGCGACTACCTTTACATTTCGCTCGGCGGCAATCGCCACGGCGCGGCGCGGCGCTATTTCAACCTGTTCGCGACAATGGTCCTGGGCGGCATGTGGCACGGCGCCGGCTGGACCTTCCTGATCTGGGGGGCGCTGCACGGCGCCTATCTTGTCGTCGACCACGGCCTGACCGCGCTGCGCAAAAAACTCGGGTTGGCCTGGCGCTGGTGGATGGGACCGCCAGCGCAGGCGGCGACATTTTTCGCCGTCGTCATCGGCTGGGTGTTTTTCCGCGCGACCAGCCTTTCTGCGGCCGTGCGCGTATTGGGGGGCATGTGCGCCTGGGACGCCAGGCCCGGCGACCTCGTGGCGCGCGAGGTTCCGGACGCCCTCCTTGGCGCCCTTGGCGGCGCCAATTGGGGCTGGATCCTTGGCCTGCTGGCCCTGGCGTTTTTTGCTCCCAATTCACAGGAGATCATCGGCTGGTCCGAAGCGCGCCTGCCAAATCTCATGGGGACGCGCGCCAAAAAATTTGCGCCCCTGGCCTTCGCCGGCTTCGCCACGACGATGATCGTGTTCGTCATTTCTCTCACGGGAATCCGCCATGGCGCGTCGCCCTTCATCTATTTCAACTTTTAAGGCGTTCAGCGCCGGCGTCGGCGTCTTCGCCTTGGGCAGCCTGTTGGCGCTCGGCTGCATAGAAGGCGGCATGCGCGCGCTCGGCTATGGCGCGGTTTCGGCGCTCGCCTATGGCCGCGCCAGCTACAGCCCCGATTTGCCGGAGGTCGGCTATGCTGGCCGCCCGAACATTCGCGGCGTGCAGTCGAGCGAAGGCGTCTCGGAATTGGCGCTTAACGCACACGGCTTTCACGACGTCGATCACAGCCTCGAGAAAGCGCCCGGCGTTTTTCGGCTGATGGTGGTTGGCAATTCCTATTCCATGGCGACGCAGGTGTCGCGCGCCGAGGGGTTTGTCGCGAAACTGGGCGACGAGTTGCGGCAATGTCCGGCGCTGTCAGGACGCGAGGTCGAAACAATCAATCTCGGCGTCGAAGGCTACACGATTCACCAGCAATATCTGATGTTCCGCGATTATGGCCTATCGCTGTCGCCGGATTTTGTGCTTCTGCAAACCAATAGTTTCGTCGTTCCGGGCGATCTCGACCCGCTGAAAAACCTGTCGCCGCGGCTGGTGAGAGGGACGGACGGAAAGATCGCGGTCAATTATTCGTACATGCAGACGCCCGCGTTCCGGCAAAAGTCCTCGACCGGCGCGATGCTGTTGCTGGCCGCGAGCGACAAGAGCCGCCTGCTGCAATATTTTCTGCAATATCGCCGCATCAGCGCGCAGATCGCGGCCAAGGGGAACGCGACGGAAAAGCCGAATGCGAAGGAAGACGCCGCCGCAACCGATGCGGCGGCATATGAAAGCTACCGGCAAGGACGCGATCTCGCCTTCCATGAACTCGCCGATCTCGTGCGCGAAAAAGACATTCCCTTCGCCGTGACGGTCATTCCCAACGCCGACGCCGGCAGCGACCTGCCTTTCGAACCCGAGCCCTTGCGGCGGGAATGGGCGGAGCTCGCCGCAAGCGTCAAGGCGCCATTTCTTGACGTCGAGGAGGAAGCCCGGGCGCAGGTGCGCTCCAACGGCGCCTATCTGCACGGTTTTGGCGCCGAAGCGGGATCAGGCCACTTGAATCGCGCCGGCAACGCGTTCTTCGGCAAGGCGCTCGCCGCCCGCGTTTGCAAACTTCTCGGCGAGCGGCAGACCACGGCCCTGACGTGGCCGTTGCGCCTGCAATGACAATCGCACAGCTCTCCCCGAGGCTGGCGTCGCCGGCTCCTCCCGCCACAAGGCCGCGGCCGACACATCTCGCCGCGGCGATGTTTCACCCGGACTCCGGCTGGATCGGCCCCGCTCACCAGGCGCTTCTCTATGGATTTCTGGAATTCACTTTCGTCGGCCTGACGCCATTCAGCGAAACATCGGTCGCAGAACGCGTCAGTGGCAGCGCGTGGGTGCAACTGGCGTCCCTGTTGCTGTTCGGCCTGTCGTTGTTCCTGATCGCGGCGCGGTGGGACGCCACGCTGAAGTGCCTGCGCGCAAACTGGAAACTGTTTTTCGTCCTGGGCGTCTCGGTCCTCAGCGTCTTATGGTCCGACTATCCCGACCTGACCATTCGACGCGCCTTTCTTTTCGTCTGCATGAGCTCCTGCGCGCTGGGCGTCTCGGTCAGCGTCGACGACCTGCGTCGTTTTCACACGCGCCTTTTCGGCTTCATGACCGTGGTGATCCTGCTCAATCTGGCGCTTACCGCGCTATGGCCGGAACAGGCGATCTCCGACATCGGCGTCAAGGGACTCTACACGCAGAAGAACGTCGCGGGCATGGTGGGGTTGATCGCGGTCATCGTGGCCGCGACCTGGACCGTGGGCTGCCGAAGCCGGCTCGGGCGGCTGGTCGGCTGCTGCAGCGGCGCGCTCGCTTTATTTTTTCTGGTCATCACGCAAAGCAAGACCTCCGCCGGACTGCTGGCGCTGACTCTCGGCGTGGGCTTCCTGTTCTTTCTTGCGCAAAAGTTCGGACCGCGTTTCGCGCTGTTGACGCTCGCCGGTTGCGCCATCCTGATCGCCGCGCTGGTCGGGGTTTTGATTTACGACGATTTCGAGTTCCAGCAGGTTCTCACGACTTTCTTCTCCGATCCGACCTTCACCGGCCGCGACGAGCTCTGGGCCTTCGCCTATCGATCGGCGATGAAGCGCGAATGGCTCGGCTACGGCTACGGGGCCTTCTGGGACGTCGGCGCCATCAATGATCCGCTCGCCAAGCTGGAGCCCGGCACGTGGCTTGGCGACGTCGATGTCGGCGAGATCAACCAGGCGCATAACGGTTATCTCGAACTGTGGCTGCATATCGGCCTGCCGGCGATGCTCTGCGCCGTGGGCGCCGTCATCACCGGCATAGGCGCGGCGACGCGCAAGGCAATCGAAATCGCACGTCGCCCCTGCGCGGCCCGCCTATGCCTTGTTCGCCCTCATCCTGTTCATTTATCTGCTGCACAATGCGACGGAAGCGAGCCTTTTCATGCGGAACAATCCGTTCAGCAACATCGCCTCCCTGTTTATCCTGCTGGCCAGCCGGAATTTTTCCGCGCAATCGATGAAAAAGACATGACGCAGAACGCCGCTCCCGATCTTGCCGCGCCAGACTTGGCCATCGTCGTATGCACCTTCAAGCGCAACGAACTGTTGCGCCAGCTTCTCGCCAGCTTGAAAGCGCAGCGGGCGCCCGAGGGGTTTCGGGCCTGCGTCTATATTGTCGACAACAGCGACGAGGGGTTGGCGCGTCTGGTCGTCGAGGAAGAGGCGGGGGGGTATCCCCTGCCGCTGCGCTGGATCGAAGCGCATCCGGCCAATCTGTCGGTGGCGCGCAACGCCGGCGCACGCGCCGGTTCCGAGGCGTTCGTCGCCTTTGTCGATGACGACCAGGTCCTTCAGCAAGGCTGGCTGGAGGCCGTGGCGCTGGCGACGCGCAACGAGGTCGCCGATGTCTGGCTCGGCCGGGTCATCGGCGATTTCGAAACCCCCGAGAAGGCGACGGCGGGCATCCGCGCGCTGTTCTCGCGCGAGATGGAAGAGGAGGCGGGCCACGAGCTGTTCGCCTTCGGGCCGCGCAAACCCGCGACCATCACGCTGGGCAGCGGCAATTCCGTTTTTCGCCGCGCCACGACGCTCACCGGAGAGCACATCTTCGATCTACGTTTCGGCAAGGGCGGCGGCGAGGATTTCGATCTTTACTGCCGGCTGCAACGGCGGGGAAAACGCTTTTTCTGGCTGCCGGAAGCGGCGGTTCTCGAAGTCGTGCCGGGATCGCGTTGCGAGCGCGCCTATCTGCGCCGCCGCTTTTTCGCCGGCGGCCAGGCTTTCGCCGCGGCGATCGCGCACAGCGACGCCAACCCAAGGCTGACGCGCTGGATCATTCGCGCCAAGGCCGCGGTCCAGGCGGGCCTACTCGCCTTTCGGGCGCCGGTCGCGCTGCTGTCCAACGAGGCGGCGCGCGCCGATTACGCCTTCAATTGGGCGGCCGTGCTGGGAAAACTGTCCTTCGGCGAAATCTATCCGCTCTATCAGTCGAAGTCGAAGTAGCTTTTCCGGCGACCTCTTACGGAATCGTCAGGGTCTGCTCGGGATAGATCAGATTCGGATTGCGGATCTTCGTCGAATTTGCCTCGTAGATCTTCGGGTAGAGTTCCCCGCGGCCCAGCCTTTCACGGCTGATGCGCCAGAGCGTGTCTCCCCGCACGATCGTTGCGCTGCCGGTCGTCGCCTGCGGCGTCGCGCGGCTTTCGGCGGGAGCTGGAGTTCGCGGCGTTCGCGATCTTGCCTGACGGAGAAACCGAAAATGCCAGGACCTCGCTCTCCTGTGCTTCGGCTGCGCCGGGCGTGGTCGAGCTGCGCAATGACAATTTATGCTCACCCGGCGCCAGTCGAGGCGGCAATAATACGAATTCGCCTGTCGTCGGGTCGGCCTTCGTCTCCAGCAAGGTCTTTCCGCCATCCAGCAGCGCCACGCTGGCGCCTGGTTCGGTCCGGCCCGCAATGAGCGCGTCCCCCTCCGGCGTGACGCGGGCGACGTCGACGCGAGGCCCTGACATGGAAGAGGATGGCGGATTGGCGACGGGCGGCGATAGCTGCGGCGCTGGAGACAACGCCTGTTTCAAATCTCCGAGGGAGGCAGGGCTTTGCTGGGGTCGCTCGGTGGTCGGATAAAGCTGCGGCGCCCGCATCATCCACCAACCCGTCAAAGCCGTGGCGCAAATGAGCGCGCCGCCCGACGCCGTCACAGCGCCCCACAAGCCTGTTTTGCCGATCATCGCAACCTCCGGCAAGCCGTTTCCGCTATCAGGAATAAAAGCCGCTTGAGGGGAATTATGTTCCAGATGATTTGATCAGGCGAATCGAGCCAACGGCTGGGCCATGGCGAGGTTTGGCATGATGCTGGCGCCGATCAGGCCTTGTCGGCGGCGATCGATCCGCGCGGGAGATGACGGACCGCAGTCGGACGCGATCCGGCCGACTGCGGCGGTCGCGCCGAGTCCAGCCAGTTTGCCAATCGGGTCTCGATCGCCGGCCAAATGAAATATTCGGCCACGCGTTCTCTCGCGTTCGCGGCCAGGCGCGCGGAAAACTCCGGGTCGCGCTTGAGGCGCAAAACGCCCTCGACGAATTCCGATGGCGTTTCGGCGAGCCAGACATCGACGCCATGCGTCAGCCCGAGGCCCTCGGCGCCGACGCCGGTGGTGATCACGGGCAGGCCCTGCGTCATTGCATCGAGCACCTTGATCTTGGTGCCGCCGCCATAGCGCAGCGGCGCAATCAGCATGTCGTAGTCGCCGGCGGCGGCGGCGAGATCGTCGACATAGCCACGAAACTGCATCGCCGCTCCGCCGCTGAAATTTTCGGGGGCGTTGGCGCCGATCACGTCCAGCGTAGCGCCAGGGGCGTCGCGCAATAGCTCGGGCAGAATGTCCGCGGCCAGGAATTCGAGGGCGTCGACATTGGGCCCGTACGCCAGATTTCCCAGGAATAGCAGACGAGGATCGGGCCCGTGCGTCGGCTGAATCCTCTGCGCCTCGACCGGGAGGCCCGCGCCGTTCGGAACGACCAAGGCGTTGACGCAGCCGTGGCGCGCCAGGTAATCGCTATCTTCCAGCGAGCACACGACGATCGCAAAAAGCTTTCGCGTCCAGATTAATTCCAGGCGCCGAGAATACAGGTAGCGATAGGCTAGCTTCATTTTTTCGGGCGCGCTGCGGACAAGCGCCATCTGACGTCGGATCTTGATATGTTCGAGATCGTCGAGGTCGACAATGGTTTTGTAACCAAATTCGCCGCACAGCCGGCCGATATGCGGACGTTCGGCCCAGATCATGTCGAATCGGGCGGGATTCGCGCGCTCGATCGCACGGACATAGGGCATGAATCGGGCGATCTTGGAGGCTATTGGCGCGCCGCCGGCCCGATGCGCTGTTTTTGCGACGCAGAGCGCGCTGTCCCAGAAGCCGGCCGCGCGCTCGTCATCAATCCAGACGACGCGGGCAAAATCAGCTTCGACCTGGCGGCAATCATCTGCGGAGGCCGGCCTTGGCGCGATCAAGGTGACATCGGCGATGCGCCGGCAAGCGGCGGTCAATCCCCTGATCCGGACGTTTTGCCCGCTGTTGATTGGCAGCGGCGCCCGGTCGATGATGAAGAGAAGTTTTTTACGCGCCATCGAACCGTTGCTCAAACCGACAAGCTTCATTATCGGGTGGCGCAAGGCGCAGGGTCAACGTTGTTTCAAAACTCAGTCTGGTATTTGTTCGTTAATCATTTATTTATTTGCATCGATTTTGCGCATCAAAAGCGGGATGACAAGGTTCCGTATCCAGCATCGCAAGACGATGCAACATGATTTCAACAGCTTGCAGATGAATGTCATTTCGCTGTTGCAGAGCTCGGCGCCTCAGGTTTAACTTTATTGCGTTAAGCCTCAGGAGGCCTTGGCGCGGACGCCACGATCTGCGTCCGGAGCGGGCGAGGAATGCGTCCTGTCATCCTGTTTCGCCGCCTCCGCGGTCACGCGTTCGAGCAAGCTGCGCCTTGCGCCAAAACTCATCGTCATGGTCGACTGGATCAGGCAGGCGATGTGATGCGGTTGCAGGGCCTCGACAAATTTTGTCTCGTCTTCGGGACAAGCAGGTTCTTCCTCGACCGTCCAGATGCCGTGGACCTGCGATTTGTCCGCCCGGAAATGGCCGGCCGTTTCGATCCCGAGCGATTCGACGAACAGGCCGTAGAGCGTGTATTCGGAAAAATTCGGCGTGCGCGCCAGAATCTTGCGCCAGTCGGCGCCGCCAACCTCCTCGAGGCGCGCGATCATCCGGCGGACGACGGAACGGCGCCAGACGACGCAAATGTCGATGTAATCGCCGGCGTCGACGGAATTCAATTTCAAGCCGAGCAGGCGGCATGCCGTTTCGCGCCAAAGCTGGTGGGTCGGCAGGTCGGATTTTTGCGGATGGCGATAAAAGCGCACTTTTCCGTCTGGCCGCGCCAGCATGTCCGCGGTCAGCGGCCGAATGAACACGCCGTCGCTGTCGACATGGACGATGATTTCGGTCGGACTGTTGGCGGCGGCCGATATTTTCATGATCTGCTGGGCAATCCAGCCGCGCACCGGCAGGCTGCAAGTCGACAGGTAAATATTGCGGCGCGGCAGGCGCAGAAAATTGCGCAGGCGCGGGTTGGGCATGGGCAGTTTCCACAACCATCGCGGCATCAGATCGAACTCCAGGCCGATGCTGCGCCGGTCATTGGCCAAGGCCGAGAAGAGCGGCAAGTCGGGGGTCGGAACAAAAAGTCGATGGTTGATGGCGGCGGGCGCAAAACGGTCGATGCTGTCGCAGAGCATCCGGCAGCAGTCGAAATCGCGGCTGAAGGAGAGGGTGATGATGCTCGCGTCGAGCGACTGCCCTTGTTGGCTCATAGGGCCCACTCCATTGGCGCAATCGGGAGAAAGGTCGACTCGACCGGCGCCGGGCGGGGGAATCGTTCGGGGTGCTGCAGCATTTCGGTCACTTCGGCGATATGGACTGCGAAATCGGCGTCCAGCCGGCAGGGTCTGTTTTCCGCGATCGAGGCGGCAAGCTCCACCACGCCCCGCGGAAAGTCCATGGTCGGGCGGCCTCTTCCGCCGCGCATCGCCGGCTTGCGCGCCATCGGCAAGGATTTCCCGCTGCGGATGCCGCCAAAGCGGCGTTCGAGAAAGCGGGCGATCCGCCCCTGCGAGACCGGCGAAAATTTGACCGGAGCGGCGTAATTCCAGGGCTCGCTGATTTCAAGCGCGCCCTCCTCGCCAATGATCCGCAGCCTGTGGTCATATGGCGCCACGATGGAATTGGTGATCCGGGCCACCACGCCGCCGTCAAACTCCAGCAGGCCGCAGGAAAAATCGGGCGCGGGATGCGGCAGGGGCGGATCCGTTTTCTTGTCGGCGACGATCAGGGCGGAAAAGGAACAAACCCGCCTGACCGGCCCGAACATCGCGCAAAGCACGGTCAGAACGTAGCCGGCATGTTCGTAGGTGCAGCCGACCTCGAATTCGCCGCGCGCCGGCCAGGGACGGCCGCTTCGACTGATCCAGTTGCGATAATCGGTCTTGTGGATCATGCCGTCGTCGAGTTCGGCGTAGACGAGGCGCGGCGCTCCGATTTTTTTGGCGCGCACGGCGGCCCAAAGCGTCTGCGCGCTTTCGCCGAGAATATTGCAGGGCGCCGCGGCCAGGCGCAGGTTTTTTTCGGCCGCGAGGTCGCGCAGTTCGACCGCTTCGGCGCGCGACATGGCCAGCGGTTTTTCCGAATAAACATGTTTTCCGGCGCCCAGCGCCGCGCGCGTGACCGGCGCGTGATTTTCCGGATCGGTGGTGTTGATCAGAATTTTCACCGCGGGATCGGCGAGCGCCTCGTCGAGCGAGGCATAGGTCCGATCGCCCCAGAATTTATGATAGGCGGCGAGACGTTGGGGATTGCGATCGTAGACGCCCGTCAGGCGGAGGACGCTTTCGTGCATGGGCAGGCAAAAGCGATAGGAATCCGCAATATAGCCGCATCCGATTATCGCAACGCCGACAGGTTCGGCCATTTCGTCCCAGTCCTCGCGCCTAGAGAGGAATCCCGGGTTGATGGCCAAATGACGGAATTGCCATCTACCCAGGAAATCCGGCGCAGATTAGGGCCTCGAACTTAATTGCAGGTTACGCCGACGTCTCTCCGCCGAAAGCGGCGCGCAGGCGGGAGAGCTGCGCCTCGACAGGGCTCGGCGACGGCGCGGCCAGCGGCGCATCGGGGTCAAGATAAAGCAGTTGGTCGAGATGGATGATGCGCGCCTGCAGCCGCATGGATTCGATGACGAGATCGCGCAGGCGCTCGGGCAGCCTGGCGAAGGCCTCCGGCGATGCCGCGCTATCCTGGTAGGACAGCTTGACCTTGCGTTTCTCGCTGGCGGCCTGGTCGAGCGAAAGCTCGCCCTCGTTGACCGCCCGCTGCAGAAGAAGCCAGGAGGCAAGCTGCATCAGCCGTGTCGTCAGGCGCATGCTTTCGGCGGCATAGGCCAGGGATTCATTGCGCGCGAGCGCTTTCGCCTCGTCGCGCCCGGGCCCGTCGAGGTAGGAGGCGGCCTGCTCGACAAGCGACATGCCTTCCCGGAACATGGACTTGAACGCTTCCGACGCCGCGAGGCGCTCCGCGAAGGAAACGGGCGCCTGCCCCTCGTAATTCACCAATTGAGCCATGCGCCACCCGAACAATACCGACCAAGCAACGCGAGCGATTGACTGTGCCGCGCCACCCTTCAAACATAACGTCAAACGCGCTTTGGCGCTCGTTTAATCTTATTTAACGTTAATTGCGCCGGGGCGGCGTTCTCGCGCCCTGGTCCAGCTTGAAAAACGCCGCTTTGCGGCGGCTCGTGCAAAGTTTTTCTGGCCAATGCGCCAGAGCGGAAGCGCCCCCCATTAACCCGCGAAAAGCCAAATTGCGGTTAAGGTAAACGCCAGCCCTGCAAACCGCTTTGTAATCATGACCTTGCGTCATGTTTTGAAGAAGGAGGCGGCGGCGGTCCGGGAGGCGTCCTTTTTCGACCTTGCGAGCTCCAGGCGCTCGATCTCGGTGCGCAGCAGCTCGATCCGCGCCGCGAGTTCGTCGACCGAAAGCGTGTCGAGCGGCTCGCCCAGGACGTGTTGGCTCGTCACAGGTTTTTTTGCCGCGAAAAATTCGTCTTCGTCCCTGCTCATCGACTGCATCCCCTTTCGCGCCCGTCAAGACAGCTCATTTTCAAGCACGGCATCAAAAAAATTGCCTTTTTATATGCTCCAATCTATATTCAGCCCATTCCCGTCATGAATGGAAATTTGAGGCTGAGCCTCGGCCGGGCCGGAGCGTGCTGACGCGCGTCCGACGGCGAAGAGAAGAGATTCGAGGAGAGAACGATGAGCAACGCCCCGCTCATGCCCAAGGCCACCGCCATATGGCTGGTGGAAAATACCTCGCTGACTTTCGATCAGATCGCGGAATTCTGCAAATTGCATCCTCTCGAAGTCAAGGGCATCGCCGACGGCGAGGTCGGGGCCGGCATCCGCGGCCATGACCCGATCACGTCGGGACAGCTCACCCGCGAGGAGATCGAGAAGGGCGAGAAGAATTCCGAATATCAGCTCAAGCTTGCCGTCTCGAAAGTCCGGCTGCCCGAGCCCAAGCGCCATCGCGGCCCGCGCTACACGCCCCTGTCGCGCCGCCAGGACCGTCCCAACGCCATTCTGTGGCTGGTGCGCAATCACCCGGAGCTGAAGGACGCGCAGATCATGCGCCTCGCCGGCACCACCAAGACCACGATCTCCGCCATCCGCGACCGCACCCACTGGAATTCGGCGGCGCTGAGCCCGATGGACCCGGTGACGCTCGGCCTTTGCTCGCAGATCGACCTCGATTTCGAAGTGCAGCGTTCGGCCAAGGATCGCCCGGCCGTCGTCGAGGATACGAGCCCCACGCTGATCTCCGCGGATGAGACGACGCAGCCCTATTATTACGAGCCGACCTCGCATGAGGAAGTGTTCGGAACGGCGAAAAAGCCCCAGGCCGAAGAGGAAGAGGAGCCGATCGACGTCGATTCCGTCTTTTCCAAGCTCAAAGACCTCAAGACCAAGGAATAGGCGATGGCCGGGGTTCGCATCCTCGGGATCGACCCCGGCCTGCGCCATACGGGCTGGGGCGTGATCGAGACCGAGGGATCGCGCCTCGCCTTCGTCGCCTGCGGCGCCATTCACACCGAGACCGGCGTGAGCCTCGCCGAGAGGCTGCGGCTGCTGCATGAAGGTCTCGCGGCCGTCATCGCCGCGCACGAGCCCGACGAGGCGGCAGTCGAGGAGACGTTCGTCAATCGCGATCCGCAATCGGCGCTGAAGCTCGGCCATGCCCGCGCCATCGCCCTGGTGGTCCCGGCCCTCGCGGGGCTCGAAGTCGCGGAATACGCCGCCAATCTGGTGAAAAAGACGGTCGTCGGCGCGGGACACGCCGAAAAAGGCCAGGTTTCCATGATGGTGAAAGTACTGCTGCCGCGCAGCGAGGCCTTGACCGCCGACGCCGCCGACGCGCTGGCCGTCGCCATCTGCCACGCCCAGCACAGGGGCGCCAGAGCGCGGGCGGCGATGCTGGCGGCGAAATGACAATTCCGCTTTTGTTCGCCTCCGGCGCAAATTCCGCTAAACTCGCCGCGGGCAAATCGGGCGCGGAATAGCAATGATCGGCAAACTCAAGGGCGTGGTGGACAGCCTGCACGAGGATCACCTCATCCTCGACGTGCATGGCGTGGGTTATGTCGTCGCCTGTTCCACGCGCACCTTGCAGCGGCTGCCGCGCGTCGGCGAGGCGGCGGCTCTGGCCATCGAGACGCAGGTGCGCGAAGACGCCATCCGTCTCTTTGGCTTTCTCTCTGAGTCCGAACGCGACTGGTTTCGCTTGTTGCAGAGCGTGCAGGGCGTGGGCGCGAAAGTGGCGCTGGCCATACTTTCCATCCTCTCGCCGGATGAGCTGACGTCCGTGATCGCCTTGCAGGACAAGGCCTCCGTGTCGCGTGCGCCGGGCGTCGGCCCGAAGCTCGCGGCGCGCATCGTCGCGGAGCTCAAGGACAAGGCGGGCGCCTTCGGCACGGTCGACGCCCAGGCGATGACGCTGGCGGGCGATGCTCCGGCAGGCTCGTCGGCCGCGCAGGAGGCCATTTCCGCTTTGGTCAATCTCGGCTACGGCCGCCCGCAGGCCGCGACCGCGATCGCGGCGAGCCTCAAGGCGCTGGGCGATGGCGCCGAGACCAGCGCGCTGATCAGGCGCGGGCTGAAGGAGTTGGCGACGATATGAGCCGGGTCTTGGAAATTCGCCAACGCCGTCATTGCGAGAAGCGAAGCGACGCGGCAATCCAGAGGCCGCAAGTTCCGTCAGGACTGCTTCGCTCCGCTCGCAATGACCGAGGAATTGTCGCGCGCGGCGGAAGGGGCGACCCATGACTCCCACACCGCGCATGATTGCGCCGCAAAAGCGCGAGGACGATCTCGAGGCGTCGATCCGTCCGATGACGCTTCTCGATTTCACGGGACAGGAAGCGGCGCGGAAAAATCTGAAAGTCTTCATCGAGGCGGCCAAGGCGCGGAAGGATGCGCTCGACCATGTGCTGTTCGTCGGGCCGCCCGGCCTCGGCAAGACGACACTGGCGCAGATTGTCGCGCGCGAATTGGGGGTCAACTTCCGCTCCACTTCTGGCCCGGTCATCGCCAAGGCCGGCGATCTCGCGGCGCAACTCACCAATCTCGAAGAGCGCGACGTGCTGTTCATCGATGAAATCCATCGCCTCAGCCCGGCGGTCGAGGAAATCCTTTATCCGGCGATGGAGGATTTCCAGCTCGACCTGATCATCGGCGAGGGGCCCGCCGCGCGCTCGGTGAAGATCGATCTGGCGAAATTCACGCTGGTCGGCGCCACCACCCGCGCCGGGCTTCTGACCACGCCGCTGCGCGACCGCTTCGGCATCCCCATCCGCATGAATTTCTATACGGTCGAGGAATTGCAGAGCATTGTCGCGCGCGGCGCCCGCGTCATGAATTGCCCGATGAGCGAGGACGGCGCGCAGGAGATCGCAAAGCGCTCGCGCGGCACACCGCGCATTGCGGGACGCCTCTTGCGCCGGGTTCGCGACTTCGCGCTGGTCGACGGCGACGCCATGGTCACGCGCGGGGTCGCTGACAAGGCGCTCAAATTGCTCGATGTCGATTCGATCGGCCTCGACCAGATGGACCGGCGCTATCTCGACATGGTCGCGATCAATTTCGGCGGGGGCCCGGTGGGAATCGAGACCATCGCCGCGGCGCTGAGCGAGCCGCGCGACGCCATCGAGGACATCATCGAGCCGTATCTTCTGCAACAGGGTTTTCTCAATCGCACCCCGCGTGGCCGCGTGCTGACGCCCCAGGCGTTCCGGCATCTCGGCTTGGCGGTTCCGGCGCAAGCCGCGCAGGGCGGGCTGTTTGGCGACGACGATGCGTGAGCGTGCGGAGACAGTGACGCCCGCGATTGGCGCCTTCGGCGGGGGACGACACCTCTTCCCCATTCGCGTCTATTACGAGGACACGGATTTTTCCGGCATCGTCTATCACGCCAATTACCTGCGCTTCATCGAGCGCGCCCGCACCGAAATGCTGCGGGAAAAAGACCTGCATCAGCAGGAGATCCACGCGGGTGACGCACTCTTCTTTGTCGTGGCGCGGATGAATATCGTGTTTTTGCGGCCGGCGCGCATGGACGATCTCCTCATTGTCGAGACCAAAGCGGTGAAAATCGGCGCGGCGGTGCTCGAGCTCGACCAGATCGTCCGGCGCGATGCGGAGATCCTGTTCACCGCCCGCGTTTTCATCGCCGCCCTCTCGAAGGGGAGGCCATGCCGGCTGCCGAAAGCGTTGCGCGAAAAATTGTCCGAAATCGCGGAAAAAGCGGCTTCGTAACCGTCCGTTAACCACGAAAAGGTCTTAACTGGGGGCGATCCGCGTCCCTGGCCGGCAATATGCGCGTCAGGCCGCAGAAATGACCGAATTGCACGGCACAAGCCGCGCGCGTGGCGGGACTACCGCCGCGCTGCAGGATTGCAAGGAAACACAGATGCCCGTCGATTTACCCGCCGCCGCGACCGAAGGCTCCATCTTCGCCATGTTCTGGAGCGCCAGTATTGTCGTCAAGCTGGTGATGCTCGGCCTGTTATCGGCTTCCGTCTGGTGCTGGGCGATCATCATCAACAAGACCATCCTCATCAGCCGCGCCCGCAACGCCATCGAGGAATTCGAGGGCGTGTTCTGGTCCGGCAATTCGCTCGAAGACCTTTACCAATCGCTCGCCGCGCGCCCGACCACCGCCACCGCCTCGCTGTTTGTCGCGGCCATGCGCGAGTGGAAGCGCTCTTTCCAGAACGCCGCGGCGTCCTTCGTCGGCCTGCAATCGCGCATCGAAAAAGTGCTCGACGTCTCCATCGCCCGCGAGGTCGAAAAGCTCGAAGCCAATCTGCTCGTGCTCGCAACTGTCGCCTCCGCCGGTCCCTTCGTCGGCCTCTTCGGCACGGTCTGGGGCATCATGACCGCCTTTCGCGGCATCGCCGCCTCGAAAAACACTTCGCTCGCGGTCGTCGCGCCCGGCATCGCCGAAGCGCTGTTCGCCACGGCCATCGGCCTTTTCGCGGCCATTCCCGCGCTGATCGCCTACAACAAGCTTTCCGGCGACGTCGCCAAGACCCAGGCCAAGATGGAAGCCTTCGCCGACGAATTTTCCGCCATCCTGTCGCGTCAGATCGACCAGCACGCGGGTTCGCGTCCGAATGCGGCTTAAGGAGCAAGCGATATGGGAATGTCCGTATCCGCGGGTAAAGGCGGCAGGCGGCGGCGCGGCGTGCCGCGCTACGGCGCCATGGCCGACATCAACATGACGCCCTTCATCGACGTGATGCTGGTGCTGCTGATCATCTTCATGGTCGCGGCGCCCCTGCTTTCGTCCGGCGTGCCGATCGACTTGCCGGCGACCAAGGCGGGCGAACTCAACATCGACAAGAAGCCGATCTCCGTCGCTATCGACGAGCATGGCGATGTCTTCCTGATGGACCAGAAGATCGACATTTCCACGCTCGTCGACGGCGTGAAGGCGCAAGCCAAGGACGGCGTCGACGACCGCGTTTACGTGCGCGCCTCCAAGACGGTCAATTACGGTCGCGTCGCCGAGGTCATGTCGGACCTGACGTCGGCCGGGTTCAAGAAGGTCGCGCTCGTGACAGACCAGCAGAAGAAATAGGGCTGAAAAGCGAAGATGAAGAAATCAGGCGGATGAGGCGGTGAAACTGACGCGTTCCGAGCCGGGCATCGTGTTTTCGGCGGCGGTCCATTTCGGGCTGCTGGCGTTTCTGCTCGTCAATTTTTCGCGCGATCCGAAATTCGACGACGCCCAGGAGGCCGTTCCGGTCGAGACCATCACCGACGCCCAGTTCAGCCAGATCATGAAGGGCGAAAAGTCCGGCAAGGAACAGAACAGCAAGCTGAAAGTGGATCGCGTCGCCGAGCAGGAGGAGTCGAAGCCGACGCCGCCGACGCCCGAAGCCAAGCGCGACGTTCCCACCCCGCCATCGCCGCTCAAGCGACTGCCCGATCCGAGCGAGGCCGAGGACAAGCCGCCAACGCCGACGCCGCCGACACCGCCGCCGCGTCCCGTGACGCCGCCGCCCGTCGCCAAGGCGCCGCCGCAGGAAGAGGAGCCGGAAAAGGACGACGCCGAGGTGGTCAAGCCGCCGCCGAAGCCGAAGCCGCCGGAAAAGAAGGTGGAGCTGCCGCCGACGCCGCCGACCCCGCCGAAAAGGCCTGAGCCCAAGCCGCCGAAACTCGACGAAGTCGCCAAGCTCTTGAGCCAGACGCATGACAAGCCCGCGCCCAAGCCGAAATCCGGCCAGGAGAGCAATGAGCGTCCCTCGCCCAATCTCGCTGACATCTCAAGGCTTCTGAGTCACGATGCGCCGCAGTCGCGCGGTTCGTCAGGGCGCGAGCTCAACAAGGTGGCGTCGATCGGCGCGCCGCACGCCTCGGCGGCGCGCATGTCGCCGTCCCTTTCGGATGCGCTCAACGGGTTGCTGCAGGATCAGTACAAGCAGTGCTGGACCTATCTCGGCTTGTCCAACGGCCCCAAATACGTTCCGCGCATCCGCGTCTCCTACCGCCCGGACGGCTCGCTCTCCGGCGAGCCTTCGCTGACCAATCCCCCGTCCGATTCCGCCTCGCGGTCGCTAGCCGACAGCGCGCTGCGCGCGGTCAGGCGCTGCAATCCGCTGAAAATTCCGGCGCAGTTCCAGCCCTACTACGAACAATGGAAGGATTGGGTCGTCGGCTTCAATCCCGAAGACATGAACTGATCCCCAATTCCGGCTCCGCCGCCCTTCGCGCACCTTTCGCTCTGAGAACCTCCAGGAAAGCCCGCATGACTTTCACCCCCACCCGCCGCTCCGCCGCAGCCTTCATCGGCGGCCTCGCCATGGCCCCGCTGCTTGGCCGCTCCGCCTTCAGCCAGCGCACGCTCGACGTGCATGGCGGCGGCAATTTCCAGCCGATCAACGTTGCGGTGACCCCCTTCGCCGGCGACGGCGGCCCGGCGCTGACCTCGATCGTCATCAATAATTTCAAGCGCTCGACCTTCATCAATCCGCTCGACGCCTCGAGCGTCGGCGGCGGCGCGAGCCCGGACGCGGCGCCGGACATGGCGCCCTTTCGCGCCATCAATGCGCAATATGTCGTCACCGGACGTTCGGGCCGCGGCGGCGATGGCCGCATGAAGACCGAATTCCGGCTGTGGGACGCGACCTCGGGCGCGCAGGCGGCGGGCCAGCAATATGTCACCGACCCCAACAATTCCAGGCGCGTCGCGCATATCGTCTCCGACGCCATCTTCTCCAAGGTCACCGGCGAAAAGGGCTGGTACGACACCCGTGTCGCCTTCGTCGACGAGACGGGCCCGCGCGAAAACCGCAGGAAGCGTCTGGCGATCATGGACCAGGACGGCGCCAACGTGCGCTATCTCACCCATGGCGACGATCTCGTGGTGACCCCGCGCTTCTCGCCCAATTCGCAGGAATTGACCTACATGGCTTTCGGTTCCGAGGATCCGAAGGTGCTGCTGCTCAACATTGACACGGGCCAGCGCGAAACCGTCGGCAATTTCCCGGGCATGACCTTTTCGCCACGCTTTTCGCCCGACGGCCAGCGCGTGGTCATGTCGCTCGAGCAGAACGGCGCGGCCAATCTCTATTCGATGGACCTGCGCTCGCGCACGACGACGCGGCTCAGCGATTCCACGGCGATCGACACGTCGCCCTGCTATTCGCCGGATGGCGCCCGCATCTGCTTTGAATCGGATCGCGGCGGCACGCAGCAGATTTATGTGATGAGCGCCGGCGGCGGCGGCGCCAACCGCATTTCCTTCGGCGACGGGCGCTATTCGACGCCGGTCTGGTCGCCCAAGGGCGATTACATCGCCTTCACCAAACAGGGCGGCGGCAATTTCGCCATCGGCGTGATGAAGCCGGATGGCTCCGGCGAACGCATCCTGACCGAAGGCTACCATAATGAAGGCCCGACCTGGGCGCCCAACGGCCTCTATGTGATGTTCTTCCGCAACGGCGCCGGCGGGTCGAAAATCTTC
Source organism: uncultured Alphaproteobacteria bacterium (assembly GCA_963713695.1). Classification (GTDB taxonomy): domain Bacteria; phylum Pseudomonadota; class Alphaproteobacteria; order Rhizobiales; family Beijerinckiaceae; genus Rhodoblastus. The sequence continues at coordinate 264,485 of CAVQMU010000001.1, forward strand.
ATGATCGACGTCTTCGGCCGTGGCGAATTTCCGGTGCCGACCCCTTCTTTCAGCTCCGATCCGTCCTGGAGTCCGCTATTACGCTGATGTTTCAGCCCGATTCCTGGGCTGCGGCTTTTATGCGACAGTGTGCGTAATAATCACGGAATCGTGACTTTTGCCGCATTCTGGCCATGAACCCTCTGTTAACCATGCCGCCAATCGCTGCAAGGCGACCTGATTTTTCAAGGGTTCGTCAAGGTTACGAAAACCTTCGCTTAATAATCGCAGGCTAGGACTGACGGGGAACACCGGCCGTCGGTTGTAAGGAGCGCTCCGGATGAAAATTTTTGGCTCGATGCATGGACTGAAATTCGCCGCCGCGATCGTTGCGGCGCTGGCTCTGGGCGCCTGCGCCAAGAACCCCGCCGATATGGCTGGCCTCGACGGACGCGGCGCCGGCGCGGCGACCCCCGGCTCGCAGCAGGATTTCGTGGTCAATGTCGGCGACCGCGTGTTCTTCGACAGCGATTCGACCGAATTGAGCTCGACTGCCCAGCAGACGCTGGACAAGCAGGCGCAATGGCTCAATCGCTACGGCAATTACGCTTTCACGGTCGAAGGCCATGCCGACGAGCGCGGCACCCGCGAATATAATTTCGCGCTGGGCGCCCGTCGCGCCGAGTCCACCAAGAACTATCTGATCGCCCGCGGCGTCGCCGCTTCGCGCATCAAGACGATTTCCTACGGCAAGGAACGCCCGGTCGCGGTTTGCGACGACATTTCCTGCTGGTCGCAGAACCGCCGCGCCGTCACGGTGCTCAAGGGCGGCCAGAGCTGAGCGGACCGTCTCCGGTTCAACGCTTCCAGGCTCCGGCGTCCTCAGCGCCGGAGTTTTTTCGTTTTGGGCTGGCTTTGTCGCGCAAGCGCCACTTTTTGAGCTTATCGCGGCGCCAGATGTGCTAGAGATCAAGGTGATTCACGGAGGCTGGGGAAGGCATGGCTGATCGTTCGCCGGACGAAAACAAGTCCGGAAGATTGCAAAAAGGCATTCTGCTCGCCGCCGCACTTTCAGCGCTGGTTTTTGCCGCGCCTGCGGCCCGCGCGCAGATTTTCAACCGGCCGCCCGCCGATGTCGAGGATCAGGCCCCGCGCAGCGACGAAGCCAATAATCTGGTGCGCGTCGACCGTTTGGAAAGCCAGGTCCGCTCGCTCAACGGCCAGGTCGAGCAATTGCAGTTCCAGATCAAGCGTCTGGAAGACCAGATGCGCAAGTTCCAGATGGATGTGGACGCCCGCTTCCAGGAGGGCGCCGGCCGCGGCGGACCCCGTCCGGCGCCGCAAAAGCGCACCGACGCGCCCGAGATCGAGCCTCCGGTCGGCGCGCCGCAGCAGGCCGCGCAGCTTCCGCCCGCCGCTGCGCCAGCGGTTGCGCCTGTCGGCGTCGACGGCCGACGCCATGACGCCTTCGATCCCGCGGTCCAGCCCGCCGCGCCGGGCTCGCCGCAAGCGCTCGGTTCGCCCGAATCGGCCAGCCGGCCGGTCGAGCGGCTGCCGGGCCAGGGCCGCGATCCCAATGGCCCGCTCGATCTTTCGCCTCCCGGACTGCGCGATCAGGGTGCGGTCGCGGCCAGTCCCGCCGCAAGTGCGGTTTCAAGTCCGGTCGCGAGTTTCGAGCCCGCCGCCGCGGCGACGCCGATCGATCCGGTCAAGGCGGATTATGAGGCGGCGACGGAACAGCTCAAGTCGCAGCATTACGACGCGGCGCAGCAGGCCTTTTCCGCCTTCGTGCAGAAAAACGGCCGCAGCCGCCTGATCGCCCCGGCGATCTATCATCTCGGCGAAAGCTACTATTACCAGAACCGCCATCGCGAAGCGGCCGAGCAATTCCTCAAGATCGCCACGGATTATTCGAAAAGCTCGGTGGCGCCCGACGCCATGATCAAGCTCGGCGTGTCCCTCAGCGCGCTTGGCGCCAAGGAACAGGCCTGCGCCTTCTTCTCGGAGCTGCCGCGCAAATACCCCAATGCCTCGGCGGCCGAAAAGACGGCTGCGGCGCGGGAGGCCAAGAAGGCGTCCTGTTGAGCGGCTTGCCCGAGCAACTCGATCCGGCCCTCCTGTTTGCGGGCTGCGAAGATTATTCCGCCCTTTTGCTGGCCGTGTCCGGCGGGCCGGATTCTGTGGCCCTGATGGGGCTTGCGGCGCGCTGGCGCGATCAGGCGCCGAAAAAAATCCCGCTTTTTGTCGCCACCGTCGATCATGGCTTGCGCGAGGGCTCAGATCGAGAAGCCGAGCAGGTCGGGGCATGGGCGCGCGAACTCGGCCTCAGCCATGGGATCCTGCCCTGGCGCGGTGAAAAGCCACTGAAAAACATCCAGGAACGGGCGCGGGACGCGCGCTATGCGCTGCTCTTCGCCCACGCGAAGAAAGTTGGCGCGGAGGCGGTGCTGACGGCGCATCACGCCGACGATCAATGGGAGACCGTGGTTTTTCGCCTGGCGAGGGGCAGCGGCGTCGCCGGGCTCGCCGGCATGGCGCGGGTGCAGCGATTCCCGCGGGGAAGCCTGGTCCGGCCGTTCCTTCGCTTGCCCAAGCAGGCGCTAGTCGCTTTCTGCCAAGTCGAAGGGCGCGAATTTCTCGACGATCCCTCCAATTCCAATCCCGCTTTTGCCCGCACGCGGCTGCGGGCCGCGGCCGGGGCGCTGCAGTCGCTGGGCTTTTCCCGGGAAATGGCGCAGAAACTCTCGGAGCGCGCCAGAAAAGCTGATGAAGCGCTGGAATGGGCGGCGGAACAATGTCTTGTTCGCGCCGCAATCTCGCCCGATGGCGATGATTACCATCTCCGTGGGATAGAAGACGCGCCGCTCGCTGTTTTCGAACGTTTTTTGTCGCGGGCGCTTGCGCGGGTCGCGGGCGGGGCTCCGCAGCGGCTCGACCGATTGGAATCTCTGGCGAAAAAGCTGGCCGAGGCCTTGCGGAGCCGTAAATCCGTTCGATTTACGCTCGGCGGCTGTGCGGCGACGCTCATGGCTGACGGAACGCTGGCCATCCGCCTGGAAAGCCAGCGCCAGCGCGGGAGGAAAGCGGGGCCGTAAATCATTAAGGGCCGCTTCACTTGGCAAGGTCTATACCGACGCCTACATTACACTGGATCTACGACAACAGACTTTAATTCGGCAACAGGCTGGCGACCGGCGCGCGCTCATCGACCGGAAAGGTTTCGCAGGACAAGAGATGAATCCTAATTTTCGTAATTTCGCCCTCTGGGTCATCATCGTTCTCCTGGTGGTGGCGCTGGTCGTGCTGTTCCAGAAGCCGGGCGAACGCGCGCCGACGACGGAAATCAATTTCAGCCAGCTGCTGACCGAGGCTGACCAGAACCACATCAAGGAAGTAACGATCGCCGGGTCGGAAATCACCGGCCATTTCAACGACGGAAAGGCGTTCTCGACCTACGCCCCCAACGACCCCAACCTGGTGGGCACGCTCTACAAGAAGAATGTGCAAATCACCGCGCGCCCCCCGTCGGACGGCAACAACTGGCTGGTGACGCTGCTCGTCAACGGCCTGCCGCTGATCGCCTTCATCGGCATGTGGATCTTTCTCTCCCGGCAGATGCAAGGCGCCGGCGGCAAGGCCATGGGCTTCGGCAAGAGCAAGGCCAAGCTGCTCACCGAGGCGCATGGCCGCGTGACCTTCGAGGACGTGGCCGGCGTCGACGAGGCCAAGGAAGATTTGCAGGAAATCGTCGAATTTTTGCGCGATCCGCAGAAGTTCCAGCGTTTGGGAGGCCGAATCCCGCGCGGCGTGCTGTTGGTCGGACCGCCCGGCACCGGCAAGACGCTGCTTGCTCGCGCCATTGCGGGTGAGGCCAACGTGCCCTTCTTCACCATTTCCGGTTCGGATTTCGTCGAAATGTTTGTCGGCGTCGGCGCGAGCCGTGTTCGCGACATGTTCGAACAGGCCAAGAAAAACGCGCCCTGCATCATTTTCATCGACGAAATCGACGCGGTCGGCCGCCATCGCGGCGCGGGACTCGGCGGCGGCAACGACGAGCGCGAGCAGACGCTGAACCAGTTGCTGGTCGAGATGGATGGCTTCGAAGCCAACGAGGGCATTATCCTCATCGCCGCGACCAACCGTCCTGACGTGCTCGACCCCGCGCTGCTGCGCCCCGGCCGGTTCGACCGCCAGATCGTCGTCCCCAATCCAGACGTCATCGGCCGCGAGAAGATTTTGAAGGTGCATGCGCGCAAGGTGCCGCTGTCGCCGGACGTCGATCTCAAGGTGGTCGCGCGCGGCACGCCGGGCTTTTCCGGCGCCGATCTGATGAACCTCGTCAACGAGGCGGCGCTGATGGCGGCGCGGCGCGGCAAGCGCGTCGTGACCCGCGACGAATTCGAGGACGCCAAGGACAAGATCATGATGGGCGCGGAGCGCCGCAGCATGGTCATGACCGAGCAGGAAAAGCTGCTCACCGCCTATCACGAAGGCGGCCACGCCATTGTCGCGCTGAACGTCCCCGCGACCGATCCCGTGCACAAGGCGACGATCATTCCCCGCGGCCGCGCTCTGGGCATGGTCATGCAATTGCCCGAACGCGACAAGCTCTCGATGAGCTACGAACAGATGACGTCGCGGCTCGCGGTGTTGATGGGCGGCCGCGTGTCCGAGGAAATCATCTTCGGCAAGGACAAGGTCACCTCGGGCGCCCAGAGCGACATCGAGCAGGCGACGAAGCTCGCCCGCGCCATGGTCACCCGCTGGGGCTTTTCCGACCAGCTCGGCACGGTCACTTACGGCGAGAACCAGGAAGAGGTCTTCCTGGGCTATTCGATGGGTCGCCAGCAGAATATTTCCGAATCGACGTCGCAGATCATCGACAACGAAGTGCGGCGTCTCGTGGAGCTCGGCCTGTCCGAGGCGCGCCGCATCATCACTGAAAAGCGGCAGGACCTCGAAACCCTCGCCAAGGGCCTGCTCGAATACGAGACCCTGAGCGGCGACGAGATCATGGGCCTGCTCAAGGGCGTCGAGCCGGTGCGCGAAACGGGGGACGATGCGCCCTCGAGCCCGCGCCGCTCGCCGGTTCCCGCCGCCGGCAAGCCAACCTGGACGCCGCCGGACGCCGATCCCGGGCTGACGCCGGCGCCGCAAGGCTGAAGGGGGCTCGCATCCGCTTTTCGGACATTGCGCGAGGTCTTTCGAATATGAGGCGGCTCCATCGGGGCCGCCTTTTTCTTCGAGCCTTTGTTAAACTCGTTCATGTTTTGTGACGGGAACGCCGAGGGAAATCGGCTATAGTCCGGGTGAAGATTTCGGGCGCGCTGTCCCGACGCATGAATGAGAGAGCTTTTCGATGAGTCGCAAATTCTTTGGCACCGACGGCATCCGCGGTTTGGCCAACAAGGTGATCACGCCGGACCTGGCGCTGAGGGTCGGCCAGGCGGCCGGCCTCGTGTTTCAGAACGGCGATTATCGCCACCGCGTCGTGATCGGCAAGGATACGCGCCTCTCCGGCTACATGATCGAAAACGCGCTGGTCGCGGGCTTCACCTCCGTCGGAATGGACGTGCTGGTGCTCGGTCCCATGCCCACCCCGGCGGTGGCCATGCTGACGCGCTCGATGCGGGCCGATCTCGGCGTAATGATCTCCGCCTCGCATAACCTGTTCGAGGACAATGGAATCAAGCTGTTCGGGCCGCAAGGCTACAAGCTTTCCGACGAGGTCGAGCGCCAGATCGAGGTGCTGATGGAATCGGACCTTGGCGCAAAGCTCGCGCGTTCCTCGAGCCTCGGCCGCGCCCGCCGTGTCGACGACGTGCGCGCGCGCTATGTCGAATTCGCCAAGCACACCCTGCCGCGAAACATGTCCTTCGAGGGCATGCGCGTGGTCATCGACTGCGCCAATGGCGCGGCCTACAAGGTGGCGCCTGAAGCCCTGTGGGAATTGGGCGCGGAAGTGTTTTCGCTCGGCGTCGAGCCTGACGGCATGAACATCAACCGCGACGTCGGCTCGACCGCGCCGGCGGCGCTGGCGCAAAAGGTGCGGGAATTGCGCGCCGACATCGGCATCGCTCTCGACGGCGACGCCGACCGCGTGATCATCGTCGATGAAAATGGCCGGCTGGTCGACGGCGACCAGTTGATGGCTGTGGTGGCGCAAAGCTGGCAGGAGGACGGGAAACTGTCGCAGCCCGGGATTGTCGCGACGATCATGTCCAACCTCGGCCTTGAGCGCTATCTGCAGTCCATCGGCCTGTCGCTCGCCCGCACCCCGGTCGGCGACCGCTATGTGCTCGAATACATGCGCGAGCACGGCTACAACATCGGTGGCGAACAGTCCGGACACATGATCCTCTCGGACTATTGCACCACCGGCGATGGCCTCGTCGCGGCCATGCAGGTGATGGCCGTCGTGAAGCGGCGCGGAAAACCGGTCAGCGAGGTGTGCCACACCTTCGACCCGTTGCCCCAGATCCTGAAAAACGTCCGCTTCAAGGGCGGCAAGCCCCTGGAAAAGATCGAAGTCGCCAAGGCGATCGAGGCGGCGAAGCTTAAGCTTGGCCTGGATGGGCGCCTGGTGATTCGCCCTTCCGGCACAGAGCCCGTGATCCGCGTCATGGCGGAAGGCGACGACAGGCGCCTGATCGAAGAGATCGTCGACGAAGTCTGCGAGGCCGTGACCGCCGCGGCGTAAGTTTGCGAGCGGAGCGAATCCACCGTGTCTCAGGTCAAGCCGGATTTGAATTTTTGACGCGCTTTGAGGGTGGTGCCGAGCTTGCGCGAAGCCTTGCGTCCGCCGGTAATCCTGGCGTGGTTGATGGACGATCTGCTTGACTTGGTGATGTCGGCGCCGGCAGGCGACCTGGCGGCGGGAGAGGACGCCTGTTTCCGGCAGCATAGCCGGGATCGCTTGCGGCCCCGACGGCTTTCGCTGTGGCGCAAATCGGTTGGTTGGGTCAGTCGGCTCACCAGGGCGGCGCGCCCCTGAGTTTGCTCGTTCTAGGACAGATCTCGGCATCGAAGCTTTGGACGGCCTCTGAAATGGATGAAAGTTTAAGACAGTCCGTGGCGTTGCTCGCCGTTGCGATCACCGTTTCAATTGCCGCGCGACAGTTCAGATTGCCCTACACGGTTGGTCTGGTGATCGTCGGAGCCGTTCTCACGCTCTCCAAGCCAGGCTTTGGGCCCCACCTGACCCATGACCTCATTTTTGATCTGATCCTGCCGCCCCTCTTGTTCGAGGCGGCTATCTCCATCTCATGGCGTGAATTACGACGCGATTTTTTCCCGATCACCGTTCTTGCGACGCTCGGAACCGTGATCGCGGCATGCGTCGTGGCGGGGGGAATGATCTGGTTTTTGGACTGGCCTGCGCCCTCGGCGCTGGTGTTTGGCGTGCTGATCGCAGCAACCGATCCCGTGGCGATCATTGCCATGTTCAAGGACAACAAGCTCAAGGGGCGCTTGTGCCTTCTCGTCGAAAGCGAAAGCCTGCTCAATGACGGCGCGGCAGCGGTCTTCTTCGTGTTGGCCTTGGCGTGGGCGCAGTCCGCCGGTCCCGCGCCATCAGGCATTGAAACGGTCACGACCTTGGCGCGTATCGTGTTGGGAGGCGTGATATTTGGAGCCGCTTTCGGAGGCGCGGCCATCCTTGTCGCCAAACGCACATCGGAACATCTGATAGAGGCGGCGTTGTCTACGGTCGCCGCTTACGGATCGTTTTTGGCCGCTGAATACTTTGAATTGTCGGGCGTGCTGGCGACCGTGACCGCCGGGCTGACAATCGGTAACCTCGATTTGCTGGGCGCCAACGAGAATGGCTATCTAGAGCATTCCCCGGTTAACCTGAACCATAGCCATCATGTCTGAAATAGTTTGAGCATTGCGGCGGACTGAACTCGTCGAGTATGACGCCGATGCGGTCCCATAGTTTATCGACGGTTCGTTCTTTGGCCTTGCGCAGCAGGGCCTTGAGCTTGGCGAACATCATCTCGATGGGATTGAGATCGGGCGAATAGGGCGGCAGATACAGCAATCCTGCGCCGGTCTTTTCGATGATCGCGCGTACGCCCGCAACCTTGTGGGCCGGCAAGTTGTCCATGATGACGACGTCGCCTTGGACCAAGGTTGGCGCAAGGTGCTGCTCCAGCCACGCCTGGAAGATCTCGCCATTCATGGGGCGATCGACGACCAAGGGCGCGATGATCGCGTTATTGCGCAACCCGGCGACGAACGTCGTCGTTTTCCAATGGCCGTGCGGCGCGTAATCGATCAGACGCTTGCCCTTTTGGCAGCGTCCGCGCGTTCGCGTCATTTGCGTGTTTGTGCCGGTTTCATCAATGAAAACCAGTCGGTTGGGGTCAAGCGTCGGTTGCGCCCTTTTCCATTCTTCGCGCGCCTTCGCCACGTCTTCGCGATGCTGCTCGCTGGCGTGCAGCGTTTTTTTTATAACTGAGTTTGTGACGTTGAAAGAACCGCGCAATCGAGCTGTCCGTGGTTTTGAACTGAAGCTCATCGAAAAGGCGGGCTTCAATCTCGGCCAGCGTCAGGTCGTTCTCGCGTGCAACCAGTGCCAAAAGCCAATCCGCATGCGCGTCCAGTGGCGATGGCCTCAATTTTTTGCCGGGCTTCTCGGCAAAGCTGCCTGTGTCTTTGAAGCGTCTGAACCATTTTATCGACGATGACTCAGACACCATCAGTTGCCGTGCCGCAGCTCGCCGCGACATGCCTCCCTCAATCAACGCAATCACACGCTTACGCAGATCGAAGGAATGGCCTCGCGACATGCTGCGCCCCCAAATCAATGCGAAGCGCAGAATCGCTCATTCTTGAAACCAAAGGAATCCCACTCCACAGAAAATGTGAGTCAAAACAAACGGGGAATGCTCTAAGCTTGAAAGGAAGGGAATTCGTGATTTCCTTTTGGGAATTTGCGGCTTTTCTAGCCAATTCGATCGTTTTTCTTCTCATTGGCATTGATGTCGCCGCCATGCCGTTCGAATCCTACGGCTTGCGGGTTCTTCTGGCTTCGGTCGCCCTCATGCTTCTTGGCCGGGGGTTGGTCGTTTACCCGCTCAGTTTTCTCTTTCACCGGTCTCGATGGGCGATTTCACTTCGTGAACAGCACGTCCTGTGGTGGGGAGGACTGCGCGGCGCGCTGGGACTCGCGCTGGCGCTTTCCCTGCCGCCAACTTTGGCGCTGCGCCATGAGATCGTGGGTGTAACCTTCGGCGTGGTCGCTTTTTCCATCGTGGTGCAGGGGCTGACGATGCCTTTTTTACTGAGGAAGCTTGGATTTTTGCCAAATGGCGCCGAACCCCCTTCTCCTTGAGGAGCAACGCAAAGCGTCTTTGGCGTCTATTTCGCTAACGGGACGTGGCGCTCATCGAACGGCGGGCGGGATGGCGCGAATGCGGCATCAGTTTTTTCGCAGCGCCTTGACCAGCGATGTGAAATCTTCCGGCGGCTCGCTCTCGAACAGCATTTCTTCGTGTGTCACGGGATGTTCGAAGCCGAGTGCGCGGGCGTGCAGGGCTTGGCGCCTCAAAACTTTCAGCGCTGTTTGCGCCTCTTCCGGCAATTGCCTGGCCTTGGTGAAAAAGCCGCCGCCATAGACGGAGTCCCCCAGCAGGGGATGCCCGATATGGGCCATGTGCACGCGGATCTGGTGGGTGCGCCCGGTCTCCAGCTGGCAGGCGATCAGGCTGGCGACTGGTTTCTTGTCGCGGTCGGCGCCGAATTTCTCGATCAGCCGCCAATGGGTGATCGCCTCGCGGCCGCGCTCCTCTGAGACCACCGCCATTTTCTCGCGCTGGATATTGTGGCGCCCGAGCGGTGCGTCGATCGTCCCCTGCGCCCGGTCCGGGGCGCCCCAGACCAGCGCCAGATATTCGCGTGTCAGCGAAAGGGTGCGGCCGTGATCGGCGAAAAGCTTCGACAAGCGTTGATGCGCCGCGTCGGTCTTGGCGACGACGAGCAGGCCGGACGTGTCCTTGTCGAGCCGGTGCACGATGCCCGGCCGTTTCACGCCGCCTATGCCGGAAAGGCTGTCGCCGCAATGGGCGATCAGGGCGTTGACCAAGGTGCCGGTCTCGTGTCCCGCGCCGGGATGCACCACAAGGCCCGCGGGCTTGTCGAGGATGACGAGGCTTTCGTCCTCGTAGACGATATCAAGGGGGATGTTTTCGCCCACGGGTTCCGCGGGCGCGGCCGGGGGCACGTCGATCTCGACGCTCTGGCCGGGGCGCGTCTTGATTTTGGTTTGACTGACTGGCGCGCCATCGACGCGCACCTGTCCCGCCTCGATCAAGGCCTGGATGCGCGTGCGCGAGAGATTTTCGGCGACAAGCTCGGGTTGCGCGCTCAAAAACTGGTCGAGCCGCTGGCCGCCCGCGTCTTCCCCGATCTCGATCCGGATTTTTATTGTCATGCGGCGTGATAGCACGACGCGGCAATAAACTGTAAAGCAGCACATGACCGAAAAAAATGACGCCAAAAAAAGCGCCGCCGTGATCGGCGGGGGACCCGCGGGATTGATGGCGGCGGAGGTTCTGGCCGAGGCCGGTCTCGCCGTCACGATCTACGAGCGCATGGCCAGCCCCGCGCGCAAATTTCTGATGGCGGGGCGGGGTGGGCTCAATCTCACCCATTCCGAAAATCCCGCCGCCTTCGTCACGAGGTATGGCGCGGCGCAGGAGCGCCTGAAACCCATCCTCGACGCTTTCGGGCCGGAGCAAGTTCGCGAATGGTGCGCCGGCTTGGGACAGGAGACGTTCATTGGCTCCAGCGGGCGGGTTTTCCCGAAATCGCTGAAAGCTTCGCCGCTGCTGCGCGCCTGGTTGCGGCGACTTGGCGACGCCGGGGTTCAAATCCGGCTGCGCCATGATTTTCGGGGTGTTGCGGGCGATGCGGCCGTGTTCGAGACGCCTGAGGGACGTGTCGAGGCCCGGGCGGACGTGATCATTCTCGCGCTCGGCGGCGCCTCCTGGCCGCGCCTCGGCGCCAATGGCGACTGGGTCGCGTTTCTAGCGGCGGCGGGGATCGGGTCCAGCCCGCTGCGTCCGGCCAATTGCGGCGCGCTGGTTCAGTGGTCTGAATTTTTCCGCGAAAAGTTCCAGGGCGAGCCGCTGAAGAATATCGCTCTTCGCTTTGGCGAAAAATCCGCCAAGGGCGAGGCCGTTGTGACCCGGCGGGGACTCGAAGGCGGCGCGGTCTATGCGCTTTCGGGCGCGATCCGCGATGCGCTCACCGCCGGCGAAGGCGCGATCCTGCATATCGATTTGCGGCCGGAGTTTTCCCAGGACGATATTTTGCGCCGCCTGTCGCGCCCGCGCGGCAAGACGAGCCTTTCGAATTACCTGCGCAAGATCCTGGGGCTGGGCCCGCTCGCCGTCGCGCTCATGCGTGAGCAGGGCCCCTTGCCGGAAGAGGCGGCGGCGCTTGCCGGATTGATCAAGGCGGTTCCGCTGAAAATCGCCGGAGTCGGCGGCCTCGACCGCGCCATCTCCACCGCCGGCGGCGTCATTTGGGACGCGCTCGACGAAAAGCTGATGGCGAAATCCCGCCCAGGCCTGTTTTGCGCCGGGGAAATGCTCGACTGGGAAGCCCCGACCGGCGGCTATCTGCTCACGGCCTGCATGGCGCTGGGCCGCGCGGCGGGTTTGGCTGCGGCGGATTGGGTTGGCGATCCGAGATCCTGAACCCCGCGACCATTCGTCTCGCTTGACCGTATCGTGACAGAGGCGTAATCGCCCTTCCGGGACATCTCGCCCCAACGCGAGGCGCCCATCTGGGAGGATGGATATGCAAAAACCCGCTGCTTTGCCGAAAAACCCCAATTTCTCCAGCGGCCCCTGCGCCAAGCGCCCGGGATGGTCGCTCGAAGCGCTGAAGGACGCGCCGCTTGGCCGTTCGCATCGCGCAAAAATCGGCAAGACCAAGCTGAAGCTGTCCATCGACCTCACCCGCGAAGTTCTGCAGGTTCCCGCCGATTATCGCATCGGCATCGTGCCCGCGTCCGACACCGGCGCGGTCGAAATGGCCATGTGGTCGCTGCTCGGCCCGCGCGGCGTCGAGGCGCTCGCCTGGGAAAGTTTTGGTGAGGGCTGGGTCACCGACATCGTCAAGCAGCTGAAACTGCCCAATGCGCAGGTCAAGAAGGCCGCCTACGGCGAGATCGTCGATCTCGCGTCGATCAATTTCGACAATGACGTGATCTTCACCTGGAACGGCACGACTTCAGGCGTGCGCGTGCCCAACGGCGACTGGATCCCGGCAGACCGCAAGGGCCTGACCATCGCCGACGCGACTTCGGCCGCCTTCGCGCAAAAGCTCGATTGGCAAAAACTCGATGTCGTCACCTTCTCCTGGCAGAAGGCGCTCGGCGGCGAGGGCGCGCATGGCGTGCTGATCCTTTCCCCGCGCGCTGTCGAGCGTCTGGAAACCCATTCGCCGGCCTGGCCCATGCCGAAGATCTTCCGCATGACCAAGGGCGGAAAAATCATCGAAGGCATTTTCGAGGGCGAAACCATCAACACGCCCTCGATGCTCTGCGTCGAGGATTACATCGACGCGCTCAACTGGGCGAAGAGCATCGGCGGGCTTGACGCGATGATCGCCCGCGCCGACGCCAATACGAAAGTTCTCGCCGACTGGGTCGCCAAATGCGGCTGGGCGGGATTTCTGGCCGGGAATGCGGCGATCCGCTCCAACACGTCCGTCTGTCTCAAGGTGATCGACCCCGCGATTGCGGCGCTCCCCGCCGACGCGCAGGCGGCTTTCGCCAAAAAGCTCGCCTCGCTCATCGAGAAGGAAAAGGCCGGCTATGACATCGGCGCCTATCGCGACGCCCCTCCGGGCCTGCGCATCTGGTGCGGCGCGACGGTGGAAACATCCGATGTCCAGGCGCTGACCACCTGGCTCGACTGGGCTTTCGCGACCGCCAAGGCCGAACTTGCCACTGTTTGACCCACAAACGCCGTCATTGCGAGCGTAGCGAAGCAATCCACCTTGCCCCAAGTCAGAGCGTGGATTGCTTCGTCGCTAACGCTCCTCGCAATGACGGGGGGGAGTTGCCGTCTACTAATCTTTAACAATCGAATTCGCTTTAACTTTTCTGATTGGGCATAGGCCATCATGGCGAAAGCGTCCCTAAAAGGTCCAGAATTCGTCCGCTATTTCGGTCCTGTCCTCGACGCGCTTCGAGCGCTGGGCAATTCCGGCACGCCGTCAGAAGTTCGAGAACAAGTCGCGAAAGACTTGCAACTCAGCGAATCCGTACTTACGGAAACTATTCCCTCCGGACAAAGCCGCTTTGATAATAAAGTGAACTGGGCGCGATTTTATCTTACGCGCGATGGCTTGCTTGATGGTTCAGAACGAGGCGTCTGGCGTCTGACGGAACGAGGCCGTGGTGCGCAGTTAACGCATGAAAAAGCGCTTGAGATATTCAAACGTCTGCACAGCCAGTTAAAGGCGGTTAACGAGACTGCTGAGGAAAGCGGCGCTGCTACAAAGCAGGACAAAACTGTCGAAGAAGTTGCCGCTCCGGTCGAGGACATAACAACAGAACACCGCAAGCCGTTGGCAAAAATGCTTAAGTCGATGAGCCCAAAGGGCTTCGAACACTTCAGCGCACTTTTGCTGAGGCGGTCCGGTTTTACGGAAGTTAATGTCACCGGGCGTTCGAATGACGGCGGAATCGACGGTATAGGCTATCTGCGCATCAACCCAATGATGACCTTGCGCGTCCTGTTCCAGTGCAAGCGTTACACGGATTCTGCCGTGCCAAAAGACGACGTCATGAAATTCCAAGCCGCAGTCATGCGTGAACGCGCTGAAAAAGGCTTATTCCTCACAACTTCTGTATTCACTCGCGGTGCACGTGAGGAGGCGGTCGGCGGTGCCTGTGAAATCGAATTGATCGACATTGAGCGGTTGATCGAACTCATGGAGCTGTTGAGTCTCGGCCTCGACGAAAAGAAAGCCTTTGTCATAGACGAAGGCTTCTTCGACGAATTCATCACATCAAACTAACTCCCGGCAACAGGATCGCAGCCATGGCTCCCCGCGTACTCATTTCCGACGCTCTCTCTCCCGCCGCCGTCGCCATTTTCAAGGAGCGCGGCGTTGAAGTCGATTTCCAGCCCGCGCTTGGCAAGGACAAGGACAAGCTCGCAGCGATCATCGGCGATTACGACGGCCTCGCCATCCGCTCGGCGACCAAGGTCAGCGCCAAAATGCTGGAAGGCGCCAAAAGGCTGAAAGTCATCGGCCGCGCCGGCATCGGCGTCGACAATGTCGACATCCCCGCAGCCACCGCGCGCGGCGTCATCGTCATGAACACGCCCTTCGGCAATTCCATCACCACCGCGGAACACGCGATCGCCCTGATGTTCGCGCTCGCTCGCGAAATCCCCGCCGCCGACGCTTCGACGCAATCCGGCAAGTGGGAAAAGAATCGCTTCATGGGCGTCGAGATCACCGGCAAGACACTGGGGATCATCGGCTGCGGCAATATCGGCGCGATCGTCGCCGACCGCGCGCTCGGCCTGAAAATGCGGGTGATCGCCTTCGATCCCTTCCTGTCGCCGGAACGCGCGCAAAATCTCGGCGTCGAGAAGGTGGAGCTGCCGGAACTGCTCGCCCGGGCCGATTTCATCACCCTGCACACGCCGATGACGGCGCAGACCAAAAACATTCTTTCCGCCGAAAATCTCGCGAAGACGAAAAAGGGCGTGCGCGTCATCAATTGCGCGCGCGGCGGCCTCGTGGACGAGGTCGCCTTGCGCGCTGCGCTCGAAGTTCGGCCATGTCGCCGGCGCGGCCTTCGACGTTTTCGTCGAGGAGCCCGCGGTCAACAATCCGCTGTTCGGCCATCCCAATGTCGTTTGCACGCCTCATCTCGGCGCGGCCACCAATGAGGCGCAGGAAAACGTCGCCCTGCAGGTCGCCGAGCAGATGGCCGATTATCTGACGCGCGGCGCGATTTCCAATGCGGTCAATTTCCCCTCGATAACCGCGGAGGAGGCGCCGCGGCTGAAGCCTTTCATCGCCCTGTCCGAAAAGCTCGGCTCCTTCGCCGGCCAGCTCACCGAAGCCGGCGTCAAAAAGCTGACCATCACCTATGAGGGGCATGTCGGCGAGTTGAAGACCAAGGCGCTGACGGCGGCGGCTCTGGCCGGCTTTTTGCGCCCGATGCTGTCGGACGTGAATGTCGTGTCCGCGCCGGTCGTGGCCAAGGAGCGGGGCATCGTCATCGACGAGGTGACCCGCGCCGCTGAGGGCGACTACGATTCGCTGATGACCCTGACGGTCGAGACCGAGGCGCAGACCCGCTCGGTCGCCGGCTCGGTCTTTGCCGACGGCAAGCCGCGCATTGTCGAGATCAAGGGCATCAAGGTCGACGCGGAGTTTTCAACCTCGATGATCTATGTGTCGAACGAGGACAAGCCGGGCTTCATCGGACGCTTCGCAAGCCTTCTGGGCGAGGCCGGCGTCAATATCGCCACTTTCGCCCTCGGCCGCGACGCAGAGGGCGGTTCGGCCATTGCGCTGGTCGGCATCGACGGCGACGTTCCGGAAAAAGTTTTTTCGCAAATCCTCGCCTTGCCCGGGGTCAAGCAGGCCAAGGCTCTGAAATTCTAGGTTTGGCGCTTTTGATCAAAATCAAAATGTGGCGGCGGAATTCCGCCGTCTCGCGCCTGCGACTTGACTTCGCAGTGCGAAATGGCCAGTTTCCGCCAGCGTCCGTCACCCACCCGGGGTGAGCGGCATCCGGGCTTTGCGCCAGATTCCTTGATTTCCGCAGCGTTTTCGCGAAAAACCAGCTTCCACTTTTTCGCATGCTGCTTTGAAGAACCGGACCATGGCCACTTATCTCGATTTCGAAAAGCCCGTCGCCGAACTCGAAGCCAGGGTCGAAGACCTTCGCTCGCTGTTCGAGCGGCAGGATTCCCCGCCGATCGGCGAGGAGCTGTCGCGGCTGCAGGGCAAGGCGAACAAGGCGCTCGCCGACATCTACGCCAGCCTGACGCCCTGGCAAAAGACCCAGGTCGCGCGCCATCCGCAGCGGCCGCACTGCGTCGACTATGTCGGCGGGCTGATCGAGGATTTCACGCCGCTCGCCGGCGACCGCAAGTTTGGCGAGGACGAGGCTATTTTATGCGGCCTGGGCGCTTTCGCGGCCAGTCCGTCGCCATTCTCGGCCAGGAAAAAGGGGCCGACACCGCATCACGCCTGAAACATAATTTCGGCATGGTGAAGCCGGAAGGCTATCGCAAGGCGGTGCGGATCATGGAAATGGCCGGACGTTTCGGCCTTCCGGTCTTGTCCTTCGTCGACACCGCCGGGGCCTTTCCTGGCGTCGAGGCGGAAGAGCGCGGCCAGGCCGAGGCCATCGCGCGGGCCACCGAGGCGGCGCTCATCCTTGAAACGCCGAATGTCGCGGTGGTGATCGGCGAGGGCGGCTCGGGCGGCGCGCTCGGCATCGCCGCCTGCAATGTCGTGCTGATGCTGGAACACGCCATTTACACCGTGGCCTCTCCGGAAGCCTCGGCTTCGATACTCTGGCGGGACTCGGCCCGGGCGCAGGACGCGGCGACCAACATGAAGATCACCGCGCAGGACCTGCTCAAATTCGGCATTATCGACGGCATCGTCTCCGAACCGCTCGGCGGCGCCCATCGCGATCCCGAGGCGGCCATCAAATCGGCGGGCGATGCGATGAACGCCGCCTTGACGCGTTTTGCGGGCTTGTCGCCGCTGGCGGTGCGCGCGGCCCGCGAGGAGAAGTTTTTGGCGATGGGGCGCAAGACCTGAGGACGCAAGATCCGTGGATGCAAGACCCGTGGATGCAAGACCCCTGGATGCAGCGGGCCTTCAAATGGCCATGCTTGTGTAAGATTAACGAATCCTTCACCATGGCCGACAATTGGCTGCCAGGCGTGAAGGATGGCGGTAAGGATGGTGTAATATTAATGGCGTTTATTCTCGCTGGACATGTGCGGGAATGTTCGCCGCTTTCGGCGCAGACTTGCTTTTAGTTCCTGGTGGGGCTGCGCTGCCATTAGGTTCGACGGAAAGAGATCATGAACGGCCTTTTCCAGTTCGGCTACTATTCCTCTCTCCCGCATCGTCAGCGCAAGGCGGCGATGGCGGGCGTGGCGCTTTTCGCCCTGACGGCGCTGTCGGGTTGCGAAGAATCGCGCGAGGTCCGGTCCCACCAGTCGCTGTCGAACGAGATGATGGCGCTGATGCAGGAGAAGGGCGTCGCCGTGCAGGCGCCGATGCTGATCCGCGCCTACAAGAAGGAATCGGAATTCGAAATCTGGAAGATGCGTGCGGACGGCCAGTACACGCTGTTGAAGACCTTCCCGATCTGCCGCTGGTCGGGCCAGCTCGGCCCGAAGACGCATGAGGGCGACCGGCAATCGCCGGAGGGCTATTATTCCATCACCCCGGCGATGCTGAATCCCAATTCCGCCTATTATCTCTCCTTCAACATCGGCTATCCCAACGCCTATGACCGCGCTCACGGGGCGACCGGCGGCTCGGTGATGGTGCATGGCATCTGCTCCTCGGCCGGCTGCTTTTCGATGACCGACGCGCAGATCGCGGAAATCTACGCCCTGGCGCGCAAATCCTTTTCCGGCGGACAGCGCGCCATCCAGATGCAGTCCTATCCCTTCCACCTGAACGCGCAGAATCTGGCCAAGTACCGGCTTGATCCGAACATGCCCTTCTGGCGGGAGCTGAAGAAGGGCTCCGATCATTTCGAGGCGACCAGGCATGATGTCGCGGTCGCCGTCTGCGGCGGCCATTACCAGTTCGACGTCAAATCCGCCGACGGCTCGCCACTGGAGGCGGAAGCCGCCTGCCCGCCGCTGAAAGTTGATTCGGAGATCGAGGCCCGGGCCGAGAAAATTGAAAAAGCCAACTCGGCCGCCGTGGCGCAACTCGTCGCCAAGGGCGTGCGTCCCGTGCGCCTCGTCTATCAGGACGGCGCGCAGCATCCGGTTTTCGCCCATCGCTTCCCCGATGTGAGCCGTCCCGAGGCGCTGACGGCGCCGATCGAAGTGGCGCTCGACGATCCGAAGTCGCGCGTCGGCGCCAAGGCCCGCGCCGCACGCGGCCTGGAAGTCTCCCGGATCGCCACGGCCGAGACCCGCCGGCAGGAGAGAATCCGAAAAGCAGCAGCAAGCGCAGTTGCAGCAGGCGCAACAGGCGAAGCAGCAGGCGCAGGCCGCCGAGGCGCCGCTCGCTTCGGCGCGCGCACAGGGCGACAAGCTCGCCGCGATGATCGGCTCATTCGCTGGCAAGGAGGCGGCGCCCGCCGCCGCGCCGCAGGTGACGGAAGTCGCCAAGGCGCCGGAAAACGCAGGCGCGCCTGACCGCGTCGGCGGCGCCAAAATTCCCGCGCCGGCCAAGCCGGTCGCCAAGGCCAGGTTGGACAAGGCTGCGCTGGACAAGCCGGGAGCCGCCAAGCCTGCCAAACCCGCCGCCGACAAGCCTCAGGCCTCGCTGCCCGTGGAGCAGAAAGTCGCGAGCGCTCCGGCGTCGGCCGGCGAAGCCGCCGCCGCGCTGCGCTGATCCCGCGGCGTCCCAGGGGATGATCGACTCGCGGGATCGGACGGCGCTCAATCTGCGCGATCTCGTCGTGCTGGCTCCCAACCTGCACTGGCGCTACAGCGGCGTGACCTCCACCATTCTTTCCCTCGCGCCCATTCTCGAACGGCGCATAAAGATCGCTTGCGTCGGCGCGCATCTGCCTGGGACTGTGGCGCAAATCCCCTTTCGGCAGATCTTTTCACAGGGTTGGTCGCGACCGCCTTTGGGCGAGTTCCGGCTCTGGCACGCCCGGCGCAACGACGAGATGATCGTCGGTCTCGCATTGAAATGGCTGCTGCGGCAGAAATGGAAACTCGTCTTCACCTCCGCCGCCCAGCGCCGTCATACAAGTTTTACGCGCTGGTTGCTGCGTCACATGGATGCGGTGATCGCGACATCCCCCGGGTCGGCCGCCTTTCTCGAGGTTCCCAGCGTCACCATCCATCATGGCGTCGATCTCGAGCGGTTTTCGCCTCTGGCCGACCGGGCTGCGGACTGGCGTTCCGCGGGGTTGCCGGGGTCCCTGGGCATTGGCGCCTTCGGACGGATCAGGCCGCAAAAGGGCACGGATCTGCTGGTCGAGGCGGCGCTGAAGCTTTTTCCTGCCTATCCCGAGGCGATTCTTTTGCTGACGGGACTGACGACGCCTGAAAACGCCGGTTACGTCGAGGACCTCAAGAAGCGCATCGACGACGCAGGGCTGAAGGAGCGGATCCTGTTCCTGGGCGAGCAGAGCCGCGAAAAGATGCCCTCGCTTTTCGCGCTGGTCACGCTTTATGTAGCGCCGATGCGCAAGGAAGGTTTTGGCCTGACCCCGCTCGAAGCCATGGCCAGCGGCGCGGCGGTCGTGGCGACCCGCACTGGCGCGGCGGCGCAGCTGGTCGTCGACGGCGAAACGGGAACGCTCATTCCGCCAGACGATCTCGACGCCCTCGTTCGCGCCATAGAGCCTTTTTTGGCCGATCCCGGGATGGCCGCGGCGATGGGCCGGAAGGGTCGCGAAAAGGCTGAAGCCGATCACGATATCGCGCAAGAGGCCGCGCGCATTGTCGAAGTCTATGAACGCGTTTTGGGTGTTTCGTTCAGCGAGAGCTGATGGCCAGACTTCTAGTCCTCGTCGCCGGGTTCGACGCCATTGACGCGGGAAACGAGCGTCGGCGAGGCCTTGAAGGTAAGCACCCGTCGGGCGGTGATCTTGGCTTCGACGCCGGTGCGCGGATTGCGGCCGACGCGCTCGCGCTTGGAGCGGACGCTGAAAGCGCCGAAGGCGCGCAGCTTTACGGCTTCTTCGCGCAGCAGCGAGGCGACGATCTCTTCCAAGGTCATTTCGAAGACATCGCGGGCCTGGGCGCGCGACAGGGACGGGCAGGCGTTATAGACGGCGTCGAGCAGTTCCGCCCGGGTCGTCGTCCGAAGTCTCGACTGGCTGCGGCGCGCGGTCTGCCGCGGGGCGCGATTTGCCGCTGGCCACCGGTTGGGATGAAGCGATGTTTTTGTATTGACGCTGGTCCATGAGCCCCTCCGGCCCCGCTGGGGCCTGACTCCTGCCGCCCAAAAATGCGAGTCAGGTAATGTAACTAACGGTTATGCAACAATCTGGTCGAACGAAAGTGGCTATGGTCATGTTCCCAGGTGACTAACGTCAGGCTTTCTTCAAAACTTTTGGCTTTGAAAGGTATTTCATGAAAAAGGCCGCCTCTCGGCGGCCTTTCCTTGTCGCAACGCAAATGGCGGTTTGATCAGAAGTCCATGCCGCCCATGCCGCCGCCCGGGGGCATCGCCATGGGAGCGTCCTTCTTCGGGGCTTCCACGATGGTCGCCTCGGTGGTGACGATCAGGCCGGCGATCGAAGCCGCGTCCTGAATGGCGGTGCGGACGACCTTGGTCGGGTCGATGATGCCAGCCTTGACCATGTCGACATACTGTCCCGACTGGGCGTCGAAGCCGAAGTTGTAGTCCGCGGACTCGATCAGCTTGCCGACCACGACCGCGCCATCGGCGCCGGCGTTGTCGACGATCTGGCGCGCCGGGGTCTGGATGGCCTTGCGGACGATGTCCACGCCGGTCTTCTGGTCGCTGTTGGCGGTGACCACCGCGTCCAGGGCCTTCATCGAGCGGAGCAGGGCGACGCCGCCGCCGGGCGACACGCCTTCCTCGACCGCCGCGCGGGTGGCGTTGAGGGCGTCTTCGACGCGGTCCTTCTTTTCCTTCACTTCGACTTCGGTCGCGCCGCCGACGCGAATGATCGCAACGCCGCCCGCGAGCTTGGCCAGGCGCTCCTGCAGCTTTTCACGGTCGTAGTCGGAGGTGGTCTCCTCGACCTGCGCCTTGATCTGGGCGATGCGGGCCTCGATGTCCTTCTTGTCGCCGGAGCCGTCGACAATCGTGGTGTGCTCCTTGTCGAGGCGCACCTTCTTGGCGCGACCGAGCATGGCGAGCGTCACGCTTTCGAGCTTGATGCCAACGTCTTCCGACACGACCTGGCCGGCGGTCAGGATGGCGATGTCCTCCAGCATGGCCTTGCGGCGATCGCCGAAGCCCGGCGCCTTGACGGCGGCGATTTTCAGGCCGCCACGCAGCTTGTTGACGACGAGAGTCGCAAGGGCCTCGCCCTCAACGTCTTCGGCGACGATCAGCAGCGGCTTGCCGGTCTGGACGACGGCTTCGAGAACCGGCAGCAGCGGCTGCAGGGTCGAGAGCTTCTTCTCGTGGATGAGAATGTAGGGATCTTCCAGCTCGGCGATCATCTTCTCGGCGTTGGTGATGAAATAGGGCGAGAGATAGCCGCGGTCGAACTGCATGCCTTCGACGATGTCGGTCTCGGTCTCGAGGCTCTTGGCCTCTTCCACCGTGATCACGCCCTCGTTGCCGACTTTCTGCATCGCCTTGGCGATTTCCGAGCCGATGAACGTGTCGCCATTGGCCGAGATCGTGCCGACCTGGGCGATCTCGTCGTTGGAGGTGACCTTCTTGGAGTTCTTCTTGAGGTCGGCGACGATGGCGTCGACAGCAAGATCGATTCCGCGCTTCAAATCCATCGGGTTGAGGCCGGCGGCGACCGCCTTGGCGCCTTCACGCACGATCGACGCCGCGAGAACGGTGGCGGTGGTGGTGCCGTCGCCGGCGATGTCGTTCTGCTTGGAGGCGACTTCCCGGACGAGCTGGGCGCCGAGGTTTTCGAACTTGTCGGAAAGCTCGATTTCCTTGGCGACGGTGACGCCGTCCTTGGTGATGCGCGGGGCGCCGAACGACTTTTCGATGACGACGTTGCGGCCCTTCGGGCCGAGCGTGACCTTCACCGCATTGGCAAGGATTTCAACGCCGCGCAACAAACGGTCGCGGGCGTCGGTGGAGAAACGGACTTCTTTGGCAGCCATGGAGAAACTCCTGAAGATTTATAGGAAGAGGAAGGAAATCAGCCGATCTGAATCGGCTTTGCCGATGTCAGCCGGGCCGAAATCGGTTGGCCGATATCAGCCGACGATGCCGAGGATGTCGGATTCCTTCATGATCAGGAGGTCCTGACCGTCGATCTTGACTTCGGTGCCCGACCATTTGCCAAACAGCACGCGGTCGCCAGCCTTGACGTCGAGGGGGACGAGCTTGCCGGCTTCGTCGCGCGCGCCGGGGCCGACGGCGACGATTTCGCCTTCCTGCGGCTTTTCCTTGGCGGTGTCGGGGATGATGATGCCGCCCTTGGTCTTTTCTTCGCCTTCAAGGCGCTTGACGACGACGCGGTCATGCAGGGGACGGAAGGCCATGTCTATGTCCTGTAGTTGGAGCCGCTGGCCGAAGGGCCGGGGCTGGGAAAGGAGAGCCAGTTAGCACTCATGGGCTGAGAGTGCTAACTGGCTGTCGCGTAGATAGGAGCGGGCTAGCCGAGTGTCAAGAACCCGAACCGCCCGGCGCGGATCACGGTAAAGATCGCGACATGGCGGCAAGCAAGAGTTTCTTATCGACAAGCGAATAGATTGCCCGCATGAATTCCACGCTCGACCAGCCCCTTATACGATAGAGGATTGCCTCGATGAGCGTCGTCGCGACGTTTCTCGTCAACACGATCTTCAATCTGATCGTCGGGCTGATCGTCGCCAAATTCCTTGGGCCCGAGGAATACGGCAAATTTGCCCTGGCCATTGCGGTCATGACCTTCGGCCAGGCCATCGCCTTTGAGTGGATAAGGCAATGCGGCGTGCGCTTCTATTCCGAAAGAAGCCGCCTCGAGGCGCCGCAGGTGCGCGCCACGCTGGACGCCGCCTTTTCCGCCTTCGCCCTGATGTTCGCGCCGCTGGCCTTGGCCCTGGCCTATCTCGGGCCGGCGTCGTCGCTGCCGCGCGAACTGGTTGCGCTGGCCTTCGCCGCCTCCATCGCCAATGGCATGTTCGACTACCAGACCGCTCTGGCGCGGGCGCGCTTCAATGACCGGCTCTATCTCTGGCTGATCGTCACCAAGAATTTGCTGGCCCTCGTGCTCACGGCGGGCGGCGCATGGGCGACGGGCTCGGCCAAGGTCGCGCTGATCGCCGGCATGAGCAGCCTCCTCGGCTCGATCTTCTTCTGGCGGTCGGGCCTGATCGACCGCGAGGCGCGGCTCGGCCTCGCCGACAGGGCGCTTCTGAGGCAATATGTCGGCTATTCCGCCCCCATAGTCGCGGCGGTCGTCCTTTATATCCTCATTCCTCTCGCCAATCGCGATCTCGCGGCGCGCCTTTATGGATTTGCCGAAACCGGGCGCTTCGCCCTGTCCTTCGATCTCGGCCAGCGCGCCGTGCAGGCGATCGGTTCGGCGCTCGACGTGCTCTTGTTCCAGATCGCCGTGCGCGCGCATGACGCCCATGGCGAGGACCATGCGCGCGAGCAGGTCGCGCAGAATATCGCCATTGTCTTCGCGATTCTCATGCCGGCCTGCGTCGGCGTCTGGATCGTCCTTCCCTCGGTCGAGGCCCTGGTCGTGCCGCAGGCCTATCGCGGTCCCTTCGCGCATTTCCTGGCGCTGATGCTGCCGGGCATGTTCTGCCTGGGCATGGGACAGTTCTCGATCCACGCCATTTTCCAGATCTCGCGCAAAACCATGCCGATGGTCGCCGCAGCGCTCGCCGCCTGCATCGCGGACCCAATCTTCTTTTTGCTGCTGCCGCGCGGATCGGACGCGTCGAGCCTCGCCATCGCGCAGAGCATGGCTTTCGCAGTTGGGCTGGTCGTGCTGCTCGGCTTCGCCCAGGCGTCCCGCCCGCAATGGCCGCGCTTTCGCGATCTCGCGCTGACGACGCTGGCCTGCGCGGGGATGGCGGCGCTGGCCGGGCCGCTCAGGGACCGCAGTCCCGGCCTTGTGCTGATGCTGTCGCAGATGTTGCTGGCGGGCTCCTTGTATGTGCTGGCGGTCGCGGCCTTCGACATCGCGGGCTTGCGGCGCATCTTTCTCGCCAAGGCCGAACCGGTCCGGCTCTGGCTTGGCCGCAAGGGCGGGGTGTTCAAGGTTTTTTTACCATTATGACTTGGATAACCATGCCGAAGGGCGAAGCTTTCCAATAAAAATTTATGGATTATATTTAACCTATAAATATTCACGGGAGTCGCTCTGCGTCATGGCCCATCGTCTTGCGCCCGCATTATTTGGCGGCATTGTTTTTTGCCTTGTTCCCCTGTCGGCGGCTTCGGCCGGAAATCTCGGCGGCGGGCTGATCGAATTTCTCGCAACCGGCGGCCAGATGGATACGGGAGCGCCCGCTCCGCGACGCGAAGCCGCTCCGCCGCGAGCGATGAGCAATCCGGCGTCAGGCAATTATGGCATCACCAATTCGCCGGACGCGCACGCGCTGCAGGCCTCGCTTGCCCCGGTGCAGCCGCATCGCGAAATTCCCGATGAATTGCGCCGGACGGAAGTGGATTATCGCCAAGGCGGCGCAGTCGGCTCGATCGTCGTCGATACTCCCAACCATTATCTCTATCTGGTGACCTCGCCTGGCCGCGCCATGCGCTACGGCATCGGCGTCGGCCGGCCCGGCTTCACCTGGTCCGGCCACAAGACGATCAGCCGCAAGGCGGAATGGCCCGACTGGACGCCGCCGCCGGCAATGATGCTGCGCCGTCCCGACCTGCCTGCTCATATGGATGGCGGTCCCGGCAATCCGCTCGGCGCCCGCGCGCTTTATCTCGGCACATCCGAATATCGCATCCACGGCACCACGGAGCCCTGGACCATCGGCCAGAACGTGTCGTCCGGCTGCATCCGCATGATGAACGAGGATGTGATCGACCTCTATCAACGCGTGAAGATCGGGGCATCGGTCGAGGTGCTTTGACGGATGTTCCGCTGAGATCAACGATAAATTGCTCGGGTGAAAAAGTCTGACTGGCGGCGAGGGGAAACCTTCGCCGCCTTTTTTGTGCACACGCGCTCGAAACAAAAAAGGCGGGCCACGAGGCCCGCCTTTAAACTGAAGAGAACTTTTTCGATCAGGCCGAGGCGGCTTCCGCCGTAACCACGGCCTTCTTGGCGATTTCGCGCTTCAGCTTGAGGGCGCCGGTCGAGAGTTCGGCGTCGCGGGCCTTGAGCAGGAAGGCGTCGAGGCCGCCGCGATGCTCGACCGAGCGCAGGGCGGCGGCGGCGATGCGCAGGCGCACCGAACGCTGCAGCGAATCCGAGATCAGCGAGACATTGACGAGGTTCGGCAGGAACCGCGTGCGGGTCTTGTGATTGGAATGACTGACGAGATTGCCTGACTGCACGGCCTTGCCGGTCAATTCGCAACGGCGGGACATTGGGCTTCCTTTCGATATCTTCGCGAGGGCGACCAGCCCGCGCCGGCTTGCGCCGAAACAAATGGCCTTTCGGCCGAAATTCGGGAACCCGCCCCATGCCCGGAGACAAAAAAAGCGCCGCGGAAACCAGAGGTTTCGCGGAAACGGTTCGTGGAGTGGCGTCTATAAGGGAGAGGCCCTGAAAGGTCAAGCGCGAGAACCGCGCAAAGCCAGAAAAGACCGACCCTCAAAAGACCATCGGGAATAAATGGTCGGAGTGATAGTCCGACCACCCAAGGTTCGCAGAAAATCACCAGCATTCTTAAATCCCATATTTTTCAGCATTTATGTGGCGTTGCCGACCTTGCTGGTTCGCCAATGTTCGCTATAATCTGCCAAACTCTGGGGGACTGGCTGGGGGACTGCCTATGAGCGGAAATTTGAATGCGCGGAAGGTCGCGACGGCGGGACCCGGAATTTATCTGGACGGACAGGGCCTATATCTTTGCGTCTCGCCCTCGCTGGCCCGATCCTGGGTCTATCGGTTCTCTTGGAAGGGCAAGCGCCCCGAAATGGGGCTTGGATCATTTGATGAAGGCGTAAGCCTCTCCGACGCACGCACTGCGCGCGACGATGCCCGCCGCGTCTTGCGCTCCGGCCAAAATCCAATCCGCGCTCGACAAGACGCTTCGCGTGTTGAAAAGGCGAAGCGGACCTTTGGCGAAGTCGCCGATGAGCTTCTTGAGGCCAAGGCCGGCGAGTGGCGCAACGGGAAACACGCCGAGCAATGGCGCTGGTCCCTAGTTGATGGCGCGGCGGCGCTCCGGCCCAAAATCATCGGCGAGATTGATACTGAGGCAGTTCTTAGCGTCGTAAAGCCGATCTGGCAGGAAAAGCCGGAAACGGCGTCGAGGCTCCGCCAGCGCATTGAGGCAGTACTCGATGCGGGAAAGGCGAAAGGGCTCCGAGACGGCGAAAATCCAGCGCGTTGGCGCGGACATTTGGCGCATCTTCTTCCCAAGCGAACAAAACTGTCACGCGGCCATCACGCCGCCATGCCTTACGCCGAAGTACCTGCGTTCATGTCCCGGCTGCGGGAGGATGACAACTCGGCTGCGCGGGCGCTCGAATTTTGTGTCCTGACCGCTGGACGCTCGGGCGAAGTCTATGGCGCGCGCTGGTCTGAAATCGACTTAAAAGCGAAAGTCTGGACGATCCCAGCTGACAGAATGAAAGCAGGTCGCGCTCATCGTGTCCCCTTATGCAAGCGCGCGGTCGCGATTTTGACGGCCCTGAAGCAGCTGGCCGTCGGCGAATTCGTTTTCCCTGGTCAGCGGCCCGACAAGCCCCTGTCGCACGTCGCTATGGCTAAGGTCATCGCTCGGATAGGGGCCAAAGACGCGACGCCGCACGGTTTCAGAAGCGGGTTCCGAGATTGGGTTGGCAACGAGACGCATTTTCCGCGCGAAATCGCCGAGGCGGCGCTGGCCCATACGATTGGCGACGCCGCTGAGCAGGCTTATAGGCGCGGTGACGCTTTGGAAAAACGGCGTTCGCTGATGACCGCTTGGGGGGCATACTGCGAATCGAAGGCAGCAGAAAACGTAATCCGCCTCGCACATGAGGCGTAAACCGTGCCTATCCGCTACATTTGGACTCGGCGGCCAGCCAATTCGAGACCGCCCGATCGGCTGCGTTCGGCTCGAACCCGTCTTGCAAGCCTTGCTCGCAATGGCCGGAGCAGAGCCGTCAACGGACCTTCCCGGCGTCGGTCGAACGCGCATTCGTGACCCGAAGCGGAATTTCTAGAACTGACTCTCGTGCAAAAACACATGGCTAGAAGCGGACCTTTCCGTTATCCCCTCGGGCCCACCGGGCGTCAGGCGACCTCGCTCAATCCTTTGGAAGGCTCCGCTTCGACCCAATAGAGCGACCCTCTGCCTGTGGTCACGGCGATCTCCCGCGCGCCGGCCGGCAGCGAAGCCGCGCCATCGGTCCAGCGCCAATGTCCGCCGTCTTCGCCCTCTAGCGGATGCCAGCCCGCGCCCAAAATTTCGAGGTCCTGCCGCCGCCCGTCGATCTCGAGCGCGCGCACGGCCACGCCGAGATGGCGCTTGTCGTCGCTCGTCGCCTCATCGGCCGGTCGCCAGGTCCGCGAGCCCAGTCTTATGTCGCGCGCGCCCTCGGGCAGAATGAACTCGTAGCGGTCGCCGTCGCGCCTTGCCGCCCGAATGATCTCGCCGTCGGCGCGGATATGCAGGCCGGGATCGTCGCTCTGCAAAAAACCGAGCTTTTCGGCCTGCGCCTGCAGGCGCCGCCGGACGCTCTCCACTTCCTCGCCTTCCTCCCGGAGCGGCGCGCAGGCGTCGTCCCAGCTTTTTGGCGCGAAGGTCGGATGCAGCTCGACGAAATTATCGCAGTTCGCGAAGCCGGACCGGCTGCCGCAATCGAGAAAACTTTCCGCCGGCAGGCCCTCGGCGAGCAGCACGTCGTGGCTTTCGAGCTCGATGTGGAAATAGGAGACGTTTTCGACACGGGCTTGCGCGACATTGGCGCCGTTGGCGAGCCGGATGATCGGAATCAGCACGCCCTCGACATAGACCGCATGTTGCGGACTGAGCCAGAGATCGCGATGCGGAAGGCCCGCGCCAAAGGCCCCGGCGCGCACACGCACGGGCAGCACTTCGAGCGGAAAGCGATGTCTGGCGATGTCGAGTTTTCTGGAGCCGATCCAGACAATCGGCTTCAATTGGCGCGTGGCCGTGACGACGAGATCGCCGATGGCGAGATCCTCGACCGCGACAGGGCCATGCTCTGTCTCGATCAGCGTGCCGGCGCAATAGCAGGCCACCTGTTCCAGGGCGATCGTCACCTCGCCGCCGCCTTGCGTCGCGCTGCCGAGCGAGACGTTGCTGGCGCCGGCGTTGACGAAGGAGCCTCCGCCGCCGCCGCTCGTGCCGCCGCCGCCGCCGCCGCCGTAACCGCCGCCGCCGCCGCCGCCCTGGGGACCGCCGCCGCCGCCGCCGCCAAAGCCGCCGGCGCCGCCGCTCGCGCTCGCGCCGCCGGCAAATGTGACGCCGGCAATGCTGCCGCTTTGCGCCGATTTTCCACCGGCGCCGCCGGTGAACCCGCCGCCGCCGCCGCCGCTCTGGCCGCCCTGGCCAGCGGCGCCGAGTACGCCGCCCGCGCCGGCGCCCGGGCCGCCGCCAGCGCCGCCAGTGCCCACGGTTCCGCCATTGCCGCCGGAGCCGCTCCTCCCGCCTCCGCCGCCGCCGGCGATGACTTCGTTGACATCGACGGCGCCCGAGCCGTTGTTGGTCTCGATGACGAAGCTGCCGCCGCCGCCGCCGCCATAGCTGCTGGCGTTGGCGCCAGCGCCGCCTTCGCCGCCGACGACGATCTCGAGCTTGGCGCCGGCGGCGAGATAGACCTCGCCGCTTGCCATGGCGCCAAGGCCGCCAGGCACGCTGCCGGCGCCGGCGCCGCCCTGCGCCCCCTCGGCTGAGATGTCGTAATAGCCCGTCGTGCCGATCGTCACGGTTTCGATTTTGCCGGTGTACCCGTAGGTCTGACTTGCGCCCGGCGCGAGAATGTCCGCCGTGACCGAAGCGGTCGCGGCCGTTCTCGGATCGTCGCTCGAGGAATCCGACAACGAGATCGCCATCGTCTCGACGCCGTTGCTGGCGTTCGAGAGCGTGGAAGGCGCGGTCAGCACGAGAGAGTTGAGTTCGCTGGTGACATTGGCAGCGGAGCCGGCCAGCGAATAAACGCCATTGCCCTCGTTGTCGAAGGTGACGCCGTTGACGGCTGAAGCCGAAAGCGAGGCGTTCGCATCGCCCAGGGTGAGGGTGAGCGTGTCGGTTGGGCTATTGGCGTTGGCGTCGACGATCGTCACGCCCGCGAAGGGCTCGTCGGTTGTCGATCCCGCGCCGGCCAGCGTGGTCGATCCGCCGCCGGTGATCGTCGGCGCGGTCACGGCGGCGATCGTCACCAGCCCGTCGCCGCTTTGCACCGCGCCGGCAATCGACACGTCGACCGCGCTGGCGCTGACGAAGGACCCGCCGCCGCCGCCGCCGTAGGTGCTGCCGCCGCCGCCGCCGCCGGAGCCGCCGCCGCCGCCGCCGCCGACGTAACCGCCGCCGCCGCCGCCGCCAAAGCCGCCGTCGCCGCCGCTGCTAGCGCCCGCGCCGCCGGCGAAGGTCACGCCAAGCACGCTGCCGCTCTGGCCGGGATTGCCGCCCGCGCCGCCGGTGAACCCGCCGCCGCCGGCGCCCCCGATGACCCGCACGCCGCCCTGGCCCGCGGCGCCATTCACGCCGCCGGCGCCGGCGCCCGCTCCGCCGCCAGGGCCGCCGGTGGCCTGGTTGCCGCCGGCGCCCCCGGAACCGCCGCTGCCCGCGCCGCCGCCGCCGCCGGCGATCACTTCCTTGACGTCGACCGCCGCCGAGCCGTTATTGGTCTCGATGACGAAACTGCCGCCGCCGCCGCCGGCGCCCGAGGCGACCGATGTCGCGCCCTGGCCGCCGACGATGATTTCGAGCTTTGCGCCGGCGGCAAAATAAGTCTCGCCGCTCGCCATGGCGCCAAGGCCTCCGGGGGCGGCGGCCACGCCGCCATCGCCGCCCTGCGCGCCGTCAGCCGCGATGTCGTAATAGCCCGACGCGCCGATGGTGACGGTTTCGATTTTGCCGCTGTAGCCGAAACTCGCGCTGCCACCCGGCGCGAAGACGTCAGCCGTAACTGAGGCCGTCGTAGCGGGTCCCGCAGAGGCGCTGGAGACGTCCGACAATGAGATCGCCAGCGCCTCGACGCCGGCCACCGCCCCGGTGAGCGTTGAAGGCGCGTTCAAGGTCAGCGCGTCGAGTTCGTCGGTGACGTTGGCCGCCGAGCCTTGCAGTGTGTAGAGGCCAGCGCTGGCGTCGGCATTGTCGAAAGTCACGCCGCTGACCGCCGCGCCCAAGGCGAGCGAGGCGTTGGCGTCGCTGAGCTGAATGGTCAGCGTGTCCGTCGGGTTGTTCGCATTGGCGTCGCCGATCGTCATGCCGGCGAAAGGCGTCGATGTGGTGGAACCCGCGGCGGTGAGCGTGGTCGAGCCGCCTGTGATCGTCGGCGGGTTCGGGCCGAGAATGTCGGCCGTCACCGAGGTCGTCGTGGCCGGTCCCGGATAGGCGCCGGAGGAATCCGACAACGAGATCGACAGCGCCTCGACGCCGGCGACCGCCCCGGTGAGCGTCGAAGGCGCGGTCAGCGTCAGCGCGTCGAGTTCATCGGTGACGTTGGCCGCCGTTCCGGAGAGGGTGTAGAGGCCGGAGCCGGCGTCGGCCGTGTCGAAAGTGACGCCGGCGACAGCTGTTCCCACGGCGAGCGAGGCGTTGGCGTCGCTCAGCTGCAGGGTCAGCGTGTCCGTCGGGTCGTTCAGATTGCCATCGGCGACGGTCACGCCGGCGAAGGGCGTGTCCGTGGTCGAGCCGAGCTTCGCGTCCGTGGTCGAACCGCCGGTTATGGTTGGCGCGGTCAGCGCCGTGATGGTCACAAGGCCGTTGCCGCTGTTGAGCGCCGCGGTTTGCGAGACATCGGTCGCGCTGGCGTCGACATAGGATCCGCCGCCGCCGCCGCCGCCGCCGCTGCCGCCGCCACCGCCGCCGCCGTAGCCGCCGCCGCCGCCGCCGCCGACATAACCACCGCCGCCACCGCCGCCAAATCCGCCGCCGCCACCGCAGCCGCTGCCGCCGCCTGCGCCTCCGGCGAAGGTCACGCCGGCGTTGCCGCCGCTCTGGCCCGGATAGCCGCCAATGCCGCTCGGATAGATCCCGCCGCCGGCGCCTCCGGTGAGCCCGCCGCCGCCGCCGCCGCCGGGGTTTCCGGCGCCGTTGGCGTTGGCGCCGCCCTGACCCGCGCCGCCATTCGCGCCGCCGGAGCCGGCGACCGTTCCGCCGCCGTTCCCTCCGGCTCCCTGCGTCTGGCCGCCTCCGCCGGCGCCGACACTGCCGCCGCCGCCGCCGCCGGCGATCACCTCGTCGACCAGGCCCGAGGCGCCGTTGGTCTGGATGACATAGCTGCCGCCGCCGCCGCCGCCGCCCGAATTGGCCGATGTCGCGCCCTCGCCGCCGACGACGATTTCAAGCTTGGCGCCGGCCTGCAGATAAACGTCGCCGCTCGCCACGGCGCCGAGCCCGCCGGCGCCGAAGTCGTCGGTGCCGAAATTGTTGCCGTCGCCGCCTTGCGCGCCGTCGGCGGCAATGTCGTAATAGCCCGAGGTTCCGACCGTGAAGGTCTCGACCTTGCCGCTATAGCCGAAGGTCTTGGAGAAATCCGGCGCAAGGATGTCCGCCGTCACCGAGGCGCTCGCGGCGGATTCCGCGTAGGCGCTGGAGGAATTGGAGAGGGAGATGTTCAGCGTTTCGACGCCGTTGCTTGCGCCCGTCAGCGTCGTCGGCGCGTTCAGCGTCAGCGCATCGAGTTCGCTGGTCACATTGGCCGCCGAGCC
The DNA here is from genome assembly GCA_963713695.1 of uncultured Alphaproteobacteria bacterium. Classification (GTDB taxonomy): domain Bacteria; phylum Pseudomonadota; class Alphaproteobacteria; order Rhizobiales; family Beijerinckiaceae; genus Rhodoblastus. The sequence goes on from CAVQMU010000001.1 coordinate 296,304, forward strand.
CGTGAGCGTGTAGAGACCGGCGCTGGCGTCGGCGCTGTCGAACGTGACGCCGCTGACTGCCGTCCCTACGGCGAGCGAGGCGTTGGAATCGCTGAGCTGGATGGTCAAAGTGTCGGTTGGACTGTTCAGATTGGCGTCGTCGATCGCGACGCCGGCGAAGGCCGTGGCCGTGGTCGAGCCGGCGCTGACGTCGACGGTCGAGCCCGCGCCGGAAATCGTCGGCGCGGTGACGGCCGTTATGGTGATGAGGCCGTCGCCGCTATGCGTCGCCGCAGTTTCTGACACGCCGATCGCGCCTGGGCTGACATAAGAGCCGCCGCCACCGCCGCCTGTCTGGACGCCGCCACCACCGCCGCCGTAGCCGCCACCGCCGCCAGCGCCGGAACTGCCGCCGCCGCCGCCGCCGCCAAAGCCGCCCTGTCCGCCATTTCCGCCGCCGCCAAACCCCGTGCTGCCGACACCGCCGCGTCCGCCGGCAAAAGTCGTGCCGCGAACGCTGCCGTTCGTCGCCGAATTTGATCCGTCGCCGCCACCGCCGGAGCCGCCGGTGAATCCGCCACCGCCGCCGCCGATCCCGTCCACGCCGACATGGCCAGCGGCGCCATTCACGCCTCCCGCGCCGGAGGACCCCCCGCCGCCCGCGCCGCCGGTCGGCACGATCCGGCCGCCGCCGCCGGCCCCGTCCGAACCGCCGCCGCCGCCGCCGGCGATCACCTCATTGACATCGACAGCGCCCGCGCCACTGTTGGTTTCAATCACGAAGCTGCCGCCGCCGCCGCCGCCGCCCGCGCTGCGCGATCCCGCGCCCGCGCCGCCGACGACGATTTCGAGCTCGGCGCCGGCGGCCAGGTAGACCTCGCCGCTGGCCATTGCGCCGAGGCCTCCGGAGGCATAGGGGCCGCTGCCGCCCTGCGCGCCGTCGGCCGCGATGTCGTAATAGCCTGCCGTTGCGACCGTAAACGTCTCGATCTTGCCGCTATAGTCGAAGGTCTTGGAGAAATCCGGCGCAAGCACGTCCGTCGTCACTGACGCCGTGGCCGTCGCGCCCGGATCGGCGGTGGACGTATCGGAAAGGGCGATGCTCAACGCCTCGACGCCATTGACCGCCCCGGTGAGGGTCGAAGGCGCGTTCAGGGTGAGCGCGTCCAGTTCGCTGGTGAGGCCCGCGGCCGAGCCGGTCAACTTGTAGAGGCCGGCGCTGGCGTCGGCGGCGTCGAAGGTGACGCCGCTGACCGCGTTTTCCGCGGTGAGCGAGGCGTTGGCGTCGCTCAGCTGGAGGGTGAGCGTGTCCTCACTGTTCGGATTGCCGTCGTCGATCGCGACGCCGGCGAAAGGCGCATCGTTTGTCGAACCGGCGCCGGCGTAAGAGTTCGCGCCGGCGCCGGTGATCGTCGGCGCGGTCGGCGCGAGAATGTCCGCCGTCACCGAGGCCGTCGCCGCCGGTCCCGCATAGTCGCCCGAGGAATCCGACAAGGAAATGGACAAGGCCTCGACGCCGTTGCTGGCGTTGGTGAGGGAAGAAGGCGCGTCCAGCTTGAGAGCGTCGAGCTCGCTGGTGACATTGGCCGCCGCGCCGGCCAGCGTGTAGACGCCATTGCCAACGCTGGAGAAGGTGACGCCGGCGACGGCCGTTCCGACCGAAAGCGTGGCATTCGGATCGCCCAGCGTGAGGGTGAGCGTGTCGGTCGGACTGTATGGATTGACGTCGCCGATGGTGACGCCGGCGAAAGGCGTATCCGTCGTCGAGCCGGCTTTCGCGGTGCTGGTCGACCCGGCGCCGGTGATTGTCGGCGCGGACGCGGCCGTGATGGTGATGAGGCCGTCGCCGCTGTTGGTCGCGGCGGTTTTCGTCTCGCCGACGGCGCTGGCGGTGACAAAGGAGCCGCCGCCGCCGCCGAAGCCGGTGTTTCCGCCGCCAATGGCGCCGGTATAGGCGCCGCCGCCGCCGCCGCCATAGCCGCCGCCGCCGCCGCCGCCGACGTAACCGCCGCCGCCGCCGCCGCCGAAGCCGCCGGCGCCTCCGGCATTGGCATTGCTCCCGCCGGCGAAGGTTGCGCCGGCAACGCTGCCGCTCTGGCCGGGATCGACGCTGTTGCCGCCTCCCGCGCCGCCGGTGAAGCCGCCTCCGCCTCCGCCGCCCGCGCCGCTGTCGCCGCCATGGCCCGCGGCGCCATTCGTCCCGGCGCCGCCGCCCTTGGGTCCGCCGCCTGCGCCGCCCGTGCCCTTGGTCCGGCCGCCGCCGCCGGAGCCGATGCTGCCGCCGCCGCCGCCGCCGGCGATGACCTCGTCGATATCGACGGCTCCCGAGCCGTTGTTGGTTTCGATGACGAAGCTGCCGCCGCCGCCGCCGCCGCCGGAGTTCGCCGATGTTCCACCCGCGCCGCCGACCACGATTTCGAGCCGGGCGCCGGCGGCGAGATAGACCTCGCCGCTCGCCAGGGCGCCGAGGCCGCCCGCGGCGCCCTTGTCGCCGGCGCCGCCCTGCGCGCCGTCCGCCGTGATGTCGTAGTAGCCCGACGTCCCGATGGTGAGGGTTTCGACCTTGCCGCTGTAGGCGAAGGTGTCGCTGGCGCCCAGCGCCGTAACGACAGCCGTCAGCGAGGCCGTCGTCGCCGGTCCCGGATAGGCGCTCGAGGAATCGGACAAGGAAAAGGTCACGCTCGCCTCGCCGCCGGCTGGCGCGGACGCGTTCAGCGCGAGCGAGTCGAGTTCGCTGGTGACGTTGGCGGCCGAGCCGGCCAGCGTGTAGACGCCGCCGCCGTTGCTGTCGAAGGTGACGCCGGCGATGGCGTCTCCCACACTCAGCGATGCGCTGGCGTTGCTCAGCGTGATGGTGAGTGTGTCGGTCGGGCTGCTCGCATTGTCGTCGGAGATCGTGACGCCAGTGAAGGGGGTGATCGTCGTCGAGCCGGGGCCGCCGTAATAGGTGGTCGAGCCAGCGCCGGCAATCGTCGGCGCGGCCAGCGCCGTGATGGTGACGAGGCCGTTGCCGCTGTTGGTCGCCGCCGTTTTCGACGCGTCGAGCGCGCTGGCGTTGACAAAGGAGCCGCCGCCGCCGCCGACGCCATAACCGCCGCCGCCGCCGCCGCCGCCGCCATAACCGCCGCCGCCGCCGCCGCCGGCTGAACCGCCGCCGCCGCCGCCGCCAAATCCGCCGGCGCCGCCAATATAACTGTCGCCGTCGAACAATGTGCCGCGGCGCGCCGCTCCCGCCGGCGAAGGTTGTGCCATCCACGCTGCCGCTGGCGCCGCCGGCGCTCCCAGACCCGCCGCCAGCGCCACCGGTAAACCCGCCGCCGCCGCCGCCGCTGAAAGAGCCTTGGCCCGCGGCGCCATTCTTGCCGCCCGCGCCTTCACCGCTGTAACGACTTGTGCCCGCGCCGCCTGTCCCCTGGGTGCGGCCGCCGCCGCCTGCGCCGCTACTTCCTCCTCCGCCGCCGCCGGCGATCACCTCGTTGACGTCGACGGCGCCCGAGCCATTATTGGTTTCGATCACGAAGCTGCCGCCGCCGCCGCCGGCGCCATCATGTCGATGCCCCGCCCACGCCGCCGACGACGATCTCGAGCTCGGCGCCGGCGGCCAGATAGACATCGCCGCTCGCCATGGCGCCAAGCCCGCCGGCGCCGTAAGTCTCCTTCGCCGCCCTGCGCGCCATCGGCCGCGATGTCGTAATAGCCCGCCATCTCGACCGTCACGGTCTCGATCTTGCCGGTATAATCGAACGTGTTGGTCTGCGTGGTCGAGAGGTCGGTCATTGGGAAAGTCCTTCGGCGGCGGAGACAGACGGGATGACGGAATTTTGCGGTGCGGGCGGCGCAGCGGCGTCGCCCGCGCGCCAGCCTTCGAGGGCGCCGGCGCGTTCGAGTTCTTCAATCAGCGGCGTCAGCTCCGCGGCGTAGCCGCGCCAGCGCCCGAGGCCGCGCGCGTTGATCGGCTGGCGGACTTGGGCCCGGCTCACCGTGCGGACCTGAGTCTCGGCCTCGTGGAAACGCGCGCAGGCCGGGTCTGGCGGCAAGCCGACGAAATCGAGCACGCGGGCCAGCGTCGCGTCGAAGTCACACACCCAGTCGTCGAGCCGCAGGTCGAGGATCGGCAGCGGCGAGGCCGCTTTCCAATGGCTCATCAGCCGGTTCTGCTCGCCGATCGTCCAGCCGAGATCCCGGAGATCGTGCGCATAGCCGTGCTCGCCGTGAAAGCGGAAGGTGAAGATCGACAGGCCGATGTCGCGGGGATCGCGCTGGCAATGGATGATCCTGGCTTTGGGGAACAGCAGAGCGACCAACCAGACGTAAAGATAATTGCCGGGCATCTTGTCGATGATGCGCGCCTTGTCCGGCGCGAGCGCGTGCAGGTCTTTCAGGTAGGCGGCGGCCTCCGCGTCGAGCGTCGCCTGGTCGAGCGCGGCGATGCGCGCCACCGCCTCCGGGCCTTCGCCGCCGCCGAGCCGCCACGCCAGCCGGCCCAGCGCCGAGCGCTCGCCCGCGCCATGCGCCTGGGGATGGGCGGCGAGAATCTGCTCGGCCAGCGTCGTGCCCGAGCGCGGCATGCCCATGATGAACACCGGCGCGGGATCGGCGTTTTCCGCACGGGGGCCCCGGGCGTAGCGCTCCGGCGTGAAGGTCGCGATCGCCGCTTGGTTATAGGCCTCGGCCGCCGCGCGTGAAAACGGCTGGAGTCTCCCGCAGCAGGGCGTGGCCCTCGCGCCATTGCGCGAAGGCCTTGGCGTCGTCGCCCTCGCGCGACCAGAATTTGCCGAGGTCGTAGCGCGCCATGATCCTGTGCTCGAACACGGCGTTCGGCCCCATCTGTTCGAGCGCGGCCTCCATTTCCACTGCGATCATGCGGGCGTCGTCCCGCCGGCCTTCGCCCAGCGCCAGCAGGACGTCGCGCCACAGACGCAGCGGCGCGAGCTCCGGCGGCATGGGGCCGAGCGCGTCGCATTCGCCGAGCGCCGTGCGCGCCTTGTCAGGCCGACCCAGGGCGATCAACGCCAGCGCCCGTTGCAAATGCCAGTGGCGTGCGGCCGCGATATCTTCGGCGGGGGGATCGACCTCGTTCAACAGCGCCAGGGCTTCGGCGTGCTTTTCCTCCTGCAGCCGCTCGGCGACGAGGTTGAGTCGCGCGCCGGCGTCGTGCGGGTCGCGGGCCAGCGCATCGCGCAGAAGGGCCTCGGCCGCCTCATAACGGCCGCTGAGGCGCGAAAGCGCCGCGAGATTGCCGGTCGCCGCGGCGTGGCCGGGCTGGGCGTTCAGGGCGTGGACCATGCATCTCTTGGCGTCCTCGACCGCGCCCTGCGCGTAGCGCGCGAGGCCGAGATTGACCCAGGCGTCGGCAAAGGCCGGGCGCAGTTTCACCGCGACGGCGAAGCATTGTTCGGCCCGCGCGGGCTTGCCGGCGGCGACCCAGGCCTGGCCGAAGGCGTAATGCGCTTCCGCCCGCTTCGGCTCGGCGAGGCAGGCGTCGCGCGCCGCCGCCAAGGCCGCCTGCGAGTCTCCGCGCCGCAAGGCGTCGCTGAAATCGCGCAATGTCGCGAGCGAGGCCTGATCGGCGTTGGTCCGGGTTGAAGCGAGGGCGCCTTGTTTGGCGGTCGTTGCGTTGCCGAGGCCGTCGATCGAAGTCATTCAGCCAACTTTCAGAACGCAACGAAGGGATGGTAATTTCTGATTAGTGCCTAAAAAGACGCGTAATTTTGATAAATGTTTGATCTATGTCAAGAACGAAACGTTGGGGAATGCTCCGGAACGGACAGGCCAGCGTTGCTGCGTTAAGCGTATTTTCGGGCCGCAAGCTGCTTTTATTCAATAGGCGCCCACGAGGGCATGCGCCGCGGCGACGATATATTGCAGATACCCAATCTGCTCGAGCGACAAATCGGCGGACGGCGTCATATTCGGCGGGGGGATGACAAGAACAAAGCGAATATCCGACCCCGGCGCCGCGTTTCGCGCGCAGCGCGCCAGCGGACCCTTGCCCAACTCGCGCAACTCGAAGACGGCGAAGGCAAAGCGGACCTTGCCGCGATCGAGTCATCTTCTGGCGTCATTCCCCGTTTGGCGATCCTTGGAGGCGACCTTGCACGTTCTTTGGACAGATTGAGCTTCAGCCTCGACCCAATAGAGCGGCTCGTCACCAATCCTCACGGCGATCCGCCGCGCGCCGACCGGCAGCGCAGCCGATCCGTCGGTCCAGCGCCATTCGTGGCCGGCTTCGCCTTCGAGCGGGTGCCAGCCCGCGCCCAGCGCGCCAAGATCCTGCCGCCGCCCGTCGATCTCGATCTCTCGCACGACGACGCCGAGATGGCGCTTGTCGCCGCTCGCGGCCGCGTCGGCCGGCCGCCAGCTGCGTGACGCCAGTTTCATCTCGCGCGCGCCCTCGGGCAGGACAAAGTCAAACCAGCCGCCCTCGCGCCTTTCCGGCCAGATGATGTCGCCGTCGGCGCGAATGTGCAGGCCGGGATCGCCGCTTTGGCGAAAGCCGAGCTTTTCCGCCTGCGCCAGCAGGCGGGCGCGAACGGCCTCGACCTCTTCGCCTTCTTCCTTGAGCGGCGCGCAGGCGTCGTCCCAGCTGAGCGGCTTGAAAGTCGGGTGCAGCTCGACGAAGTCCCCGCAATTGGAGAAGCCCGAGCGGCTGCCGCAATCGAGAAAGCTTTCCGCCGGCAGCCCCTCGGCCAGCAGTATGTCATGGCTTTCCAGCTCGACATGGAAATAGGTGATGCTGTCGGCGCGGATTTGCGCGACATTGGCGCCATTGGCCAGCCTGATGATCGGGATCAGCACGCCCTCGACGAAGACCGCATGCTGCGGAGAGAGCCAGAGATCGCGATGCGGTTTTCCCAGCCCGAAGGCGCCGGCGCGCACCCGCACCGGCATGACCTCCAGCGGGAAGGCGTGGCGGCCGATGTCGAGCTGTCGGAAGCCGATCCAGACGATCGGGCGTAGCGCGCCGCTTGCGGTGATGACCATGTCGCCAACGCGCAGATCCTCGACCGCGACTTCGCCGCGTTCGGTCAGAATCCGTGTCCCCTCGCAATAGCAGGGGGACGCGTCGGCGTAGATGAGCGTTCCCGCGGCGCCGGCCGGGGCGCCGTCGCCGCCGTCCGAGGCGAGGTGGAAATATTCGCCGTTGAAGGTCGAGGCGAGCTGCAAAGTGTAAGTCTGGCTGTTCTCGGTGACGGTCAGGACATCGTCGGACGCATTCAGGCTCACCTGGCCGCCGGACTCGTAGGCGATCGAACTCAGGTCGATGAAATCGCCCGTCCCCGCGCCGGGATCGCCCGCCTCCATGCCCGAAATCGTGCTCTGGAAGGCGCCGCCCGCCACGTTGACATCGGCGGTGTCGATTTGCAGCGTCTCGCTGCCGGTGGTCTGGCTGTTGGCGAAGGTGATCTTCTGGCCGGACGAGACGGCGCCGGCCAATTCGAGAATCGAGTCGCCGGTGATGGAAATGGCGCCCGCGCCCGATATCGCGTCGTCGACGACAAAACGCGCGTCCAGGCCGTTCGACGACAAGAGGCCGTAATCGATGATCTGGCCGTCATTGACGACGCCATTTGCCGCGGACAACTCGGCGCTGACCGGGGTCTCGCCCGCCGCGCCTTCGAAGTCGCCCAGGGCGTAGAGCGCGCCGGAAGCGTCGATGGTCAGCGTCTCGGATTCGAGCTCCGCGGCGTCGAGGCTGACATAGCCGTCGATCGTCAGCGGATTGGCGCTGTCGTCGAACACCTGCTGGGATTGCGAATTGTCGCCGTAGTACAAGTTCAGCGCGCCGCTGGCGCCGACATCGAGCAGCGAGCTGGCCAGACTGGCCCCATCCGAAGTCAGCGTCGAGGTCGCCCCGGCGAGATCGACCTCGGCGTCGAGCGTGGTGATCGGCGCCGCGACGCCGCCGGTGATGGCGATCGTGCTGGCGCCGCCGGAGGTCGGGTCGATCAGGTCGTACGTGCCTCCGGTCAGCACGGAGCCGCCGGGATTGATCGGATCGGCGGCGATATTTGTCAGCGAATCAATCAGCGCCAGCGTCGCGCCGTTGTCCGCGCGCAAAACGCCATCATTGGTCAGGGCCAGATTCTGGACGCGCAGCGGCTCATCCGCGTAGGTTGCTTCGATGACGCCGTTGGTTTCGTTCGTGATGGAAAAAGAAGAATAGTTCGATCCCGTAGAAACAATGCCGGCGCCGGAAATGGTGTCGTCGATATTGTCGAGCGTCGTATCGTCGGCGGTGCTGAACAATAGATTGTCGAAGGTGTCGTTCAGCGTCACCTGTCCCCCGCCCTGCAGCGTCACCACGCCGCCGGCGACCGTGCCGATTTCCAGATGGCTGACGCCGCTGGATGCTCCTCCCGCCAGAGCGATCGTCCCGCTATTGTCGATGACGCCGCCTTGTCCCCCGGTCGACGAGGCCAGGGTGAGCGCCTGGTCCCCGACGTTGACGACGCTGTTCGCCGTGATCGTCAACGGCGCCGTCGTCCCGTCGAAAACGTTTCTTACGCCGTCGAGCGCAATCTGGCCGTCGCCCGACGTCGACAATTGACCGCCTTCGATCGTGGAATTGTCGATCGTTACGACCGCATTGGCGCCGTTCGCCTCGATCTTGCCGCTGTCGCCGTCGCCGGTCTGATCGACGGTGGCGTCCACGAGAACAAGTCCGCCGTTGCCGGCTGTGGCGTTCGTCGCCTCGAGCAAGCCGTCATTGGTCAGGTCCAGATTCTGGACGAGCAGCGGCTCATCCGCGTAGGTTGCTTCGATGACGCCGTTGGTTTCGTTCGTGATGGAAAAAGAAGAATAGTTCGATCCCGTCGAAGGGTCGTAACCCGGAGTAAGACTGCCGGCGCCGGAAATGGTGTCGTCGATATTGTCGAGCGTCGTATCGTCGGCGGTGCTGGCCAATTGATTGTCGAAGGTGTCGTTCAGCGTCACCTGTCCGCCGCCCTGCAGCGTCACCACGCCGCCGGCGACCGTGCCGATATCCAGAATGGCGACGCCGCCGGATGTTCCTCCCGCCAGAGCGATCGTCCCGCTATTGTCGATGACGCCGCCTTGTCCCCCGGTCGACGAGGCCAGGGTGAGCGTCCGTCCCGCCCCGACGTTGACGACGCTGTTCGCCGTGATCGTCAACGGCGCCGTCGTCCCGTCGAAAACGTTTCCTGTGCCGTCGATCGCAATCTGGCCGTTGCCCGACGTCGACAATTGACCGCCTTCGATCGTGGAATTGTCGATCGTTACGACCGCATTGGCGCCGTTCGCCTCGATCTTGCCGCTGTCGCCGTCGCCGGTCTGATCGATGGTGGCGTCCAGGAGAACAAGTCCGCCGTTGCCGGCTGTGGCGTTCGTTGCCTCGAGCAAGCCATCATTGGCGAAAATGCCGCCGGTAGTCTCCTCGATCTCGAGCGCGCCCACGTCATTGGCGTCGATGACGCCGGTGGCGTCGTTGACGATGGACAAATCCTGGATGGAATTGATCAGTCCGGCGCCGGAAATGGTCTGCTGGTTGTCGAGCGTCGAACCGGACGTGAACGAGGTGATTTCGTTGGTGGATTGGCTGTCGCCGGCGAGGACGAGGCTGCCGCTTCCCGACAGGGTGACATTGCCGTCGATGGACAAATAGCTTTGGCCGGTTGCGGCAGCGTCGCCGATGGTGATGACGCCGTTGTTGACGACGTCGCCATAGACCGTCGCCTCAGTCCACCCGTTAAGTCCGATGACCGGGTTGTTCGGCGCCGTCGCAGGGATCGTGATCGTGTCGCCGGCGCCTGGAACGCCCGGCGGGCTCCAGTTCGTGGGGTCGTTCCAGTCCGAGCTTGTCGCTCCGGTCCAGGTGACGGCGGTCATGGTCGAGAACGTCAGCTCGGTGATCAGCGTGCCGTCGCCGCTCGCATCCGCGGCGGCGACAAAAGTCATCCCGGCGACCGTGGTGTCGAAATTCAGGCTGTAGACCTGACCGCCTTCGGTGATGGAGACGACGTCCACGCCTTTCTGCGTCGCCGAGGGAGACGGCGACGAGGGTCCCCCGCCGGTAAAGGCGACGTTTTTCAGGTCGATGGAATCGCCGCGCGCAAAATCCGCGATGACATTGGTCGGCATGGTCGTTCCGTCGATCGCCAAGGTGGGATCGTTGACGAAAGTGATCGCGCCGGTTCCCGCCGCCTGGGCGTTGCCCAATTCCAGCGTGCCGGCCTCGAGACTTATGCCGCCGGTAAAAGTGTTGGCGACGGCGACAAGCGCGCCGCCCGAACCCGCGGTGACCGCCTGGGGGTCGAGAACCAGCGCGCCCCCGCCATCGACAATCAGTCCGCCCTGATCGGCGGCATAGCCGGATTCGGAACCGTTCTGGTCGGCGATGACGTCGGAGACCGTCTCGGTGGCGCCGGCAGCCGGATCGAAAGATAGGCTCTGATCGCCCTGCAGGAATATGCCCGAGCCGAATGCGCCGCCGGCGCCGTTCGTGCCGGCCGCGCCGCCGCCGCCTTCACCGGCAGTGACGCCGCCGCCCGAAAGCGAGCCGCCGTCGATCGTCAGTGTCGCGCCCTGCATGACGAAAATATCGCCGCCGGCGCCGAGCCCGCCGCCGCCGCGGCCGTAGCTGGCTTCGCCGCCGCCGAAGCCGCCGGGGCCGCCGATCGGGTTAAAAACAGTGGAGTTGGCGCCTCCGCCGCCGCCGAAGCCGCCGCCGCCGCCTTGGGTGGCGGCGTAACCGCCGCCGCCGCCGCCGCCGAAGCCGCCGCTGCTGCCGCCGCCGCCGGTGTGTAAAGGGTTCTCGCCGCTGCCGCCGCCGCCGCCCCCGAAGCCGCCGTGGCCGCCGTGGCCGAGGCCGGCGGCGCCGCCGCCAACGCCGCCGCCACCGCCGCCGGCGCCTAAAAAGCCACCGCCGCCGCCACCGCCGCTCGGGCCGCCCACGGCGGCGCCTTGGCCGCCGGCCGCCGTCCCGGATATGAGTTCCTCTGCCCGCCGCCGTCGTTCCAACGCCTCCCGCCGCCGTCGAGCCAACGCCGCCGCCGCCGCCGCCGGAGCCGACTCCCGCGGCTCCGCCGAGGCCGCCGCCGGCGCCGCCGCTGCCGACGCCGCCATTGCCTCCAACTGCCGCGTCGTTGACGAAAGAGACATTTGTCAACGTCACGTTGGCTGGCGCCGCGGCAACTCCCGCCGTTGCGCCATTCGCGACCGTATTGGCCGCGACGAACAGGCCGCCGCCAAGCCCGGCGCCGCCGCCGCCGCCGCTGACGCCTGCGCCGCCGACCGCCTTCATGTTCTCGATGGTCAGATTGGCGATCGTCACCACGCCCGAATAGATGAAAAGGCCGCGCTGGTTGTCGGACACTCCAGTGGTCGGGTTCGCCCCGTCGAGCGTCGCGCCAGCGCCCAGCCCTTCGATGTCGAGCGTGACGCCGGCGTTCAGATTCACGGCTTCGAGTTCGCTCGTCAGCTCGATATTGGCGCCGGCGGCGATGTCGATCGTGTAGGCGCCGGACGAGGTCAGCGCGTCCGCGGCCAAAATCGCCTGGTTCAGTTGCGCTTCGTCGCTCACGGTGACCGAAGTCGCGGAAAAGCCGCTGGAGCTTGTCGCCGCCGTCACTAAAACGCCGCCCTGGCCATCGGCGGTGACGGCGAAGCCGGTCGGCATCGCGCCGGAGAGCGTGAAAGTCTCGGTCGCCCCGCCATCCGTAACGGACAAGGTCGAGCCGTTGATCGAGGCGCTGCCCCCGAATGCGGGACTTAAACCGCGAAGATCGATTAAATCGCCGAGGGCGAAATTGGTCAGGACATTGGCAAAGGCGTCGCTGCTCGCGATCGGCGCGTCGATTTGCAGCTCCGCCGCCGAACCTGCGAAAGCAATAGCCCCGACGACCGAGCCGTCCGCGCCGATCTCCAGCACCCCGGAATCGATCGTCGTTCCGCCGGAATAGCTGTTGTCCGCATCGAGCTGCAGCGTCCCCGCGCCGTCAAGGGTGATGCTGCCGGCGCCGCCGGCGCCATCCTGGTCGGCGATGACGTCGGAGATCGTCTCCGTCATCCCCGCCGAAGGCGCGAAGTCGATGTTTTCATTGCCTTGCAGGAAAATGCCGGCGCCGAGCGCCTCGCCCGAAGCGCCACCCGCGGTTCCCTGGCCCGCCGCGACGCTGCCGCTTTCGAGCGAGCCGCTATCGATGGTCAGCGTCGCGCCGGCTTGCACGAAAATATCGCCGCCCGCGCCGAGGCCGCCGCCGCCGCCGCCGCTTTTCTGGGAGTCGCCGCCATCGCCGCCGCCGAAGCCGCCGAGGCCGCCGAGGCTGGCGCTGCCGCCGCCGCCTCCGCCGCCGCCGAAGCCGCCGCTGGCCGGCTGGTTCAACCCCGCGCCGCCGCCGCCGCCGAAACCGCCGGCGCCGCCGACGCCCAGGCTGTTGCTGTTGGCGCCGCCGGCGCCAAAACCATTCGGAATCGTCACGCTGGCGTCGAGATTGCCGCCCTGGCCGCTGGGGCCGCTCTTCTGGCCGCCGGCGCCGCCGGTCGCCGAATCATTGTCGAAAGTGACGGCGGAAAGCGCGACATCGGCGCCGCTCGCCAAAAACAGGCCGCCGCCGAGGCCCGCGCCGCCGCCGCCGCCAAAATAGCCGCTGCCGCCGGCCCCGCCGAGCGCCGTCGCGTTCTCGATGGTCAGATTGTCGATGGCCACCTGGCCGGCATAGACGAACAGGCCTTGCTGGCCATAGGAAGCGCCCTGGCTGTCGGCGCCGTCGAGCGCGAAACCTTCGCCGTTGATCTCCAGCGTCACGCCCGGTTGCAGATCGATCGCCTCCAGCGCGCCGATGAGCGCGATGTCGCCGGCCAGGTCGATCTCGTAGGCGCCGGCGGGAAGCGCGCCGGCGGCGGCCGTGCCGGCGGCGTCGGCCTGTGCGATCACATTGTTCAGTTCGGCGGCCGTGGTGACCGGTTGGCCGTCGCTGGGAATGAGTTCGGTATTGGCCATGAAAGCAATTCCTTCAAGGATCGTCGCGGTTCGAACGGGACAAGCGCCCGCAACCAAGCAGGGGCGGCTGTCAGAAGACACCGGCTGAAATCATCCTTTGCGGCCGCGCATACGCCGAGACCGCAAATGTTTTTTTGTCAGACAAACTAACGTAACGTAATCTAAGCAGCTCCGCGGCGTAAGTCATTTTCTTGTGAAACGCGGTCGACACGACCCGGCCGGCCTGACGATCCTTCCCAGGACTGGAGCGGACTGTTCGAAAGCAACAAACTGCGGTCATCGGCAGGATGACAAATCGGTCCGGAGGCGATGGTCGCCACGCAGCGGCGCCGCGGCAATCGTCGTCAACGCCAAGGAAACCGGGATGAGAGCACGGCGCAATTTGCAAAATTCCCGGCAATGGACTTGCGCAGGCTTATCAACCGGGCACAGCGAGCGCGGCTCGGTTAAGAGCGTGGGTCTCGACAACTCCGCTTACGGCACGCATTCAATGCGGCGAACGAAGGAGCGCTCCGATCAATGACGACATGTTAACTCTAACGCTTTCATTTTCCTTGCGTTACCTGTGGATGACGGGCAACATGGCCGTATGCGGTTCCTGATCGTCGATGACCACGCGGTTTTACGCAGCGGACTTGTCGCTCTGCTGCAACAAGCCGAGCCAGATGGGTTCGCGCTGGAGGCTTGCAACGCGGCGCAAGGTCTTCAACTTGCGGCGGCGCATGCGGATCTCGACGCCGTATTCCTGGATCTCGAAATGCCCGGCCTCGGCGGCATCCAGGCGATCGAGGAATTCGGCAAGCGTCGTCCCGACTTGCCGGTTATCGTGCTTTCTGCTTCGGAAGACCCGGGCGACGTCAGGCGCGCCCTCGCCGCCGGCGCGCTCGGTTACATCCCCAAATCCTCCCATGCGACGACGCTGCTGGCCGCGGTCCATCTTGTGCTGCAGGGTGGCGTCTACGTGCCTCCGCTGGTGCTGAACGACGCTTCGCCCGAGCAAATTCAAGTTCCTCCAGTCACTCCGTCGCCGCCGCACGGCCGCCTGACAGAGCGTCAACGCGAGGTTCTGCAGTTTATCGTTCAAGGCCGTTCCAACAAGGAAATCGCCATTGCGCTCGATCTCTCGGAAAAAACGGTGAAAGTTCACGTATCCGGGCTGTTCAAGGCGCTCAACGTCGTCAATCGCGCGCAAGCGGCCGTAGCCGCGCGTCAGGCCGGCCTGCCTTAGTTTGATATGGCTCGATCAAGGGGCCCAACGCGCGGCCGGTTTGCAACGATCAAGCCAGCGTCGCGCGGCGTTTGTTCATGACATTCCCGATCGTCGCGCGCAGTTTGCTGTTGGCGACGGGTTTGTTGAGCACGATGAAACCACTGTCGCTCGCCTCCCGCAATCGTTCGGACGCTGTGTCGCCGGTGATCAGCACGGCAGGAATGTCGTCGTTGTATTCAGCTTGCAATTGCCTGATCACGTCGATGCCGTTTTCCTCGTCGCGCAGCCGGTAGTCGCAGAGGATGAGGTCGGGCGCGACGGGACAACCGGCGATTTTTTTATGCATTTCCGCGCCGGACCCGGCGGTGATGACCCTAAGGCCCCAGCTCGTGAGAAGGCTCTGCATTGCATCCTGCACCATCGCCTCATCGTCGACGACCAGGATGAGGCCCTCCAGCGAAATCGGGGACAGCCGCGGCGCAACGATCGGTGGCGCTATGGCGGCGCGACTAGCAATCGGCACTGAAATCGAAAATACGGAACCCTTGTTGACCAGTGATCGCAGCGTGAGGGGATGATCGAGCAGCGCCGTGAGGCGGCGCACGATGGCAAGCCCCAGTCCCAGGCCCTTGTCGCGATCACGTTCGGGGTTTCCCAGTTGGTAGAACTCCTCGAAAACGCGATCGATCTGGTCGGGCGGAATGCCCCTGCCGGCGTCCCAGACCTGAATACGCAGCCGCGCCCCGCGTCGGCAGCCTACCAGCACGCGACCGGAGTCGGTGTACCGAATGGCGTTCGAGACAATGTTGCGCAAGATGCGTTCAAGCAGAACGGAATCCGATCGCACGCTGAGACCGCAAGGGCTGGCTCGGATCGCGATGTTTTTCTGCGCCGCATCGCCGGAAAATTCCCGGCAAATGCGCTGAAGCAACGGATCGATCGCGAAAACCCGCAGATCAGGCTCGACAACCCCGGCGTCAAGTTTGGAAATATCGAGCAGCGAGCTGAACAAACCGTCCATCGCGCCGATCGAACCCTCGATATTGCCAACCAGCCGCCGCACATCGTCGCTCATTTCGCAACGCGAGAGGGCACCCACATACATGCCGAGCGCGTGGATCGGTTGCCGCAGATCGTGGCTCGCGGCGGCCAGAAAACGGGACTTCGACAGGTTCGCCTCTTCGGCCCGCTCTTTCTCGCTTCGCAATTGATCGACGAGTGCGTCCTTCTCGAAACGCAACCGCAATGTTTCGTTGAAATTGGCGTTGGCGATGCGCGCCAGTCTGGTCATCGCGACGGCGAAAACGCTGACGCCAATCGAAGTCAAGACATGGATCGTGCCGCCCTGGACGAAAAACCAGACGACGGAGCTTAGCGTGATGGGAAAAAAAGTTGCATACAAGGCCGGGAGATAGCTGCCGAAGGTGGGAATTGCGCCATTGGCGACAGTGACGGCCGTAAGCAGGATCACATATTGCTCAGTTGGACGCTCCGAACCAACCAGCGCAACCACCCCAAAGCTCCACCAGCAACCATCCGCGATCGCGCCCGCGACAAAGGCTCGCGCCCAGGGGCGCCATCGACCAGGCTGGCGAGTAGATCGGTGATAGGCGCTCAGCAACGACAGGTGATAGAGGACGCAAAGGCAGCCGAACGCCAACCAGCCCAGAGGCCGCCAGAGCGGCTGGTCGTCGACCGCGATCAGCATCCATGCGACGAGAACTCCCCCCGCCAGGGCTCCGAGTACGCCGGTGGCGACGTTCCGATAGAGCGCGGCGACCTGCTCGACGCAAATTCGTTCCGCATAAGGGTCGTCGGGAGTGGCAGATTGCGTCGGATTGGTCATGCGGACGAACTCGGTCAAGATTGCTGGCGGCGACATCCACGTTAATACCCTCTCAAGCGTTTGAGAAACCGCGATCTCGGATCGGACCCGGGAAGTGCGACGCGACTGTATTTCAAGCTCGGCACGGCAAAATCCATCCTGTGACCTAGAGGACTGTTTGCATTCAAGTCTTAATTTTTAAAACTGAGGAAATAAGCTTCATGATTAAGCATTGATCAAAGTCATATGGCCGAAAAACGATTGACGGTAGCTTATACTGAGCGATACGTTGATGTATACGGGCGTCATAAATATTAATTATTCGATGGAAGCCGCGGCGTTTTTAGTCATTAAGTCGGCGCTGTCGCCCAAAAAGGGAACGCGGTCATGGCAAATTCGAGTTGGAACGGCGGAAGCGACAATTGGACTTTGAAGCCGTCGGATTGGAGCACGGACGCCGAACCCGGCCCCGGCGACAACGTCACCATCGCCACCGGCGATCCGCAGATTACCAACAATGTGGGAACGATCGCGTCGCTGACGCTTTCCGCGACGCTCGAATTGACCGATGGTTCGTCGCTCGCGGTCAGCGGTTCGGCCAACAATTCGGGTTATCTCGACCTCGACCTATACGGCGGGCAGGGCGGCTCCGACTTGACGATTGATGGTGCGTTGACCAACAGCAACCAGCTTGACGTCGGACCGAACAACAACACGCTCTCGGCGCCGGACACCGTTTCGGCCGCCAGCATCAACAACATCGGCGGCGCGATCTATCTCTGGGGCTCGCCGACCGAACTCGCCGAACTCAACATCACCGGTGCCGCGACTGCCGCTTTCGACGCCACGGCCGGGCAATTGGTCGGGTCAGTCAATCTGAGCGACGACGCGGCGATCGTGTTCGCCACCGGCAGATCAGCGACATCGCCGCCAATAGCGAGATGACCTTGAACGGTTCCGGCTCGGTCGAGCGAATTGGATTCCGGTTCGCGTTAAGAAATTGCGTGAAAACAAAGAACTAGAGCCTGTTCGGTGAACGGGAGTTTACCGGACAGGCTCTAGCCGGCTCACGAACATTTGAACGGTCGGATCTTGAAGGCAATGCGCGAGGCCAGCGCGCGGAATATGGAGCGTCGACAAGCGTTTCCAGAAATCGCAGGCCTAGGGCCATGGGCTTTGGTCTTAGGTCTTTTTGTCAAAAAGCCTTGAGTACTAGGGCTTAATATTGGTTGAGTTTAAGCGACGGAAGACATTACCATTTGGCAGGCTGGAATCACTAGGCATTTTCAGGTCGAAAATTCCTGCTGTCGAATAAATGATTATTATTACCTTACGGTAATCTGTGTGCAGATATGTACGAATGGTGTGGTGACGCTGTTCGCCGAGGAGACGTGCCATGACGCAATATACCTGGACTGGCGGCGGCGACGGAACGACCTGGAACGACCCCAACAATTGGTCCACCTCCGCCCAGAGCCCGGCTCAGAACTCTCCGGGCGCGGGCGACGACGTCGAAATCGGCTCTAACGCATCGATCACCGACAGTGGCACCGCTGAAACCATCACCATCGACGCCTCGCTCGACCTCAACGGCGGATCGATCACGGCCACGGATTATATCACCGACAATGGCGACCTGACGGTCGAAGGCGACGGGTCGAGCCTGACGACATCCGGCGGGGGTATTTCGGTCGGAGACGCCGGCGGTTCGGGAACTTTGTCGATCGAAGACGGCGCGACCGCCACGGTCGCCGGCGCCGGCGCACTCGATATCGCCGACTCCGATGGCTCGACTGGCGATGTCGACGTTACGGGGAGTGGATCGACTCTGATGACGGCTGGCCCCGTCTATGTCGGGGACGCCGGAACGGGGTCGCTGACCATCGAAGACAGCGCGACGTTTACGTCGTCCTACGCCTCTGGCCCGTCAGTCGATATCGGCCTGAACACGACCGGCAATGGGACCATGACGGTCACCGACGCCGGGACCGACCTCGACCTCGAACAGGGTGACGGGATCGTTGTCGGCGACACGGGGACCGGGCTGCTCCAGGTCGAGAATGGCGCGACCGTCACCGTCGCGAGCGCCGAGCCGGACGTGTTCGATGCCGCAACGCTTGGCAACAATATAGGCGGCGACGGCACGCTGACCGTCAATGGGGCCGGTTCGACTTTCACCGCTGGCGATGGCGGCATGAGCGTCGGTTTTTCAAGTTCCAGCTCGGTGATCGTCTCCGACAACGCGACGCTCGACGTGACCGACGCCACCTATGGACTCGACATCGCCACCCTCGACGGCGCGACAGGCGACGTCGACATTACGGGGAGTGGATCGACTTCATGACGGCCGGCCCCGTCTATGTCGGAGACGCCGGAACCGGCTCGCTGACCATCGCGGACAGCGCGACGTTTATGTCCTCCTATGCCGCCGGCGCTTCGGTCGATATCGGCGTGACCTCGACTGGCAACGGAACCATGACAGTCACCGACGCGGGGACCGACCTTGACCTCGACCAAGGTACGGGGATCGTTGTCGGCGACGAGGGGACCGGGTTGCTTCAGGTCGAGAATGGCGCGACTTTCACCGTCGCCAGCGTCGAGCCGGACGTGACCTATGCCTTAGCGCTTGGCGGCAACCCAGGCGGCGCCGGCACGCTGACCATTGACGGGGCCGGTTCGACCTTCACCGCAGGCGCTGGCGGCATGAGCGTCGGCTTTGTGAACTCCGGCTCGGTCACCGTCTCCGATGGCGCCACGCTCGACGTGACCGACGCCACCTACGGACTTGTCATCGCCGGCGACCAGGGTTCGACAGGCGATGTCGATATTACGGGAAGCGGTTCGGTCCTTGAATCCACAGGCGTCTATGTCGGGCTCGACGGCAATGGAACCCTGACGGTCGAGGGCGGCGCGTCGCTCACCGCCAGCGGAGATCTCGACGAGGCGTCCGGCGCCGATTCCGTCACCACCACGACAATCACCGGCGCGGGCACGACGGCGACCGTCCAGGGGGACTACGTGATTGGTTCGGCGGGCGCCGCCACCGACACGATCAGCAACGGCGCGACCGTTACGGTCGGCAGCGACACCACGCTGGGCGAGAACAGCTCCGGTCAGATCGACATTGCCGCCGACGCCGGCAGCCAGGGTACGGTCACGGTTGATGGCGCAGGATCGCTGCTTTCGGGGACGGACCTGTGGGTTGGCGGCGCGTCGTCTGGCCAGGGTGGAACTGGCGGGATTTCGCTTCTCGACGGCGGCGAAGTCAGCGCCCGGAACATTTCAGTCTGGGGCGGGTCGTCCATCTCGGGCGCCGGCACGGTGAACGGCGCCGTCACGGATGACGGCGCCATCAGCGCGTCGGGTGGCGCCCTCGAAATCACCGGCGCCGTCGGCGGGACGGGCCTGCTCGCCGTGGACGCGGGCGCGACTTTGCAACTGGACGGCGCCGTCGCCACGGGCGACATCGTGGATTTCGACCCTTCGGTTTCCGAGACTCTGGTCGTCAATGATCTTACGAAAAACGCAGGAAGCCAGCAGCAGGATTTCAACGCTCCGATCGAGAATTTTCAGGCGGGTGATCTCATCGCAATTGCGGCGTCAGGCCTTGGCGGCGCCTCCGCGATCACGACCGCAACAGTAGGCGCCTTCGATTCCGTCACGGACACAACGTCGGTCTTGCTGGCCGACGCCGGCGATCCCGTCGCGACATTGCAATTTGACGGCGACTACCTCAACTGGACTTTTGCCGTCACGCCTAACGGCAATGATTACGACGTGACGGCGTCGCCCTGTTATTGCGCGGGAACACGCATCCTCACCGACAAGGGCGACATTCCCGTCGAGGCCCTGGCGGTCGGCGACCTCGTCGTGACCGCGTCTGGCGCGCAGCGGCCGATCCAATGGATCGGGCACAGGAAACTCGATACGGCCAGGCACGCCTTTCCGCTGGAAGTTTTCCCCGTGCGGATTTGCAAAGACGCTTTCGGCGAGGGCCTTCCGCACCGCGAACTGTGGCTCAGCCCGGAACATGCGGTCTTTGTCGACGGCGTGCTGATCCCGATCATCCGCCTCGCCAATGGCGCAACCGTCAGGCAGGAGCGCGTCGCGCATGTCAGCTATTTCCATGTCGAACTTGAAAGCCATGACGTGCTGCTCGCCGAGGGATTACCGGCCGAAAGCTTTCTGGATTGCGGCAGCCGTCCGGGCTTTGCCAATTGCGAAAACTTCGTTGCATTGCATCCGACTTTTGCGCCGAAATCCTGGGACGAGGCCTGCGCGCCGCTGAAGGAAAAGGGACCGGAAGTCGATGCTGTGCGCAATCGCCTTCTTGCGCGCGTCGAAGCTTTGGGGTTCCAGCGCACCAGAAATCCCCGCCTGCATATTTGCGCCGATGGCCTGCAGATATGGCCCGAGCCTGGAGAGGACGGGAATTTCTTTTTCACACTGCCGGAAGGGTCGCGCGATATCAGTCTGGTCTCGCGGAGCTTTCGCCCGGCTGATGATGGCGGCGACGACAAGCGTTTGCTTGGGGTTCCGGTGCTGGCGCTCGAAATCGACGCATCCCGCGCGCTGGAGCCGCTCGGCAAGGGCTGGCATCCATCGGAGGGTGAATCGGGCCGCCTCTGGCGCTGGACCGACGGATTTGCCGCTCTGCCCGCGGGTTCGCGGAGGATCGCGATTAAGATTTCCACCGATCCGATCTATTGGCTTGAGACGGAGGCGAAACTTTCCGATAGATCGCGCGCGGCAGCCTGACGTCTGTCCTCATAATCTCCTCCTGACTGCGCCCAATTGCGAACTCAATTCGTGAAGGTCCGCAATAGCCCCGTTGGCTGGAGCGCAAGGTAAGATCGGCGAAGGTCCCGTCATGGCGCATCCTTGCCATTGCGGATTCGACCGCTGATCGCTCGGAAACCGGTCCTTCAATCAAATCCCGCAAACCGCCGATCTCTGCCGTTGCATCGACCGCGCGATCCCCTCAATATGTAGTGGGTGTCTGATTTAACGGGACAGGCACGGCGTGAACATAGCGACGCGGAGGGATAGGCCGGCAAGCCGACGAGCGAGTTCAGCTCATTCGTTTCCCTGCGCTCATCCGGGCTATCGCGGGGGCTCGCGGTGACGAACATCAATGGTAAGACCCCAGGACCGCTGGATAGCAATGAGCCGTCGGTTCACTGCGGCCCTAGCATTTCGCCGTCTCCCCCCTGGAAAACCCTTGAAAGCGCCTCAGAGGTTGTTGCGCAAAGTTATTTCGACGAACAGCGCTGGCCACTTATTCGCGTCTTAAACTGGATCGCATTTCGTGACGTGGCGCTCATCGACGACAGCAGTTGGCGGCGGCTGAAACATTACGCCAATGACCACCGCCCGGCGCTCGTAGAGCATAATCCACGGCGCGTTCTTTTGGAGGCGTTGCACGCTGGAAAAATAAAGGCAGCCTTGGCAGGAAAGGAGTGCTCCCTGCGTTCCTGGGACACAGTTCGGCCTTTCGATCTGATGCCAAAATTCGGCGGGACGACTTATTTACGGGATGAGGTTCTGCAGATATGGGGCATTGCCGGCGCAGAGGCGAAACAGGTCGAGGCGCTCGGCGAAACGCGACGGGTCGAGGCGTCCACCATTAGAAAAGGCCGACCGCCTAACGTTGACTGGCAATTCGTTGACGGCGAGATTTTCCGACTGATGGATCATCATGGAGAATTTGTCGATGGCGATCGAGCATGGAATCGCCAAGCGAAACTTGAAAAAGAGATCGCTTCTTTTATCGATAAGACGTTTGGCAAGAACGCCGTAAAGGCGGATAGCACTATCCGCGACCACACATCCAAAGCCCTTGAAAAATGGCGGAAGCCAAAGACCGGAGAATAGTTTCCGGCCATTTCCGGCCATTTCCGACCATTTCCGGCCGATTTAATTCGACGCTTTCGCCATCATCCTCTCAAGACCGAGATGGTTCGGTTTGGACGGTGAACGAGGCGAAGATGGATCGCAGTAAGAAAAAGTCGCCGATTTCGATTGAAATGCGGCTGGATCACGGCAATCTGACGGTCGATGAGGTTTGCGGCCTCAAGCCACGCGGCAAAACTGGCTTTTATGAAGACCTGAAGGCTGGCTTGGTCACGATCCGCAAAATCGGACGCAAGTCAGTTGTTCCCGGACCCGTGGCGCGCGCCTATATCGCGGGCGATCCCTTGCCCCCAGAAACGGAAGCCGCCTGAATGAGCGGCCCTGCAAAAACAAAAGCTTCGTATCGCAGGCGGGCTTCTTGGGTGCTTGCGGACCTTGGACGCGCGGCTGAAACGTTGCGGGCGCACGGCGAAATTCTTGTCGCTGGGCCTTGGTTGAAAGTTCTCGCCAACGTGCTGTCATCGGCTCCTGAAGGGGCGGTTGGCAGCCGGAAGGACAGCGACGCTCCGCAACGCTGGGAGTTGAGCTACGAAACTTTGGCAGTTGCGGGAACGCGCTGCGGGGTCGAGGCGACCGAGGACGAGATAGAGTGTCAGGTCGAAGAAACCTTGGACTGGCGCTCGCGTGAATCTCAGCGTTTAAAGCGCCCGCACCACATTATGATGACGCCCGACAAAATCGCAGAACTGCTGGGCATCACGGATGAAATCCGTCGTGAGGCCGGGGCTTGGAACCTTGGAAGTGTGGGCGGCTCCCCCGAACAGCGGCTCGAAGCCCGCCGACAGCGGCAACGCATTCGTGACGAGGAAAGCCGTCGCGCACGGGGGGTAAAGCCCAGGGCGGAAGTCAGCCAGGAGGTGGAGGCCCTTTGGGTTCTCGATCACGTCCGTCAAGCTGGTGGAAATTTTGGGGCGGTCACCTTGCCTCCTCAGGCTGCGATTTTCGGGATTGGCGTGGGTTGTTCGGCGAGTCCGGTCATGGTCTCCAGGCTCATGTAGCGATGCTGCAATTGCCACTCGTCGTTTTGTTCGAGCAGGATCGCGCCAACGAGGCGTCTGATTGACGGCTCGTTGGGAAAGATGCCGACGACATCGGCGCGGCGCTTGACCTCCTTGTTCAATCGCTCGATCGGGTTGGTCGAATGCAGTTTTGGCCAATGGGCGCGGGGGAAGGCCATGAAGGCGATCACATCGGCCTCGGCGTCGTCCATCAAAGCAGCGAGTTTGCCAAAACGCTTGCGCAACTGGTCGGCGACGTGGCGCCATGTCTGCGAGGCGGCGGCTTGATTGTCCTGAGCGAAAACCGAGCGGATCGCAGCCGAGACCATGGAATGCTCCGCCTTCGACACATGGGCGAGCGCGTTGCGCATGAAGTGGACGCGACAGCGTTGCCAGCTTGCCTTGAATACCTGCGAGATCGCCGCTTTCAGGCCTTCGTGGGCATCGGAAATCACCAGCTTCACGCCCTTGAGCCCGCGCTTTTCCAGCGAACGCAGGAAATCGAGCCAGAACACAGCCGCTTCCGAGGGGCCCAGGCCCAGGCCGAAAATCTCGCGCTTGCCTTCGGTGTTGACGCCCGTAGCGATTATTGCCGCGATCGAAACGATGCGGCCGTTCTCGCGCACTTTCAGATAGGTGGCGTCGAGCCACAGATAGGGCCAGTCGCCTTCGATCCGCCGGTCGAGGAAGGAGTTCACCCGCTCGTCGATGTCCTGGCAGAGTTTGGACACCTGGCTTTTCGAAATGCCCGACATGCCCATCGCCTGCACCAGGTCATCGACCTTGCGCGTCGAAACGCCTTGAATCCAGGCCTCTTGCACGACGGCGACCAACGCCCGTTCGGCGGTCTTGCGCGGCTCCAGGAAGGCGGGGAAATAGCTGCCCTGGCGCAGCTTCGGGATTTTGAGATCGAGCGTGCCGAGCCGCGTCTCCAGATTGCGTTCGCGAAAGCCGTTGCGCTGCGTCGTGCGCGCCTCGTTGCGCTCGTAGCGCGCGGCGCCGACGAGGTTTTCGACGTCATAGTCCATCAGCCTCTGCAAAACCGCTTCGGCGAGATCTTTCAGAAGGTCCTCCCCGCCGCGCTCGCGAACGAGATTGAAAAATGCCATTGTGTCATCGGTCATCGTGTCGTTCTCCGGTAAGGGTCAAGTCTCGCAACTCGACTATAAACCGAAGAGGACGCGGTGACCGCCCCCAGCCGACGGGCCGGCGGGCTCCGCAATATGCGGAGCTCCGCCCGCCGGCCCTTCTCAGAAAATCTCCACCACGTCAGTGGACGCTACCGAACATCCTCTGCCTGGATGGCTCTAACATCTTCGCCACGCGCGAGGATCTGACCGTCGTGGCCACCCATGCCGACGCCCCCACGGGCCTACAATGGCAAGACCCCGCCTTTGCCCTGCGCGAGGAGTTGCCCGCCGCTGCGCTGCCGGCAACCGATGCAGATGATCGCGATTGCCGGCTTCTGGAGCGCGTGGGGCTCTATCCGGACGTTGTGCCAGCGATCTATCGCGACACCTTGGTTAGGCTGAACCGCAAAAAGCCGACGGGTGTTTCGGAAGCGGCATGGCTCCAAGCCCGCGCCGACGCGCAGCGCTTCGTCGACACATGGGGTTGGGTTTCGCTGCAAAGCGCCGGATGGGATTGGACCGCGGTCGAATTGTTCGACGTGCCGCGCGGCAGCGACGACGGCGGCTTGATCTGGAAACTTTAAGGCCGCGCCATCACCGCCTACGGGCCAGATCATATGGCGCTCGACGACGATTCGATTGTGATGCGGGAAGGCATTGGGCGGACGCACGTCGCGCTCCATTCGCCGCGAGAAGAGGCTTGGGTTGAAATGCGGGAGACAATTTCATGATCCTCGGAATTGACATTGGCGCTTGCGGCGCGCTCGCTCTGCTCTCGGACGCGGGCGATCTGATCGACGTGGCCGACATGCCCGACTTGCGCGACGGGCCGAAGTCGCGCCCCACAGTGAACATGCCGCTACGACCGCACCGAACTCGACCGCTATGCAAACGCCCGCCGTCGGATCGTGAACGGCGGCCGGGCGCTGACGCCTCTGGCGGGGAAGGTTTCCGAGCCTGTCCCCGCCATTGAATCCTGAGCGAAACCTGAGTGAGCCGATCAAATGCCCATCCTGAAAAACCAACGTCATGAATTGTTCGCGCAAGAGCTTGCGAAAGGCGCGCCTGCAAATGCCGCCTATATCGCGGCAGGCTACACGCCGAGCGATCAGAACGCGCAGCGCCTGACGAGAAATGACAAGGTGAAAGCCAGAGTCGCCGAACTTCAGGCGCGCGGCGCAGAACGCACGAAAATCACCATCGCCCTCGTGCTGGAGGAACTGGCGAGGATCGCCCTGGCCGACGTCACCGAAGCGGTCGAATGGGGCGAGGCGATCCCGACGATGATTCCCGACATGGACGAATGCGTTTTCGTCCAGGACGTGCGGATGAAGCCCTCCGACCAGCTTCCGCCGCATGCGCGCGCCGCAATCTCCGAGGTTCGCAAGACCAAGGAGGGGATTGCCGTGAAGTTCCACAGCAAGACGGCGGCGCTGCAAATGCTCGGTCAGCACCTCGGAATGTTCAAGGACAAGGTGGAAGTCAGCGGCAAACTCACGCTGGAGCAGCTTGTCATGGCGTCGTATCGGCTTCGGGAGGAGCGCGAGCAGGCCGAGGCGACAAGCCGTCCGTCACCACGTTCTTGAATGGCACGCACGAAAAGTGGCCAATTATGAACGGGTGGCGCCACTGGGTAGACAAGCAGGCCTGCTCTCAGCATCCAGAAGCGTGATCGCTTCAGGTCTTCGGAGCATACGTCACCTTTCCCGTCTTCCCGCACTCCAGGCACGTGACGTCTGTGAGTTCACCGTCCTCTGAAACCGATCCGCGGAATCCCTCAAGCTTGTGGCTGACCCAGTTGCTGCTGTATGGCGCGTCGTTTTCCGACGTTCGCAGAGTTCCAGTATGTCCGCACTCGCAAATCAGTTTGCTGGTTGTTCGAAGCGTCATTTGCCCATGCACTCCCGCTATTTGTACCCGAGGAAGGCGTATCCCTTGGCTTGCATGCACAGGTGACGGACCTTCTCTTCGCGGGCGTCGTTGGCAATGGCGTCGCCTATCGCTGCGCCGGCAGAAGCGTAAGGGTCCGGCCCAACCGTCGTCGTCGAATAGGGACCGTTGTTCATCGTCGTTGACCTGTAGACGTTCACTTCGGTCTGCTGCTGCGGGATGTTCGTCGAATAGAGGCGACACGCGGCCACGTCCTGATCGAGTCCTGCCTGAGTGAGGCCGACCTTGGAATACGTCTCGCTGGTCCCGCATCCGGCAAGGACGAAGGCCAAAAGAATTAGGAAAGACACGATTTTCATAACGGCTAGACCCATGCGGCAATGCCCGGAGATTATCCGAACCGTGGCCGTAGTCCACAGAGGTCTTTAAGCTATGGGCCGACCCTTCGCTGGACAGTCCGCCCCTATGTCGTCGTGATGAAGACGATCAAGGCTGAAATGCTCGCGGCCATGCCATACGACCGGACTGTGCACTTCTAGGCTGGAGATTCTCAACTCAAGTCTGATGTTCTGCCACCCATTGTTCGCCAGTGTTCGCCTCAATACCGAGCGATCTGGGGGACTGGCGGGGGGGCCAGTCATCGCGTTTCGCTATAATATATTGTAAATCAATACGATACCAGAAGTAATGGTCGGAGTGATAGGATTCGAACCTACGACCCCCTCGTCCCGAACGAGGTGCGCTACCAGGCTGCGCTACACTCCGACATCTGCGACGAAATGAATCGCCGCGCCGACGTCAACTGGAGGCCGCCTTATAACGAGGGAGATCAGATGCGGCAAGGGGCGACCGGCAAAGAGTTTTTACACGCCACGCCCCCGCCATTATATTAACCATCAATGGGTACGAATCGGTAAGCATGTCGCTTGTACCCAGTCCATCGAGCCGCGCCGGACGCGGTTTTCGTCAGAGGCCGCGCTGGAATGAGATTGTCTTCGCTTTTGCGATCACTTGACTTGGCTTTGCAAATCCGCCGCCGTCGCCGGCGCGTTGGCCGCTGGCGGCCTGGCCGCGTCTGCCAGCGCGGAAAGCATGCACGCCAATTACCGCGTCACGCTGATCGGCCTGCCAATCGGCGTCGCGGTGGCGAACAGCGCCATCGAATCCAAGACCTATCGGGTCGACCTCAACGTGCGCCTGACCGGCATAGCGGCGCTGGTGTCCAATCTGAAAATGGCCCTGGCCTCCTCCGGTTCGCTGGAAGCCGGCGCCATCGCCCCCTTCGCCTATGCCACGACCGCCTCCAACACCAAGGAAACCCGCACCCTGCGCATGGCGATGGATGCGGGCAAAGTGCGCCAGGTTCAATATTATCCGGAATGGGACGACGCCAAGAATCCCGAGCGCGTGCCGCTGACCGAAGCGCACAAGCGCGACATTCTCGATCCGCTCTCCGCCTTCATCATGCCGGTGGCCGAAGGGGCCAATCCGGTCGGCCCGGCCGCCTGCAACCGGCGGGTGCCGGTGTTCGACGGCTATACGCGCTTCGACGTCACCCTCTCTTATGTGGGCGTCAGGCAGGTCAAGAACGCGGGCTATGACGGCCGGTGACGGTCTGCTCGGCGCGTTACATTCCCGATAGCCGGGCACAAGCCGGACGCCAAGGCTACGCGGTTCATGGCCGACAACAAGGAAATGGAAGTCTGGCTGGCGCCCGTGCCGCACGAGCATCTGGTCGTGCCCTATCGCGTCTCGCTGATGACAATGGCGGGAACGGCGGTGATCGAAGCCTCGGAGCTGAGCTTCAAGCCTTGAACGGCGATCCGCTGAAAAGGACGCGTGACGCAAGTCGCGCAACCTTTCCGCGAGCTGGTTGACAAATAGGCGCTTCGGAGTCCGCCGCGTGTCGACCTGTTCGCCCATCGTTCGCCGGTCCAGATTCAATCTTTGGCGCCTGTTTGTTCGCGATGGACCAGATATGGGGCGAACAAAACAAGATTTTTCGGAAGTCAGCGATTCGGGCGCGATTCGTTCGCGCAAGGTTCGAATTCTTGACGCCTTTCAGGGGCGGTCATTCGGGCGAGATTGCCAACATTTTGATTTCAATAGAGAAAACAAAATCTTGCAGAATGCCCGTGGCGACCCGATTGTACTAAAAGGAGACGGCGCCTTCGCAGTTGCGCCGGAGACCGCGTAATTGCGTCAGGAGTCGCGCCGCAATGGATTCGATGATCCGCTCGTCCCGGCCGCGATCGATTGCGGACCGCGACGGGCACAGTCGCTGCGATCCTGGGGCCGACCAACACCGGCAAGACCCATTTCGCCATCGAGCGCATGCTCGGCCACCGCGCCGGCATGATCGGCCTGCCGCTGCGGCTGTTGGCGCGCGAGGTCTATAACCGCGTCGTCGCCAAGGTCGGCGCCGACGCCGTCGCGCTGATCACCGGCGAGGAAAAGATCAAGCCGAAGGGCGCCGCGCTATTGGGTCTCGACCGTCGAGGCCATGCCGCGCGATCTCGACCTGCCCTTCGTCGCCATCGACGAAATCCAGCTCGCGTCGAGTTTTGATCGCGGCCACGTCTTTACCGATCGCATCCTCAACCGGCGCGGGAGCCGAGGAAACGCTGCTGATCGGCGCGGCCACCATGCAAGGCGTGCTCGAGACCCTGCTTCCAGGCATTCGCGTAAATTCGCGTCCGCGCCTGTCGCAACTGACTTTCGCCGGCGACCGAAAGATCGCCCGGCTGCCGCGCCGCAGCGCCATCGTCGCCTTCCGCGTCGAAGATGTTTACGCCATCGCGGAATGGATCAGGCGCCAGCGCGGCGGCGCAGCCGTGGTCTTGGGCGCGCTGAGCCCCCGCACGCGCAATGCCCAGATCGATCTCTACCAGAACGGCGACGTCGATTATATCGTCGCCACCGATGCGATCGGCATGGGGCTCAATCTCGACGTCGATCATGTCGCCTTCGCCTCCGACAGGAAATTCGACGGCTATCAGCACCGCCGCCTGACCCCGGCGGAATTCGGCCAGATCGCCGGGCGCGCAGGCCGGCACACGCGCGATGGGACCTTTGGCACGAGCGGCCGCTGCCCGCCCTTCGACGAGGAGCTGGCGCAGATGATCGAGGCTCACGCCTTCGATCCGGTCACCATGTTGCAATGGCGCAACGCCTCGCTTGATTTTTCTTCGCTGGAAAATCTCGTCGCCTCGCTCGACATCCTGCCCGAGGCGCCGGGCCTGACCCGCGCGCCGGTCGCCGAGGACCAGCGCGGGACTGGAAACGGCGATGCGCGACGACACCGTGCGGCGGCAGACAAAGACCCGCGCCGACGTCGAACGACTATGGGAAGCCTGCCAAATCCCTGATTATCGCAAGACTTCCCCGGCCGCGCACGCGGAATTGATCCTGACCGTTTACGGCTATCGTCGTGCGCGCCGGACGCATTCCCGACGACTGGATCGCGCGCCAGATCGCCAGCCTCGACCGGACGGACGGCGACATCGACGTGCTGTCCGCGCGCATCAATCAGGTGCGGACCTGCACCTTCATCGCCAATCGATCCGACTGGTTGATCGATCCGGAGCATTGGCAGGGCGTCGCTCGTCAGGTAGAGGACAGTCTGTCCGACGCTTTGCACGCGCGCCTGACCCAAAGATTTGTCGACCGGCGCGCCAGCGTGCTGATGCGCCGCCTGAGAGAGAACGCAATGTTGGAAGCCGAAGTCACATCGACGGGCCAGGTCATGGTCGAGGGTCATCACGTCGGTTCGCTGACGGGATTTTGTTTCACCCACGATCCGCAGGCGGGCGGCGAGGAGGCCCGGACCTTGAACGCCGCGGCGCAAAAAGCGCTGGCGAGCGAGATCGAGGCGCGGGCCAAGCGCGTGCACGAGGCGGTGGACGAGGCCTTCGTCCTCGCCATCGACGGCATCATCCGCTGGCTCGGAGAGCCGGTCGGGCGCATCGGCGCCGGCGATCATATCTTGAAGCCCCAGGCAAAAATCATCGCCGACGCCTCGCTGACCGGGCCGCTGCTGGAGATGGTGCAGGCGCGGCTCGACCTTTGGCTGGCGCAGCATGTGAAGAAACTGCTGGGCGCGCTGGACGAACTCGAGGCCGGCGAAGGCCTCGAGGGGGTCGCGCGGGGAATCGCGTTCCAGGTGGGCGAGGCGCTCGGCGTGCTCGAGCGTTCGCGCGTCGCCGAGGAAATGAAGACTCTGCCGCAAGAGGCGCGCAGCGCTTTGCGCAAGCTGGGCGTGCGTTTCGGCGCCTATCACTTGTACCTGCCCGGATTGCTCAAGCCCGCGCCGCGCGCGCTGGCGGCGCAGCTCTGGGCGCTCAAGCACGGCGGCCTGGAGACCGTGAAGGGCATTGACGAAGTGGCGCATCTCGCCGCGTCGGGCCGCACATCCTTCGCCGCCGACGCCGAAATCAATCGCGGCCTTTTTCGCGCCGCCGGATTCAGGGTCTGCGGCGAGCGCGCGGTGCGTGTCGATATTCTGGAGCGACTGGCCGACCTGATCCGCCCGGCCATCGCCTATCGCCCGGGAACCACGCCCGGCGACGCGCCTTCCGGCGCGGCTGATGGCGAGGGTTTCGTCGTCACGGTGGCCATGACCTCGCTCGCCGGCTGTTCCGGCGAGGCCTTTTCCAGCATTCTGAAGTCGCTGGGCTATGTCAGCGAGCAACGTCCGGGGCCGGCGATCACCGTGCCCTTGCTGCCCAAGGCGGCGACCGAGCCGGTAAAGCCGGTCGCAGCCGAAGCGCCTGCGGCTGAGGAGCGGGAAGGCGAAGCCGAAGCCGTGGCGTCCGAGGCGACTGGTGAGACCGCTGCCGAGGTTGCGTCGGACGAATCCGCCGTTGAGGCGGCCGAACCGGTCGCGGCGGAAGTGGGCGTTGCGGCGGAACCGGTCGCGCAAGATTCCATGGAAGCAGTTTTGGCGCACGAGCCCGTGGCGCAAGAGCCCATGGCGCAGGAACAGATAGCGGAAGAGCCTGTGCCGGAAGCCGTGGCCGAAGTCGCCGCGGAAGCGCCCGCCGAGGCGACAGTGGAAGCCGCCCCTACGTCCGAAGAAGCCGTTCCAGCCGAAAACGCCGCTCCGGCGGAGCCCGTGCTCATCGAAGTCTGGAAGCCGCATCGCCATCAGCATGGCCGCCGCCATGAACGCGGCGAGCCGCGCGGAGACCAGCAGAACCGCCGCCACGGCGGTCCGCGCCGGCCGCAAGGCGCGTCGTCGCGCCCGGTCGGCGAAGCCGCTACCGTTGAAGGCGGCCAGCCCGCGGAAGGCGCCGCGCCGGAGCAAAAACGCTTCGAGCGTCCGCGCCGCGAAGACCGACGCCCCGAAGGCGGCAAGCCGCGCTTCGAAGGCAAGAAATTCGAGGGCAAGAAATTCGACGGCAAATTCGGGGGCAAGCGCGACGACAATCGCGGCGCCGACCGGAATTATGTCGAGAAGCCGCGCCGCGAAAAGCAGGCCGACCCCGATTCGCCTTTCGCCAAGCTCGCCGCGCTGAAGGCGGAGCTGGAAGCGAAAAACAAGAAGGGTTAGGCGTTCGACAACCTTTCTATGTGCGGTAAGACGCGATTATAAGATGTCTGAGTTCGGCTCTGTCTTAACTGGGATGGAATTTGCGCGCAAAATCAACTTGAGGCAGCTTGCGCTAAAAGCCCTTTCACCGCCATAGTTATAGCGGGGGACTGCAGAGCTTCTTTCAAGTTAAACATAAACTCTTCTTCGCTTTTAACCGTCCTTGATGTAGCAAAGGCGTTCGAACGCATCGTTCCAGGAAACAAAGTTATTGGCTGAGTGTATGTTAGAACCGAATAAGAGTAGTTATTAAGAGACGGAACTCTTATTATCAGTGTTAAATCTAAATATCCATCTAAGTCTTCATCCGTTTTGACATCGCCTACTAGCAGTCCTCTTGTGTCGTCAGTCAAGGCGGCGGCTTGCTCTTTCAAAATAGAAAGCGGCGTACGCAGGTTATCAATATTCGGGATTGACCACAGACTCGTCATTTAACTCACTCCTTGTTCTGTCTGGAGGTCGATAACAATCGGCAGATGGTCTGATATGTTTTGATTCGGCACACCGTTGCTCATGAGCGGTGTCGAGCCGATTTGGTCCAACACATGAAGATGACTGTTATCATAAAAGGGAAGAAGGTCAGGACGAAGCAATACTTGATCGAAGCTGCTCCAGAATCGGTTGATGACATGCCCGCTTCGATTTAAGAAATAGGTCCCGGGCGGTCCCCGGCTCTCGTCGCCCATCCGGCTCCACATAGGATTATAAAAATAATCGTACGATTTGCCCAATACGGTCCGAGCTCGCTTGAGCGCAACTCGTTTGTCCATCACGGCGTGTAGGCCGTTAGCGGAAATCATGCCTCGATCAAAGGGATCCATATTTAAGTCGCCAATAATAATCGTTCGCTGGTGGCCTTCCGCTTTCTCGGCCTCTCGGATTATTGGGTTCAGCGCCATTGCGACTTCGTGTTGGTCTTCGTCGTCTGCCTGAAGTTTGCTCCGAAGGTGAGCGGCTGCAACTAGAATCGAAGGGCCGAGAGGCGGTTCAATCGAGCGAATTGAAACGCGCCCATTGTCACTTATCGCGCGCACGCTCTGCGGGGGCAAACATGTGAAAAATTTGAGCGAGCTAATACCGCCGGTGAATTCCCAATACGTTCTTTGCGGTCTCGCTAAGTTCAATTCCTTAAGGATGTCTGCCGAGCTCTCTGCGCACTCGGCCAAAATAACAAAGTCGACATACAAGCTTAAGCTGGCGTTGGCAATATATTTTGAAAGTGCATTTTTTCCGACATTCCAGAACATAAATACGGGCATCGATGCCTCAACATTATATGGTATATAGGTGCGAGTACGTTATTAAGCCGGAAGCATCAGATCAGAGACCTTCGCGCAAGAATCAGCCCCGCCGTGGAGGCGTCGAGTTTCGCAAGGTCGGCGCCCGCGTCCGAAACCAGGGGAACCAGCCGGTTGCAAAGCTCCTTGCCCAGCTCCACGCCCCATTGATCGAAGGGATTGATGTCCCAGATCACCGATTGCACGAAGACCTTGTGCTCGTAGAGCGCGACGATGCGGCCGAGCGCGCGCGGCGTCAGCGATTTATACAGGAAAGTCGAGGAGGGACGGTCGCCGGAGAAAACCTTGTGCGGCGCGAGCCTGTTGATTTCGTCCTTGCTCAATCCCTGTGCGGCGAGAATTTCGCGCACGTCCTTCTCGGAACGCCCGCGTAAAAATGCTTCGCTCTGGGCGAGGCAATTGGCGAAGAGCAGGTCGTGATGTTTTTCGTCGGCATCCGTTGGCTGGGCCGCGACCAGGAAATCGATGGGAACGATCTCCGTGCCCTGGTGCAACAACTGGAAGAAGGCGTGCTGGCTGTTGGTGCCTGGCTCGCCAAAGACGATGGGGCCGGTGGCGCGTGGGCTCGGCGTCCCATCGCGCATGACGCTCTTGCCGTTGGACTCCATGTCGAGTTGCTGCAGATAGGCGGGGAAGCGGGCGAGGCGCTGGTCATAGGGAATCACGGCCTGGGTCGAAAAACCCCAGATATTGCGGTGCCAGACGCCGATCAGCCCCATCAGCACGGGAATGTTGTGCGCCAGCGGCGCATTGCAAAAATGCTCGTCGACTTCAAAGCCACCGCGTAAAAATTCTTCGAATTTTTCGGGGCCGATGGCGATGCACAGGCTGAGGCCGATGGCCGACCAGAGCGAATAGCGGC
This sequence comes from uncultured Alphaproteobacteria bacterium, assembly GCA_963713695.1. Classification (GTDB taxonomy): domain Bacteria; phylum Pseudomonadota; class Alphaproteobacteria; order Rhizobiales; family Beijerinckiaceae; genus Rhodoblastus. Next base: position 329,960 of record CAVQMU010000001.1, read on the forward strand.
CGCCGACCCAGTCCCAGAAGCCGAAGACGCGGTCGGGCTTGATTCCGAAGGCGGCGACCTTGTCGAGTTTCGTCGACACCGCCGCGAAATGGTCGCCGACGGCCTCTTCGCCGAGCGCGCTGGCGATCCAGGCGCGGGCGCTCGCGGCATTGGCCATGGTCTCCTGCGTCGTGAAGGTTTTCGAGGAGACGATGATCAGGGTGGTGGCGGGATCGAGGCCGCCGAGCGTGTCGGCGATATCGGCGCCGTCGACATTGGAGACGAAATGCGCCTTCAGATCCGGACGGCCATAGGGCGAGAGCGCCCGCGTCGCCATGGCCGGGCCGAGGTCAGAGCCGCCGATGCCGATATTGACGACATCGGTAAATCCGTCGCCGCGCGCGCCGCAAATGCGCTTTTCGCGCACGGCGTCAGCGAATTCAGCGACTTTTTCGCGCTCGGCGATGATCGACGGCATGACGTCTTGCCCGTCGACGAGGATTGGTTTTCCAGAAAAATTGCGCAGGGCCATGTGCAGGGCCGGGCGGTTCTCGGTGACATTGACCTTTTCGCCCGAAAACAGCGCATTGCGACGTTGTTCGAGTTTTGCCACGCGGGCAAGATCCAGCAGATGGTGGAGCGTCGCCTGGGTCATGCGATTTTTCGAATAATCATAGACGAGGTCATCGAGCCTCGCCGAAAATGTCTCGAACCGGCTGGGATCGTTTGCGAAGAAATCGATCGTATGATGGGAAGCGATTTCGACGCGATGCGCTTCGAGGGCGGCAAATGCGGCGGCGACGGCGTTGCGATCCATGCAGGCGATCCCGATTTTCGACGTTACGGAGCAAGGTAACGCGCGTCGCGTCAAAACAACAGCTTTTTGGGACGCCGCGGCGTTCGTGCTTGCGATAGATCAAAATATGCGTTTGAACGGCGCATGGCTCCTCCCATTCTCGTTCTGCAAGGCATTGGCCTGACCCTTGGCGGCAAGCCGCTGATTGAATCCGCCGACCTCCAGGTCGAGCGCGGCGACAGGCTGTGCCTTGTCGGGCGCAACGGCTCGGGCAAATCAACCTTGCTGAAGATCGCCGCGGGGCAGATCGAGGCCGACCACGGCCAGCGCTTCCTGCAGCCTGACGCCACCGTGCGCTATCTGCCGCAGGAGCCGGATATCGCCGGCTACGCCAATGTCCATGATTACGTGACGAGCGGCCTCGCCCATGGCGACGACGATTACCGCGCCCGCTATCTGCTCGAACAATTGGGCCTGACCGGAGCGGAAAAGCCCGAAAATCTCTCGGGCGGCGAGACCCGCCGCGCCGCGCTGGCCCGGGCGCTCGCGCCAGAACCCGCCATTCTGCTGCTCGACGAGCCGACCAACCATCTCGACCTCCCGGCCATCGAATGGCTGGAAAGCGAACTGCAGAGCCTGCGTTCGGCGCTGGTCATCATCAGCCATGACAGGCGGTTCCTGCAGAACCTGTCGAAAAAAACCGTCTGGCTCGACCGCGGCGTCACAAAAAAGCTCGATCGCGGCTTTGGCGAATTCGAGGCCTGGCGCGACGATCTGCTCGAACAGGAGGAGCGCGACGCTCAAAAGCTCGATCGCAAGATCGTCGCGGAGGAACATTGGGTGCGCTACGGCGTCACCGGGCGCCGAAAGCGCAATGTCCGGCGCATGGCCGGGCTTGCGGAATTGCGCACGCAAAGGCGCGAGGCCAAGAAGTCGGTCGGCGAGGTCACGATCTCCGTCGCCGAGGGCAAAACTTCGGGACGCCTGGTCGTCGAGGCGGAAAACGTCGGCAAGAACTATGACGAGAGGACCATCGTCAAGGGGCTGTCGCTGCGCGTCCTGCGCGGCGACCGCCTGGCTCTGGTCGGCCCGAACGGCGCCGGAAAAACCACGTTGATCAACCTGCTGACCGGCGAACTCGCGCCGGACGCCGGGACGGTGCGGCTTGGGACCAATCTGCAGATGGCCACGCTGGACCAGCGCCGCGCTGCGCTCGACCCCAACGCGACGCTCGCCGACACGCTTACGGGCGGCGGTTCGGATTGGGTCGAGATCAATGGCGAGAAGAAGCACATCATCGGCTACATGAAGGATTTCCTGTTCCCGCCGGAACAGGCGCGCACGCCGACGGGAAAGCTTTCGGGCGGCGAACGCGCCCGCCTCCTGCTGGCCCGCGCCCTGTCGTTGCCCTCGAATTTCCTGGTGCTCGACGAGCCGACCAACGATCTCGATCTCGAAACGCTCGACCTCCTCCAGGAAATGCTCGCCGATTATCCCGGCACCATTCTGCTGGTCAGCCATGACCGCGATTTCCTTGACCGCGTCGCGGGTTCGGTGCTGGTTTCGGAAGGCGAGGGCCGCTGGATCGAATATGCTGGCGGCTACACCGACATGCTGGCCCAGCGCGGTTTCGGGCTTTCGCCCAGCGCCAAGCCGTCAAGGCCCGTCGAAAAGAAGCCCGCCGACGCGCCGCAGGCGCCTCGCGCGGAGGCGAAGCGCCGCCTCAGCTTCAAGGAAAAGCACGCGCTCGAAAACCTGCCGGGAAACATCGAGAAGCTGCGCGCCACCGCGAAAAAGCTGCACGATATCCTCGACGACCACGAGCTTTACGCGCGCGACGCCCAACAATTCGCGGACGCCTCGGCGCTGCTGGCGAAAACCGAAGCGGAACTCGCGGCAGCCGAGGATCAATGGCTCGAGCTTGAAATCCTGCGCGAGGAAATCGGCGGCTGATCTCAGCCGCCGATAATCGATGCGATGGCGTTGCGCAACTGGCGTTCCGAAATGGGCTTGAACAGCACCGCCGCGGGATGGTCGAGCGCGATGCGCGCGGTGGTTTCCGGCTCGCTTGATCCCGTGATGAATATGACCTTGGAGCCCACGGTTGCATGAATGGCCAGCGCCGCGTCGACGCCATCCTTGTCGCCCTGCAGCCGCACGTCCATCAGCACGATCGAGGGCCGGAATTTGCTGGCGAGCGCGATGGCCTCGTCCGCGGTGGCGGCGGTCGCGCAGACGGTCAATCCCAATTCCCCGACCTGCAGGGACAGTCCCATGGCGATCAGGAATTCGTCGTCGACGATGAGGACGTGATCGTTGAGCGGGTTCATGACTGCACCGGCGTGGCGACGTAAATTTCCGTGCGGGTTCCATTGCCGTTGTCGATGGCGACTGCGCCCTTGAGCTGACTGACCAGCCCGGTGATGATATTGATGCCGCGTCCCGGCTGAGAGGCGAAGGGCGCGGGGCGCAGGCTCTCGGCCCCCCGCCCGTTGTCGGAAACAATCAGGGCGAGTTGGTCGCGGCCGGAATGCTCCAGCACGACCGAAATGGTCCCGACGCCCTGGGGAAACGCGTGCTTGAGCGAGTTCGTCAAAAGCTCCGTCACCAGGAGTCCGAGCGGGATGGCGAAATCGACGCCCACGGCCAAGGGTATCGACTTTACCGAAAGTTCGACGCCCTGGAAGATGGAGGAATCCACAATATTGTTTGACAGTCCGGTCAGGAAGGGGGCGACGTCGAAGGTCTTCATATCCTTCGACTGCATCAATTGCTGATGGACGAGCCCCATGGCGTAGATCCGCTGGCGCAGGACGCCGAGCGCGGCTTGCGCGTCCCTGTCCGCGATATGACGCGACTGCGAGGCCAGCAGGCCGTCGATGATTTGCAGGTTGTTTTTCACGCGGTGGTAGACTTCGCGCAGGAGAATGTCGCGCTGCTTGAGGGCTTCGGCGCCCTGATCGAGCGCTTCGGTCAGATGGGCGTTGGCGGTCCTGAGTTCGGCGGTCTGGTCCTCGACGCGCCGCTCCAGTTCCGCATTATTGGCTCGCACGCGCGCCTCGCTTTCCTTCAACAGAGCTTGCGCATGCTGCAACTCGCCGATTTTTTGCGTGAGTTCCGCATTGAGGCGCGTCAAACGGGCCGGCGAGGGCAGGGCGACAAGCCCCGGAATCAGCGGCCAGAGGACGATGGCTGTCACGATCGAAGCCAGCGCGGTGGCCAGCTTGACGAGACCCTCGATCCCGTAAGCGGGAAACCAGAGCGTCAAGATCGACATGAGATGCGTCGTTCCGCAGGCAAGGATGAAAGCGACGAAGAGATAGAGCGCCCAACCGTAGTTCAGGTCGCTCCGCCTCCGCGCGAAAGCGGTGAGCGCCAGCGGAACCGAGAAATAAGCCAGGCCGATGACCGCGTCCGATCCGGCATGCAGCCAGATCAGCCCGGGCGCCCAACTCAGGCAGAATCCGTGCGGCTTCAGGCCCGCCGGATTCAAGAGCCAGTCCCACAGCGACATGGTTTCGCTCCGTCGATTCCTTTTCGCGGCCGGTCCAAGGGGGACGCTGTCTCGCCCATCGCCGCATTTGCGAAACAGGAACGTTAGCACGAGACGGCAAGAACCCGCCGATCGCTAAGGCGATGTTGTTACGAATAGATTTGAATTCCGTCGTTTTCCAGGCGCTTTCCTGTTGCAAGTCGCCCGCCAAGCTCGAATAATCCCCCGGCTTTTCGGAAATCGGGGGCGGGCGATGCAAGGCCTGATGCAACGACGCGACTTGCTGATTTCCTCGATCATCGCCCATGCCGCCCGCCATCATGGCGAGGCCGAAGTCGTCTCGCGGCGCGAGAGCGGCGAAATCGTCCGCACCAATTACCGGATCCTCGAACGGCGTGCGCGAAATCTCGTCGGCGCGCTGCGCGATCTTCACGTCAAATTCGGCGACCGGGTCGCGACGCTCGCCATGAACAGCGACCGCCATCTCGAACTTTATTACGCCATTTCCGGCCTTGGCGCGGTTTGCAACACCATCAATCCGCGCCTGTCGCTCGACGACATCGCCTATATCGCCGGCCATGCCGAGGACGGAGTGATCTTCGTCGATCCCTGTTTCCTGCCGATCGTCGCAGCCGTCGCGCCAAGACTCGCCGGCATTTTACGCGCGATCGTGGTGCTGTGCGAGGCTGACGAGATGCCGGCCTGTCAATTGCCGGCGGGCCTCGCCTGTCATTGTTACGAGACCTTGCTGTCCCAGGCGAAGGAAGCGCCGGATTGGCCGTCTTTTGACGAAACCGCCGCCTCGACGCTGTGCTATACGTCGGGCACGACCGGCAAGCCCAAGGGCGTGCTCTACTCGCATCGCTCTACGTTGCTTCACGCCATGACGGTCAATTTCGCCGATGTCATCGGCCCGCGCGCGACCGACCGCATTCTGGCGATCGTGCCGATGTTTCATGTCAATGCGTGGGGTCTGCCTTATGTTGCGCCCATGGTCGGCGCCTCGCTGCTGATGCCGGGACGCCATCTCGATCCGGTCTCGGTGCTGGGCATCGCCAATGAGGCGCGCGCGACGTTGGGGGTCGGCGTGCCCACCGTGTTTCTTGGATTGATCACCCATCTGCGCCAGAGCGGCGAAAAGCTTGCGACGCTCAAACGCATAGTTTCCGGCGGCGCCGCATTCCCCAAGGCCCTGATCGCGGAATATAATTCCTACGGCATAGGGGTCACCCACGCCTGGGGCATGACCGAGTCGAGCCCAATCGTCACCTGCAACGCGCCGAAGCCGGCCACCGCGCCTCTCCAGGGCGAGCCGCTGCTCGACCTTCAGGCCAAGCAAGGACGCGCCGTCTATGGCGCCGACGTGCGAGGGGTTGACGAGTCCGGCGCGGAGAACTCCATGGGACGGCGCCACCCAAGGCAATCTGGCCCTGCGCGGCCATTGGGTGGCAAGCGCCTACTACCGGCTCCCGGAAAGCGATGTCGGCTCGCAAGGCTGGTTCCCGACCGGCGATGTCGGCGTGTTTGACGCCGAGGGCTATGTCGAGCTCACCGACAGGTCCAAGGACCTGATCAAGTCGGGCGGCGAATGGATCAGTTCCATCGCGCTCGAAAATATCGCCATCGGCCACCCCGATGTCGCCGAGGCCGCGGCCATCGCGACGCCGGATGAAAAGTGGGGCGAGAGGCCTCTGCTGATCGTGGTTCCGCGCGTGGGACGGACGCCCGAACCGGAGGATCTCAGGACGTTTTTCGAGGGCAAGACGCCGAGCTGGTCGATTCCCGACCGGGTCATCGTGGCCGAGGAATTGCCGCATGGCGCGACTGGAAAAATATTGAAGACGGAGTTGCGACGGCTATACGCCAAGCCCCCGGCGATTTGAATAGCCATGCCCTGTTCCAGATCTTGTGACATAAGATCCGCGCATCCATCTTGCTTCAACGCGAGTTCCACCTACAAATCGATATCTGCTCGCTTGAAAACGCTGTCCGGAGACCGACGCCATGAATGGCTCATTCGATGTCATCGTCTACCATAATCCCGCATGCGGCACGTCGCGCAACGTGCTCGGGCTGATCCGCAATGCGGGAATCGAGCCGCATGTCATCGAATATCTCAAGACGCCGCCGAGTCGGGCGCTGCTCGAAAACCTCCTGGCGCGCGCGGGCATGGGCGTTCGCGACATCCTCCGCAAAAAGGGCGCGCCCTATGCGGAGCTAGGCCTCGACAACCCCTCGGTCAGCGATGATGCGATTTTCGAGGCCATCGCAGGGCATCCGCTCCTGATCGAACGGCCGCTGGTTGTTACCCCCAAGGGCGTTCGTATTTGTCGCCCATCCGAGATGGTCCTGGAGCTGCTGCCGCCGCAACGAGGTGAGTTTTTCAAGGAAGATGGCGAGCGCGTCATTGACGAGAAAGGTCGCCCTGTCGCATCTGCCTGAGTTACGCTTCGACGTGACTTGAGCCAGGATGCAGGTAAGCTTGGGCTGAGATATAAATAGCTTGAGCTAAGATATAAATACGGCGCCAGACTACGGGAAATCCCTGAGGTTTGGCGCTTATATTTATTATAATTTCCTTAATTTTCGAATCCTTCGTTGACAGATTTGGCGAATGCGGCCGTATATTGCGCCCGTTAACGATGTCCCATAATCGTTATATCTGCAGGCGAATCCAGATCAGTTTTGGTATTCGTCAATGACGAGATTGAAATGCCGACGAGATATAGAAATCTTCGCTCCGAAGACCGTCTTGCGGTCGGACGAGTTTCTGTCTCTTGGTCCGATTGAACCAGAGCCGCGGTTATCGGCATTGAGCTATTCCTGGCGAAAGGCAAGCATTCGCCACGAAGGCTGAAAAACGGAAGCTGACGGAACCACACCCACCATAGAAGGAGAAGACGTTCAGGCGTCGCGAGGCGCTCGGGCTCGCCGGCCTTTCATTCGCCGGAAACTCGAGGCCTGGCCGGGGAAGGCGCAAACCCAGGGGACATTGTTCGACACAAGCAGGGGGCATCGGAAGTCTGATTCAACCTAACTTATGGCGGACACAACATGCTCAGAAAATTCATCCTCATCACACTTCTGGCGCTTGGCTTTCTCGGCGCCGACCAAGTCCTGTCCACTGCCGGTGACAGCGGCGCGGCCTTCGCCGCTACCTCGTCGGCGCATTATTCTCATGGCCGCCGGCATCATGGCCGGTTTTCGCAGCTCCGTCATTGGCGCGATCATGCAAGGCTCGGACATGGGCGCCGGCGTCTCGCGTCGATTCATCACCGCGCTTTCCGCGCCGAAGTGACCCCGTCGGGCCAGTTCGCCTCCCTCACATCCAACGGTTCGGGCGCCGAGCCGGGCGCGACCGGCGCCAGGGCTGAAAATCGCCCGCTCGAGCTTCATCCGCTGCTGGCTGTCGCCAAACGCTATATTGGCCGGGGGAATTTTACCCATCACGGCGGCCCATGGTGCCGCGACGCGGTGAATGTCTGGCTGCGGCAGGCGGGCTACCATCTCGCGAACAATTCGCGCCGCGCCATCGACGCGGTGCGGCTCGGCCATCGCGTTTCCAGTCCGCGCCCTGGCGATCTCGTCGTCATGCGGCATCACGTGACGATATTCGCTGGCTGGGGCGGGCGTGGCCTCGTCGGTCTTGGCGGCAACCAGGGCCACAGGGTGAAATATTCGCATTTCAGTCAGCGGCAGGTGGTGGCTTTCGTCCGGCTCTGATTGGCGCGCCAATTCTCGAGTACCGTCCCTCCGGATCGCGATCCGGAGGGACGGCTTGTTGCAAGCTCTAGTTTCTTGTTTTCACGCATTTTATTGACGCGAACCGGAATCCGCTTCGCCCAAAAATACTCTATGGCGCAAGTTTAGGCGCGGTCGGACGGGCGGTCTTGAAATCGCCGCGCATGGCCAGGGCGAAAGCGGCCAGGGCCAAGGCCAGCGCCGTGATCCACCACAATTGCAAGGTGGCGCCGCCGAAAACCCCCATTCCCGTGACGAATGTCAGTCCGCCGAGCCAGAAGGGCGCAAGGCGGGGCGATTGCGACGCGGCCTCGTCATAGGCGAAATAGATCAGAACGGCTCCGGCGAGGGCGCCGATCAGTCCGAGATCGGTCCAGGCTTCGAACAGGATCGAATGGGGCGCGTCTGCCGGGAGGTAATTGTGGCCTGACCCCGAGGCGACGAAATTGAAGCCGTGGCCGGTGAGAATGCGTGCGCCGTCCTGGCCGATGAGTCCGTACCAGCTCTTCAGGCCGGCCAGCGCCGCCGGCGAGCCGGAACCGACAAAGGGGCCGAGCAGCAGCGGCAGGGCCGGGGCGAAGATGAAGCTGGCGGCGCCGAAGGCGCCGAGGAAGCGTCCGGCGCGTCGCGCATCGGCGCTCGCCGCCGTGAAAACGAGCGTGGCCACGGCGGTCGCCGCCAATGCCGCCGGCACATGCGCGGCGATCGCCGCGGCCAGCACGACAATGGCGAGACTTCGCCGAAAGCGTCAGGCGGTTGCGCAGCGCCGTCGCGGCGAGCGCCGGCCACAGCAGCAGCAGCATGCCCTCCACCGCCCTGATCGTCGTCTCGGCGTCGCCGGGGGCGTCCTCGTCCGGCGCATAAAAAGTGCTGAGCAGGATAGCGCCGAAAGCGGCGAGCGCCACGCCCAGCGGCAGCAGGTAGAGGTTAGCCGCCTTGGTGCGCGGCGGCAGGACGGCGGCGATCGGCAGGACAGCGAGGAAGGTGGTGAAGATCTTGAACAGGCGCGGCGCGGCTTCTCCCGGAAAGGGCGTCCACAGCAGCGAGAGCGTGGCCCAGAAGCCGAGGAAGAGCGCGGCGAGGCCGACCCGGCTTGCGAGAAAGGCGAAGACCTCGCGCAGGCGCAGGCGGGGAGCAATCATGAAGCCGGCCGCGAGAATCAGCGCGCCGGCGATCGGCGTCAGGATGAAAATCGAGCGCTGCGAGACCAGCAGCGCCAGCGGCGCGCCGACGAAAGCCACGACAAGGCCCAGGCGCAGCAAAAGATTGGCGGCGTCGGCGACGGCCTTGTCGGGAGTGTTGCTGGTCATGGGCCCAAAAATTGATTGTCGCGGAGAGACGCCGCGTCATGCTGGCGCCATTCTAGACAAAGTTTTGCTCGCGACTGTGGGCAATCGGCAACAGTTGCGCTTAAATTGCGACGGAATGCGCGACTTGCGAGCGGAAAGCCGGCAGGGATTTTGGAATGATCGAAGTGACCAGGCGAATCGCGCTTGACGAGTCGGAGCTGCATGAGGATTTCATTCGCGCTTCCGGGCCTGGCGGCCAGAATGTCAACAAGGTCGAGACCGCGGTGCAATTGCGCTTCAATGTCCGCAATTCGCCCAATCTGCCCGAACCGGTGCGCGAAAGGCTGGTCGCGCTGGCCGGCAAAAGGCTCAACGTCCTTGGCGAACTGGTTATCGCGGCGCGCCGTTTCCGCAGCCAGGAGCGCAATCGCGCCGACGCGCTGGAAAAGCTCGTCGCGATGATCCGCGAGGCGGCGCAGCCGCCGGACCCGCCGCGCCGCGCCACCCGGCCGACGCTTGCTTCGAAAAAACGCCGCCTTGAAGGCAAGAAGCAGCGCGGATCGGTCAAGTCCTTTCGGTCCAAGCCTCGAGACGACTGATTCGGCTGCGAACCTGCGGAAACTTGCCGCCGCATCGCGCCGGTGCTAGGCCTTCGGCGCGTGACGGGAGACTTTATGACCATTCGATTGCATCGCGGCGACCTGCCCAACGATTACCGGCCTGGCGACAGCGTCGCCATCGATACCGAAACGCTCGGCCTCAACCCGCATCGCGACCGGCTCTGCCTCGTGCAGGTCTCGTCGGGCGACGGCGACGCCGATCTCGTGCAAATCGCGCAGGGACAGACCGAGGCCCCCAACCTGACGCGGATGCTCGTCGATCCCACGGTCATGAAAATCTTCCATTTCGCCCGTTTCGACCTCGCCATCCTGCAAAAGACCTTCGGCCTGCGGACGAATCCCGTCTATTGCACCAAGATCGCCTCGAAGCTGACCCGCACCTATACGGACAGGCACGGTTTGAAGGATCTCATCCGCGAACTCCTTTCGGTGGAAATCTCCAAGCAGCAGCAATCCTCCGACTGGGCGGCGGAAAACCTCTCGGAAGCACAGCTCGCCTATGCTGCGTCCGACGTGCTTCATCTCCACGCCTTGCGTGAAAAGCTCGACGTCATGCTGGCGCGCGAGCATCGCGCTTCGATCGCCCGAGAATGTTTCGGCTTTCTGCCGGCGCGCGCCGAACTCGATTTGCTGGGGTGGCCCGAAACGGATATTTTCGCCCATATGTGACGACGGCCGTTTTTTCGCCGCCGAACCATTCTATTGCCCGCTTCGCCCCAGCTTGCCCGATCGGGCGGGGCGGCGATTAAAATTTGGAGCGCGTCCTTGTGTTCAGTCGGCATTCATCGGGCACTCTTGGTAAGGAAGCGCCGTGAACCCTGCGAGGGAAGGCTTTGATGGACGTTGGCCGCGCCATGATGCAGGGCGGAACTCATGCCGGCTGATGGCCAGGGCGCCGATGAGGGCCGTCTTGGGCGCAGGGCGCCGGGGCGCACCCGCGCCTTTCAGGCTGCGGCGCGCCACAGCGCGCGCGTAAAGTGGCTGCGGCGGCTCATTATTGGCGGCGCGGCCCTGACCAGTCTCGGCGTCCTCGGCTATTCATGGCTTCGCACGGGGATAACGGGCGATGCGCATTTCTCCCTCGACAGCATTGGCATCAGCGGCGACAAGGTGACGATGGCGCATCCGAAACTGACCGGCGTCCGCCAGGATGGCCGCCCCTATGAAGTGACCGCCGATTCGGGCGTGCAAAACCCGCGCGACCCCAACCGCACCAAGCTGATCCGGCTCGATGCCCACCTGCATCTGTCTGATGAGGGAGAGACGCGCGTGCTCGGCGACGAAGGCCTCTATGACGCGAATGCGCAGACGCTCGACCTCTCGGGCCACGTCCGCATCAAGGGGGTCGGCTTCGACCTGGTTATGCAGAGCGCGCTGATGAATTTCAAGACCAGCGCGCTCAGCTCCAACCAGCCTGTGCGCCTTGATTTCAATGGGGGTTGGGTGAATTCGGACAAGATGAGCATGACCCAGAACGCTGAGCAGATCACTTTCCTGGGCAATGTCCGGTCGGAATTCATCCAGGGTCCGGACGCCGGCTCCGCCGAAGCCATGCGGAAAGACAACTAACATGCGGCGCAGCCTGTCCTTTTCCGCAAGAGCCCTGCTGGCTTCGGTCCTGATCGTTTCCGCGATCGCTTCCGTCCAGGCCCAAGCGCCGGCGCCGGCGCAAATCGCGCCCAACCTTGCGGCCAAGCCCGCACACAAGCCCAAGCCTGCGGCCAAGCCAGCGGCAAAAGCCGAGTCGGCGCCGAAGCCCGACGCCGCGCCGGCCGCGCAGGGGCCGTCGCTTCTGCCGGGCGCCGCCAGCCACGAGCCGATCAACATCGCCGCCGACAAGCTCGACTATTACGACAAGGAGCAGAAGCTCATCTATACGGGCAATGTCGTGGCGGTGCAGGGCGAATCGCGCCTCAACGCCACGGTCCTGACCATCCTGCTCGACAAGAAGAAAGAGAAAGCCTCGGGCGCGCCGGCCGCCGGCGGGCCGGGAGGCGGTTCGCAGGTGCGCCGCATGGAGGGCAAGGGGCCGATCGCCATCACCAGCAAGGACCAGGTCGGCACCGGCGACTCGCTCGTCTATGACAAGCCGGAAAACAAGTTCTACCTGATCGGCCATGTCGCGCTGTCGCAGGGCGAAAACGTCACGCGCGGCGACAAGCTGGTCTATGACCTGACCACCGGCCAGGCCAACGTTTCGTCGACCGGCCGCGTGCGCAGCCTGATCATCCCCGGCGACCAGGGCGCCAAGCCGGCTGCTCCGGCGACAGCTGGAAAGCCTGCGGCTCCTGGGCCGGCGGCCCAGAAGCCTGGCCAGTGACGGGGCGCAACGGCTTCATGCTCAACGTGCATCACCTCGGAAAAGCCTACAAGGCGCGCCGCGTCGTCGAGGACGTGAGCCTCAATGTCCGGCGCGGCGAAGCGGTTGGACTGCTTGGTCCGAATGGCGCCGGCAAGACCACGGTCTTCTATATGATCACCGGCCTCGTCAAACCCGACAAGGGCCTGATCGAGCTCGACGGCAACGACGTCACGGGCCTGCCCATGTATCGCCGCGCCCGCCTCGGCATCGGCTACCTGCCGCAGGAAGCCTCGATTTTTCGCGGACTGAGCGTCGAGGACAATATCCGCGCCGTGCTGGAGATCGCCGAGCCCGACCGCGACCGCCGCGCCCAGCAGCTTGAGGCGCTGCTGGAAGAGTTCGACATCAAGCGCTTGCGGAAATCGCCCTCCATCGCTCTTTCGGGCGGCGAGCGGCGCCGTTGCGAAATCGCTCGCGCGCTCGCGAGCAATCCCTCCTTCATGCTGCTCGACGAACCCTTCGCCGGCATCGACCCGATCGCCGTGGGCGACATCCAGGATCTCGTGCAGCATCTCAAGGGGCGCGGCATCGGCGTCCTCATCACCGACCACAATGTTCGCGAAACCCTGGGCCTGATCGACCGCGCCTATATCATCCATTCCGGCCATGTGCTGACCGAAGGCTCGCCCGAAGCCATCGTCGCCAACCCCGACGTGCGGCGTTTTTATCTCGGCGAAGGTTTTCGGATGTGACAGCCCGTCGAAAGCGGCGTCATTTGACGCGCTGTGTCGTCGACCGCCGGGCCTCCGCACGCGAAATCCGGCGCGGAATCGCAATACGCCTGAGCGGAAAGTTCCGGCGCGGGACAACAAGCAAAAGCCAAGCTTGTTCAAACCTGTGGCTCTCGTTAACCCTGTCGGTCCGGATTGTGCGGCGGCAGAGATTTTTTATGGTCGTCGCTCACAAAACAGTGTATGCAAGAAATAGGCCGCAATAGTCGGCGGCCAAATGTCTCGTACCGCGAGTGATTGATGGCCTTAGCCGCCAAAATGCTGCTCCGACAGGGCCAGTCCCTGGTGATGACGCCGCAATTGCTGCAAGCGATCAAGCTTTTGCAATATTCCTCGGTCGAACTGGCGGCCTTCGTCGAGGAGGAGCTGGAGCGCAATCCGCTCCTCGAACGGGTGGAGGACGCCCCCGATCCCCGGGTGACCGGCATCGACGCCCTGGCCGAAGCCAACGAGGCGTCTGCGCAAACAAATTCAAGCGAGCCGGGCGAGGGCGACTGGAGCGGCGCGGAACTCGCGGTCTCCCCCGAAGGGCTGGCGGAAAGCCTCGGCACGGAAGTCGAGAACGCCTTCGACGGCGAGCGTGACCTCAACCCCGCCGCCGAGCAGAACAAGCTTGAGGCGCTCGGCCTGTCGGACACCGCCTGGTCGGGCTCGGGCGGCGGCGAGAGCTCGGGCGAAGCTGCAAATATCGAAGCCTATATCGCCGAGCAGGCGACGCTCGCCGGCCATCTTTCCGCGCAATTGTTTGTGGCGACCAATGATCCGCTCACCCGCATGATCGGCGCGACCATTATCGATTCCATCGACGAGGCGGGCTATCTGCGTGAAAGCGCGGAGGAGATCGCGGAGCGGCTGAATGCCGCGCCCGAGCGGGTCGAACAGGTCATCGCCCTGGTGCACACTTTCGACCCGACGGGCGTCGGCGCGCGCGACCTCGCCGAATGCCTGGCGATCCAGTTGCGCGAACTCGACCGCTTCGATCCGGCGATGGAAGCGATGGTCGCCAACCTGCCGCTGGTGGCCAGGCGCGATTTCGCCAGTTTGCGGAAAATCTGCGGCGTCGACGACGAGGATCTCGCCGACATGTTCGCCGAGATACGGCGTCTCGACCCGAAGCCCGGCCGCGCCTTTGGCGGCGGAATCGTCCAGCCGGTGGCGCCCGACGTGATTGTTCGCGCGGCGCGGGACGGTTCATGGCTGATCGAGCTGAATTCCGAATCCCTGCCCCGCGTCCTGGTCAACCAGACCTACGCCGCCACGGTCTCGCGCAAGGGCGTCCCCGAAGAGGACAAGACCTTTCTTTCGCAATGCCTGCAGACCGCCAACTGGCTGACCAAGAGCCTCGAGCAGCGCGCCCGCACCATATTGAAGGTCTCCACCGAAATCGTGCGCCGCCAGGACGCCTTCCTGGCGGAGGGCGTCGAGCATTTGCGCCCGCTCAACCTGAAGAACATCGCCGACGCCGTGGGACTGCACGAATTCGACGGTGTCGCGCGTGACCTCCAACAAATACATGGCGACGCCGCGTGGCCTGTTCGAGTTGAAATATTTCTTCACCGCCTCGATCGCGGCGCATGGCGGCGGCGACGCCCATTCGGCCGAAGCTGTGCGCTTCAAGATCAAGCAGATGATCGACGCGGAGGCGTCCGACGCCGTCCTTTCGGACGACGCCATCGTCGAACGGCTGAAGGCGCAGGACATCGACATTGCCCGGCGCACGGTCGCGAAATATCGTGAAAGCCTGAAAATTCCATCTTCTGTGGAAAGGCGGCGCGAAAAGCAGGCGGACCGTCAGGCCTTCGCCGCGCGCACCGCTTGAACGCGGCCTTTTACGGGCCGCCGGAAGGCGGATCGCAGCGCCATTGACTCCGGCGGCGGAGGCTTCTAACCGTTGGGGCGAGTCCGGGTTGACCCTCGGGGGGCGGCGGCGGACTCGCGTCCGCGTTGCGGTCGCCGGAGCCGGGGAAAAACCTCGCCCGCAAACGGGGGAAACCACGCCGCCGGCGAGGCCGCTGGCGACTTGCAAATCATTGGAACACGAAAATGGCCCTGCGTATTTCCGGGAAGAACATCAATATCGGCGACGCCCTGCGCACTCATGTGTCCGATCGCCTGAACGCGGCGACCGGCAAGTATTTCGACGGCTCGGTGGCCGGCCATGTCACGATCGAGCCGGAAGGCTCCGGCTTTCGCACGGATTGCACCTTGCATCTCGCCTCCGGCGTGACGCTTCAGGCCGAGGGACGCGCGCAGGAAGTCTACGCCAGCTTCGACCAGACGGCGGCGCGCATCGAAACCCGCTTGCGCCGCTATAAGCGCAAGCTCAAGGATCGCGGCGCGGCACAGCGCGAAAACGGCGCAGCGGCGATCGGCGAGCCGATCCGTTACACGGTGCTCGGCGCGCTCGACGAGGCGGACGAGGCGCCGTCGGAGCACGAGTTCAAGCCCGCGGTCATCGCCGAATCCGACAAGCTGCTGCAGCAACTTTCGGTTTCCGCCGCCGTTCTGGAGCTGGACCTGACCGGCGCGCCTGTCCTGACCTTCCGCCACGCCTCCACGGGGCGGGTCAATGTCATCTATCGTCGGCTCGACGGCAATATCGGCTGGATCGACCCGACAGGCGGCGAAAAAGGCTCTGCGTGACCGCGGCTCGTTTTTTGCTTTTTCTGGCGCGCGTTCCCGTTGCGGGCGCGCGCGCCGAGTTCGACAGGCTTTGGCCTGACTTTCTTTTGCGTGGCGTCCAATCTTTGCACGGCGCGCCCATCGAATTTGCCGGCGCCGCAAGCAGCGCCATGACGGAAAAACCCTCCCATGCCGCTTGAAAACCTTATTGTTCCCGAGGCGATCCTGCCGTCCCTGCGAGCGAACGGGAAAAAGCAGGCCCTCCAGGAATTGAGCGAGAAGGCCGCCGAAATCTCCGGCCTGCCGGCACGTGAGATTTTCGACGCCTGGATGCAGCGCGAGAAACTCAATTCGACCGGGCTCGGCGACGGCATCGCCATACCCCACGGCAAGCTGCTCAACGCGCCGCGCATTTTCGGCATTTTTGCGCGGCTGGAGCGGCCAATCGACTTCGAATCGCTCGACGGCCAGCCGGTCGACCTGCTCTTCGCGCTGATCGCGCCGGAATCGGCCGGCGCCGATCATCTGAAGGCGCTCGCCATTATCGCCCGTCTCTTGCGCAATCCTTCAACTGTCGCAAAAATCCGCACGACGCGCGACGCGCCGGCGCTCTATTCGCTGCTGACGCAGGCCGCGCCGTCGTCGGACGCGGCTTGACGTCTTTTACGCTGGAGCCGGGATTGCGATGATAAACGACGCTCTGGCCAGCATAAGCGAAATCTTCACGCCGCCCTTTCGCACGGTGCTCTACAAGTCGCTGGCGCTGACGGTGGCGATGCTGGCGGCGCTATGGCTGGCGCTCGAACGCGCCGCGGTCGTGGTCACAGCGGGCTCGACTGGTTGGCTGAAGGCGCTGATCGAGATCACCGCCGGGTTTGGCCTGTTTATTGGCCTGTTCTTCCTGATCGCGCCTGTCTCCATGCTGGTCGCCGGCTTCTTCCTCGACGAATTGGCGGGGCATGTCGAGGCGGATATCTACCCCGCTGGTCCCCGCGGTTCGCCAGCGCCACTCGTGGATTCGCTGTGGCTGGCGATAAAGTTCTCGGCGGTCGCGCTGGTGGTGAATTTTTGTGCATTCTGCGTCTGGCTTCTGCCCGGCGTGAACGCCTTGGTGTTCGTCCTCGCCAATGCCTACCTGTTCAGCCGTGAATATTTCGAGCTGGCGGCTTCGCGCTACCGGCCTCTTGCCGAGGTGCGCGCGCTGCGACGCCGCCATCGCCTCACGCTGTTCCTGGCCGGGCTGATTATCGCCTTTTTCGTCGCCACGCCGCTCCTGAACCTGCTGACGCCGCTGTTCGGCGTGGCTCTGATGGCCCGCCTTCACAAGCGGCTGGCGCCGCCGCTCACAGTCGGGACTCCCGTTCCTGCGTCGGCATGAAGCTAGGCGCTATGTCTGCCTTTTCACGCCGAGTCCGTTGAGCGGATTGTCCTCGTCCCAGCCATAGATCAGGGTCTCGAAGCGCATCGTGGCCAGGTCGAACAGCGCGAGCCGTCCCACCATGGACACGCCGAAGCCGACGATTTCCCGCACCACTTCCAAAGCCATCAGCGAGCCGACCATGCCGGTCAGCGCGCCAATCACGCCGGCTTCCGCGCAGGTCGGCAGGCTGCCCGGCGGCGGCTTTTGCGGGAACAGGCAGCGATAGGTCGGATTGGGTTTTCCGTCTGGCGCCGTTTCGAACGGCCGCAAAGTGGTGAGCGAACCGTCAAAAACGCCGACCGCCGCGGTTACCAGCGGCTTTTTTGCATAAAAGCAGGCGTCGGACACAATGTAGCGGGTGTCGAAATTGTCGGAGCCGTCGGCGACGATGTCGCTGTCCTCGATCAGTTCACGCACATTCTCCGCTGTCAGCCGCACCTTTCGGGCGGTCACCCGGACATGCGGGTTGAGACGCCGAAGCGCCTCCGCCGCGACGGCCGTCTTCGCCCTTCCCACATCGTCGTTGCCGAAGAGGATCTGGCGCTGCAGGTTTGATAGCGACACAATGTCGTCGTCGATGATTGTCAATTGGCCGACGCCCGCCGCCGCCAGATAAAGAAGCAGCGGCGCGCCGAGGCCGCCGGCCCCGATCACGCAGACCGAGGCCGACTTGAGCTTGCGCTGGCCGGGGCCGCCTATGTCGCGCAGAATGATATGGCGGGCGTAACGTTCGACCTCTTCCGCCGAAAGGTCGGGCAGGATGTTCATATTTATCCTTCAGAGGCTTGCTCGCCCTCATGGCTTGCCGCCCAGGCGATGGCCTGTTCCAGCCGGTCGTCGCCCCAGAATAGCTCGCCGTCCCCGGCAACGAAAGTCGGCGCGCCAAACAGGCCGAGTTTTCGCGCGATCTCCGTCTCCTCGCGCAATTTTCCGCGGACGTGTTCGGAATTCGCCTTTTCCCGCATTTCGGTGGCGGAGAGACCCAACGACGCCAGGATGTCGTCCAGCGTCCGTTCGTCAGAAATCAGTTTGCCCTCGGCGAATTCCGCGAGATAAACCGCTCGGCTGAAATCGGGCCGCATGTCCTCCGGCACGGCCAGCGCCAGCCGCGCGCAAAAAAGCGAGTTCTGCGGAAAGGTCTGCGGCTTGTGAAAGGGAAGTTTGCGCTGGGCGCAGATGCGTTCGAGATCGCGCCACATGTAGCGCCCTTTCGCGGGAAACAGGTTGAAAGGCGAGGTCAGCCAGCCCTGCGCCGAAAAGATGGGACCGAGCAGGAAAGGCCGCCAGCGCAAGCGCACGCCCGCCGCCTCGGCCAGCGCCTCGCAACGCATTGCCGCGGGATAGGAATAGGTGCTGGCGAATTCAAACCAGAAATCGAGACGGGGCAAATGATCACTCCTCGAAATAGATTTTTGTCGCGGGCAACCGCCGTGGCGTCAAAATCATCGGACATCAAAATCATCGGACATATAGACTCGGATGCGCGAAAGTCGGCGGTCGGCAAATGGTTGATTAGCCGCTTGGGCGGCGAATATGGCATTGTCAGAACAAAAGCAGGGCAAATCCAGCGTCCATTCGGATAACTGCCCTTGGTTGGCTTGGCCCCCGGCTGAAACCGGTCTAGAGCATCGCGGCTCCCTCTCGAAAAAGGCTCGTCGTGTCCTCGACTTCTGTTCTGGTGTTCACTTCGATCCTGACCCTGGCCTGCTGCGCCCTGTTCGCGGCGGCGCCTCAACTCGATCTGGTCGTCGCCGGGCATTTTTTCAGCGACGGTCATTTCATCGGCCTCACCCCCCTCACTGAAAAGATCCGCCGCGTCTTCTTCGACGCGCCCTATGTGCTGCTGGCCCTGCTCATCCTGGCCTATGCCGCGCGAAAATTCGGCTTTGCGCGGCGCGGGCCGGAGGGCAGCGCGATCCTCTTCCTGGTCGGGACGCTCGCCCTGGGGCCGGGGTTTTTGGTCAATGGCCTGCTCAAGGAATCATCGCACCGGCCGCGCCCGGAGCAGACGGCGGAATTCGGCGGACCCTGGCGCTTCCGGCCTTTCGAAACTTTTGACGGCGACTGCCGCAGCAACTGCTCCTTCGTCTCCGGCGAAGTCTCGGCCTCGGCCTGGACGCTGGCGCCGGCCCTGCTCGCGCCGCCCGCCTTCCGCGCCGCCGCCATTGGAGCTTCGCTGCTGTTTGCCGCGGCGACCGCGGCGCTGCGGATGTCCTTCGGCGGGCATTACCTGTCGGACGCGCTCTTCGCCGCGCTCTTCACCTTTCTCATCGTCCTGGCGCTCTATCGCTGGTATCTTCGCAAGCCCTGAATAAAACGCCGGCGCAGGCCCATGCCATTATTTTCCCTTCTGCTCGACGACGCGGCGACGCTGCTGCGCTGGCTGCATGTCGTCGCCGCCATGGTCTGGGTCGGCTCGGCTTTCGCCCTGGCGCGGCTCGATCTCGGCATGCGCTCGCGCGCGAGCGATCCAGCGCCGCAAAGCCTGTTGCTGCATGCAGGCGCGGGCTTCCGTTTCTTGCGCGCGGAAAATGCGGATGCTTCCGAACCGGCGCTGAATTTCAAATGGGAGGCCTATGCGACCTGGGCCAGCGGCTTCGCGTTGCTTTCAATTGTTTTTTGCACGTCGCCGCGGCTTTACCTGATCGATCCGCAATTGTGGGACGCGCCCGGTTGGGGGGCAAATACGCTGGCGCTGGCGCTGCTGCCGCTTGCCTGGCTAGGCTATGATTTCCTGTGCAAGCGCAGCGGGTTTTCGGGCGATTGGCTGCTCGGCGCGCTTTTCGTTCTGGCGGCGGCTTTGGGCATTGGTCTTGTTCATGTCTTTGTCGGACGCGGCGCCTGGATTCTGCTTGGCGCAACTCTCGCGACACTGATGGCCGCCAATATCGCCCATGCCATCGTCCCCGCGCAAAGACGGCTGCTTGAAAGTTGGCGCGAGGGCCGCCCCGCTGATCCTACTGACGCGAAGATGGCGGCGAGCCGCGCCCTGCACAATCAATATCTGGCCTTGCCGGTGGTCTTCTTCATGCTGTCGGGCCACGCGCCGCTGCTGTTCGCCGGGGCGCACAACGGGATCGCCGCGGCGTTGTTCCTGGCGGCGGGATTCGCGATCCGGCGGTTTTTCCTGAAAAGGGCGCGGGGATTCGGCTCGGACTGGCAACTCGGCTGGGCGGCGGCGGCCCTGATCGCGCTCGCGCTCGTCCTGTCCGCTCCGCAGGCGCCGCGTGAAAAAGATGCGGCGGTCCATTCGGCCGGACAGGCGATCGCCATGGTGCTGCATCCCGGATCGGCCGAGGCGCAGACGATCATCGAACGGCATTGCGCCGGGTGCCACGCGGCGCGGCCCGGGATCGAAGGCCTTTTTCACGCCCCGGCGGGGCTCGATTTGTCGGATGTCGGCAATCTTGAAAAATTTCGCGTGGAAATCTTGCGCGTAGCCGTCTTCTCAAAGGCGATGCCGCCGCCGGGCGCGGCGACGCCGCTCGACGAGGATGAAAAATGGGCGCTGCTGCGGTGGGCGCAGGCGGTTCACTAGGGCCTGTCGGTCTGGCCAAAATCATTGTTTTTCAGGAGCTTGTCAATTTACCTATGGTTAGGCTCAAGCTATCCTTCACGCGTGATTCGCGGGGGGGGGGGATGCAGTGGCGGTCAGTTCCGAACATGAAGTGGAGACCGCGCTGATCAATCTGATTTTTGCCGAAGCCGAATTGATCTCGCCGGGTTTCTCAGCCGGACAAATCGAGCGCGCCCTTGAGCACATCCGGCTGGCGATGGCGAGCCTTGAGCGGCTGGCCGTAAATTTCAGTCAGCCATTTCCCGACGACGACGGCCGATGAGCCTGAATGAACGCAGCAATTCAGGGCGGCCCCTCGCAGAGGGAAACGGATGCCGTTTCGGGCGGCGGAAGCTCAGAACTCGACGTCGAGTTCTTCCATTTCTTCCGGCTCGGCGCGGGCTCCCTCGGCCCATTCGAGCATGGGCTCCCAGCTCAGGATATGATCGCGAAAACCCGCGCATTCCGAATCGAGCACCACGTGATAGGTGAAAAAGCGCGAGCAGACCGGCGCGAACATGGCGTCGGCGAGCGTCGGCGTCGCTCCAAACAGGAAGGGGCCGCCATACTGGCTGAGGCAATCGCGCCAGATCGTGCAGACGCGCTCGATATCGGGCTTGGCGCCGGACCAGACGCGAAAATGCGGGAACTCCGCCTTGATGTTCATCGGCAAGGCTGAGCGCAGGTTGCTGAAGCCGGAATGCATTTCGCCCGAAACCGAGCGGTTGTGGGTGCGAGCGGCGAGGTCGGAAGGAAGAACGCCAGCCTTGGGGAAGGTCTCGTGGAGGTATTCCGCGATGGCCAGCGTATCCCAGACATGCACGCCCTTGTGGTCGAGCGCCGGCGTCAAGAAGGAAGGCGACAGCAGAAGAAGCTCGGCCCGCGCGCCGGGGTCGTCGATCGACTGGCGTTTTTCCTCGAATTTCAGCCCGGCCATCTTGCAGAGTAGCCAACCGCGCAGCGACCAGGATGAGTAATTCTTGCTGCTGATTGTCAGAACCGCATTGGCCATTTCATTCGCTCCCCGCTCTGGACGTTCAATGCGACCGTATCGTATCGAGGGTCCAAATTCCTTAATTTAACGCATTTTCTTCACGCGAACCGGCAGCCACTTCGCGGGAAAATGCTCTAGCGCAAACTAAAACACCCGCTTGCCAAATCGCAATGCACAAATGATTGACAAATTGCCGCGGCTTTACGCGAAGCCGCAGTTTTTCGTCCAGGCGAAAGGCATTGCGCCAAGGTTTCTTATCCCCGGCATTTACTCTTAGACCTTTAGCAGATTGTATGGGAATAGTGTATCGTCGTATCGTGCAAAGTGAAGAGATACGAGCCCGCGCCGCGAGGCGCGGAAAAATGTCGGCGCCGAGAGGCGTCGTGCGAGAGGGTATCGGTGCGCGGCGAATGATTTATGAAGCCTATCAAGCCCAGTCTGATCTGTTGGCTCCGGTCAAGGCTTTCGCGCGCCTGGCGATGGAAATGTTGAACGGGCCCTATCCCGCCGCGTTCAACGAGAACGTCCTGGTGCGCAATTTTTCCGCCGCCTACGAGATGATCGACCGCGCGGGACTGACGCACGCGCGCCCGCCCTACGCCATCAAGAGCGCGATGGTTGGCAATGAGCTCGTCCCCGTCATCGAAGAAGAAGCGCTGGTCATGCCCTTCGGCACGCTCCTGCGTTTCAGGAAGGACATTTCGGTCCAGCAACCTCGCGTGCTGGTCGTCGCGCCGCTGTCCGGCCATTTCGCGACACTGCTGCGCTCGACGGTGCAGACCCTGCTCGCCGACCACGACGTCTACATCACCGATTGGCACAATGCCCGCGACGTCAGCCTCGAAGAGGGCCGTTTCGGCTTCGACGATTACATCGCCCATGTCATCCGGTTCATGGAACATATCGGCCCCGGCGCCCATGTCGTCGCGGTCTGCCAGCCTTGTGTGCAGGTGCTCGCCGCGGCGGCCATCATGGCGGAGGACAACAATCCGGCCCAGCCGGCTTCGATGACCCTGATGGCGGGGCCGGTCGACACGCGCATTAACCCGACCAAGGTCAACGTTCTCGCGAAGGAAAAGCCGATCGCCTGGTTCGAAAAGAACCTGATAGGCCGCGTGCCCTTGCGCTACAAAGGCGCGCAACGCCGCGTCTATCCGGGCTTCGTCCAGCTTTCCGCATTCCTGGCGATGAACGTCGACCGCCATATCAAGGCGCATGTCGACCTGTTCCACAATCTCGCCGGCGGCGAAGTCGAAAAGGCCGAAACGACCAAGGCATTTTACGACGAGTATTTCGCCGTGCTCGACCTCGCCGCCGAATTCTATCTCGAGACGGTGCAATGGGTCTTCCAGGAGCATCAATTGCCGCTCGGCGTGATGATGTACAAAGGCCGCAAGGTCAATCCCAAGGCGATCCGCAAGACGGCGCTGCTGACGGTCGAAGGCGAGCGCGACGATATCTGCGCCGTCGGCCAGACCATGGCGGCGCATGATCTCGCCTCCAGCCTGAAGCCCTTCCGCAAGAAGCATCACCTGCAGGCGGGCGTGGGTCATTACGGCGTGTTCAGTGGCCGCCGGTGGGAGAACCAGGTCTATCCCATCGTCCGCAACCTGATCCTGCAGAACGACTGACGCGGACATTTCGTCCCGGCGTCATTGCCAGGAGCCCAAACGACGAAGCGATCCAGAAGCCGCAAGCTTGCTCTGGATGGCTTCGTCCGCGGCATCCTGATTCATTTCCACGCGTCCGCCTGAACCAGGCTGTCTTCCTTCCAGGCGTCGCGCGCTTCGCGGTTGGCCTGCCAGTTGGGCAGGAAGGTGAAGGCTTCGTCGAGAATATGCGGCGTGTGCTGCCCGGGCGAATATTTGATCGCCCGCTCGAAATATTCCGACAGCGCCGGCTTGAAGATCGGATGCGCGCAATTGTCGATGATCAGCCGGGCGCGTTTTTTCGGCGAGAGCCCGCGCAGGTCGGCGAGGCCTTGTTCGGTGACGATCACCTGGACGTCGTGCTCGGTGTGATCGACATGGGTCGCCATCGGCACGATGCAGGAGATGCGGCCGTTCTTGGCGCTCGACGGCGTCATGAAGATCGACAGCCAGGCGTTGCGCGCGAAATCGCCGGAGCCGCCGATGCCGTTCATGATGCTCGAGCCGCGAATATGCGTCGAGTTGACGTTGCCATAAATGTCGGCCTCGATCAGACCGTTCATGGCGATGAGGCCGAGGCGCCGGATCACCTCCGGATGGTTGCTGATCTCCTGTGGGCGCAGGATGATCTTGTCCCGATATTTTTCGATGTCGCGGTTGAATTCCGCCGCCGCCTCGGGGCTCAGCGACAGCGCCGTCGCCGAGGCGAAAGTCATCTTGCCCGAGCGGATGAGATTGAACATCCCGTCCTGCAGAACCTCGGTATAGGCGGTGAGATTGTCATAGGGGCCATCCTGCAACTGCTCCATCACCGCATTGGCGACATTGCCGACGCCCGATTGCAGCGGCAGAAGCTCTTTCGGCAGGCGGCCCATCTTCACTTCATGCCCGATGAAGTCGAGAATGTGATTGGCGATCAATTCGGAATTCGCGTCGGGCGGCGAGAACACGGAATTGCGGTCGGGGCGGTTGGTTTCGACGATGGCGATGACCTTTTCCGGATCGCAACGGAAGAAAGTTTCGCCGATGCGGTCTTCCGGCTTGACGATCGGGATGGGCTTGCGATGCGGCGGAAGCTCGGTGCCGTAATAGATGTCGTGCATCCCTTCGAGGCCGAGGTTCTGCCAACTGTTCACTTCGAGAATGATCTTGTCGGCGCGGTCTAGCCAGGTCTTGTTGTTGCCGACCGACGACGAGGGGATCAGCATGCCGTCCTCGCGGATGCCCGCGACTTCGACGATGGCGACGTCGAGCTTGCCCAGAAAGCCGCCCCAGACGAACTGCGCGACATGGGAAAGATGGATGTCGATATATTCCATCTCGCCGGCATTGATGCGCTTTCGGCAGGTTGGATCCGACTGGTAGGGCAGACGCATCTCCATGCCGTCGACTTTTGCGAGCGCGCCGTCGAGTTCCGGCGCCGTCGAAGCGCCGGTCCAGACGCCGATGCGGAAATTCTCGCCCCGCACATGGGCGGCGATCATCCGCTCGGCGAGCGCCAGCGGCACTTCCTTCGGATAGCCCGCGCCGGTGAAGCCGGACATTCCGACGTTGCTGCCGTTTGGTATCAAGGCGGCAGCCTGCTGCGCCGTCATGATTTTTGCATGAAAGGCCTGTTTGCGAATGCGGCTGGTCATGGGCGTCTCATTGATCGGTTTTCGCTCGAAAAAGATCACTAGAACGCGAGCCGGGCTTTCAGCTATGCGACAATGGAATGATAAACAGGAAAAAAAGACAATGAGGCCGCCTGAATAGTTCGTCTGGCGGCGGGAATCAGCGTGGCATAAATAAATAACATATTGTTTTATTGTTGTTTATATCGTCGCCTGCGAAATTGACTGTCTGCGAGCAGGCGCTTATCTGTCACGCGTTTAGCGCATAGCTAAGCAAGTCCCATCCGCCCTTCGCTGGCGTTTTGCTCCGAAGGCCATTACCGCTTGCCTCAGCGTCCGAAAGAACCCGGAGAAACCCATGGGACAGACCGTCACCGTCGATGTGCCGCACAAGCTTGGCGCCGCCGAGGCCCAGCGCCGGGTGCAGATCGGCTTCGAGGCCTTGCAGCAGAAATACGGCGACAAGCTCTCGGCCCTGCACGTCGTCTGGTCTGACGCTCACGCCGATCTTTCAGTCGGCGTTATGGGCCACGAGATGAAAGGCGCGCTTGATTTTCTCGATGACTGCGTGCGCGTCTCGCTCGATCTTCCCTGGATCCTCGCGATGATGGCGGAAAAGGCCAAGGGCATGATCGCCCGACATACGGAGGACATGTTGAAACTGCCGCCGCCCAAGGTCTGATTGCGCCCTGCGCGACGTTTCCATCGCCGACTGCGACCGCGCGCGCTCCGCCACGTGGATCGGGATTTTGAGATTCGCAGCTTCGGTCCGCGCGAGTTCTGTCGCTTCGCCCGGGCTCCATGTTTCGCGCCGCGTTTTTCGCTTCGAACGAGCAAAAACAGGCGGATTCACAATCCACTAGACCAGGTCTTAACTGTTTCTTTAACGTTCTCGCCAAGATTGTTCATCACAGGATTTGCAACGCTGGGTCGCAGTGGCGGATGCCTGTCCGAAAAGTTGGCGACAAGGCGGAAAAGTTCGGGTTGAGATGGTGCGGTCAGGCCGGAAGCTCATTTCATCGTGGCGCGCCGACAGTCGCGGCGTCGCAGCTATCGAGTTTGGCTTTGTCGCCCTGCCGTTCTTCGGCATAATCGTCGCAGTTTTTCAGATAGGCCTCGTTTTCCTGGCGCAGAACGAGCTTGAGACGGCTGTCGAAAAATCGGCTCGGCAATTGCTGACGGGGCAGGCGCAGCAGGGCGGCGTTACACAGAGCCAGTTCGCAACCACCGTCTGTTCCAATCTGCCCGTTTTTTTCACCTGTTCCGGCATCATGATCGACGTTCAGACCGCCAGCAATTTTTCGTCTGCGAACACGTCGACGCCGACACTGACTTACAATTCGCAAGGACAGGTCACCAACAACTGGAGCTTCAATATCGGCGCCGCCGGCAGCCTTGTGATCTTGCGCGTCTTCTATCAGTTTCCGGTAATTCCAGGGCCTTTGAGCTTCACTCTGGCCAATCTCTCCAATGGAGCGCGGCTGCTGATGGCGACATCGGTGTTCGAGGTCGAGCCCTACAGTTCTTCGGGAGGTTGACGGTGCGCGCGACACGTCAAATTTCGGTGCGGCTGGCTCGAGCGAAGTGGCTGCCGGGAAAGCTCGGATCCGATCCCATAGGATTGCGAAAGACTTTCGAAAAGCTGTCGCGACTGATTCTCGACCGCCGGGGCGTGACGGCCGTCGAATTCGCCTTCATCGCGCCGCTCGCCCTCCTCATGCTGTTCGCCGAATATGCGCTTTGCGACGCGATGAGCGCCAAGCGCAAGCTCACCATCACCGCCCATACGATCGCCGACCTGGTCGCGCGCCAGTCCAGCGTCTCCTCGTCAAGTCTGTCGGGCATATTGAACGCTTCGGCGCAGATCGCCGCGCCTTACAGCGTCAGCAACTTGTCGATCGTCATCGCCGAGTTGTCGACTGACAATAACGGCAATACCTGGGTGACCTGGAGCGGCGCCCTGAACGGCGCAGCGCTCAAGACCGGCGTCCAGTTCGTGCTGCCCACCGGCGTCGCGCAGAACAACACCGCACTGATTTATTCCGCCGCCACCTATACCTACACGCCGTTGCTCGGCCAAAGCCTGTTCGGGACTCTGGTCTTCAATTCCCAGTTCTACGAAAATCCACGCATCACCAGTACCGTGGCCTATTCGAATTGAGGACGTCCGTGCCAGAAGCGAAAGGGAAAATCCGGCCGAGCCTGCTGGCCCGCTTCAGGAGCGACAAGCGTGGCAACATCACGATTATCTTCGCCTTTGCTCTATTGCCGCTCCTGCTCGCAGCCGGCGTCGCCATCGACTATACGCGCGCCGCCATGGTGCGCGGACGCCTTTGGGCGATCGCCGACGCCGCCGCGCTCGTCGCCACCACGCCGGGGATGATGTCGCAGCAGGCGACAACCGCCCAGGCGGCGGTGGTTTCAATGTTTGCGGCCCAGGCGGAGTTGGTCTCCGGCATCGTCTATAGCGTCAAAAACCTGACGGCCACCGTCAACGACACGACGACGCCCACCGGGACGACCCGCACGGTCTCCGTCGTCTACGCGGCTTCGGTGCCAAATATGTTTGGCTTTTTCGAAGGGATCGCCCAGATCAATTTCACGGTTGTGTCGGGCGTCAGCACAACCACCGCGCCCAACATCAATTTCTACGTCTTGCTGGACTCTTCGCCCTCGATGGAAATTCCGGCGACGACCTCGGGAATTGCCTCGCTGCAGAGCGCCACCGGCTGCTCCCTCGCCTGCCATGAAACCGATTTCAAGGACGGCGAATTGACCCCCTACCCAGGCTGGGGAACGATCGACAGCTATACTTATGCCGAGAATAACGGAATCACCCTGAAAATCGACAACGTGCGCCAGGCGGCGCAAAGCCTGGTTTCAACCGCTCAAAGCGTCGGGGCTGGAAATAACGCCGTTTACCAGATGGCGGCCTACACGTTTACGGACGGCGTCGCCAATATCCTGCCGATGCAGGTTGCGAACAGCGCCAACGCCGCGGCCATGCAATCGGCCTTTTCGGCAATCGCGCCTCCGCTGATGAGCGACAACAGCTGGGCGGCCGCCGGGGCCCAATATACCTATCCGACCAGCGCGTCCAGTTACGCGACGGTCACCCTGGGCGCAAACACCATGAACAACGACGCGGGCACCAATTTCGGCAATGCGCTCAACACGCTGAACAAGGCCATGGCCAAGCCGGGCCAGGGCACGAACCTCTCCACCGACACGCCCCAGGGCGTGCTGCTCATCGTCACCGATGGCGTCGACGACGTCGCGCTCTACAACAGCTCCGCCTGCAACACGATCTATGGCTGGAGTTTTTCCAACCCGTACGGAAGTTTCTATCGTTGCCAGCAACCGATGGACACGACGCTTTGCACGACCATCAAGGCCCGCGGCATTCGCATCGCGATCCTCTACACGACCTATTATCCGCTGACGAGCAATCCCTGGTACAATGATACGGTGGCGCCTTTCATTTCCCAGGTGCAGTCCAACCTGCAAAACTGCGCTTCGTCGTCCGATCTTTTCTTTCAGGTCGACACGGACGGCGACATCACCGCGGCGATGCAGCAATTATTCATGAACGCCGTGGCGACGGCCCCGCATCTTTCGAAATGATTTTCGCGCGAATTGCGCACAAAAATCGGCGTCAAGGAGGCGCTGGCGCATGGACCGCTCGGCGATCATGCGCGCCGTCAAGGGGCGCGACACCAGGCCGGAGCTTCTTGTCCGCAGCCTCCTGCGCGCAATGGCGCCAGGCTACAGGCTCTGCCGGCGCGACCTGCCGGGCGCGCCCGACATCGCCTATATCGGCCGAAAAAAGGCGATCTTCGTGCATGGCTGCTTCTGGCACGGCCATGATTGCCGGCGCGGCGCCCGCGCTCCCAAGGCCAACGCCGAATACTGGCGTGAAAAGATCGCCAAAAACCGGGAGCGCGACGAAACGCATCTTGAACGCTATCGCGCGCTCGGCTGGACGGTGCTGGTCATCTGGGAATGCGAGACGCGCGACCGAGACGCGCTGGCGGAAAGGCTGCGTTTGTTCCTGGGCATGCCTCAGACCGCCGCGTCTCGCTTTCCGATGCGACAAGCGTGAGCGAAAAAGCAATATTTGTTAGCCCTTCGCCGCTCTTGGAATGCAGCGCAAAAAATCCTAGAACCCCCCATCCTCCGGTCACATGGGATCGCCACGATGAATGCCTTTGCTCCGCTCTTCCCCCTCGGCAAGGACGAGACTCCCTACCGCAAGCTTACCGACACGGGCGTGCGCGTCGAGAAATTCGACGGCGAGGAGATTCTGGTCGTCGAGCCCGAGGCGATCCGGCTTCTGGCGGAAGCGGCCATGAGCGACATCAACCATCTCTTGCGCCCCGGCCACCTCGCGCAATTGCGGAAAATTCTCGACGATCCCGAAGCCACCGGAAACGACAAGTTCGTTGCCTTCGATCTCCTGAAGAACGCCAATATCGCCGCCGGCGGCGTGCTGCCCATGTGCCAGGACACCGGCACGGCCATCGTCATGGGCAAGAAGGGGCGCCGCGTCTTCACGAAGGGCGGCGACGAGGCCGCCCTGGCCCAGGGCGTCAAGGACGCTTACGAGAAGAAGAACCTGCGCTATTCGCAGCTCGCGGCTCTCTCGATGTTCGAGGAAAAGAACACCAAGACCAATCTCCCCGCGCAGATCGACATCTACGAAGAGGGCGAGGATTATTACAAGTTCCTGTTCATGGCCAAGGGCGGCGGCTCGGCCAACAAGACTTATCTCGTGCAGGGCACGCCTTCCATGCTGACGCATGATCGGCTGCTCGACGTGCTGAAAAAGCAGATTCTGGCGCTCGGCACGGCGGCCTGCCCGCCCTATCACCTCGCCATCGTCATCGGCGGCCTCTCCGCGGAGCTGAACCTGAAAACCGTAAAACTCGCCTCGGCGCGCTATCTCGACGCGCTCCCCACCGAGGGCGGCGAGGACGCGCACGCCTTCCGCGATCTCGCGCTGGAGGCGGAAATCCACAAGCTGACCCAGGACCTCGGCGTCGGCGCGCAATTCGGCGGCAAATATTTCTGCCACGACGTCCGGGTGATCCGCTTGCCGCGCCACGGCGCCTCGCTGCCGATCGGCATTGGCGTGTCCTGCTCGGCCGACCGCCAGGCGCTTGGCAAGATCACCAGGGACGGCGTTTTCCTCGAGGAGCTGGAGCACGATCCCGCCCGCTTCCTCCCCCATGTCGACGAAGCCACGCTCGGCGGCGCGGTGGTCAATATCGACTTGAACCAGCCGATGAAGGACATCCTGGCCACGCTGACGAACTATCCGGTCAAGACACGGCTTTCGCTCAGCGGAACGATCATCGTGGCGCGCGACCTGGCGCATGCGAAAATCCGCGAGCGGCTGGAAATGGGCGAGCCCATGCCCGACTATCTGAAAAACCATCCGGTCTATTACGCGGGACCAGCGAAGACTCCGGCGGGTTACGCCTCGGGCTCCTTCGGCCCGACCACGGCGGGCCGCATGGACGCCTATGTCGACGCCTTCCAGGCTTCCGGCGGCTCGATGGTCATGCTGGCAAAGGGCAATCGTTCGGCGCAGGTCACCGAAGCCTGCAAAAAACACGGCGGCTTCTATCTCGGCTCGATCGGCGGCCCCGCCGCGCGCCTTGCCCAGGATTGCATCAAGAAGGTGGATGTTGTCGAATATCCGGAACTCGGCATGGAGGCGATCTGGAAGATCGAGGTCGAGAATTTCCCGGCCTTCATTGTCGTCGACGACAAGGGCAACGACTTCTTCAAGGAATTGAATCTCTCCTGAGGTTCGGAAAGGGTTCATGCAAAGCCGCGAAAATCTGGCCGAGATCGCCATTGTGGATCGCGAACTCTTCGAGACGCGAATCCATGACATGCTGGATTTATGCGCCGCCGGGAACCTTGCCGGCCTGATGACCGAATTGACCGAGATGGTCGATTCGTTCGCCATGGCGCGGCTGGAAGAGGGCTGAACTTGCGTAGCGACGACACGCTTGGCAGCCTGGCCAGACTTCGACCGCGAAATGATCGAACATCGGGTGCGCACGATATTCGAGCGGCGCGCGGAAGGCGACGTCGCTGGCATCGTCGAATATTGCGCCGAGAACTTTGTCTACAAAGTCCAGGGCGACTGGAAGATCTATCCCTTTTCCAGGTCCGTGACCGGGAAAGCGGCCTTCGCCCAGATCGCGGCGGCGATCAACGTCATGTATGAGAACCTCGGCTCGATCATCCATGAACTGGTGATCGACGGAGAGCGCGTCGCCCTTCATCGCACCTCGCGCATGCGCAATCGCGGCACGGGCGAGACCGTCTCCGTCGATGTCTGCGATTTCCTGCGATTTCGCGATGGGCTGGTGATCGAATTTTCAGAATATCCGGATTCCCTCGCCATGGCCAAATTGAACGGCGAACTCGAACGCTGATCTGGCCCTTGCCCGCGGCGCCCGACGGTTTCAGGCGTCATTGCTATGGCGAGGGAACAAGAACCTCCTCCAGGATGAATTTCTCGGCCCGGCGCCAGGCATCGTCCGTGTCGCCGCGGAATGTGAAAAGCTTCTTGCCGAGGCTGCGCCCGCTTTTCGCGTCGATGGTCTCGACCTCGGCCCATTGCACCAGCGTGCTCATCTTGTGGACGCCGCCGACCAGCATGATGTCCGCGCCGGCCGCGCGCGACGCCGCCAGAAGATTTTCAGCCGGGCTGCTGGAGGCGCAGGGATCGGGCTGGCATTTCGGCTCGACCACGCGATAGGCGCCGTTTTTCGCCAGGTCGGCCCGGAAGGCGGCCATGAAGGCGGAGAGCCTCGCCTGATGCTCCCGGCTCTGGTCGCGGTCCTCGCCGGACGTGTCGACATAGACGAAGTCGATGGCGGCAATGGTTTTTGGCGGCTCTTGAGCGTCAGCCGCATGGCCGAGGCGCGGCGCCAAGGCCACGCCGATGGCGAGCAGGACAGGAAGGAATCTTCTCACGACGCGCCCCTTGGAAGAAGCCCACCTTATCAACGGCCGGGCTGGACCAAAAGCTCGATCCGCACCCGTCCATTGGCCTTGTGCGTCACCTTCGCCTCGCGCGGGGCGGGCGCTTCCTGTTTCACTGGCGGTTTTGGCCTTGCCGACCGCTTCCGACCGGCGTGCGAAAAATTTTCGGCGGGCGGCGGCTGCGTCAGTTTATGCGAACCCGCCACGGGGCCGAAGCCGGCGAGGCAATTGTTGTAGGCGTCGGCGTCCCTGAATTTTTCACAAGGGTCCTTCGCCGCCAGCGCCTGTTCGGCGCCGGCGAGGAGGAGCAGCGCGACCAGGGCGATGCGCATCAGCGTTTCGCTGCGACCAGCGAGAAAAAGACGCCCTGCGGATCGAGGCCTTGCGCAATCCAGGCGCCGCCGGGAACCTCCTGCGGCCCATGGACGATCTTGCCGCCGCCGGCCTCGGCTTTTGCAATCGCCGCGTCGAGCGCCTCGACGGTCAGGTAATAATTCCAGTGGGGCTGCGGAACGTTTTCGGGCCGCTTCATCATGCCGCCGACGGGCATGCCTCCGGTGGCGAAAAGCTGGTACTTGCCCATGGGGCCCATGTCATGCGCCTCGGCGCGGGTCCAGCCGAAGTTTTCCTCGTAAAAGGCGAAGGCTTCATCGACATTCTCGGTCATCAATTCGCGCCAGCCGCAATGGCCGGGCGCCATCGCGGGGATGTCCGGACCCTTGTGCCCCGAAAGGTCCTGCCAGAGGCCGAAGGCGGCGCCCTGCGGGTCGGAAACCACGGCGAAACGGCCCATGCCCTCAATGCTTTCCGGAGCGCGATAGATCGTTCCGCCGGCGTCGTCTATGTCAGCCACGGCGCCGTCGACATTCTCCGACAGGATATAGCCGAACCAGGAGGGCTGCGCGCCTTGCGCCTTGGCCTCCTCCGGCAATTGCATCAGGCCGGCCGCGCCTTGGCCCTCTTTGGAAAAGATGCGGTAATCGTGGTCGTTATGGCCGGAGGCCGAGCAGGTCCAGCCCAACAGGGAGCCGTAAAACGCTTGCGACGCTTCGATATCGTTCGTCAGCAGTTCGATCCAGCAGAATTGTCCAGCCATGACCCGCCTCCCAATTGAAAATTAGCCTCGCAGAACCGCGCCTGTCTTTTTGCCCGCCTCTGCGACGATTTTTTGCGCAACAGCCTCGATCTCGGCATCCGTCAGCGTTTTTTCGCGCGGCTGCAGCGTCACGTTCAGCGCGACCGATTTCTTGCCTTCCGGCACGCCCGGCCCTGCATAGAGATCGAATACGCCGACATTGACAATAAGATTACGGTCGGCCGATTGCGCCGCCTTGATGAGATCAGCGGCTTGCACAGACTGGTCGACGATGAAGGCGAAATCGCGCTCGACCGGCTGGAAATCCGAAAGATCCAGCTTCGGCTTGGCCTTGGTCGGCCTGGCTTTCGGCGGCGGCAGGGCGTCGAGCGTGACCTCGAAAGCGACCAGGGGACCGCTGACGTCGAAAGATTCAAGCACGCGTGGATGCAGCTCGCCGAACCAGCCGGCTATGTTGCGCGGACCGAATTGCAAAGTGGCGGATCGGCCGGGATGCAGGAAGTCGGGACCGCCCGACACGACCTGCGCGGCGCCTGGGGCGACGCCGAGCGAGGCGAGCAGGGCGAGGACGTCGGCCTTGGCGTCGAAGGCGTCGACGGGCGCCGCCTTGTCGGCCCAGTGGCGTCCGGCGCCGGTGGGCTTGGCGGTTCCCCGGCGCAGGCCGGCGGCGGCGATGAACTGGCCGTCCTCTTGATCCGACTTGAAAACCTGCCCGACCTCGAACAGCGCGACATCGCCGAAGCCGCGCGCAAAATTGGCGCGGGCGGCGGCGATCAGGCCCGGCAACAGGCTCGGGCGCATGTCGGAGAGATCCGAGGCAATGGGATTGGCGAGGGAAAGCTCGGGCGCGCCGCCGCCGAAGAGCTCGGCTTGCGCCTTCGAGACGAAGGACCATGTCACCGCCTCGACCATGCCGCGCGTGGCAAGCGCGCGGCGGGCGCCGCGAACCCGCCTCTGCAACAGGGTCAGCACGGGGCCGGCGATGGCGGCCTCCCGCTCAAGCGGCGTCGGCTTGATCAGATCAAAACCCGCGAGCCGGACGATTTCCTCGACCAGGTCGGCCTTGCATTCGATGTCGGGTCGCCAGGAGGGCGCGCGCAACATGCAGCCGCTCGGCGTTGCCCGATTGCCCGGCGACTTCGAACCCGAGATGTTCGAGCCTGCCCGTCATCTCCGCGGCAGACAGTCGGACGCCGGTCAGCCTCGCGACTTCGCTGAAGGGGAACTCGAGGGTGACCCGCGCCTCGGGGACTTCACCCGCGACAAAAAGCTGCGACGGGGTCCCGCCGCAAAGGTCCAGAACCATCCTCGTCGCCAACTCGAGGCCAGGCAGCGCGAAAGCAGGATCGACGCCGCGTTCGAACCGATAGCGGGCGTCGCTGACAATGCCAAGTTTCCGGCCCGATTGCGCGATATTCTGCGGGTCCCAGAGCGCGGACTCGATCAGCACGTCCACGGTGGCCTCGTCGCAGCCGGAGGCTTCGCCGCCCATCACGCCGGCAAGGGATTCCACGCCGTGATCATCGGCGATGACCACCACGCCCTCGTCGAGCGCATAAGTCTTGCCGTCCAGCGCCAGCAGGCTTTCGCCCGATTTCGCGCGCCTAACGACGAGATTGCCCGAGACCTTGCGCGCATCGAAGACATGCAGCGGGCGGCCGCGGTCGAAAGTCATGAAATTGGTGATGTCGACGAGCGTATTGATCGGGCGCAGGCCGATGCTTTTCAGCCTTTCCTGCAGCCAGGCCGGGCTGGGACCGTTCTTGACGCCGCGGACGAGGCGCAGGGCAAACAAAGGCGCGAGACGCGCGTCGTCGTCTGAAAACGCGAGCCTGGCTTCGACCGGGCAGGGAAAGTCGCCGGCGACGGGCGCGATGGCTGGCTGGATCAATTTGCCTGTTCCGGCCGCCGCGAGGTCGCGGGCGATGCCGAAGACGCTGGCGGCGTCGGAGCGATTTGGCGTGAGGTTGATTTCGATGACGGGATCGTCGAGCCCGGCCCAGGCGGCATAGGCCTGTCCCACGGGAGCATCGGCGGGAAGTTCGAAAATGCCGGAGCTGTCGCCGTCAAGGCCGAGTTCTTCCGGCGAGCACATCATGCCCGCGGATTCGACGCCGCGAATGACGCCCTTGGCGATGGTGATGTTTTTCGCGGGAATATGGGTTCCCGGCGCGGCGAAGACTGTTTTCAGCCCGGCGCGCGCATTGGAAGCGCCGCAGACGACCTGCAGGGTCGCGGCGCCCTGTGAGGTCGCGGCGTCACCGACATTGACCTGGCAAACCCGCAAACGATCGGCATTGGGGTGCTGGACCGCCTCGACGATCTCCGCGATGCGGAAGGCGGCAAGTTTTTCGGCGGGATTGTCGACATGCTCGACCTCGAGCCCGATGCGGGTCAGCGTCTCGACGATTTGGTCGAGCGGCGCCTCGGTCTGCAAGTGGGTCTTCAGCCAGGACAGGGAGAATTTCATGATCTCGTCTCAAATCTTGTCGGTGAGAGGCAATCCAAGCGCTTTGCATGAAAACTGGATTGCTTCGCTCCGCTCGCAACGACGGGCGGAAAAATCAGCTCGAAAGGCCGCCCGCCAGCGTCGGCAGGTCGAGCGGCCGGAAGCCGTAATGCTGGAGCCAGCGCACATCCGCCTCGAAGAAGGGGCGGAGGTCGGGCATGCCGTATTTCAGCATGGCGATGCGGTCGATCCCCATGCCCCAGGCGAATCCCTGGAACTCGTCGGGATCGAGGCCGCAATTGCGCAGCACATTGGGATGGACCATGCCGCAGCCCAGAATTTCGAGCCAGTCGTCGCCCTCGCCAAAGCGCATCTCGCCGCCCTTCCGCGAACATTGAATGTCGACTTCTGCGGAGGGCTCCGTGAACGGAAAGAAGCTCGGACGGAAACGCATCTTCACCGAGGGCACTTCGAAGAAGGTCTTGCAGAACTCTTCGAGGATCCACTTGAGATGGCCCATATGCGCCTTGCGGTCGATGACGAGCCCCTCGACCTGATGGAACATCGGGGTGTGCGTCTGGTCGGAGTCGCATCGATAGGTGCGTCCCGGGCAGATCACCCGGATCGGCGGCGGGTTCTTCAGCATGGTCCGCACCTGCACCGGCGAGGTATGCGTGCGCAAAAGCTTGCGCTCGCCGTTTTCCTTGCGATTGAAGAAGAACGTATCGTGCATTTCGCGCGCTGGATGTCCCGGTGGAAAATTCAGCTTGGTGAAGTTGAGGTCGTCGCTTTCGACATCCGGCCCTTCGGCGATGGCAAAGCCCATGTCCGCGAAAATGGCGGTGAGTTCGTCCATCACCTGGGAGATCGGATGGATGCGTCCGGTTTCGAGCGAGGAGGAGCGGAGGGGCAGGGTGACGT
The DNA here is from genome assembly GCA_963713695.1 of uncultured Alphaproteobacteria bacterium. Lineage (GTDB taxonomy): Bacteria > Pseudomonadota > Alphaproteobacteria > Rhizobiales > Beijerinckiaceae > Rhodoblastus. Next base: position 366,296 of record CAVQMU010000001.1, read on the forward strand.
CGAGGGTTTCGCTCTTGAGGCGGGCGGCGAGCGCCGCTTCCTTCAGCACGTTTTTCCGGGCGGCGAGGGCGTCTGAAACCGTGTCCTTGAGCGCATTGATCTTCGCGCCTTCGGTTTTGCGCTCCTCGGGCGACATTTTGCCGAGCGTGGCGAGAAGCGCGGATACCGAGCCTTTTTTGCCCAAAGTGGCGACGCGAACCGCCTCAAGCGAGGCTTCGTCGCCCGTGGCGTTTATTGCGGCAAGGGTCTCGGCTTCGAGTTGGGAGAGATCAGACATTTTTGGATCCAGCCTTGAACGGGCGCGTCCCGCTATCGGAGCATGCCCGGCATGCAGCGGGTAATGCCATGCGGAAAGCGCGCTGCAAAGGAAAAAAGCCGCCATCAGGCCGCCTCGACCGCCTCCGCTCTTCAAGACGCGCCTGACGGCGCCCGTCAGGGGGAGAGCCCTTCGATCTGTCGCCAAACGAAAAAGCCCGCCATCGCTGGCGGGCTTCTGAAATCAGCCTGAAAGACTCAAGCGGCGGCGGCGGTGGTCGCGGGCAACGCAGACTTCACCTTCTCGACGATCGCCTTGAAGGTCGCCGGCTCGCTGATGGCGAGTTCGGAGAGGACCTTGCGGTCGACTTCCACGCCGGCCTTGGCGAGGCCGTCGATGAAGCGCGAGTAGGTCAGGCCGAATTCACGCACGGCGGCGTTCAGGCGCTGAATCCACAGGGCGCGCATCGTGCGCTTTTTCACGCGGCGGTCGCGCGTCGCATATTGCATCGACTTGTCGACGGCCGCCTTGGCGGCGCGGATCGTATTTTTGCGGCGGCCATAGAAGCCTTTGGCGGCCTTGAAAACTTTCTTGTGCTTGGCGTGCGAGGTGACGCCGCGTTTGACGCGAGCCATGGGTGATCTCCAGAAACGTTAAGAAAAAAGACAGATGGGCCGAATTCAGCCGTTGGGGAGGAAGTACTTCTTCACGTTATCGCCGTCCGTCTTGAACATGACGTTAGTGCCGCGAAGGTTCCGGATCTGCTTTTTCGTGCGTTTGATCATGCCATGGCGCTTGCCGCGCTGGGCGTAGACCACCTTGCCGGTGCCGGTGATCTTGAAGCGCTTTTTCGCGCCGGACTTGGTCTTCAGCTTGGGCATTTTGCTCTCTCTATTGGTTTGGCGCGCGAGGCGCCTTCGAAGCCTTGCGGCCTCTTCGTCTCGGAACGAGCGAATGATCCGCCACGGCAGCCCTTTACTGGCCGGGCGGATCGAAGCGGCGCTTATAAGGGATATCGAGGCAAAAAAGCAAGAGGGCCCGAAGTCATCCGGCGCAGGAGATGCACTTCGTCGCGGTCGGGAGCGCTTCCAGGCGCTTGGGAGCAATCATTTCGCCGCATTGGGCGCAAACGCCGTAGCTGCCTTCCGCGATTCGCTTCAAGGCCTGGCGGATCTGGCGGACCTCCTCAAGCTTGGATTTTTCCAGGCCTCCAAGCGCGTCCTGGTCTTCGAGCTGCGTGGCCTGCTCCTCCCAGTCGGCGGCCAGCGCGCTGCGCAATTCCTTGTCGATCTCCTCGATGTGGCCGGTCAGCTCCACAAGTCGGCGCTCGAGCGATTTTGCGATATTGTCCTGGTTTTTCATTTTTGGCCGTATCCAATTTCGTTTCCGGTTTCGTTTCCGGGTTCATGGCGATCAGCTTAAGGCTCTGGCCGAAGCATGGAAAGCTGTTTTGCAAGCCGGTTCCGCGGCAAAAGCGCGCCCTACTTCAGCGTTGCCCTTGCTTCCTTGTCCAGCTCCGAGACCTGTTTCGTGTCGGGCATCACGAAGTAGACGAGCAGCGAGCAGAATATCACCGCCGTCGCGTAATAGTAGAAGCCGCTCTCGTTTCCCCGCTGCTTGAACCAAAGCGCGATATATTCGGCGGAGCCGCCGAAGATCGACACCGCCAGCCCGTAGGGCAGGCCGACGCCCGAGGCCCGCACGGCCGCCGGGAAAAGCTCGGCCTTCACCACGGCGTTGATCGACGTGTAGGCTGACAGAATGCACCAGCCGAGCGCGATGAGGATAAATGCCTCCCACGGCCCCTTGGCGTGCTGGATGGCCGTCAGCAGCGGCACGGTGGCGAGCGTCCCAAGCGCGCCGAAGGCGAGCAGCAGTTTTCGCCGGCCGATCCGGTCTGACAAGTCGCCGTAGACAGGCTGCAAAAGCAGCGCGAAAACCAGCGATCCCGCGCTGACCCAGGTGGTCTGGGCATAGGTCAGGCCGACCGAAAGCTTCAGGAATTTCTGCATGTAGATCGTGTAGACATAGAAGGCGAGCGTGCCGCCCATGGTCAAGCCGATGACGGTCAGGACCTCGCGCGGATAGTCCACCACCACGCGAAATCCGCCTCTGCGGGGGCGTTGGGCGTGCGCTTCGACAAAGGCCTCGGTCTCCTTGAGATCGCGGCGCATGACCAGCGCGAACAGCGCCAGGGCCGCGCCGATCAGGAAGGGAATGCGCCAGCCCCAATCGCGCAGCTGTTCTGGCGAAAGCAGCAGGTTCTGCAACACCAGCAGCACGGCCAGCGCCGCCAGTTGGCCGCCGATCAAGGTCACGTAGAGAAAGCTCGAATAGAAGCCGCGCCGGGCGGATGTCGCCATTTCCGAAAGATAGGTCGCGCTGGAGCCATATTCGCCGCCAAGGCTCAGGCCCTGCAGCATGCGGGCGAGAAGCAGCAGGATTGGGGCGCCGACGCCGATCGTCGCATAGGCCGGCGCGCAGGCGATCAGCAGGGAGCCGAAGCACATCAGCCCCACCGACAGCATCAGCGCTCGGCGGCGGCCGTAAGTGTCGGCGAAGGCGCCGAAGAGCCAGCCGCCGACCGGCCGCATGAAAAAGCCAATCGCGAACACGGCCGCGGTCGACAGCATCTGAGCCACCGGATCGTCACCGGGGAAAAAATGCTGCGCGAAATAGAGAGAGAAGGCCGAATAGACATAGAAGTCGAAATATTCGACGAGATTGCCGAGGGAGCCCACGACAATGGCTTTGAGGCGCGCCGGATCGATCTTTTCCCTGGCGCCAGCAGCAATGTCCTCTGCCGCAACCATTTCTTCTCCTGCCCAGCTTTTTCGTCGGGCTGGGCAGGCAGAATGGGCAAACGGGCGGCTAAAGGCAACGCGCCTGTTTCGGCGCGACACCAAATTGTTACTTTGGAGCGAGCACCATGATCATCTGGCGGCCTTCCATGGAAGGCTCCAGCTCGATCTTCGCCGTGCCTGCGGTCTCCTGCTTCACGCGCTCGAGCACCTTGAAGCCGAGTTCCTGATGCGCCATCTCGCGGCCACGGAAGCGCAGGACGAATTTGACCTTGTCGCCTTCGTCGAAGAAGCGGCGAACGGCCTTCATCTTGGTTTCGTAATCATGATCGTCGATGCCGGGGCGGAGCTTGATTTCCTTGATCTCGACAATCTTCTGCTTCTTGCGCGCCTCGGCGGCCTTCTTCTGCTCGTTAAAGCGGAATTTTCCGTAATCGAGGATCTTGCAGACCGGCGGATTGGCGTTGGGCACGATCTCGACGAGGTCGAGGCCGTCCTCGCTCGGCGAGGCCCATGGCCTCTTCAGATGCTCGATGACGCCGCGATTCTGGCCTTCGGCGTCGATCAATTGAACTTCGCGAACGCGAATTTCCCGGTTGGTGCGGGGTCCCTCCTTTTGCGGAACCGGGGGGGCTTTCATGGGACGACGAATGGCCTGTTCTCCTTGGCTTAAGAGTGAAACGGAACCGGATGCATATCAGCCGGCGCGGTCACGCGAAACTTAACACATGTTGCCATTGCAAATAAGGCTACGGCAAAAACCCCCGCGACCGAAACCACGAGGAGCGAACCGATCCCTAGAATGTGGGAAAGCTCGGCAAAGTCAACGCCGCATTTCCCGCAAGGGTTCCGAATTGACGAAATCAGCGGGAAATGCCCAGAAAATGGCCAGCATAGGCCGCCAGGGCGAGGCCGCACATGCGCTCGACCGAAAAAGCGGCGGCGTGGGCCCGAGCCCGGCGGGCAAGGCTTTCGCGCGCCGCGGCGCCGAGCCGGACCGCCTCCTCGCAGGCGCGGGCAAGGGTCTGCGGATGATTGAGGGGGACGATCCACCCGCTCCGACGTCCGGGACCGCCATCCGGCGTCGGAAACTCGTCGATGGCGCCTGCGCCCGGCGGATGCAGCAGCGCAATGGGCGCGCCGAGCGCTTGCGCCTGGATGCAAAGCCGCGGCGACGCCGAGGCAAGGATGACAAGCGCGGCTGCGAGACAGGCGGCGGCGCGGTCGTCCCAAACGAGCCGCGCGACTTCGCCTGCAAGTCCGGCCTTGGCGCATTCCGCGTCGAAGGCCCCCGACGTCGGCTCCGCCGCCCTTTGCGCGCTCTCCAGCCAGACCATTCGCGCTTCCTGCGCCTCATTCGCAAAAAAGTTTCTGTCCCTCAGCGCGCGCGCTGCGGCCAGAAACGCTCCTTGGGCTTCGGGCGGCAGGTCGACGCCGACCACAAGCCGCACATGCATTTCGACGCCGAGGGCGTCGCGCAGCTTCCGCATCCGGCCCGAATCGACTGAATCGGCGGCAAAACGCCTGAGGTCGACGCCGCGCAGGCTTTGCCGCAATCTTTGCGACGCATCCGGACGCAGCCTCTTCGCCTCGTCCCATTCATCCGCGGAGGCGACCAAAATCGAATCGGCGTCGAGCGCCTCCGGCCGCCCTGCGAAATCGGCGACAAGCGGGATGCGCGCCTGCCGAGCAATTTTTGTCGCAACGCCGAGACTGGCCCCGGCGCGGATATGGATAAGCTCAACGCCTTCGTTGAGAACCAGTCGCTCCAGCTCCCGACGGTTGGCCATGATTTTCAGGGGATTGTTCGTCGCCGCCGCGAAGGGCAGGAAAACCCCGCCGCGCGCTTGCAACTCGCTCGCAAGAGGTCCCGGGCGCCCGCGACCAGGGCCCGCGCGCCCGCCTCGTGCAGCGCGGCCGCAACTTCGACGCAGGCCGAGGCGTCGTCGCTGGCGTCGAGCGCCGGCGTGACCTGCAGTATGGTTCGGCCAAACAGGGCCTGTCCCTCGATTTCGCTTGCCACGGTCATAGTGTTCGCCCGTCTCGCGACGGCCTTCGGTCGCATTCGCTCCTGGCCAGCCCCATTGGGCTGGCGGGCGTTTAATCCGCATAGGCCTCGCGCGGATGGCTTGGTATGATTTCGAATCAATGGAGACAGTCTAGCCGTGACCGAAAGCGATCGCCAAACGCGCGCCGCGGATTTCTTCGAGCTCGCGCCGGGCAAACCCCGGCTTGCCTTTCTTTCCCGCGCGGCGAAAGCGGGAAACCTGCTTCCGGGGCTCGTCTGGCTTGGCGGCTTCCGTTCGGACATGCGCGGCTCCAAGGCGAGTTTTCTCGACTCGATGGCGGATGCGCAGGGTCGCGCCTGCCTGCGTTTTGATTATTCCGGCCATGGGGAATCGGAGGGAGATTTCGCCGATGGGTCCATCGGGGCCTGGGCCGCGGAGGCGGTCGCGATCTTCCGTGCGCTGACCAGAGGGCCGCAGATCGTCGTGGGATCGTCGATGGGCGGATGGATTGCGCTGCTTCTTGCCCGCGCGCTGGCGGCGCTGGACGAAAGCCAACGCCTCCAGGGCATGGCGTTGATCGCGCCCGCGGTCGATTTCACGGATAGGCTGATGTGGCCGCAATTGCCGGAAGCGGCGCGCGGCGAAATCGAGGCGCGGGGGCTCTGGCTGAGGCCCGCGGACGCTTATGGCCCGGCCTACCCGCTGACGCGAAAACTTTTTCAGGACGGGCGCGAGAATGCGTTGCTCGGCGGCGAAATCCGGACGCATTGCCCCGTCGCCATCCTGCAGGGCATGGACGACCCCGACGTGCCCTGGCGACATGCGATGATGCTCGTCGAACATCTCGCCGCCGATCCCGCAACCATCACCCTGATCAGGGACGGCGACCATCGCCTGTCGCGTCCCCAAGACCTCGATGCGCTGCAAAAGGCCGTGGAGCTGCTTGGCCCCCGCTGACCCCCGTAAACCCGCCATTAAGGTTAACATGGTCCACTCGTGAACGGTCAAGGGCTTCAGCGGGTTCGCCCGCCGACGGCTCCGGCCAGTTTTGACCATGTAAATTGCAGGTGTGATCCATGAGTTTGATCGCCAGGCGGGAGCCGCATCTTCTGGAATGGAGCCTGCCGGTCGTCCACGACTGCCTGAAGGAATTCTATCGGGACGTGCTTCCGGCGGCGAATGGCGCGCGGGTCCTGATGACGGAACGCCATTTCGCGCTTTGGACCACGCTGGTCGACGAGGATTTCGACCATCTGCCTGCCGACCGCCATCTTCTCGAATTGCAGGCGGGGGCTTTGCGACTCGATGAGGACGTCTGGGGCGCCGCCGACCGCTATGTCGCCGCGGAAATCCTCGACATCTGCCTGCGCCGCTTTCGGCGGATGCCACAGGAGGCGCAGGCCAATAGCGCGGCTCTGCTGATCATCCTGAAAAACCTGCAAGGCGACGCGAGCCGCGCCGAAGAGCCGGCGCTGGCGCGGGCGGCGTGAGTTTTTATTGAAACTCGGCCGGATGCGGTTGACAGGCGCCCGGGGCGCCCGTAGATAACGCGCCGGGCCCAGGTGGCGGAATTGGTAGACGCACCAGCTTCAGGTGCTGGCGCTCGCAAGGGCGTGGAGGTTCGAGTCCTCTCCTGGGCACCAACATTTCTGAAAGCCGATGCGCGTCAGAATGTTGAGCCTTTCCCAAATATTCATGGCATTTAGCGCCGCGGTAAAGCCGCGCCGCCGTCGTTGCGAGCGGAGCGAAGCAATCCAGGGCGCCAATGCCGGTATTTTTGGCCCGCGGCCGTGGCTTAACGACCGGAAACGGCGTTGAATTCAGTCCTCGTCGCCCGAAAGCCGCTTCAGCCAGCACGTATCCACATATTCGTAGGCCTCGGCGATCTTGCCGTCGCGCAGCCGCAGCAGGTTGGCGACCGTCAGCCGGGCGAAAGCGGAGGTGCCGTGATGGCGCGCCAGCGTCGTGCGCCGGATCGCGACATAGTCTCCGTCAACGATGATATTGAGAATCCTGTGCTCGCCCAGTTCGACTTCCGCGTCGATCCGCCGCAGCAGGCCGAAAATCTGCTCGCGTCCGCGATAAACGCCGCTGAACGAATAATCGTGGGTCGTCCCGATGACATGGAAGACGCCGTCTTCGTGAAAATATTCGATGAGCTTTTTCGGCGACGCCCGCGCGACCAGCAGCTCCGCGACCAGTTCGCGTGTTTTCCTGTTGGCCTCTTCGGGCAAAAATATCGATTTGGCGGCTTGCGACACGTAAGGACTTCCCGCAGCCAATATAGACCGATCCGTCCCGGCGCCCAAGCCCAGTCAGAACAACCGCCAGAACACGCTCGCCCATACGGCGCAGCTGATGATCGTCGCCCCCGCCATCGCCGCGACCGCAAAAATTCTCCGCCTCGTCGAAGCGGTCTTTGTCTGCGCGATCCGCCAGCTCAGCCACAGCGACCAGAGCCCAGCCGCAATCAACAAACTGGCGCGGAAAAAGCCAAGGAAGGGAAGGACGACGCCCTCCGCCCTAAGCATGGTCACGGTCAGCGAAGACAGGCCGAGGAAGACGCCGCAGCCCGCCACGGGAATCAGCGCCTGCGCGAAATGGTGAAACCGCGCCCAGTCGAACCGCGTTTCGCAGGCCCGCGCCGCCAGCGCGACGCAGAGGCCGGCTGACAGGCCGAATGCCGCAGCGGCGCCGAGCACATACAGCACGAGCACAAGACCGTCGAGCGGCGTCATCGTGTCGTTGATCTCGGGGTAATTGGTCAGCAGCCACCAAGGCAACACCGGCTCGATCGGCCAGATCAGGCCGAAGTCGACGAGCTTTTCGGCGAGCGCCTGGCGGATCGCCACGTAGAGCGCCGACGATCCCCACAAGAACGCGCCGGCGGCAACGCCGTTGAGGCCGAACAGGATCAGGGCGCTCTGCCATTTGTTCGGCATGTCCCCGGCGACATGCACGATCTCGAAATTGGGCGAGCGGCGCGCGAGGGTCACAGCGCCGCGAAAATCGGCGCAGCGCCCGCACATGTGGCAGGCGCCGGCGCCGCGCATGGTCCGCACCGCCACGAGCGGCGCGCAATTGAAGCTGTCGGGATGTCCGTGCGGCTTTTGCCAAGTATCCCAGGCCTGCCGATCGACCCGGAAATGCAGGGGCGCCAATTTGGCAAGAAGGGTGAAGACGCCGGTGACAGGGCAGAGAAAGCGGCACCAGACCCGCTTGTTGCGACCCCAATAGTATCCTGCCGCCATGGCCGCGAGGGTAGAGCCGCCGAGCACGACCAGCGCCGGGCGCGGATATTGATAGACGCTGGTGAGCTGGCCGTAGACGGTTGTGAGCACGAAGGCGAGGAAGGGCCAGCCCTTCCAGAGCAGCCAATGGGGAATGGCGCCGCCACGCCCGTGTTCGGCCATGCGCTCGGTCAGCGCGCCCTCCGGGCAGAGCAGGCCGCACCAGGCCCTGCCGACGAGGACCATGGAGAGAAGGACGAAGGGCCACCACAGGCCCCAGAAGACGAATTGCGCGAAAAGCGTGACATTGGTCCAGACATGCGCAGCGCCCTGCGGCAACGGCAGCACGGCGGGCGTGACGAGCAGCGCGACATAGGCCGCCACCACGCCCCATTGCAGGCGACGCAGAAAAACCTGCTTTCCACGCAGCCAGAGGCCTGCCCGCGCCAGCGCGGCGTCGAGGCGGTTCGGCGCCGCCGCCGGGGCGGGCGCGTTCAGCGCGTGCTCGGTCGAAACAGCAGCCAAGCCATGGCTCCCCAATAGGTGAAAAACACGCAGATCTCAGTCAGGTCGGGCCGCGCCCTCCAACCGGTCAGCGAGGCGACGAGGCCGCCGAAGGCGCCTCCGTCTGACAGCACGGACGAGGCGTCCCAGAGCCGTCCGGACAGGCGCGGCAGGACGCCGAGCGCCACGAGATTGTCGGCGGCGGTCAGCAGCAGCGCGCCGGCGAGCAGCAGCAGCAGCACTTCCGTGACGCGGAAAAAAGTTCGCCAGGACAGGATTTTGCCGCCGACTTGCAGCAGCGCATAGGTGCCGACGGCGAGCGCGAGGCCGCCGACGGCGGCGAGCGAAGTCGCGACCAGCGCGCCATTGCGCGCGGCCGACAGCGTGCCGGCGAGGAAGACCACGGTCTCCGCGCCCTCGCGCGCGACCGCTATGGCGGCGAGCGCAAAGACGCCCCACCAGTTGCGCGCGTCGGCGGCCTTTTGCAGGGCCGTTTCGAGCTCGCGCTTCAACGTGCGTCCATGCCTCCGCATCCACAAGACCATCTGGACGATCAGGCCGGCGGCGAGCAGCATCAGCGCGGTCTGGAACAGCTGCTGCCTGTCGTCGTCGAGCTCGTCGCCGAACAGGATCATCGCCGTTCCCAGCAGCGCCGCCGCGAGCAGTCCCGCTGCGACGCCGGCCCAGAGATAGATCCTGCCCCGCGAAAAACCGGTTTCGCCTTGCTGGGAGAGCCAGGCCTGCAAAATGCCGATGACCAGCAGGGCCTCGATGCTCTCGCGCCAGACGATGAAGACGACATTGCCGTATGGTCCCAAGGCCGCCTCCTATTTCGCGACCAAAACCGCCGGCTTGGCGTCGGGGTGGAAATCGTCGAAGAAATCATACTCGCCGGGATCGAGCTCGCGGATGACGAGCGAGGATTCCGCGCCCGGCGCGAGCACTTTTTCCTTGCGCAATTCGCGGCTTTCGAATTCGGCGGGCGTCTGCCCCTTGTTGGCAAGCTCCAGCACCAGGCGCCGATTGGCGGGCACTTCGAGCCTTTGCGGCGTCACCTGTCCATCGTTGAATTCGATGCGGAAGGTCGCCTCGTCCGCCGCGCGGGCGCCGCAAGCAAAACCCGTGGCGACCAGGGCCAGGGCCAAAGCAAGGCGAAGGCGGACGGACATCATTTCAATAGGCGCCCTTCTTTCCCGTTCCCGCATAGGTGAATTCGAATTCCGCGTCGAAAGGCTTGAACCAGGGACCGACGCCGGTCTCCTTGTCGACATGGCGGCCGAAATGGCTGTGCGGATCGGAGCCCGGCGGCGAGATATGAAGCTTGAGCTTGTAACGGCCGGGACCCATCATCTTGACGTTGTCGCCGTAATGCGGCCCGTCATTGGCGACCATGGGCATGAAATCGCCGGAACGCGTCTCGGCGCCGCCCTCCTTGGCGAGGGCATAGGTCACGACGAGATAGGGCATCCAGTCGCCCCGTGCAAAGCCGTTGGGATTGTCCTTGTCGGCTTTTATGTCGGCTTCGAGATGGACATCGGATTCCTTGGCGTCGCGCATCATGCCCGGCGGCTCCATCTCGATCGGCTGGAGATAGACCGCGCCGATCTCCATACCATTGATGGAGAGCGGCTTGCCTACAGGCGTCTCCTTGGCCACGGCGGGCGCCGCGGCAAGGCCGAATGCGGCGACAAGGGCAAAAGTGGCGGCGAGACGGGCTTTCATGAATTTCTCCTCTTGACGCGAGGGTCACGCAAGGGAGGAACGGCCGCAAACAAATCCGCCTAGTTTAGAAATCATCTAACTTTTGACCGCCTTGCCCAAGGCTGCTTCAAGCGCCGCATCGAGTTTTTCGGAGGGTAATTCGATGATGTCGGGACCCGACGTGTAAATCAGGAAACAGCGGATGGCCTTGCCGGGGTAGAGCAGGGCGACGGCGGCGCGATAGAGCGCCAGCTGTGCGACATGCGCCGCCGCGGCTTGTTTGGCCGCCCCCGTCTTGTAATCGGCGATCCATATTCCCTCCGGCGTTTCCGCGAGACGGTCGATGGCGCCGGCGATTTCGAGAAAGCCGCCCCGCGGCCTTTGCAGCCTCGCGGCAATGCGCGCCTCGGCGATCGAGTTTTCGCCGAACAGGGGCGCAAGGCGCGGATCGTCCAGAACAGCCAGGACCATGACGGCGAGCCGCCGCGCCCTGTCAGGCTCGATCCCCTGCCTTGAGAAGTCGGCGAGCGCCGCCTCGCGCCGCTTGTCCGGCGAGATCCCCGGCAGGAACTCGAAGAGACGGTGCAATTGCCGCCCCTCTTCCAGCGCCTCGGCGCGGCGCGAGGATTTCAGCGGAATCGGGGGCGACAGATTCAGCGCCGTCGAGCGCGCTGGACGGGCGCAGCGGCGGCGGGGCGCTTGCCTCCGCCGGCGCTGGCGCAAACAGCCAGTTCGGAATGGCGAACGGCGGCCTTTCCCTGGGCTGGACCTCGATTTCGCCTTCGGGCGCTTCGGCGCCCAGCGCGCCAAAACGCAGGACCCCATCGTCGCCGCCCCAGGGCGCGGGCGCGGACCTGCACTCCGTCAGCGATGTCTCGATCATGGTCCGCCAGCTCTCTGGGGAGACGGCGAGCTTGCCGCGATGACCGGCGATATAAAGCCGCTCCTCGGCCCGGGTCATCGCGACATAAAGCAGGCGGCGATATTCCCTTGCCGCGTCGTCGCGCCGCTCGCTGCGCGCCGCCGCGATCGCCAGGCAATCGCCTTTCTTGTTCGGCGACCAGACCGGCCAGCGCTCGCCATCCGGCGAAAAAATCTCGAAAATCCGTCCGTCGTGATTGCCGCCGGGAGCGGAGCAGACATCGGGCAAAAAGACGATCTTGCCTTCGAGCCCCTTGGCGGCATGGGCCGTCATCACCCTGACATAGGAAAGGGACGTGTCCATGTCGCGCTTGATCGACATGTCCAGCGACTCGATTTCCGCCAGAAAGGCGCCGAGCGCGGGCGCGCCGGCGCGCTCATGCGCCAGGGCGAGATTGAGGAATTCGTCGAGCGCGTCGCCCGCCTCCGGCCCGAGCCGCGCCAGAAACTTCTTGCGGCCCCCGCGCGGGCCGAGCAGGCGCGCGTAGAAGGCGAAGGGGGACAGGCTGCGGCCCAATTTGCGCAGAAGGTCGAGGGACGCGCAGGCGGACTGCGCCTTTGCGACGCTGGAAGCGCGCATGGCCTCGTGCAGCGAGCCCCGCCGATTCGGCGCAAGCGAGATCAGATCGTCGTCGTCAAAGCCGAAAATCGGGGTCTTCAGCGCAGTGGCCAGCGTCAGGTCGTCGGCGGGCAAGAGCGCGGCGCGGCCGATGGCGACGAGGTCCATCACCGCAATATGCTGCGCCAGTTGCAGACGGTCGGCGCCGGCGACCGGCACGTTCTTTTCCTTCAGCGCGCGGATCATCGCTTCGAAGAAGGCGTCGCGACGGCGCACGAGGATCATGATGTCGCCGGGCCGGATCTTGCGCCGCCTGCCTTCGTCAAGAATTTTTTCGCGCGAGTCTGGCGCGAGCCAGCTGCGGATGGTTTCGGCGATGCGGCGCGCGCTGGCGACGGGAGGATCGGCGGCGTCGGCGTAGTCGAGCGGCAATTTCCAGTCGCGCTTGTCTATTGCCGGCTGCGGGGCGATGACGTCCCAGATTTCGACGCGTGAGGGCGCTCCGCGCTTGAGCGCTTCATGCACGGTTTTCTCGACATCGGGCTGCGCGGAGAGGCCACGGAAATGGGCGGGGTTTTCGAACACCTTGTCCACGGCGTCGAGCACGCCCTGCGCCGAGCGGAAGGAGAGGGTGAGATTGACCGGATCGAATTTTCTGTCCGCCCGTTTTACCCGCTGCTCGAAGACGGTTTTCATGCTGGCGAAAAGCTCGGGCCTTGCGCCCTGGAAGGAGAAGATCGACTGCTTCTCGTCGCCAACCGCGAAGAAGGTGCGCGCCCGGCTGTTCTGTCCGGCGCCCGAGAAAAAATCCTCGGATATGCGATCGAGAATGTCCCATTGCTCGGCGCTCGTGTCCTGCGCCTCGTCAACGAGAATATGGTCGATGCCGGCGTCGAGCTTCTGCAGCACCCAGGCGGCCGAGGAGCGTTTGAAAAGTTCGCCCGTGCGGGCGATGAGATCGTTGAAATCGAGCAATTGCCGCTCGGATTTGAGGGCGTCGTAACGGTCGAGGATGGCATTGGCAAGACGGCCCAGCGCCAGCGTCCGCTCGGCGGCCTCCGCCGCTTTCAATTGATTCCGCGCAACGGCGAGGCGGGTTTGCTCGCTGGTGAGCTGCCGCAGGAGATCGGGCCGGGCGTCGCCGAGCTTTTTGGTCGCCAGCGCTTTGGCCGGGGGGCCCTCGCCCTTGTCGGTGAAGAATATCTCGAGATATTTTTCTCGCGCGCCTTCGAAACTTCCGCCGCGCCAAAGCGCGTGAGCAGCCTCGAAAGCCCCGGCCCTCTTTTTGTCGGTGGCCAGGCCGGTTTGCAGGAAGGCCGAAAAATCCGGCCAGCGCACGGGCGGCAATCCGCCCTCCAGCATGTCGCAGCGGATCGATTCCGGCGTTTCCCCGACGGCGAGCCCGAGCGCGCCGCGAAGCCTTTTATCGGCGCCGGGCATGGCGAGCGAGCGAAACAGCGCGCGCTTTGAAAGAACCTGATCGAGCAATTCGCCAAAGACCAGGCCTGCGTCTTCCGCGATGCGGTCCAGCGCCGCGCCGAGCTCAGGATCATGCTGGGCGCGCGAAAACGTTTCAAGCTTCGCGCGGGCGATCAGTTGCGCCTGCTCGACCTCTTCGACGACGGAAAAATTCGCGGCCACATTGGCCTCGAAGGGCGCGACATGCAGAACCTTTTCGCAGAAGGCGTGCAGGGTCTGGATTTTCAGGCCGCCCGGGGTCTCCACGGCGCGCGCGAACAATTTTCGCGCGAAGGCGAGCTGGCGCTTTTCGACGGGCCGGTCGGCTCCGGTCTTCGTGATCGCGTCCGCCAGCGCCGCATCGTCCAGCGCCGTCCATTCCGCGAGGTTCTTGAACACCCGCTCGGCCATGTTGGCGGCGGCGGCCTTGGTGAAGGTGAGGCAGAGAATCCGGCTCGGCGCAAAACCGGCGAGCAGCAGGCGGATGACCCGTTGCGCGAGGACATGCGTCTTGCCGGAGCCGGCATTGGCCGACACCCAGGCGGAAGCGGAGGGATCGGAAGCCCGCCTTTGCCGCTCCAGCGTATCCTGAGGGATCTTTTGCGCGGTCATTCGCCGTCGCCTCCCGACGTTTCGGCGCCCGCAGCCGACCATTCGCGCGTCCTCGCGAGATGGTCATAAGCGTTGTAGCGCGCGGCGAATTGCGGAAAGGGCCGCGCTGGATAGCCGTTTTTCGGATCGCGGAAATGGTTGAGCAGATCAACCAATTCGCGGAAATGCTCCTCCGCCAGGTCGGCGAAGGATTCCCCGTCCTTGTCCGCGATCTCGCGAAGCTTCTTGCCGCCGCCGCCGAGCGGCACATAAAAGGCGGCCGACGCCGGACGCTGCGCAAGGCCGCTGAAAGCACCGCGCTGCAGCATCGCCGCTTCAAGCGTCAATTGCGGCGAAAAGCCTGAGCGCACGACCTTGTCAGAGGGAATGTCGCCGGTCTTGTAATCGACGACGGCCGCGGTTCCGTCCCCAAGCAATTCGATGCGGTCGGCCTTGGCGGTCAGCGTGAATTCGGAGCCGTCCTCGAGCGGTATCGCCAGCCTGCCGCCGCATTCCACGGCGATGCTGTGGAGCAGCGGTCGCCGCAGCGCCTCGAAAGCAAGATAGGCGTCGAGCCCTTCGCGCAGGCGAGGCCAGCGAAAAGTCTGAAACTCGGGATCGTCCCAAAAGGCGGCGAGTTTTTCGCGCGCCGATGCGATGAGACTTTCCTTGGCGTCGTCGGGCAGGGGGCCGGCAGGATGCGCCTTGCCGAAGTCTTCGAGGACCGCGTGCATGGCCTCGCCGATTTCGCGCGGACCGATGACGGCGTCGAGGCCCGGCAGCGGCAGCAGCTTCAGGATGGATTCGGCATAGACCGCATAGGGGTCGCGACGCAGCATTTCGATCCGCGTCACCGACAATTGCGAAGGCCGCAGGTCGAGCGGCGGCCGGGGCTCGGGCCGCTTGAGCGGTTGTTCCGCCTTGGCGGCGTCGACGGCCCCGGCGCATTCGAGCCAGTGGGCGCCGCGTTCGCGCAGCGGCCGGAAGGCCGACGCTCCCGCCAGCGCCTCCATGCGCTGCAAGAAGCGCGAAGGCGTCGTCGGCGCGCCGCCGCGTTTTTTGGCGCGCGTGAGAACGACTTCGGGCGCGCCAAAAGCCTGAAGGAAATCATGCGCGGTCTGGCCGATGCGGCGGTCGGGAGAGGACAGGCCCAGGGTCTTGCGGAAGGCGCGGTTGAGGAAGGCGTCGGTTTCGCCGCGCGGCGGCCAGACGGTTTCATCGAGCCCGGCGAGCACCAGCCGGTCCGCGCCGATCAGACGCGCTTCGAGCAGGCCGAGAATCTTCAGCCGCGGATGCGCCCGCGCTGGCCCGCGCAGGATGCGTTCGCCGATCAGCGCGTCGAAAAAGCCGGCATAGCTTTCCGCGTGAAAGCTGAAGACCTCGTTGGCGGCGCGGGAAAGCTCATCGAACAATTGCGCCAGCGCGGCGCCGTCCTCGCCGCCGGGCAAGGAGTCGATCTCGCCCGAGGCGATCAGGCCGAGCGCCTTTTTATGCGCGAAGATCCAGGGCTTCAGTTCGCTCTCGCCGGCGCGCGCCAGCGCGCGCAGAGACGCGAAGGCGGCGTCGAGCTTTTGCGCGAAATCTTGCAGCGCCGCCCAGTCTTCGCTGGAGATCTCCTTTTGGCGCGGATGAGCATGTTTGTGCGCCGCCGCCGCGCGCGCCGGCGCGACGCAATCGGCGAAAAGCGCGGATTGCGCGCCGGAGCGCAACACGCCGATCTCGAACAGGGCGGCGAGCCTTTCGGCCTGTTCGCCAAGACCGAGCGAAAAATCGGGATGGGCGAGCAGCGCCGCCCAGTCGTTCGGGCCGCCGCACAGCGCCGACAGGATCAGCCGCGCGAGAACGCCGGCGCGCGAGGCCGCGAGCGGCGCGCCGCCGGAATCGTCGATCTCGACGTTCCAGCGCAAAAGCTCGGCGCGCACGCGTTCGGCGAGGCCACGATCCGGCGTCACCAGCGCGGCCGTGCGTACCGGCGTTTCCAGTGCCTCGCGCAGGCAGGCGGCGATGGCGAGCGCCTCCTCGCGTTCGTCGCCCGCCTCGATGAGCGCAACGCCCTCGAGCGCAAGGGCAAGTTCGGCGGGATCATGCGCCTGCCGCCAGAGCGGCCAGAGGTCGGTCGAGTTCGGCAGGCCTGAAAGCTTCCGAAGCGAATCGTCCGCGCGCCGCCAGGGGGGCGGGGGCGGCGCCCAACTCTTCGACATCGGCGCGCAAAACGCCGATCGTCTCGATCAGCCGCGCGAGAAAGGCTTGCGGATGGGTGGCGCAGGGCTCTTCAAGGCCGCGGATCAGCGCGAAGGAATCGTCGTCGAGATTTTTGTCGAGGCCCGGCAGCACCAAGGCGCCGTTTTTTGCGCACGCGATGGCGCCGAGAAGCCGCGCCGTGACGATGTTCGATCCGGTCGAGCCGATCGCGATGACCGGGTCTTGCTCGCGTGCGACAGCTTCGACGGCGCGCGCGATCAGCGCCTGCTGCCGCGCGGCCGGATCGACGAAGTTTTTCCTGGCGCAAATCTCCGGCCAGGCCTTGAAGGCTATGTCGAGAAATCTCAGGGTGATGCGCCAGTAATCGTCGAAATCGCCACCGAGGGCGGCGAGTCCGCTCCACTCAACAGTCTCGATGATCATTTCGTCGATCAGCGCCGCGAGATCGCCTGAAAGGCGCCAGGCGTCAGCAGGATGGGTCGCCACCAGCAGCGCCTCGCCGGCGTGAACGGGAACGCCGTCGGCGTCGATCGAGACGATGGCGCGCTTCAAGCTGCGCGCCCAGGCGAGAATGAGTTCGCCGAGAACCATCCTGCGCTCGATGTCGTCGGCGGCGCGCGGCAGGCCGGGGTCGAGCGGATTGTCGAATCCCGCCTCGTCGGCCTCATTGTCAAGCGCGCCAAGCGGCAGGATCCTTGGCAGCAGCGTGGCGGGCGCTTCCGAGCGCCGCGCAAGCTCGGCGGCCAGCGCCCTGCCGGCGCGGCGGGTCGGCACATAGATTTTCGCCTTCGCGAGAGCGAGCGGGCCGGAGGCGCGGCTCAGCCCGGGAATGATCCTCCCGTCGAGAAAGCATTCCGCGAAACTCGCCAGGAAGGGCGCGCCTGGGGCAATGGTGAAGACACGAGGCAATGGATTCGGTCCTGCAGGTGACATTTCGCCTTGTAGCAAGATTCGGGCGTCGGCGCCCGCTCGCGGGGCGCCAACAGGATTGCCGACGCGGATGCCGGCGGCGAAAGTGAAAGGAATTTCGCGTTTTTTGCCGCTAAACAAGCGTTCGCTATATGTTCCATGTGAAACACTTGCCCGGTTTGGCCGGGATTCCCGCGATTTCCGAGCCGCTGCCGCAGGGCTCGCGTCGCTGCAACCTGTGGGTTGGCTATGAAAGTTCGACTCGCATTTTCTATGAAATTGGCGGTGGATCCGTGGAATTTCGCAGGAATAGACACACAAATTTTCGAATTTCAGGGAGGTCGACCGCTTTCCGCGCAGTCTTGGCAAGCGTCTCGGGGCGCTGCAACCTGGGCGCGAAATGATCAAGGGTCGCTTTCGGTCCGATTCAAACCCGACCCGCCGCAGGTCGGGTTTGCGGCGGGCGCGGGCCGAGACGCTACGGCAGGGACGCGCCAGGAGCGGGAATTTGCCATTGGCCGCATGGAGCTGAGCAATCAGCGGAAAGCTGCCATTCGATGGCCTGACACATAGTGAGGGAAATAACCTATCGTTTTTGAGGAGACAAACGAGTTTGAACTATTAAGAAGGTATACCCACTTTGGTCGCTGTCCGCGAGTATCACAATTACGTTACGGCAGCTTTTGTTTGAATTTGACGATTTACTAACTATCTGTTTGCAGCCATGCTTCGCGCCTCGATCCTCGAAGCCTACGGGGCAGTTTTGATGGAAACGTCGGGGATCCCAACACCAACGATTTTGCACGTTTTCAGCGACGCCTTGCGGCGCGGCGACGCGCAGGCCGCGTTGGAGGCGGCGCGCGACGCCTGCCTTGCCGAGCCCAACAGGGCCGAGGCGCATTACGCCTTCGGCCAGGCCTGGATGGCCAAGGGCAAGCCTGAGCGCGCCGAGCAGGCTTTCGCCATCGCTGCAAAGCTGCGTCCGGGCTTTGCCGACGCTCTGCGTCAATCTCGGCCTCGCGCGCTACGCGCAGGGAGCGGTCGAGGACGCCAAGAGGTGCATGGTCGACGCCTTGCGGGCGCAGCCCGGCCATCCCGCTGCGACCGGCAATCTCGCGGCGCTCTCGCGCCTCACCGGCGGCTACGAGGCGGCCGAGACTCTTTTGCGCGACGCTCTGGCCCGCGACCCGCTTGACGCCGGGGCGCGGCTCAATCTCGTCGCCGAAAGGCTGCAGGAGGAAAAGCACGCCGAAGCGCTGGCGCTGCTCAACGAAGTCGATCCGCCCGCCGACGATTTCCCGCCGCCCGCCACTGGCATCTGCAGCGGGCGCTGGCGCTGCTCGCCCTGGGCCGGCCCGACCGCGCGAAGACCGCGCTGGCCGAATTCGACGCGCTCGGCCCCGCGCCTGCGGAACTCAAGCCGCTGCGGCTGTGGCGCGACGTGCTGCTTGCGCTCGCGGAGAACCGGCGCGCCGACGCGCGCGCCGTCGCGCGAGACATGGAGGCCGCGCTTGAAAACATGGGTCCGACCGCGGTCCTCGAACACAAGATCATGGCGCGTTACGACCTCGCCAAATTTTTTTCGCGCGAAGGCATGAATGACCGGGCCTTCGAGCAATGGCGCGCGGGCCACGCCCTGCTGCGAAAAATCCAGCCTTTTTCGCGCGAGACGGCGAAGGCCTATAATGACGCGGCGATCGCCGCCTTTACGCCGCAGCGCTACGCCAGCGGGCCACGTGCGGAAAATGCCGATCCTGCGCCGGTGTTCATCGTGGGCATGCCGCGCTCGGGCACGACTCTCGCCGAGCAGATCCTCGCTGCCCATCCCCAGGCGCATGGCGCCGGCGAGCGTTCGGCGCTGGGCCGGCTCGCCTGGCGGCTCGGCGGCGGCGAAACGCCGGAGGCGATTCGCCCGCATCGCGGCGCTCGATCAGGCGACGCTCGATGCCGAAGCCGAGGCCTATCTCAGGGATTTGCATGCCCTCGCGCCGAACAAAACCCGCGTCGTCGACAAGATGCCGGGCAATTATTTGCACGTCTGGCTGATCGCGCTGTTGTTCCCGAAAGCCAGGATCATCCATTGCCTGCGCGATCCGCGCGACATCGGTCTGTCCATCTTCACCTTCCGCTTTCACGGCGAGCATGGCTATGCCCACGAGCTCCCGGATCTCGGCTGGGCCATCGGCGAGCAGGACAGGCTGATGCGCCATTGGAAGGCTGCGCTGCCCATGCCGATTCTGGGCTTGCAGGCTCGACGACTGGGTGAAGGATTTCGACGCGACGCTCGCGCGTGTGCTCGCCTTTGTCGATCTGCCGCCAGATCCGGCCTGCGCGCGCTTTTTCGAGTCCGACAGCGAGGTCCGCACGGTGAGCCGCGCCCAGGTCAGGCAGCCCGTCAATGCGCGCGGCCTCGGCCGCTGGCGCGCCTATGCCGACAATCTCGCGCCGCTGATCGAAGAACTCGAATGCGCCGGCGCGCTGGAGAACTGGCGTGCAGGACCGCGAACCAGAATGACCGCCACTGAAAACCCTGACGACTCCTTGCCTGCTTCTCGCACCGAAAGATCGGCGTCATGACCGAGCTCACCCTCAACCCCGTCACATTTTCAAGCACCGGCGAGATCCAGAAAGTAACCGTCGAGTACGCTGGTTACTACGACATCACGGCCGAGGGCGCACAGGGAGGCGGCGGCTACGACAACAGTCCGGGTGGGCTCGGAGCGAAGGCGAGCGGCTTGATCTGGCTCCAGGCCGGCGCCGCAGCTGGAGATCGCCGTCGGCTCGCCAGGCGACAGTGGCCAGTATGTCGGCGGCGGGGGTGGCGGCAGTTTCGTCATCGAGACCAACGATGGCTCGGGCGGCGCCACCGTCACCACAGTCGTCGGGGGAGTCACCGAGACTTACGTCACCACGGGCGACGTCGACGTCAACGAAGTGATCGCTGGCGGCGGCGGCGGCGGCGGCGGCGGCTTTTTGCACTTTGGCGGCATATTTCAGCAATTAACCAATGGCGTCGGGCCATATACCGCCGCAGCCGGCGGCCCCGCCGCCGGCCAGACGAAAGGAACCGGCGGAAAGGGCGGCGGCGTGGCCGGCGGCGCCGGGGGAATCGGAGCCCCGGTCGGGGGATCGCCGGGCGACAATGGGGGACTTTATGACTGGTCCACTGGCGCGTCCTTGACCACCGGCGCCGACGTCGTCGTCGTGGGCGGCCCCGGCGGAGCCGGCGGATTTACCGGCGCTCAAGGTGGGGCGGGCGCGCAAACCGGCGGCGGCGTGCTTGGGATCGGCAACATCGACGTCGGACAAGACACGTTCAAGGGCGGCGCGGGGGCCGCCAGCAGCGGCACCGGCGGCTTTGGCGGCCCTGAAGGCACTGGCGGCTTCGGCGGCGGCGGCGGCGCCGGTCGCTTCGGCGGCGGCGGTGGCGGCGGCTATGGGGGCGGGGGCGGAGGTCAAGGCAGCGCCGGCATCGGCGCCACTGGCGGAGGCGGTGGCGGCACTTCGGGCGGAGGGAGCATCCTCAGCGGCCTGGGAGGCGAGTATTCTCAAGTCCATTTCGCGAATGGCGGCGGCGGCGGATCTCTCGTCAACAGCGCGTATGGCGTGGAGGAGAAAGGGGGGGTCCAAAGCGGCGCCGGCAGCGTCTACATCGTCTACGCCAGCGGGCCGCCGAGCATCACCGGGACGGCCGGCATTACCTACACCTCGCCTGGCGCGACGTCGGCGCCCTTCGCCGGCGTCACGATTGGCGATCCGAATCCGGAATCGCCGACGGACAGCCTGACGATCACGCTCAGCGATACGAAGGCCTCGCTCGCCGTCGGGACAGCCGTCAGCGGCGTGACGTTCAGCAACCCGAGCGCCGGAGTCTACACGCTCGTTGGCTCTGCTGGCGGCGTCACAAGCGAACTCGCCGCGCTGACGCTGACCGCGCCATCGACCGTGACCGGCGCCAACGGCGTGGAAGCGCTGACCCTCTCCCTCTCCCTCTCTTCGAGCGCCAGCCCGTTGGGTCCTGTGTCGGGCTCGGTGAAGGCCGAAATCCTCGCGCCGAATTTTACGGACCTGACCACCAGCTACAGCGGCGCGATCCAGACCTTCACCGTCCAGACCACGGGCTATTATCAAATCAGCGCCGACGGCGCGCAGGGGGGCGCGGGAGACTACGGCTCGAGCAGCGGCGGACTGGGCGCCATGGCGAGCGGGGAGATCTATTTGCAGGCCGGCGCCCAGCTCGAGATCGTCGCAGGGGGCGCCGGCGCGCCCCGAACTCGGTGAGCGGAGGACTTGGCGGCGGCGGCGGCGGCGGCAGCTACGTGATCGAGACCAACGCCGGGGCCGGAGCCTTGGCGACGCCGATCGACCTGGTGATCGCCGGGGGCGGCGGCGGCGGCGGCGGCGGCGCGGGCCAAAAAGTGGACGGCGGGGACGGTAGCGGCGGCCAGACGCAAGGGTCGGGCGGAAATGGCGTCAACCCGCTGCAAGGCGCTCCAAATGATGGCGGCGCGGGCGGCGCGGGGGGCGCCGCGGGAGCAGGCGCCGCAACAACATTCGGCGGCGGCGGCGGCGGTTTTACGGGCGGCGCGTCGAGCACGGCACAACGGCCCTCGTCCGGCTCCGTCTCGGGATCGACCTTCGCCGGCGGGAGCAGCCCTTATGGCTCGAGCGGCGGCTTCGGCGGCGGCGGCGGCGGCGGTCGCTCTGGCGGCGGCGGCGGCGGCGGCTTCGGCGGCGGCGGCGGCGGCGGATATCCCGGCGGCTTCGGAGGCAGCGGCGGGTATGGCGGC
Source organism: uncultured Alphaproteobacteria bacterium (assembly GCA_963713695.1). Lineage (GTDB taxonomy): Bacteria > Pseudomonadota > Alphaproteobacteria > Rhizobiales > Beijerinckiaceae > Rhodoblastus. Next base: position 388,227 of record CAVQMU010000001.1, read on the forward strand.
GGCGGCGGCGGGACTTATGTCGACACGACCTTCGAGGTTTCCAAGCTTGCGTCCACACACACGGGCGACGGCCTCGTCACCCTCTCATTCCTGGCAAACGCCCCTGTGATCTCCGGCGGCTCGACCACGATCGCCACCCTCGAACTCGACGACGGACAAGCCTTTCGCCGGCGTCACGGTCAGCGATTTGAACGCAGGCGCGACCGACACGCTGACAATCACGCTGAGCGACGCCAACGCGGGCCTCGCCTACAACGGCCAAGCCCTCAGCGCCGCAAGTCCGGGTGTTTACCCACTGAGCGGCTCGGCGTCCGGCATCACCAGCGAGCTCGACGCGCTGACCCTGACCGCGCCCTCGACCTTGACCGACGCGATCGAACGGCGTCGAGGCGCTGACCTTCTCGCTCTCCGACGTCTCCAGCGCTTTGGCGGGGCCGCCGGCGACGGCCACGGCGACGCGCCAAAATTTTCGCGCCGACCTACAGCGAGGCTTTCGCCTATACCGGCGATATCCAGACCTTCACGGCCCAGATCTCCGGCTATTACGACATCACGGCCGACGGGCGCGCAGGGAGGCGGCGGCAACGCCAACAACAGCGCAGGCGGGCTGGGCGCGATGGCGAGCGGCGACATTTATCTGCAAGGCCGGCGCGCAGCTCGAGATCGTCGTCGGCGGCGAGGGCGGCACGGTCAGATCGGTGACGGCGGCGGCGGCGGCGGCAGCTTCGTGATCGAAACCAACAACGGGTCCGGCGCCGTCGACGTCAACGAAGTGATCGCCGGCGGCGGCGGCGGCGGCGGCGACAGCGGAGATCCTGGCGGCGGCGGCCGCACGCAGGGGACCGGCGGCGATGGCAGCCAGCCGTTTCGCGGGAGGCTCGCCGGCGGCGCCGGCGGCGTCAACGGCGCTGCGGGCTTCGCCGGCGGCATCGCACTCCAGCGGCTCGGCGGCGGCGGCGGCGGCGGGTTCACCGGCGGCGCCGGGGGCGATTATTGAGGGGGTGTCGCAGCGCGGATCGGCAGCTGGCGTGACCTTCGCCGGCGGCGCCGGCCACACATACGTCGCCGGCGGCGGCGGCTTCGGCGGCGGCGGCGGCGGCTCCGTCGGCGGCGGCGGCGGCGGCGGTTATGGCGGCGGCGGCGGCGGCGGCCGGCTTCGGCGGCGGCGGCGGCGGCGGGTCGTTGGTCAACTCGACGCGCTCGGCGTGACGAAGGTCGCCGCGACCAACAGCGGCGACGGCTCAGTCACCATCACTTGCGCTGGCGCCGCCGACGATCACGGGCGGATCGACCACGGACGCCAACGCCGGCTCGACGACGGACACGCCCTTCGCCGGCGTCACGATCGGCGACGCCAACACGGGCTCGCCGACCGACACGCTGACCATCACGCTGAGCGATCAAAACGCCTCGCTCGCGCGAAGGCGCGACCTATAGCGGGCCGCTGTCGCTGGTCAGCGACGGCAATGGCGAATATACGCTCGGCGGGACCGCCGCGGCCGACACGCGGCCAACGTCACGACCGCGCTCGACGCGCTGACCCTGACCGCGCCGACGATCGTTTCGGGCGGCGAGCGGCGGCGAGGCCCTGACCTTGTCGCTCTCCGATGTCTCGAGCCGCAACCCCGGCCAGACCGCGACCGGCTCGGTGACTGCCGAGATCGCGACGACCGCGCGTGAGACCCTCGCTTACAGCGGCAAGATCGAGACCTTCACGATCGGGGTCTCCGGCTACTACGACATCACGGCCGACGGCGCACAGGGAGGCAGCGGCTCCAACAACTATCCGAGCTCCGCCGGCCTTGGCGGCGGCGGCGCGGGCGGACTCGGCGCCATGGCGAGCGGCGATGTTTATCTGCAGGCCGGCGCAAAGCTCGAAATCGTCGTCGGCGGCGCCGGAGGGAAAGTGACCGCCAGTGGGAGCGGCGGCGGCGGCGGCGGCGGCGGCAGCTTTGTGATCGAAACCAACAGCGGTTCCGGCGCCGTCGAGATCGATGAGGTGATCGCTGGCGGCGGCGGCGGCGGGGGCCCCGTTAGCGGCCTCGCAGGGGGCGACGGCCAGACGGCGCCGACCGGTGGCGATGGTGGGAAAATCGGCGTTTTACCCGGAACTCCCGGCGCCGGCGGCGGTGGCGGCGCCGCGGGCCAGGGCGGGGTCACAAGCAGCTCAAATCCTGAGGCAGGCGGCGGCGGCGGCTTCACCGGCGGCTCTTTCGGCCACTACACCAACGGCAACGGCAGCCCAGTTCAAAATGCAGAAGGCGGAAGTGCAGACGGCGCGACCTTCGCCGGTGGAAATGGCGGTTCTGGCGGCGGCGGTGGTTTCGGCGGCGGCGGCGGCGGGGGCAGTTCCGGCGCCGGCGGCGGCGGTGGTTTTGGCGGCGGCGGCGGCGGCGCCGGTTTTGGCGAAGGCGGCGGCGGCGGGTCGTTGGTCAACTCGTCATATGGAGTGTCGGAGGGCGTCGCGCCTGCGACGGCCAGCGGCGACGGCTCCGTCACCATCGAGGCGCTCGCCCCGCCAGTGATCTCGGTCGCGTCTCCCGTGGCGCATTCGACCTCGGCGCAGGCGCCGGTCGACCCCTTTGCGGGCGACGCGATCACGGACCCCAACATCGGCGCTCCCTCCGAGATCCTCACCGTCACGCCCTCGGTGACGATCGATGGCGTGCTGCGCGACCCCAATGCCGCGACCGACGGAAGTTCGGTCAATGCGGGCACGGGGGAGTTTTCCGTGTCCGGCACGGCCTTGGCGGTCACGACCGCGCTCGACGGGCTCGTCTTCACCCCCTCGGCCGGCGCGGCAGGGACCACGACGACCTTCACGATCTCCGATACAAGTTCCGCCTATCCGCTCGCGGTCACGGATTCGACCACTGTCGTCACCGACGCGCCCTGTTTTTGCGCGGGAACGCTGATCGAGACGGAAAACGGCCCCGTAGCGGTGGAAGACCTCGTCATCGGCGATCGACTTGTGACGCTTTCGGGCGTGGCAAGACCGATCAAGTGGATCGGCGCGCGCTCCTATGACGGTCAATTCATCCGCGGCAATCGCGAAGTTTTGCCGATCTGCGTCCGCGCCGGCGCGCTGGGCGAAAACATCCCGTCCAGCGACTTGTGGCTGTCGCCGCATCACGCGCTCCATCTCGAGGGCGTGCTGATCGAGGCCAGGGAGCTCGTCAATGGCGTCAGCATTGTCCAGGCGGAGCGAGCCAAGCGCGTCGATTATTTCCACATCGAGCTTTCCTGCCATGACGTGATCTTCGCCGAAGGCGCCGAAGCCGAAAGTTTCATCGACAATGATTCCAGGGCGATGTTCCAGAATGTCGCGGATTATTTCGCGCTCTATCCGCAAGCAGCGGGCAAGCGGCGCAAACCTCCTTCCTTTGCGCCCCGGCGTGACGAAGGTTTTGAGATCGAGGCGGCGCGGAAATCCATCGCAGCGCGGGCGGGGATCGTCTCTGTGTCGGCGCCGGGCGCGTTGCGTGGCTGGGTGGAAGGCATGACGTCGGGTTCGCTGTGGGGCTGGGCGCAGGATTCGGGCGATCCGCAAAATCCGGTCTGCCTGCATGTCCTCGCCGATGGCTGCGTGATCGGCCGCGTGCTGGCAAATCGTTTCCGCGCCGATCTCAAGGAAGCCGGCCTTGGCTACGGCCGCCACGCCTTCCAGTTTGAAGCGCCGAAGGGCGTCGACTTCTCCAAAGCGCGGATCGAACTGCGTCGCGCGTCCGACCACGCGACGCTTCCTTGTCCGTCGCAAAACGCGGCGTGAGACGCCCCGGGGCCGGCCCAACGAAACGGCGGCGTTTCTGTCGAGACGCCGCCTGCTCCACAATCCATCTTCCCGAGTGATCGAACCCGAAAACCGATCGCCGCTTTTCGGCATCATGCGCTTTCGAGCACGGATAGGTTTGTGGTTATGGGCACGCCATTCTGCAGGGTCTGGAAGTTGACGCAGCAGCGTTCTGTCGCCGCCAGCAGGCGCTCGATCGCCGCCTGCGGGGCGCCGTCTGCTGGCTGGAGTGTAACGCGGCAATGCATGGTCTTGAAGCCGACTGGCGCCTCGGCGCTGACCATCAAGGCGCCGCGGGCGTCGAATTGGGCGTCCACCGCCACTTCAAGCGCTGCGAGCCGAACTCCAAAACGTTCGGCCAGCATGCGCAGTGTCGCGTCCATGCAGGCGGCGAGCGCTCCCGCCAGCAGATGCCCCGGATTGGGCAGGTCGTGATCGCCTCCAACCGCTGAGTGGATCCCGAATTCGAACCCCTGCTCCGGGACGCCGCGGGGGCGCCGTCGCCGATCTCCACATGCCCGTGGAATGGATCATGGAGAACGCCGTCCGTGGTGCGGGCGCGCTCGATGATCAGCGCCTCTTCAGGCGCCTCGCGGTAGCGTTGTTGCAAACGGGTTTGGCGTGCGACGACTTGGTGGCGTGCGACGACTTGGTGGCGCGCAACGACTTGGGCGCTCATGGCTTGTCTCCTGTGGGCTGTTGCAGTGGATGATGCGACTGGCGCGGATGCGGCCGTGGCCAGGGCAGCAGCAGCGGCACACGCTCCCGGTAGCGCAGGTAGTCGTCGCCGTGGGCCGCGATCAGGTCGCGCTCCTCCAGGCGCAGCGCCAACAGGATGTAGCCGGTGGTCGCCACGGCGAACAGCAGGTGGCCGGCCGTCATGTGCGGCGTGGCCCAGAAGGCGATGATGAAGCCGAGCATCAGCGGGTGGCGGATCACCCGGTAATGCAGCCGCTCCTGAAAATGCAGCGGCGCACAGGGCTGGCCGCGCAGGTTCAGCCAGACCTGGCGAAGTCCGAACAGGTCGAAGTGGCTGATGACGAGGGTGCCGGTCAGCACCAACAGCCAGCCCGCGGCGGCGACGGCGTGGAGCGCTCCGGCGGCCAGCGGAACTCCACGCTCCAGATCACGGCGTCGATCGGCCGCCATTGCCAGAAGAGCAGGAGCAGAGCCGCGCTGGACAGCAACACAAACGTGCTGCGCTCCAGCGGCGCGGGCGCCCATCGGGTCAGCCAGCGCTTGAAGCCCCGGCGCGCCATGCCGCTGTGCTGGACGGCGAAGACGCCGAGCAGGACCAGGTCGATGACCACCGCAGTCGCCGGCGGCGCTGACGGACCATGGTCGATGGTGCGCGGCGCCCAGAGATCGGCGACGAACGCTATCGCATACAGGAAGCTCACAAGGAACATTGCATAGGACAAGACGCCATAGAACAGGCCGGCAATTCGGGTCATGTCACCCTCCCGTGAAAGTGGAGCAATGACTTCGATTGTGCGCTCTGGCGTCGCGCCGGCAATGACCTATACTCCGCGATCTATGCTCCAAACTCCGCGGGGAGGATTCGCACATGGAGCCGGATCTGCTGTCCGATGCGCTCTCGATGGTGCGGCTCGCCGGCGCGGTTATTTTTCGCATCGAAGTGGACGGGCCGTGGTGCGTCTCCGCGGCCCCGACGCTGGAGGACTTCGCGCCGGCCTTGCCGCCGGGAACCAACCACCTGGTGGCCTTCCATGTGTTTTTGAGCGGCGAATGTTGGCTGCGCTGTCCGCCGCGGCCATGGGCGCGGGCACGTCCGGGCGACGCCGTCGTACTGCCGCATGGCCAGTTGCACCAGCTCGGCGACCACTGCGACGAAAGCCCGCCGTCCTTTCGCGACGTGCTGGGCGAGCGTTCGCCACTCGAATTGCGCGAACTTCGCTTCCGCACCGGGGAGACTCCCCGCACCGAAGTGCTGTGCGGCTTCCTGGGTTGCGACCGCCGCGCCTTCTCGCCGCTGTTCTCCGCCCTGCCGCCGATATTCGTGACCACCCTCAGCAGCAGTGCGCAGCTCATGGTCCGTTACGCCGTCGATGAAGCCCTGGGCGATTCGCCCGGCGCCGGCAGCCTGCGCGTGCGATTGGCGGAGCTCATGTTCCTCGAGAGCCTGCGCGGCTACATGCGCGATCTGCCGGACGACGCCACCGGCTGGCTGGCGGGACTGCGCGATCCGCTGGTGGGCAAGGCCCTGAAGCTGATGCATGAGGCCGCCCGACTGGAATGGACCGTGGAGGCGCTGGCGGAGCGGGCGGCCTGTTCCCGCTCGCTCCTGGCGGAGCGTTTCAAGACGGTCATCGGCGAGGCGCCCATGCATTACCTCACCCGTCTGCGCTTGCACCAGGCGGCGCAGCGACTGAGCGACAGCGGCCGCAGCCTCGAGGCGATCGCCGACGAGGTCGGCTACGCCTCCCCGGCGGCCTTCCAGCGCGCCTTCAAGCGCTGCTTCGGCGTCGCGCCCGGCGCCTGGCGACGGGAGGCGCGGGAGCGGCCCCACTAAAGGTTTGGCGGCAGCGGGGCGCTTGCGGCGATACAGATGAAGGAGATCGCCAGGAGACCGGTCGGTTAGACCAGAATCGACTCGAAGCTGACCTTCCAGATCACTTGTATTGGCCTCGGGCTGTTAGTTGAAATAAAGCCATGCGGTGACCAACGTCAAGTTTACGCACGTTATGTACTATGGACTAGCTGCTGATTTTATTGGTTATTTCAAGCAATAGTAAGGTTCAGGTCACTTTTGACCCATAAGAATGAACAGGAGAGCGCCTATGCAAGGCCTCTTCCACAGCGTGCGCGCAAGCCCCGGGGAAACACATGAAATTCGCTACGACTTGGTCTTTGGCGCTGCTTGGATTGCTTGGCGGCGTGGGCGCGGCTTTCACCGAAACCGCCAAGCCGATCTCGGTCATGAGGGCCGCCTATAGACGTCCGACATCGATTCCGGCGCCTGCCGCAAATCCGCAAACGCCAGCAAAAATCGCGCTGGGCATGGCGCTGTTCTTCGATCCGCGCCTGTCCGGCTCCGGCGTCATCGCCTGCTCCTCCTGCCACAATCCCTCGCTCGGCTGGCAGGACGGCCTCGCAAAGGGCCGCGGCCACATGGGCGCCCAGCTGGGCCGTCATACGCCGACGATTCTGAATGCCGCCTGGACCGAGCCGATGTTCTGGGATGGCCGCGCCAAGAACGCCGAGGAACAGGCCAAGGGGCCGATCCAGGCGGAAAAAGAAATGAACATGCCCGCTGGCGATGCGGTGAAGGCCGTCGCCGCGATCGAGGGCTACCGCAGCCAGTTCGAAAAAGTCTATCCGGGCGAAGGGATCACCATCGACACCATCGCCAAGGCCATCGCCAGCTACGAGCGCACCGTCGTATCTGGCAAGGCGCCCTTCGACAAATGGATCGCCGGAGACCCAAAGGCGATTTCAGCGGACGCGAAAGCCGGCTTCGTCCTGTTCAACGGCAAGGCCAAGTGCTCGGTTTGCCATAAGGGCTGGCGCTTTACCGACGACGGTTTCCACGACATCGGCCTCAAAGACGAGGATTTGGGTCGCGGCGGCCTGACCAAGGTCGATTTCCTGAACCATGCCTTCAAGACGCCGACCCTGCGCAATATCGCCGAACGACCGCCCTACATGCATGACGGCTCGGTCGCGACGCTGGAGGCGGTGGTCGAACACTACAACGGCGGTTTCGCCCACCGCGCCACACTCGATTTGGCGATGGTTCCGCTCAACCTGTCCGATCAGGAAAAGAAGCAGCTGGTCGCCTTCATGACGACGCTCACCAGCGCCGACGCGCCTGTCACGGCGCCGGTCTTGCCCCGCTGATCATCCTCACAACAGGGGTCTCATAAAAATGCAAAGATTTTCGAAAATCCGGGCTGCTGGCGTGGCGGCGATTTTCCTTGCGGTCGGCGGCGGAGCCTATGCCGCCGGCAACGTCACGGTCGAACAAAAAGATCTTTCCTTCGGCCAGGAAACCTTGACCGTCAAACAAGGCGCGGTCATCGAGTTCAAAAACGGCGACGACACCTCGCACAACATCATCATCAGCGGCGACGGCGTCAATCTCAACAGCGGCTTGCAACAGCCAGGCGTCGCGTTCAGCGCGCCAATGCTCAAAAAGGGCAAGTTCGAAGCCACCTGCGGCATCCACCCGAAGATGAAAATGACCATTGTCGTGAATTGAAAAACGACAATTGGAAAGAGGGAAGGGCGCGCGATGTCGGCAGGGCTTGACACTGATTATCGTTACCCGTTGGGGCGCCGTTTCATTCATTGGGCGATCGCAGCGCTGCTGATCCTCCAGGTTTCCTTGATCCTGGTTTTCAAACAGCTTCAATCGCTCGAAATGGGCCAGTTTGTGCTCAATGCCCACCGGCAGTGCGGTCTTTTTCTCCTGCTGGCGGTGATCGCCCGCATGGTTTTCATGCGGGGTCGTCGTCCCCGCGATGTTTTTCCGCTCTGGCAGCAGCTTTTCGCCAAAGCGACGCATTTTCTGCTTTACGCCAGTCTCGCCGCGCAGTCGGCCCTGGGCATTCTGCTCTCCTGGTCCCGCGGGGATGAGGTCTCGCTGTTTGGCGTCGGCCATCTCCCGATGCTGGTCAAACTGGCGCCGTCGAACACGAGCTTCCTGCACGCGCTGCATGTCTGGAATGTGAGCATTCTGGCTCTTCTGTTGAGCGTGCATGTCTTCGCGGTGATTTACCATCGCGTTGCGCACAATGTGTCGGTGATGGAGCGCATGGTCAGTGGAGGCGGGCAGAACCGGCTCGTCAACCGCATGCCGCTGTCGCTGCAACTGGTCGGAGTTTGCGGCGTCATCCTTGGCCTCAGCACGGCGTCCGGGCTCTATGGCGCCAGTCGTTTCAAGTCCTTCGACGATTTGCGGACGCGCTTTTCGGAAAAGGATCAGGCCCATCTCGACTCAATGCGCAGCGCGATGAGCGATCTCAAGAGCGTGGCGATCCGCCTGAGCCAGGACTCCCTGAATTCGGCCGACCTGACATCCTCCGTCAATGACGTGATCGACGGCCTCAAGGGGGCGAAAGACGAGATCGTCGAGGATAACGTTCGGATCGAACTGGGGGGCGGCATAGCCGCGCTTCAAGGCCTGAGTGCGCAAGGCGGCTCAAGGAAAATCGCGCTCGACGGCGTCGACCGGGCCGTGACCCATCTGCAATCGGCGATCGAAGACCAGGCCATGACCGTTTTCCAGCGCAACCTCGACATCGGCGAACATGCGCGCAAGGGCCACGACCTGATCATTCTGACGGTAGCGCCGACGGTCATGTTGAGCGCGGTTCTCGCTTTCCTCCTGGCGCGGAATATCCTAACGGCGCTGACCCAGGCGCGCCTGGTCATCCGCAACGTCGGCGGAGCGGAGGTCGGCGTGGGCGAGACCCCGCCCGAGGTCGTTGGCAACGGCGAACTGGCCCAATTGATGCGCGACGTGCTGAACCTGAGCGAGTCCATCGACGCGCGCGAAAAAAAGGCGGCGGCGAAGAGGTTCCAGCTGCGCGAATCCGAAATCAAGTCCGAGCAATCGTCCGTGGTCAACCAACTCGCGGAAGGGCTGCGCAATCTTGCCGAAGGCAGGTTGAATTATCGCATCGTGGCGACCTTCCCACTGGTCTACGAGGAACTGCGCCGTGATTTCAACTCGGCGATCGAACAACTCGAAGCGTCGATATCCGCGCTGATGGCCAGCTTTGCCGGCTTCCACGCCAATTCCGGCGACATCGTCTATGCGACGCAGGATTTGTCCATGCGGAGCCAGACGCAGGCCGTCGATCTGCGCGGCGCCGGCGCCGCCATCAATAGTCTGGCGCGGGGCTTTTCGGAAACCGCCGGCGCCGCGCGAGACGCGGCTCAGGTTGTTTCGCTGGCGAACAATATCGCCGCCAGTTCGCGCAAGATCGTCACGACGGCGGTGGAATCGATCGCCGGCATTCACGACTCGGCGCACAGAATCGTGCAGCGGATCAAAATGGTCGATGAAATCGCCGCGCAGACCAATCTGCTGGCGTTGAACGCCACGATAGAGGCGGCGCGGGCGGGCGAAGCCGGCGCTGGATTCGCCGTCGTCGCCGGCGAGGTGCGTTCGCTGGCGCAAAAGTCGGCCCATGTCGCCGCGGAAATTCGTCAGCTTATCGACGCCACCTATCAGCTGGTTTCCAGGGGCGTCGAAAACACCACCCATGTCGATAAATCGCTGTCGGAAATCGTTGGCGAAGTCGACAAGCTCAATACCCTGGTTCAGGGCATTTCCCATTCCATCGGCGAACAGGTGGAAAATCTCGACAACGTGACGCATACGATGGCGCGCATCGACGAAACGGTGAACAAGAATGCGGAAATGGCGCAATCGACGGAAACGCGCGCCAATTCGATCCGTCGCGATGTCGATGTCCTCTCGGGCCTCGTGAACCGCTTCACTGTCGGCGCCGCCGCCGCGTAACAGGCTCGGCAAAGCGCCCGATTTTTCGCCCTCAGGCCATCGCCTTGGCGTAGACCTTTTCCGCCGCGTCGATCACTTCGGGCGCGCCGACATGCAGCCAGCGGCCCTCAAGCGGCAGGCCGAACAGGCGGCCTTGTTCGGCCGCCCTGAAAAAATAGGGCGCGAGGCGGAAGGGTTCGAGCGGCGCGCCCTCGAACAGCGTGGATTTGATCACGCCGACGCCGGAATAGACGAAGGGCGCTTCCTCGCCCGGCGCGGGACGCGTCAGGCGGCCCTGCGGGTCCATCGAAAAATCGCCGCGCCCTTCGACGCCGAGGCTTGTGTCCTTCTTGGCCAGCAGCAGCAGGATGTCCATTTTCGCGCCGTCCCAGGCGCGCGCCAGCCTCTCGATCTGCGAGTTCGGCTCGTCGATCCACAGCGCATCGGTGTTGCAGATGAAGAACGGCTGTCCCTCGAACTGGCCGAGGACCTTGACGATGCCGCCGCCCTGGTCGAGCAGTTTTTCGCGCTCGTTGGAAATCGTGATCCGCGGCGCCGCGCGGCCCTGCACGTGATCTTCGATCTGGTCGGCGAGCCAGTGCACGTTGACGACGGCCTCTTGCACGCCGGCCTCGGCGAGCCGGTCGAGCATGTGGTCGAGCATGGTCCGGCCGCCGATCCTCACCAGAGGTTTCGGCGTGGCCAGTGTGATCGGCCGCATTCTTGTGCCGAGCCCGGCTGCAAAGACCAGCGCCTTGAAATTCCCGGAGTTTTGGCGCGCCGCGCTCATTTGGAAGCGCTTTCCGACGCGGCGGCTTCCGGCGCCGGTTCTTGCGCCGGTTCTTGCGCTGGTTCCTGCGCTGGTTCTTCCGCCTGCGGCGTATAAAGAATCAGCGGCAGGTTCGCCTCGAACCAGCCCTTGAGATCGGCCAATGCGGGATGGCCGAGATTTTTCCGCAGGTAATTCCGCACGCGCGGAATATGCGCGAGGTAATGCGGCTTGCCGTCGCGCTTGTCGAGCCGCGCGAAAATGCCGAGAATCTTGCTCGCGCGCTGCGCGCCCATCAGCGCATAGGCGCCGGCAAAAGCGGCCATGTCAAAGTCGGGCTGCAATTGTTTCCGCGCGCGCGCGTAATGGCCGAGCAGCTTGAGCTCGAGGTCGTCGGGCGCGTCCACCCGCGCGTCCTGCAGCAGCGACACGACGTCATAGGCGGCGGGTCCGAGCACGCAATCCTGGAAGTCGAGCAGGCCGATCCTTTTCACGCCTTCGCGATCCCCCAGCCAGAGCAGGTTGGGCGAATGATAGTCGCGCAGGGTCCAGGTCTTCGGTCCTGCGAGCAGGGGATTGAGCAGCGCGCGCCAGACGTTCTCGTATTGCGCCCGCGCGCCCGAGGCGAGCTGCACGCCGGCCAGATGCGGCGCATACCAGTCGGGCAGCAGCTCCGCCTCGATCAGCATGGCCTCGAGGTCATAGACCGGAATGGAATAGGTTCCGCCCGCGACCGGCACGGTTCGCGGCAAGTCCCGGGCGTGCAATTGCGCGAGAAGCGCCGCCGCCTGCGCATAGCGCTCGGGGATCGGGCCATCGGCGCCGACGACGCCTTCGTCGCCGAAATATTCAAGCACGGCGAAGCCGGTGTCGAGATCGGCGGCGTAGATTTCGGGGGCCGAAAACGCTTCCGCGCGGAGCGCTTCGTCGATCGCCACGAAGGGGCGGATCGTCTCCGCCAGATGGGCGATGGCGCTGTAGGGCTTGCCCCCGCGCACCGCTGGCCCGTCGGCGCGCGGCGGCGAGATCATCATCACGGCTTTTTCGCCGTTCTTCCTTGTCAGAAGCTCATAGGCGCGCGACGAGGCGTCGCCCTGCATGTGCTTGCGCTCGGCGTCGGCCCAGCCGGCGCGTTCAAGCACATTGGCCGAACCGCGCGTGAAAAGAAGGCGCTTGCCGATGTCGCCATGCCCCGTGATTTCGGCGCGGCGGTAGTCCGGCCCGCGCTCCGCATCCGTGAACAGGGCGATTTCGAGCCTGTCGCCGGTCAGCGCCGATCCCGCGCGTTCCGCCCATTCGACCAGCACCAGCGCGCCTTCCGCCGCTTCTTCCCAGCCGAGTTCGGCGAGCTCGGACGCATCCTTCACCCGGTAGAGATCGGCGTGGACAATCGGAAAGCCCGGCGATTCGTAGATCTGCATCAGGGTGAAGGTGGGGCTCGGCGTCTCCAGGTCGGGATCGCCCGTCAGGCGCCGGATCAGCGCGCGGGCGAAGGTGGTCTTGCCCGCGCCGAGCTCTCCCGTCAGCGTCACCAGATCGTCGGCTCCGACAAGGGTCGAAACATCGCGCGCCAGCGCGCGGGTGGCGGCCTCATCGTCCAGATCGACGCGCCAGATCGGCGCCGCGCGCACTGTCATGCGTCTTCCCTCGCCGCTTCCGCCTCGGCGGTTGTCCGTCCCTGTCGGCTTTCGCCAGCGGGAACAGGCAGGTCACTACTGTTCCCTCGCCCGGCGCGGAATCGATCCGCACCCGTCCGCCATGCAGCTCGACGAAGGCGCGCACGATGGAAAGGCCGAGGCCGACGCCGCGATGGCGCGAATTGACCGTATGGGTCTTGAACCGGTCGAACACCTTGTCGAGCAGTTCGGGCGGAATGCCGCGCCCGTGGTCGGAAACCTTGAAGACGACTTCGTCGTCGCGTCGCAGCGCCGCGAGCGTCACCGTCTGTCCCGGCTCGGAAAAGCCGATGGCGTTGGACAGGAGGTTGAACAGGATCTGGCGGATGCGCTTGCCGTCGGCGCGGAAGGTGCCGATGTCCTTCGGCGCGACGACCGACAGTTCGACATTGGATTCCGCCAGCCGGTCCTGCACGCCCGGCGACGGCCTCGCGTATCGATCTGGCGATATCGACTTCGCCAAGCTGCAATTCCATGGCGTCGCGCGTCGATCGTCGCGAGATCGAGAATGTCGTTGATGATCGCCAGCAGCGCCGCCGAGGATTGCTGGACATAGCCGGCATATTCGCGCTGCTTGCCGTTGAGCGGGCCGACGCTGTCGGCGCCGAGCAATTGCGATGAAGCCGATGATGTTGGTCAGCGGCGAGCGCAATTCATAGGAGACGTGGTGGACGAAATCGTTGCGCAACTGCTCGGCGTCGATCAGCGCCTGGTTGCGCTCGGTCAGGGCGCGCTCGACATTGACGCCCGTCGGTCACGTCGATGAAGGTGAGGAGCGTGCCGCCGTCCGGCAAAGGCGCGGCGGCGCAATCGACGATGGCGCCGTCGGTGCGGGCCATGCGGCGCTGAAAGCCCATGCGGGCGTCATGCAGGCCCGCGACCACTGAGCGCAGGTCGTCCCAGGCGGCTGTCGTCGGGCAGCAGCGGCTTGCAGGAGGCGGCCACGGCGTCGATATGCGGCTTGTCGTCCAGTTGCGCGGCGCGACAGCGCCAGATGCGGCCGAAGGCGGGATTGATGCAGCTTGAGCCGCCCGTCGGCGCCGAACACGGCGACGCCTTCCTGCAAGGCGTCGAGCGTCTCGCTCTGAACCCGCGCGAGGGCGTTGTATTGCGATTCGAGGGTGAAACGCTCGGTGACGTCGTCGAAGAGATAGGTGACGCCGCCCTGCGGATTGGGGTCGAAGCCGACGCGCAGGGTGCGGCCGTCGGGCAGGTGCCAGACCTGCGGCGCTGGCTCCAGCGTGTGATAGACGCCGAGCAGCGCATTCTTCCAGCCGCGGTAGTCGGCCTGTTCGGGCAGCAGGCGGGCGGCGCGCAGCCGGTCGAGAATTTCGGAATCGCTCGGCCGCTGGTCGAGGAAGGCCTGGTCGAGCGACCACAACTGCCGATAGGCGGCGTTGGCGAAGACCAGTTTCTTCGACCGGTCGAAAATGGCGACGGCGGTGGCGAGCTGGTCGAGGGTGCGGATATGCGATTCCATCTGCCGCGCATGGTCGGCGCGCAGCGCTTCGAGTTCGGAGAGGTCGTCGGCCATGCCGGCGGCGCCCCCGGGCAGCGCGACGTCCAGAACGTCGGTCAGCCGGCGTTCGCCAGCGAAGACCACGTGCCGCCGCTGCCGCCAGGCCAGTCCCTTTTCGCGGGCGGCCGCGGCGGACTCGCGGGCGCTGCGGTCGAGCAGTTCGAGATTGCGGCGAATGGCGTCGTCGAGGCTTTTCGCCTCCACGGCCTGAATGTAGGCGGCGTTGACCCAGGTGAGCTTCTGATCGGCGCCGCGCGTCCAGACGGGATGCGGCGACAGATCGAGCAGTCCGCGCAGAATTTCGAGCTGCGCGGTCTGTTCGGCCTGGACTTCGCGCAGCCGCACCAGTTCGAGCCGGTCGCCGGAGACATCGCGCACGCGCAGCACGACGCGGCTGCCGATCGCGCGCCCCTCGGCTTCGAGATGGCGGCCGGTCTGGCTGACGAGGTCCTGGTGAAAACTCTGGCCGCGTTCGCGCAGCAAGGCGACATTGGCTTCGAGCGCCTGCGCCTGGTCGGCGGGCAGCCAGGCGCCGAAGCCGAGCACGACGGCGCGGCAGCGGCGAGTCGACGACCAGGCTGACGTCGCCCTCGATTTCCGGTTCGTCCTGCGCGCCGCCCCAGACGATGACAAATTGTGATTCCGCCGCGAGGAAAGCCCTGGCGCGCTCGGTCTGCTGGCGCAGCCGCTCGATGTCCGCCAGGAGATCGGCCTCCCGCTTCGCCCAGCGCTGGCGTCCCGCGAGATGCAGCAGCGCAGTGAAAGCCGAGAAGATCACGAGGCCCGCGCCGAGCGACATGCCGATCAGGCCGTTGGCGTTCTCGAAGGGAGCGAGGGCCAGCGCCTGGCCGCGCGCCGCGCCGGCGAGCAAAAAGGAAGGCGAGGCGGCGGCCGCCGCGAGACGCAGGCGCTCAAACCGGCGCTTTGGCTGTCTCGCATTCGTCTTCATGAATTGGGCGTCTCCTTCGACCGCTGGGACGAAGCCCGCGCGAATCACCTCAATTTACCCCCTCGATTCGCCGTCGCGAAAGGGGAACGAAAAGGAAAACGCCTCCGTGAGGGATCACGGAGGCGCGAAATTTTTTCGCAACGCGCAGAGGCGAGCTCGGAAAGGCCCGCGAATACTGCTCAGTAGCGGTAGTGCTCAGGCTTGTAGGGACCGGAGACGGGCACCGACAAATAGTCCGATTGAGATGCGGACAAGGTGGTCAGCTTCGCGCCGATCTTGTCGAGATGCAGCTTGGCGACCTTTTCGTCCAGATGCTTGGGCAGGGTGGTGACGGTTTTGCCGTACTGGCCCTGCTTGGTCCAAAGCTCGATCTGGGCCAGAGTCTGGTTGGTGAAGGAGGCCGACATCACGAAGGACGGGTGTCCCGTGGCGTTGCCGAGATTGACCAGGCGTCCCTCGGACAACAGGATGATGCGCTTGCCGTCGGGGAATTCGATCTCGTCGACCTGCGGCTTCACATTGTGCCACTTGAAGTTCTTCAGGCCCGCGACCTGAATTTCCGAGTCGAAATGGCCGATGTTGCAGACGATCGCCCGGTCCTTCATGGCGCGCATGTGATCGACGGTGATGACGTCGATATTGCCGGTGGTGGTGACGAAAATGTCGGCGCGAACGGCGGCGTCTTCCATCGTCGTGACCTCGTAGCCCTCCATCGCCGCCTGCAAGGCGCAGATCGGATCGACTTCCGACACCATGACGCGGCAGCCGGCGTTGCGCAGCGAGGCGGCGGAGCCCTTGCCCACGTCGCCGAAGCCCGCGACCATGCCGACCTTGCCGGCCATCATCACGTCGGTGCCGCGGCGGATGCCGTCGACCAGGGATTCACGGCAGCCGTAGAGATTGTCGAACTTCGACTTGGTGACGGAATCGTTGACGTTGATCGCCGGCCACAGCAGCTTGCCGTCCTTCTCCATGATGTAGAGACGATGCACGCCCGTGGTGGTCTCTTCCGTCACGCCCTTGATCGAGGCGGCGTTGCGGCCGTAGAAGCCCGGGTTGGCCTTGAGGCGCTTCTTGATCGAGGCGTAGAGGACTTCCTCTTCCTCATTGGAGGCGGTTTCGAGGAAGGCGACGTCGCCCTGCTCGGCGCGCAGGCCGAGATGGATGAGCAGGGTGGCGTCGCCGCCGTCGTCGAGGATCATGTTCGGCTGGCCGCCGTCGCCCCATTCGAAGATCTTGTGGGTATATTCCCAATATTCCTCGAGGCTCTCGCCCTTGATGGCGAAGACGGGCGTGCCGGCGGCGGCGATCGCGGCGGCGGCGTGGTCCTGGGTCGAATAGATGTTGCACGAGGCCCAGCGCACGTCGGCGCCGAGCGCCTTCAGCGTCTCGATCAGCACGGCCGTCTGGATGGTCATGTGCAGCGAGCCCGCGACGCGGGCGCCCTTGAGCGGCTGCGAGGCGCCGTATTCGGCGCGGGTGGCCATCAGACCGGGCATTTCGGTCTCGGCAATGGCGATTTCCTTGCGGCCCCAGTCGGCGAGGCCGATGTCGGCGATGACGTAATCGTGCGAGGGATGGGTCATGTCAGGTCGGTCCTTTCGAGCGGCGCGCAGGCTGCCGCCGGTTCTGGGCAATGGAACTGGCGCCTCTATAGCAGTCGATCGGCAAACAGGCAATAAACATATAAGTAAATCTTTATATGGTTATTCCGGCTCCCGAAGGGCCTGCGCGGCGCGGAAATCCAGGGCCTTGTCGCCGATATCCAGGCCGATCTGAAAACTTTCGGCGATGCGATGGGCGCGGGAAATGAAGAATATGGCGCCTTCCGGCGGCAAAACGTCACGGGCGGTCGCCTCGAACAGCGCGAGCCAGTCGGAAAAATCCTCCTTGTCGAGCCCGAGCCGGGCATGGGCGGGCAGGGGCCGGCCCGCGTAGCGGCCCGTGCGCATGCCGATCTGCGACCAGAAATCAGTGAGCTTCGCAATATGCTCGTCCCAGCGTCCCGCCAGCTTTTGCTCGAAAATCGGCCCCAGCCGCGGATTTTTGCGGGCGCGGCCGTAGAATTCTCGGACGAGGGCCTCGATCATCGCTTCGGTCAGGCCTTCGGGCGCTTCTTCCGCCGGGGTCGCGGCGCGGGCGCGGGCGGCAAGGGGATGAGGCATGGCGTTTCCATCGATTGCGAACAAGGGTTTGCGAGGCTTATAGCGCCTGCCTGAAAAATTGTCTTGGTTCCCGGGGGGATGCTTTGCTACATGGAGGGGCGCCGGGCATGTTTTTGCGGCCCGGCCAAGACGGCTGCCGCCGTCGATCCGGCCAAGACGGCTGCCGCCGTCGCTATTGCGAATGCAACCAAGGGTGCGCCAGTGAATTCGGTTTCGAGCGAAACGCAATCAATGAGCAGCGAGATCATGGACGTGATCGCCACCGAGGGCATGATTCCCCGCGAAAAGCTCCTGGATGACGCCACGATCGAAAGCCTCGGATTGAAATCGATCGACATTGTCATGATCCTCACCGCCATCGAGGAAAAGTTCGACGTCTACATCCCCATGGACGGCTCTTTCCAGGAAGCCAAGGACCTCAAGGGCCTGGTCGATGCGATCTCGGCGCACATCCAGCGCGAAAAATCCGGCAAATGAGCAGAAGACGCGTTGTTGTCACCGGCATGGGGGCGGTTTCCGCCGCCGGCAATGGCGCTGACGTACTCTGGCGCGCCGCGCGCGACGGCAAGCCCTGCATCGGCCCGCTTGTCGTCCGCCAGCCCTATGGCGGCCGCATCAAGATCTCCGCCCAGGTCCGCGATTTCGATATCGATGCGCTGCTTGGGCCGAAAATCGCGCCTTTCGCCGATCCTTTCACCGCTTATGCCCTTGTCGCTTCCGACGAAGCGCTGAAGCAGGCCGGGCTCGATCCCGAGGCGCGGCAGGGATCGCGCTGCGCCGCCTTGCTCGGCACCGGCGTTGGCGGCATGAACACCTGCGACGATGGCATCTACAATGTCTATTTCGCCAGCAAGCGCCCTGATGTGCTGACCGTTCCGCGCCTGATTCCGAGCGCCGGCCCGTCGCAGATGTCGATGCGCTATGGCGCGACCGGCCCCTGTTTCGCCGTGGCCAGCGCCTGCTCCTCCGGCAGCCAGGCGATCGGCCTCGCCTATCAGATGATCCAGGCCGGCATGATCGACCGCGCCATCGTCGGCGGTTCCGAAGCCTGCGCCACCAATGGCGCGATGCGCGCCTGGGAATCGCTGCGCGTGCTGACGCCGGACTTCTGCCGGCCCTTCGCGAAGAACCGAAACGGCATGGTGCTCGGCGAGGGCGCGGCCATGTTCGTGATCGAGGCCGAGGACGTGGCGCTTGCGCGTGGCGCAAAACCGCTCGCCGTGCTGGCCGGCTACGGCACGAATGCCGACGCGCTCGACCCGGTTCGCCCCGACGCCGCCAGCGCCTCCGCCTGCATGGACATGGCGCTCGCCGACGCCGGGCTGAAGCCTGACGACATCGATTACGTCAACGCCCACGGCACGGCGACGGTGATGAACGACGCCTCGGAAGCCGACGCGCTCAACCGCACCTTCGGCGCCCATGTCGAAAAGCTGCTGGTCTCCTCGACCAAGCCCGTGCATGGCCATGCGCTTGGCGCGGGCGGCGCGCTGGAGCTGGTCGTCTCCATCATGGCCCTGCGTGAAAATGTCGCGCCGCCGAACCTCAATGTCGAAATACAGGATCCGGCCTGCGCCATCCGTCTGGTCGGGGCGGCGGCCGTCGCAACGCCGATGCGCGCCGTTCTCTCCAATTCCTTCGCTTTCGGCGGCATCAATGCTTCGCTGATCGTGACGCCCTGAGCCGCGGCCTGACCCGATGACAAGCTCATCACCGCCCGTCCAACGCGCCGGCCCCCTGCGGGTCTCGGCATCGCCTGAGGCGGTGCGGCGGTTTCGCGCCGAAACGGGCTGGGCCGAGGCCGACGGGCCGCCGCCGGCAAGTTTCCCGGTCGTCTGGATGCGCCTGCCGGAGATTGGCGAGCCGATCCGCGCCGCCGCGCAGGAGGTGGGCCTGCCCGTGCACGAAGCGCAGCATTTCGATTACGCGCGCCCGCTCGAGACCGGCCGGGATTACGACCTGATGCTGGAATTGCGCCGCGAGAGCGATCCGGCCCGGCTGATCGCCACGGCGGAAGTCTTTGAACTCGAGGGCGTCTTCGTCGCCCAAATCGTCTCGACCTTGCGGCTGATCGACCCCAAATCCATCCCCAATCCCATGCCGGCGCAAAGATAATGTCGGAAACCGCCATCGCCCCGCGCCCCGGCGAAAAACTGCCGGCTTTGACCGCAGGCCCCTTCCTGTCGGCCGATCTTGCCTCCTATGCCGAAGCGTCCGGCGACATCAACCCGCTGCATCTCGACCTCGCCTTCGCGCAGAGTTTCGGCTTTCCCGCGCGTCCCGTGCATGGCATGCGGCTGCTGGCGGCGTTCGAGCCCATGCTGTCCGCCTGGCGGCCGGATCTGTTCCTGATCGGCTTGCGCGGCCAGTTCCTGACGCCGGTCATCGAGGGTCAGTCGGCGACGCTGACGGCGCGGGTCGCCAAGATCGAGCCGTCGGAGGCTGGGTTCGTCGCCCTGCTGCGGCTGATGGCCCACACCGAGGCCGGCGCCCCGGCGTTGATGGGCGAGGCGCGAATGGCCCCCTTGACGAAGCTTTAGAGAAGAGTCGGATGGACGCGCCGCCGCAATTTGATTAATCAGGACGCGCGCAGAATCAGAGGCTTTACCGATGACCGAACTTCTCGACCCCACCGATCGCATCATCACGGTATTCGGCGGCTCGGGCTTTGTCGGCCGGCATGTCGTCCGCGCGCTGGCGCGGGACGGCTGGCGCGTTCGCGTCGCCACCCGCCGCCCCGATCTCGCCTTCCACCTGCAGCCGCTCGGAAAAGTCGGGCAGGTGCATGCGGTGCAGGCCAATGTCCGCTATCCCGAATCGCTCGCCGCCGCCCTGCGCGGGGCCGAGGCCGCGGTCAATCTGGTCGGCGTCCTCTCGCCCTGGGGCAAGAATACGTTCGAGGCCGTGCAGGCCGAAGGCGCCGGCGCCATCGCCCGCGCCGCGCAAGCGGCGGGAATCGCCAACCTCGTCCATTTCTCGGCGATCGGCGCCGACGCCGGATCCCTTTCCGACTACGCGCGCAGCAAATCCGCCGGCGAGGCGGCTGTGCTGGCCGCTGTCCCCACGGCGAAAATCCTTCGTCCTTCCGTGGTGTTCGGACCGGAGGACCAGTTCTTCAACCGCTTCGCCTCGATGGCGCGAATCCTGCCGGTCCTGCCGCTGATCGGCGGCGGCGAAACGCGGCTGCAGCCCGTCTATGTCGGCGATGTCGCCGAAGCCGCCTCGCGTCTTTTGCGCGGCGCGGGCGCCGCGGGCGCAACTTATGAGCTGGGCGGCCCCTCGATCCGGACCCTGCGCGAGATCATGGAGTTCGTGTTGGCGACCACCCATCGCAAGCGCGTGTTGGCGCCGCTGCCATGGGGCATCGCGGCAATGCTGGGCGGCGTCACGGAAACGCTCAACAAGCTATTGCTAGGCCTGATCCCCGCCGAATTCGCCTTCACCCGCGACCAGGTGGAATTGCTGAAGCACGACAATGTCGTGTCGGAAAAGGCGGCGGCTGAGGGCCGCACGCTGGCCGGGCTGGGACTGACGCCGGAATCGATCGAGGCGATCGTCCCGTCCTATCTCTACCGCTTCCGCAAGACGGGGCAGTTTGCGGACGAGCGTGCGGTGTAGAGTCGTCGGCTTCGCTTCCTGCGCTTTATGAGGGGGCTTTTCAGTCGCTGAAAACTTTGGCGTTCGCCGACCGGCGCCCCCCTCATCCGGCGCTGTCGCGCCACCTTCTCCCGCAAGGGGAGAAGGAAAAAGCGGCCGGCGCCGGCGTGTAAATTCCAAACTCAGGTCGTCGCGACGATGGCGATTTCGACCTTGTATTCGGGAGCGACGAGTTTGGCTTCAACCGTGGCGCGCGCCGGGGTCTCGCCCTCGACCACCCACTTGTCCCATTCGACGTTCATTTCCGCGAAGGTCGAGATGTCCGCGAGATAAATGGTCGCCATCATGATCTTCGTCTTGTCGCTGCCGGCTTCTTCCAGCAGGGCGTCGATCTGGGCGAGGATTTCCGCGGTCTGCTCGCCGACCGAGGCGCCGGCGCTCTTGTCCGCCACCTGGCCCGCGAGATAGATCGCCTTGCCGCGGGTCACGCCCTGGCTCATGCGCTTGCCGGGCTTCAGTCTTTTCAGTGACATTTGGTCATCCTTTCACTCTTCGCGCCGCGAATAGACGGTTTCGGCGCGCAGAACAAGCTTGCTGTATTCGCGCATGGTCTTGTCCGAAGCGAAGGTCCGCGTCAGTGAGGACCTGCTTTTTCGGGAATATGCGCAGGGCTTCAGTGCTCCGGCGCGGGGTCCTTCGCCGGGCCGTGGCCGACGATGCGGTCGCTCAGGGCAAGCAAGACCGCCGAGACGACGAAGCCGAGATGAATGCCGATGCTCCACATCAGCGAACGGTCGCTTTCGTTGGCTATGTCCATGAAGGCGCGCAGCGTCTGAATGCCGGATATGGCGACAATCGAGGACATGAGCTTGATCTTCAGCCCGCTGAAATCGATGGTCGCCATCCATTGCGGCCAGGTCGTCTCGCGCATGGGATCCGTGCGCGACACGAAATTCTCGTAGCCTGAGAAGATCACCAGCACGACCAGCGATCCCGTCAGCGAAATGTCGATCAGGCTGAGCGTGTCGAGCACAACCTCGGATTCCGTCGAGGTCAGGCTGGTGGAAATCAGATGAACCACGTGCTGCCCGGCCTTGAGCAGCAGCACGAACAGGCTGACCGCCAGGGCGAAGAAAAACGGCGCCAGCAGCCAGCGGCTGGAAAACAGCGCCGTTTCCAGCAGATCGGAAATCCTCTTGCCCGGCGTCATTCAAGACCTCGTCCGTCCGCGGGGATCGCGCGCCAGATTTACGCGCCAGATTTACGCGCCAAGCCCGACGGGACAGGCGACGCCTTTGCCGCCGAGGCCGCAATAGCCCGCCGGGTTCTTGGCAAGATATTGCTGATGATAGGATTCGGCAAAGTAAAATTCCGGCGCGGCCCTGATTTCCGTAGTGATCGCGCCAAAGCCATGCGCGTAAAGCGCCGCCTGGTAAGCCCTCATCGAGCGTTCGGCGGCGGCGAGTTGCGCCGCGCTTGTCGTGTAGATCGCCGATCGATATTGCGTGCCGGCGTCGTTGCCCTGCCGCATGCCCTGGGTCGGGTCATGCGATTCCCAGAAAATTGCGAGCAGTCTATCGAGAGAGATTTTCGCGGGATCGAACACGACCTGCACGACTTCCGCATGGCCCGTCCCGCCGGAACAGACTTCCTCGTAGGTCGGATTGGGCGTCGGCGCCGCCGGCATAGCCTGCCGCGGTGACATAAACCCCCTCGCCGGCCTGCCAGAATTTTCGCTCCGCGCCCCAGAAACAGCCCATGCCGAAGAGGATGCGTTCAAAGTTTTCCGGATAGGGCGGGGCGAGCGGACGACCGTTGACGTAATGTTTCCCAGCAGTGGCGATCGGCTCCGGCCGGCCCGGCAAGGCCTCGGCCGCAGTGGGGATCTGCAGTTTCCTTGATGTCGCGAACATGGGCGTCTCCAGCTGTTGCGCTCAATCTGGGGAGGCCGGCGTGAAATGGCGAGGTTTCAATCGAGGTTTTCGCGCTATAAGGGAACAAATAAAGTTCAAAAAAATTCGAACGGGGCGGGCGGAATGGACTGGGACAAGCTGCGCATTTTCCACGCCGCCGCGGCCGCGGGCTCTTTCACTCACGCCGGCGAGGCGCTGCATCTCAGCCAGTCGGCGGTCAGCCGGCAGGTCGCCGCGCTCGAATACGATCTGAAAACCGCCTTGTTCCACCGCCACGCCCGGGGGCTGCTGCTGACCGAACAGGGCGAAATGCTGTTTCGCACCGCGCAGGAGGTGATGGGCAAGCTGGAGAGCGCGCGGCTCAGGCTTTCGGACGCGCGGGAAAAACCGCATGGCCAGTTGAAGGTCACCGCCAATACCGGCTTCGGCTCGGCCTGGCTCGCCCCGAGGCTCGCCGAATTCCGCGAGCTTTATCCCGATATCGAACTGGTCGTCATTCTCTCGGACGACGAACTGGACTTGTCCATGCGCGAGGCCGATGTCGCGCTGCGCCTTCGCGAGCCCTCGCAGGCCGACCTGATCCGCCGAAAGCTCTTCGCCGTGCATTATTCGGCCTATGCGTCGCGGGCCTATCTGCAGCGGCATGGGAAGCCACAGGCGATCGCCGACCTCGACGCGCACCGGATTGTCTCCTTCGGCGTCACGGGCGCGCCCTATCTGAAAAATCTCAATCTTCTGCTGACCATGGGCCGGGAGGCGAAAAATCCGCGCGTTCCGGCGGTCTCGATCAACAATATTTTCGCCATGCTCAAGGCGATCGAAAAAGGCGCGGGCGTCGGCGTGCTGCCCGATTACGTGATCGAGGAGGATTCGCCGCTCGTCCGGCTCGAGATTTCGGTGGATATGCCGGTGTTCGACTGCTGGCTGGCCTACCCCGAGGAAATGAAGAATGTCGCGCGCGTCCAGGCGTTCCGCGATTTCCTGGTCTCCAACGCCCCTTTGTGGCGTTTCTGATCGTGCGCCCTTGAAAAGATTGGGGCTCCCATGCGACTGACCTCGACCCTGACCTGCCCCGAATGCGGCGCCAGTTCGCTGGAGACCATGCCGACCGACGCCTGCCAGTATTTTTATGAATGCAAGGCTTGCGGCGCGCTGCTCAAGCCGTTGCCGGGCGACTGTTGCGTGTTCTGCTCCTATGGCGACAATCCCTGTCCGCCGATCCAGGCGGCGCGCCTTGCGGGCAAAACGGCGGATTGCTGCGGAGGCCGCGGCGATGGCGGGTGACGCGCGCTGGCTCGGCGCTTTCGCGCCGCTGGCGGAGATTGACGCGGGCGCGCAGGCGGCCCTCGCCGCCTTGCCGGAAATTTGCATTCCCAAGGGGAAGATCCTGTTTTCGCCGGGATCGCCATGCACGGGCTTTGTGCTGTTGCTGGCGGGGCGCATCCGGGTCGGACTGACGGCGGAGAATGGTCGAAAGCTGCTGCTCTATCGCGTTCTCGCCGGCGAGACCTGCATCCAGACGACGCTCTGCCTGCTCGGCGGCCTCGATTATACGGCGGAAGGGGAGGCCGAGAGCGAATTGCGGCTGGTGATGGTTTCGCCAGGCCTGTTCCGGCGGCTGCTGCGGGAACAGCCCGCCTTCGCGAACTTTGTGTTCGGACGCTTCGGCGCGCGGCTTGCGGAAATGACGCGGCTGATCGAGACCATCGCCTTTTTGCGCGTCGATGCGCGGCTTGCGGCGGCGCTGCTGGCGCGGGCCGGCGACGGGGCGCTGAAAGCGACCCATCAGGACCTCGCCGAAGACATAGGCGCTGCGCGCGAAGTGGTCAGCAGGCAATTGGGGGAGTTCCAGCGCGCCGGCCTGCTGCGCCTCGGACGCGGGTGGATCGTGCTGGAAGACAAAAGAGCGCTCGCGGACCTCGCCAGCGTGACGTAAATCACCGACTTTTTGTTCGAGCGCGCGCAGCTTGGCTCCGGGTTTCACAAACCGGAGGAGTTTTTTTCATGAACGCCAATATCGGACAAGTCGAGCGCGTGCTGCGCATCGTCGTCGGCCTTATCCTCATCGCGCTGGTTTTCGTCGGTCCGCACACCGCCTGGGGCTGGGTCGGAATCGTGCCGCTGCTGACAGGCCTCGTCGGCTGGTGCCCGCCCTATGCGCTGCTCGGAATCAATACCTGCAAGAAGCCGTGACGGGCCTTCGTCCCGGCCGGCCGAGAATTCAATGCGGCGAGAATTCAATGCAGCGAATATTCAAAGCGGAACGTAAACGCCGACCAGCCGGATCGTCTTGCCGGCGGCGTCCGTGATCATCCGCTCCTGGACGGCCGGCCGGGGCGGCGGCAATGGCGCCGCCGATGGCAGCCGCGCCGCTGATGGCGAACGCGCCGCCGCGCCAGCGCTCCCGGCCGTCTGAGCGTGCGCGGCCATGGGAGCGGGCCCGGCCGGCGGCGGCAAGGAGGCGGCTTTGGGCTTGACCTCGGCGGCGGCGAGCTTTTTGACGGGCGTCGTCGAACGATAGGGCGCGAGACGGGCGCGGAATTTGGCTTTGGCCATGATCTTCGGCGTCAGCGGCACGAAGTCTTTTTCCTCGGGCGTCTTGTTGCTCGACCCGACATAGATCCGCACGCCATCGGTTCCGACATAGGCGTCGCCCGGCCGCAGGGTCAGGTCGTTCAAGATGGCGTCGATCGCCTTGGCGCCGCTTGTCAGCGCAAGCGAGGCCACATGGGCGAGGAAAGCCGGCGCCGAAGGCGCGGCGGCGGGAACGATCGGATGATGGCGCGCGAAATGCCTGCGGGCGCGCCGGGCTTCGGCATGCCGGGCCTCCGCGTGGCGGCGCGAGCGCTCGGTCCGCGCCAGATGGACACGCAGGGCGTGTCCCGGGACGACGGCTGCGGACCCGGGCTGATGCGACGCTGGGCGGCTGATGCCGAAAAGGTCTTCATAATAGCCGGCGCTGGCCGGCGCCGGAAAGGCGCCGCACAACAGCAGCGTGCAGATCAGGAGGCTATGCCGCACAATGATGGGCAGGCTCCGGCGCAACCCCGGGCCAAAAACCGCACAACGTAGAAAATCGCTGTTTTTCATGTTGATAACTCAACAACGGACGCTTTGAACTGTAATTAACGGAAAGTTAACCGTTTTTTTGGGCGCTCGCAAGCCGCGAGCGCATCGAAAAAATCGGCAAAGCGCCTTCGCTTGCTTAGAATACTGTAATTAAATGAGGTTCTCTCAAGCCGCCAACTGGGGCGCGGAAGCTCTATTGCTCAAGCGCCTCCAGAATAGGCCCGACTTCGTCAATTGGCGAACCTGAAATGCAGCACGTCGCCGTCGGCGACGACATAGTCCTTGCCTTCAAGCCGGAATTTTCCGGCTTCGCGCGCCCCGGCCTCGCCGTTGAAGGCGACGTAATCGTCATAGGCGACGGTTTCCGAGCGAATGAAGCCCTTCTCGAAATCGGAATGGATGACGCCCGCCGCCGCCGGCGCCTTCGTTCCCTTCTCGATGGTCCAGGCGCGGGCCTCCTTGGGGCCGACGGTGAAATAGGTGATGAGGTGCAAAAGGCCGTAGCCCGCGCGTATCACGCGGTTGAGGCCAGGCTCGTCCAGGCCCACGGCTTCGAGATAATCCTTCTGCTCGCCCGGGGGCATGACGGCGATCTCGCTTTCGATCTGCGCGGAAACGACAACGGCGACCTCGCCCTCTTCCGCCGCCCGTTGGAAAACCTTCTGTGAGAATTCATTGCCCGCGTCGGCGGAGGCCTCCTCGACGTTGCAGACATAGAGCACTGGCTTCGAGGACAGCAGGCCCAGCTGGGAGAAGGTCTTGCGCTCCTCCGGCGCCCTTTCGACGAGGCGGGCCGGCTTGCCCTCGCGCAGCAGCACGAGGCAGCGATTGACGAGATCGAGTTGCTCCTTCGAGTCCTTGTCGCCGCCCTTGGCCTTCTTTTCGAGATTGCCGACGCGCTTCTCCAGCGAGTCGAGATCAGCCAGCATCAGTTCGGTCTCGATCGTGTCGATGTCGCGGATAGGATCGACCTCGCCGTCGACATGGGTGATGTCGCCGTCGACGAAGCAGCGCACGACATGGGCGATGGCGTCGCATTCCCTGATATTGGCGAGGAACTGGTTGCCGAGCCCCTCACCCTTGGATGCGCCGCGGACGAGGCCGGCAATGTCCACGAAGGTCAGGCGCGTGGGAATGATTTCCTTCGATCCAGCGATTTTCGTCAGGACCACAAGGCGCGGGTCGGGAACGGCGACGTCGCCGACATTGGGCTCGATGGTGCAGAAGGGATAATTGGCGGCCTGCGCGGCCGCCGTCTGCGTCAGGGCGTTGAAAAGGGTCGACTTGCCGACGTTGGGCAGGCCGACGATACCGCATTTGAAACCCATGATCGACGCTCGCCTGAAGGATGGAAGAATTCAGCGCCGTATGCGGCGCGGCGGCGCAAAAGGCAAGCCCGGCCGCGCGCATTCCAGCCGCGCGTCCCTGTTGACAGGGCGAAACCCGCCTCATTTCGGTCACGCCCTCTCTGCAACAATGCCCCGTTCAACCTTTAGATGGCCGGATATGAACGGTTTTTTCTTCCCCATCGCCCTTCCCCGCAAGGCCCCCGCGCTGGCGCTGGCGCTGCTTGCCGCAGTCTGGCTTCCAGACGCCGGGACAGCGGAAGCGGCGGACTGCCCGTCCGGCCAAATCTTCCGTGTTTCGAAACAGGTCTGCATCGATCGCGCGGAAGCCGTCACTCTCGGCATTGTCAAAGCCGGGCCCGGCAAGCGGGCTCCCTCGCACGCCGCCAAGGCGGCGCCCGAAACCGATGCCGCGGCTGATCCCGCGGCGGACGCAAAACCCGAGGCGGCCAAACCAGCGATCGCGCCAAGACGCGCGCGCGCGAAAAAGCCGGATGTTCCGCCCCCAGCCGCGCCCGACATGCGGGACGCGGACGCCGAGGTATCTGCGCCGCCGCCGGTTCTTGCGCCGCCGCCGGTCGCAGCCGCTCCGACCGGATCCGCTCCGTCTCGGCCGGTCATCGTACATACGGTCCCGGTGACGGTAGGGCCGACGCCTCCTGCGCCTGCAGGCGCGACAACGCCCTCGGCTTCGCCCTTTGGCGCTCTGAACGTCGAGAATTTCGCCAAGCCCTGACATTTTCAGGGTCGGGCTTTTTTCTGGTGTCAGGCGGGTTTCGCTTCGCGCGGAAAACCTCTAGTTTGCGCGGCATGACGCAAGAAACCTGCCCCTGCCGCGCCTCGGCGCAAGAAAAACTCGACTTTGCCGCCTGCTGCGGCCCCTATCTCGCCCGGCAAAAGGCGCCGCCCACCGCGGAAGCGCTGATGCGGTCGCGTTACAGCGCTTTCGTGAAGGGCGACATCGACTATCTCTTCGAGACCCTGTCGCCCGACCAGCGCAAGGACTTCAACCGCGACTCAACGAGCGAATGGGCGCGCAAGTCGCAATGGCTCGGCCTCGACATCGTCGAGACCGAAAATGGGCTCGAGGGCGATGCGACGGGCACGGTGACCTTCACCGCCCATTTCAGCCGCGACGGCAAGACATTGACCCATAAGGAAAAGTCGCTCTTTGCCCGCGATCCCCAGGACAATCTCTGGCAATTCGCCCAGGAGCTGAGCATCAAGAGCCAGCCGGTGGTGCTCGGCGCGCAGCCCGGCCGCAACGATCCCTGCCCCTGCGGCTCGGGCAAGAAATACAAGAAGTGCTGCGGCCAGGCTGCCTGATTTGATCGGCGGGCTGATCGCGACATGTCGCGAACCCGCCTGTCGCCCGCTCTCCGCCTCCCGAAAACACGGAACTCAAACCTCGCCGACGCGTTGGCGCTGATCGAGCTAGGCGCTTGATTTGCAAAGTTTGAGCTCCGCCAATTTGCCAGGGAGAGAAGTCATGGAAAGCAGGATTGCAGGGATGATCGGCGCCGCAGCGCTGGCCGCCGTGGGGGCGACGCCCGTCGCGGCCGCGCCAACGCCGAACGATGTCTTGCAGGCGCAGAGTTTCGCGGAATTGTTGCAGCCGGTGCCCAACGCATCGGTCCTGTTGGCGAAGATCGACGAGACCGGTTTGCCCGCCGCCGGGGAGGAAGGGGCGAACCGCCAGATGCTGGCCTATCACCACCACCATCATCATCACCATCACCGCTGGTGGCGCCGGCGCCATCACCACCACCATCATCACCATCATCACTGGTGACGCCAGAGCGGCCGGGGCATTCCCCGGCCGCTTCATTTTCGGAGACGCCATTTTTATTTTTGTGACTTTTCCTGCGCCTTGGCCGCGCGCGCCATGAAGCGATAGGTGCCGTCGAAAACGGTGTCGGTGCGCGATTGCCAGCGCGAGCCTTCTGACAGGCGGTCGCGGCTCGCGTGGATGCGCAAGCCCCGCATTTCTCGCTCCGCCGCTTCCTCGCGGTCCATTTCGACGAGGTCGAAAGGCGCTTCCTCGGGGATCACGATCACCTGAGCGAAGGGCTCGCCTGGCCGGAAAACGTGCCTGCGGCCTTCTGCCGGCGATTTGAAGACGCAGAAATACATCATCGGCCACCAGTTGCGGATCAGCGCCGGCACGGCGATCGGGCACGTATCGGTGCTGTCGGTGTAGAAGCGCGGATGCGGTTCCGTCCGGATGGCGAAGCCCGGCTCGACCTTCAGGTCGAGCAGGATCTGGTATGTGTAGAATTTCGTGCCGAAATTGCGGAAGGGCGGCCATTGCAGCCCCTCTTCCGGGCAGGGGCCGAAATCGCCATCAAGGCGCAACTGGCCGTCTTGCAGGCTGACGACGAGCTCATTGTCGTAGGGATAGAACAATTCGATCCCGTATTGCGCGCTTTCCGAGAAGGGCGTGCAATGCCAGCCATATTCCTGCGAGCCGTCGGCGCGCGGCTCGCGCTCGCCCGCCCAGCCGGGAATTTCGAGCTTCGTCCGGCGCGGCGCGAGACGGGGCTCACGTGTGCGGAATTTCACCTCGTTCATTCTGTAGCCCTTTCGCAACGGCCTCGTTCAACGCGGCCAGAATTTTCAGGGCGTCATATGGCTTGTGCGTCACCGCATGCCCGGCGAAGCGCGCCGGCGCGCCGTTCGCATCGCCATGGCCCGTGGCGAAAACGAAGGGGATGCCGCGAAGTTCCAGCTCTGCCGCCACGCCGTCCGACGTTTCTCCGTCGAGGTCGAAATCGAGCACCGCGGCGTCGATGGCGACGCGGTCGAGCGCGGCGAGGGCCTGCGCCGCGCTCGTGGCGAGGCATGCGACCTCGGCGCCGTTCTCCATGAGTTCGGCTTCAAGGTCCATTGCGATCAGCGGCTGGTCTTCGACGATCATCACGCGAAGCGGGCTGCGCGGTCCGGCGTCCTGCGCGCAAAACCCTTGCGCAGCGTCGCCTCGCAAACTCCGCAGCTCCTTGAGCTCCTCGCGCTGCAGCAGGATTTCGACCTGCAGCGACAAGAAATTGCAGAACAATTCTGCGACGGCCCGCAGATCCATGCCCGGATTTTTCGGCGCATGGTCGTTGCACTGGATCAGGCCCCATAATTCGCCGTCGACGATGATCGCCAGCGACAGGGAGGCCACGCGGCCGTCGCGCCGCAGTCTTTCGGATTCGTCGGGGCTCGGGGCGACCAGATGGGCGAAGCCGAGATCGGGCCGGTCGAGTTCGGGCAGGCTGAGGAGGGCGGCGGGCTCGGCGCCGGCGTCGACGATGAAGCGGATGCGGCCGTCGCGATAGAGCCGGCGCGTCTCGGCCGGAAGCGTCATGACTTTGGCGGGCGGCGCCGGTTTTTCGCGGCCCTTCGGGTCGACGATCGAGCGCATCGAGCCATCGGGGGCGATCTGCAGCACGACGACCCGCTCGTAGAGCAACAGCGAGCCAATCAGCCGCGCCGAGGCCTGCAGCAATTTGTCGAGCTCCTGCAAGACGGCGACGCGTTCGATCATGGCGCGCGCCCGGTCAAAGATCGCGCGCGGGTCGCCGGGCGCGGCGCGCTCGATTTCAACAATGGTTTCATCATCGGCGGCATAGACCGCGCAGTCGAAGGCGCCGTCGCAGCCTTTTAGCGACAGCCCCGGCAGCAGGGCGGGCCGCGCGGGTCCCGCAAAGCGCGACAGGGCGTTGCGCAGCGCATGCGAGGCTTCCGAGCCGATGATGTCGCGCAGGTTCGCGCCAAGAAAGGTCTTGGGGCCGCCGGGGAAGAGATCGCCAAGATTGGCGGAATGGCGGCGCACTGTCACGGCCCTGTTGTCACAGACGATCATCCAGCCATGCGGCTGGATCGCGTCGGGGGTCGACCCCGATCCGGCCTCCATCGACTTGGCCTCGTCAACCATTTCCCATCCTTCCGAACTTGAGCGTCACAGGCGTTTTCTGCGAGGAACTTTTGTCGCGCCGCCCGGTTGAAGCGTCAATGGCTAGCTCAAGGGGGCGGAGCATGTCGCGTAGGTACGAACCAATTTTCCGCTTGCTGCTGGTTCTGGCGATCGGAGCCGGGTTGTCCGCCTTGGCCTTTCGTCCGGCGAAGCCGACGATCATTGGGCACATCGACCGTCCCAAGCCGATCATCATGGCGATTGCGACGGACGCCCAGCTTCCGGAGCATTGCCTTGTTCCCCCGCACGAAGACAAGGATCAGGCGTTGGCTGACCAGCAGTCCCGCGACAAGTCCGGCGGCCACGTCAAAAAGAAGATCATCGCCTGCGGCTAAGGCCACGAAATCCCGGTTATCACGAAATCTTGAACTCCAGGCGCGTGCGGACGCCCTCGGGACCCACCGCCTGTTCATAAGTCGCTCCCAGGGACTGGGTCATGCCGGAAAGTATTTTGGCGCCCAGCCCCGTGCCTTGGCAGGGGGCTGACGTATCGTAGCCGCAACCATCGTCTGCGACAGTCAACACGCCCTCGCCATTGCCGCCGCGCCCGACCTGGACGCGGATTTCGCCTTTCTGCTCGCGCGGATAGGCGTATTTGAAGGCGTTGGTCACGAGTTCGCCGACGATCACGCCGAGCGACACCGCCTTTTCGATCGACACGGCGAATTTTTCCGCTGACAGCGCGATGGCGTGGTCGTGGTCGGAATCGCGAAGCGAATCTTCGAGCTCGCGGGTCAAATGGGCGAGATAGTCGTCGATTTCGACCTGGCCGAATTTTTCCGACACATAGAGCCGGCGATGTACGGCGGCGATGGCGACGATGCGCCGCCGCGTTTCCTGCAGGGCGCTGACGGCCGCGGGGTCCTTCATGGCCCCGGCCTGCATTCGCACCATGGCGGCGGCGAGGCCGAGACTGTTGGCGATCCGATGATTGACCTCGCGCAGCAATGTTTCCGCGCGATCGCGCGAGGCGCGCACCTCCGCCTCGGCGCGCTCGCGCATTTTCTGCAGCCGCCAGCGCTCCAGCGCCTTCTCGATCGCGACGGTCAGCAATTCGAAGAAGTCGGGGGAGGAGTCCTTGATGACGTAATCGTCGGCGCCGGCGCGCATCGCCTCGATCGCCGTGCGCGCGTCGAGGGCGGCGGTGACATAGACAACGGGCGGGCGGCGTCCGCGCGGCCCGAGCCGCGCCAGCACGTCGAAGCCGGTCTCGCCCGCCAGCGTGTGATCGAGGGCGATCACGTCGACGCCGCCGGCCGAGAGACGCTCCAGCCCCTCGCAGCCCGTCGCGACATGGATGAGGCCGTGGCCACGCCGCTCCAGTCCCTTGCTTACCAGCCGTGCGAAGCCGGGATCGTCGTCGATGTAGAGGACGCGGATCGGGTCGTAGGTCTCGGCGCCATCGGGCATGTCAGTAGACCTCCGGGACCTGCATGACGGACAGGAACAGTCCCAGCTGCCGGATGGCGTTGGAGAAATCGTTCCAGTTCAGCGGCTTGGTGATGTAGGCGTTGGCGCCGAGATCGTAACAGAGCTGAATCTCGCGCTGGTCGTCCGCGGTGGTCAGGACGATGACCGGCGAGCGGCGCAGGCGCCCGTCCCCCTTGATCCGCCGGAGTATTTCGATGCCGGTCATGTCAGGCAAGTTCAGATCGAGCAGGATCAGGCAGGGCTCGTGCAGCCGCGCGCGGGCGCCTTCGCCAAGCAGGAAATCGAGCGCGCTGGCGCCGTTGCGGAATCCGATGATCTCGTTGGTCACGCCGGCGCGGCGAATATGTTTTTCGATCAGCCGCGCATGTCCCTCGTCGTCTTCGATCATCACGATCACCACCGGCTTGGCCTCCCTCGCCATCATTGCTCCGCGTTCCCGTTCTCGATCATCGCCGCCTCCAGGTCGCGCGCCAGCGAGAAGCGGAACGCCGCGCCGTTCGCGCCGTCGGACTCCACCTTGATTTCGCCGCCGAGCCGGCGCACCAGCGAAAGCACATGGGCAAGGCCGACGCCTTCGCCCGGCTGGTCCTGCGCGCCGGCGCGGCGGAACAGGTCGAAGATGCGCTGCTGGTCCTGCGGCGCGACGCCGCGCCCGTTGTCGCGCACCTCGAAATAGGCCAGCGCGCCGCTCGCGCCGCCGCTGACCGTGATCCGGCCAGGCCGTTCGGGCGCGAAATATTTGACGGCGTTGTCGAGCAGGTTGGTGAAGATCTGCTTCAACGCGACGACGTCGCTGACAATGTCGGGCAGCGGCGGCAGGATGGTCGCCTCGCCGCCGCGCTCGTCCAGCCGCGCCCGGATTTGCGACAGGCAGTCCTCGACGAGTTCGCGCATGTCGATGCGCTGCGGGTGCAGTGTCGCGAGGCCCTGCCGCGACAGTTTCAGCACCGCGGCGATCAGCATGTCCATGCGCGACAGCGAGGCGTGGATGAAGCGCAGGGCCTCGGGCGCGTCCTCGTCCACGGCGGCATAGACTTCGTCCATCCGGTCAAAGGGTTGTCCGGCACGCGAGGCGTCGACGCAAGCCTTGAGCACCTGGCTGGCGTTCTCCAACTCTCTCGTGAAGCCCATGATGTTGACGAGGGGCGCGCGCAGGTCGTGGCCGACGATATGCGTGTAGCGCTGGATGTCCTCATTGGAGCGGACGAGCTGGCGCGTTCGTTCCTTGACGCGCGTTTCGAGCTGGTGGTTGGCCTCGTGCAAGTCCTGTCGCACGCGGATCAGCTTGCGCGTGTGCCAGGTGATGGTGACGATCGCCAGGGCCGACAGGAAGAGAATGCCGAACATGCCTTCCCGCGTCGTCTGGCGCAGCCTCATCGCGGTGACGCTCAATTCGGCGCGATAATGATCGCGGAAAACCGTCAATTTTGCGCGCGCCTCCTCTACGGTCGCGCGGATTCGCCGCATGGACTCAGCGCCGCTCTCCTCGCGGACGATGGCAAGGGCGTCGTCGAGCTTGCCGCTGCGCGCAAGCTCGACCGTCTGCGCCAGCTCGGCGAATTTCGCGCTCGCCTCGTCCTGCAAACGCGCCTCGACCGGCGGCGCCTTCTCGCCAAGCGTTTCGCGCAGCGTCCGATAATTTTCGACGTCGGCCAGCGCCCTTTGGCGTGCGGCGCTGAGGTCGTCGAGAAACGTTTCCTTCTGGGTCAGCAAATAGCCGCGCTGCCCGGTCTCCGCTTCGAGCGTCGTCACCAGCAGGTCAGCCAGGGCGCGGTCGGCCCTGGCGCTCGTGGTGGCGAGCCGCAGGTCATCGTCGACCGTCCGCGCATAGTCTCTCGCCTCGAGCGATATCCAGACCAGGAGGGCGGCCGCTGTCGTCGCCAGCGCGACATTGTAGGCGAGAAGGCGTTTGTCGACATATTTCATGGCTCCAACCTGACGGGCATGCCACGGGCGCGCTTAGGCGTGGCCGAGGTATTGCGAGACCAGCGAAACGAGGAACAGCACCAAAAACAAGGCGAAGAGAATGCGCGCGATGGAAGCGGAGGCAGAGGCGACGCCGCCAAATCCGAGGGCGCCCGCGATCAGCGCAATGACCAGGAAAACCAGCGTGTAATGAAGCATGACAGGATCCCCCTTCGGCGGCCGCGCCTTCCGCGCGACATGATCTCTTCCAACGTCGCCGGACGCGCTCCGTTCCTGCAATGCTTCGCTGGAGCGTCTCGAGGAAACTTTTCCGGCCGGGGAAAGTATGAGATGACGGGCGGGCGGACGCGGAGATGGTCGGGAGATGAGGAAAAGGGCATTGCTTGCAGGCGTTGCCGCGATCGGCGCCCTCGCGGCGCTGTTCGAGGCGCGGGTCGATGCGGACACGGACTTCACCTATTCGAGCGCCCTGTTCAATGCGCTGGTTTCGGAAAGGAGCGTCATTGTCGCGCGCGGCCTCGCCTATGGTCCGCTGGAACGGCAAAAACTCGACATTTACAGCCCGGAAGCCGGGCGCGAAAACCGGGGCGTCGTCATCTTCTATTATGGCGGCGGCTGGCGCAGCGGCGAGCGGGCCATGTACCGCTTCGTCGGCGCCGCGCTGGCGGCGCGCGGCTTTACCGCGGTCATCCCCGATTACCGGCTCTATCCGGCGGCGGCATTCCCCGATTTCATGGAGGATGCGGCGCTCGCCTACGGCTTTGTCGATCGGCATCTCAACGCGGGCGCGGAAAAGCTGCCGGTGGCGCTGATGGGTCATTCCGCAGGCGCCTACATCGCCGCGCTGCTGGCGCTCGATCCGGAATATCTCGACCGCGACGCCCCCGGCGCGCCGCGTCCCGCCGTGGTGGTCGGCCTCGCCGGACCCTATGCCTTCGATCCGACGACCTGGCCGAGGACCAAGGATATTTTCACCGCCGCGGCAGGTCGCGCCGACGCGGCGCGTCCCGTGGCTTTCGCATCGCCCGACGCGCCGCCGATGTTTTTGGCGCGCGGCGCGGATGATGATGTGGTCGCGCCCTATAATGCCGACGAACTCGAGGCGGCCTTGCGCACGCGCGGCGTTCCCGTCGAGAAGATTCTCTATCCGGGCATCGGCCATATCGCGCTGGTGCTGGCGATCTCCAGGCCTTTTCGCTGGCGCGCGCCGGTGCTCGACGACAGCATCGCCTTCATTGAGGGCGTGTTGAAGCGGCCGGGAATTACGGCGCTTCGATAAGCGGCCGCAACGGCTGCGGCAGGGCGTTCTTTTCGCGCAATCTCTTGAAATCGCCGAGGCCGAGCGGCTCGTTGCCATTCGGGTGGACCAGCACGATCGCGCCGGGGCCGGGTTTCTGCGACAGCGCCAGCCAGGCGTCGGCGCCGAGGGGGATCAGGTGGTCTTGACGCAGGGTTTCCATCCAGCCGCGGTCGGAGACCAGGCCGGGAAAGCGGAAGAAAACCGAGGGCGTCTCGCCATTGGCGATCAGCAGCCTCTCGACGTCGAGAATTTCATGCCGGGGATCGGTTCCCGGCATGAGAAGGAAGTTTTCGGCGTCGGGCAGGCCGGGCTGGTAGCGATGGTTGAAGGAATGGTTGACGAAGGCGATGTCGAGTCTTCCTTCCGCTTTTTCCCGCCGAAGCCAGGCGAAATCCTCGGGATGTTGCCTGACCCACACGCCGCTGATCGACAGGGCGATGGGCGTGGCTGCCGCTCCCGGCTGCTCGAGCGATTGCAGGAAGGAGCGGTCGAGCGGTTTGCGCGAGGGGCAGAGATCGCCGGTGACGAAGGCGCCTGCGCCGCGCCCGGAGGTCAAGCCGGCGTTTTCGAGCCAGGTGGCGTCGGGGCGCAGTTTCTTGCCAGGTCTTGAGGAATTGTCGTTGACGGCCCGGATGTAGCGGGTTCCCGCCTGCTGCTCGGCTGTGGTGGAGACGCAGGTCCAGCAGGCGTCGCGTTCGAGCCTGGTTTCGAGGCTTTGCGGATCGACCGCCAGCAGCAGCTTTTCGTCATCGACGCGCATCCTGCGGATCGCCAGCCTGTCGGCTTCGCCCTCCCTCCGGCAGGCCTCCAGCACGGAGCGATAGTCCTCAACCCGCTGGAACGGATGCAAGGGACCGTCGATGGGCGCAGCGATCTGGACGGCGGCGCCGCAGGCGGGCTCGGCCGTTGCGCCGAGCGGCGTTAGCGGCGAGAGTGCGAGCAGGAGCGTCAGTCTTTTTCTCATGCCGGAATCAATGACAAAAAACCCTGCCCCGACCAAGCCCTTTTGCATCGCCCGGGAAACGCCGGGGCAGGATGCGTCGAAGGCGACGGCGGAAAGGCTCGGTCGGGAGGTCGCGGCGACCCATGGCCGGCGTGAAGAAAAAACCTTCGCCCTGTCGGCGTGCGCGGCGGATGGCGGCTGGATCGGCGGGATCAACGGCGTGATCCACTGGCGCTGGCTTTATATCGGCCAGTTCTATCTGGAGCCAGAATGGCGCGGAAAGGGGATCGGCCGGGCGCTGCTGGCGGAGGCGGAAAAGCTTGCGCGCGAAAACAATTGCGTCGGGATTTATCTCGACACGTTCGACGCGGGCGCGCTGGAATTTTATCGCAAATGCGGTTTCGAGGTCGCCGGTTGGATTGAAAATTTTCCGCCGGGCGCCGCGCGGACGTTTCTCAGTCGCGCATTGAGTGGCTGAAAATCACGCGCTTGGTGACGTGACGCAATGACCGCGTCCGGCTCTTTGCAGACGGCTATTCATGATCTCTGGGTCGTCATGCCCGTGCTTGTCACGGGCATCCACGCCCGGCCGTTGCATGCGTGTCAGCCTTGTAAAACCTGCCTTCCACGCTGGCGTGGATGGCCGTGACGAGCACGGCCATGACGGCGGAGAGAGCGGGGCTAACGGCCTTCCGCTTGCCGCCGTTCTGCGACATTCGCTGTCGGCGCCAAGCGTCAGATTTATCCACTCGACCCCGATCGTCACACACGCATGGGCATCAGCACATAAAGCGCGCTGGCGCCGTCGCGGTCCTGCACGATGGTCGGCGATCCCGAATCGTTGAGCTTGAACAGGGCCGTGTCGCTGTCGAGCTGGTTGGCGATGTCGATGAGGTAGCGGGCGTTGAAGCCGATCTCGATCGGCGCCGCGTTGTAATCGACCTCCAGCTCTTCGACCGCCGAGCCGGAATCCGGATTGGTGACGGACAGGACGAGCTTGCCTTCGGAAACGGCCAGCTTCACGGCGCGGCCGCGTTCCGACGAAATGGTCGAGACGCGATCGACCGCGTCGGCGAAATCCCGGCGCTCGACGGTCAAGAACTTGTCGTTATGGGCGGGGATGACGCGGGCGTAATCGGGGAAGGAGCCGTCGATCAGTTTCGACGTCAGAACGACCGCGCCCAGGGTGAAGCGGATCTTTTGGGCGGAAAGCTCGACGCCGACTTCCATTTCCGGGTCTTCGATCAGTTTCTGCACTTCCGCCACGGCCTTGCGCGGCACGATCACGCCGGGCATTCCCGCGGCGCCCGCGGGAGCCGGGGTTTCCAGACGCGCCAGGCGATGGCCGTCGGTCGCGACCGCCCGCAGCAAGGCGACGCCGTCGGTCTCGGCGACATGCATGTAGACGCCGTTCAGGTAATAACGGGTCTCCTCGTTGGAAATGGCGAATTGCGTTTTGTCGATCAGGCGCTTGAGGTCGCCCGCGGGCAATTTGAACCTGTGCGTCAGTTCGCCCGCCGCGAGATCGGGGAAGTCGCTTTCAGGCAGCGATTGCAGGTTGAAGCGCGAGCGGCCCGAACGCAATTGCAGCTGGCCGCTGTCCGCTCCGGTCTCCAGCGAGACCTGCGCGCCGTCGGGCAGCTTGCGCACGATTTCGTAGAGCGTATGGGCCGGCAGGGTCGTCGCGCCCGCCTGTCCCACGTCGGCGGGGACCGATTCGGTCACCTCGAGGTCGAGATCGGTCGCCTTGAGCTGCAGGCTGGAGCCGTTGGCCGAGAGCAGGACGTTGGAGAGGATCGGAATCGTCGTGCGCCGCTCGACGACGCGATGGACGTGACCGAGCGATTTAAGCAGAGCCGATCTCTCAAGCGTGACTTTCATGGGGCGGCGATCCGGATTTCACAAACTGGCGTTTTCGGGGGCGCAACTTTGCAGCGCCTTGGCCGGCAAAGCAAGGAGGGGAGCGGGTTTTGCCCCAAGTTTGCGCAAAGTTTTCCCCGACTGGCGCGCCCTGTGGGAGAAAACAGGGTGGCCAGCCGGAGAAAAAACAGTTAACTGGCCCTTAATCCGCCCGTTTTAGCATGAAGAACGCTTCTCTCCCTCAGGAGCTGGATAAAGGAATCATGGCGCGCAAGAAATCGGGCGGCGAGCGCATCGAGCCCACATTCAACGCCAATTCCGAATCCGATGACGCCTCCCGCATCGAAGTCGAGCCGCGCGAGACCCGGAAAAAGGGCAAGGCCGAAAAGGCCGTCAAGGGCAAGCCCGTGGCAAGGGAAAAGACAGAAAAGTCCAGGCCGGCCAAGCGCAAGGGCTCGCTGCTTGGCGGGCTGGTCTATTGGGGCTTTGTTCTGGCCATCTGGGGATTGATCGGCGCAGGCGGCGTTTTCGTCTACTACGGCTCGCAACTCCCGCATATTGAACAACTCGCGGTGCCCAAGCGCCCGCCGAATATCGCGGTGCTCGCCGTCGACGGCAGCCTGCTCGCCAATCGCGGCGACACCGGCGGGGCGGCGATTCGCCTGCAGGACATGCCGCCCTATCTGCCAAAAGCCTTCGTCTCCATCGAGGACCGCCGTTTCTACAGCCATTGGGGCATCGATCCCGTCGGCGTTCTCCGCGCGCTGATGCGCGACGCCCTCGGGCGTGGCGGCATGCAGGGCGGCTCGACGCTGACCCAGCAATTGGCCAAGAACCTGTTTTTGACCCAGGAACGCACGGTCTCGCGAAAAATCCAGGAGGCCATCCTGGCGCTCTGGCTGGAGCACAAATATTCCAAGGACCAGATTCTCGAACTCTACCTGAACCGGGTCTATTTCGGCTCGGGCGCCTATGGCGTCGACGCGGCGGCGGAAAAATATTTCGGCCATCCCGCAAAAGACGTGACCTTGCCGGAAGCCGCCATGCTGGCCGGGCTGATGAAGGCGCCCACAAAACTCGCGCCCAATCACAATCTGTCGGCGGCGACCGAGCGCGCCAACCAGGTCATCGCCGCCATGGCGCAGGAAGGCCATATCACCGAGGCCATGGCGAAAGTCGCCCTTTCGCATCCCGCCACGCCGGCGCGCGGGCGGGCTGGCGGCTCGGCCAATTACGCCGCCGATTACGTGATGGACGTGCTCGACGACACGATCGGCGCCATTGACGAGGACATCGTCGTCACCTCGACGATCGACCCCAGGATGCAGACGGCGGCGGACCGTGCGGTCGGCGACGTGCTCGGCAAGCAGGGCGCCAAATTCGACGTGTCGCAGGGCGCGCTGGTCTCGATCGACGGAACCGGCGCCATCCGCGCCCTGATCGGCGGCCGCAGCTACGAGGACAGCCAGTTCGACCGCGCCGTCTCCGCCCATCGCCAGCCCGGCTCCTCCTTCAAGCCCTTCGTCTATCTCACCGCGCTCGAACACGGGCTTACGCCCGACACCGTGCGTGATGACGCGCCCATCGACGTGAAGGGATGGCGGCCTGAAAACGCCAGCCACAAATACATGGGCCAGGTCAATCTGACGACGGCGCTCGCCATGTCGCTCAACACCGTTGCAGTGCGGCTCGGGCTCGAAGTCGGCCCACGCGCCATCGTCGACACGGCGCACCGGCTCGGAATCGCCTCGGAACTGCAGCCCAACGCCTCGATCGCGCTGGGCACGTCGGAGGTCACGCCGCTGGAGCTGGTCTCGGCCTATGCGCCCTTCGCCAACGGCGGCATCGGCGTGCAGCCGCATATCATCACCAAGGTGCGCACGGCCGATGGCAAGCTGCTTTATGCGCGCAAGGGATCCAGCAATGGCCGCGTCGTGGAGCCGCAATTCGTGGCGATGATGAATTCGATGCTGGAGCAGACGCTGATCATCGGCACGGCGAGAAAAGCCGACCTGCCGGGCTGGGAGGCCGCCGGGAAAACCGGCACCAGCCAGGATTACCGCGACGCCTGGTTCGTCGGCTACACCAGCCAGCTCATTACCGGCGTCTGGCTGGGCAATGATGACAATTCGCCCACCAGGAAGGCTTCCGGCGCCAATCTGCCGGTCGAAATATGGTCGCATTACATGCGCGACGCGCTGAAGGGCATGGTGGTCGCGGGCCTGCCGACGGGCGGTTGGCGCAGCGAAAGTCTGGCGGGGGGCCCGGCGGCCTCGCTATGGCCGCAGGCGACGCCCGATCCCGGCGCGGCCCCGCCGCCGACGGTTCACATGGACACCAGCAATCCCGCGTCGCCCGTCGTGCTCGGCGGCGCCGGGCGCGGGGCGGCCGCTGCGCCTGACCGCGACGACGAGCCGACTCCGCCCGAAGACATCCCCGACGCGCCGCGCGGCCGTCCGCGCCAGGCCGCACAGAACCGCAATATCTTCGAGCGCCTGTTCGGCGACTGAAGCGCTGCTTGAGGTTGATTTCAATTAAAAAAATTTTAGCCCGCGGCAGGTCGTGAAAGGCGCTCGGGGCTGCAACCATCAAGACTGCCCGGACATTGGAATGTATAAAGCGTCGCGCTTGGCGCCATGGCGCAGGACCAGGCGGCGACGCCTTGAAGGGAGATTTCGATGAAAACGTCATCAGCTTTCGTTCGCGGCGCGGCCGCGACCGCCGCGGCCCTCGCGGTCGCCGCCTTCGCGGCGGCGCCCATCGCAAAGGCGCAGAGCATTCGGACCGTCAATGGCCAATCCTACTGGACCGGCGATCCCGGCCCGGTCGCGCCCGACGCGTACTGGTCCGGCGGCCAGTACAAATATGATCCGCATCACTATCTCAGCTATTACGGCCGCGAGCCCCAGGACTTCTCGGAAGTGGTCTATGCCGACCATGCGGGAAACGCGCGCTGCGTCTGGCGCAAGCGGGTGGTCAACAGCAATTGGGAATTCCACCATCCCTATTTGCGGGTCTGCCGCAACTGAACTTCGAGGAAGCGGGGTCGGCGTTCGCCGGCCCTTTTCTTTTGTGTTTAAGCCCTTATGCTCGTCGCCGTAATTTGAAGGGTTGTGCAATGATGCCGCGGTTTTGGCGAACCTTTCCCCTGGCGCTTTGCGGCCTTGCCCTGCTCGCCGCTCCGGCGGCGCAGGCGCAAAGCATGAAGACGGTCAGCGGAGAGACCTATTGGGACGAGGATCCGGGCACGATCGA
The DNA here is from genome assembly GCA_963713695.1 of uncultured Alphaproteobacteria bacterium. Taxonomy (GTDB): domain Bacteria; phylum Pseudomonadota; class Alphaproteobacteria; order Rhizobiales; family Beijerinckiaceae; genus Rhodoblastus. Next base: position 430,165 of record CAVQMU010000001.1, read on the forward strand.
CCCCGGGTCTTTCTGGTCCGGCGGCCAATATAAACATGATCCCAACGGCTATCTCGAACGCTACGCCCGTCAGGGCGACATGGTTCACGAAATGACTGTCTACGCGGACCATGCCGGCAAAGAGCGCTGCGTATTCCGCAAGCGCGTCATCAATACCGGATGGGAATCGGCGCATCCCTATTTAAGGGTTTGCCGCCGCTAGACCTTTGCCAGGGCGCCGCCTCGCGTCACGCCAGCGGCTGCGAAAAATCCGTCCGCCATTGATCCGGCGGCAGGCCGGACTCCGGGCCGATGGCGTAGATCTCCCAAAAATCGCGCCGGGTCGCAAAACCCTGAGCCGCGGTCCAGGCTGAAAATTCTCCCCAGGCGCCGGGCAGGCCGGAATAGTCGCCAAAATAGCTGGTTTGCGCCACTCTTTGCGCTGAAATGGCGCCATGCCGCATGCGGCCGGCTGGTTTGACCGGGCGCGGCGTCGGCAGGCAGAGTTCGAAGACGAATTTTTGGCCTGGCCGCTGCAGGTGATGGGTCAGCCAGGGCCCGCTCGGCTCGATTCCCTGCTCCGCGACCGCTTTCCGCAATTCGGCCAGGGTCGGCTGCATGACCGACCTGATCTGCGCGGCCTCGATCTCCAGGGGTATCAGCGCGACGCAAAGTTCGAAATTCTCTATGATCTGCGGGCAGTCGATCATCGTCCGGCCTTTCAGCGCTGCTTTTCGCAGTTGATCTTGAAGGGAATGCCGAAACGATCGACCAGCATGCCAAATTTATGCGCCCAGAAGGTTTCGGCCATGGGCATGGTGATCTGGCCGCCCTCGGACAGGGAATTGAAAATCCGCTCCGCCTCCTGGGGCGTTTCGACGGTTACGGAAACCGTCAGTCCTTGCGGTTTTGCGTAATGCGCGTCGGATCGATCGGAGCCCATCAGGCGCGCGCCGCCAATGTCGAGGCTTGCGTGCATGATTTTGTCGGCGAAACTCTCCGGCGTCTCGGTCGGTCCCGGATAATCCCTGAAACGCATCAGGATCGTCGGTTTGACCCCGAAAATGGCGGAATAGGCGGTAAATGCCGCTTCGCAATCGCCATTGAAGGTCAGGTAGGGGGAAATTTGCAAGAGAAACTCCGAAGCTAAGCGTTCGCGAAGTTGACAAATACGTTGATATCAACATAATTGGGCGATGTCAACGACGTCGCCCCGCGCTTCGGCTTTCGCAACGAGCATCTCCATTCGCGACGCATGCCTTTGCCTGAACGCGCAGCGCGCCGCCCGCGCTCTGGCGCGGTTTTTCGACGAAGCCTTCAAATCCCTCGATCTGAGCAGCGGCCAGTTTTCGCTGCTGAACGCCGTCAATCGACCGGAGCCCGCATCTATGAAGGCGATCGCCAACCTTCTGGCCATGGACCGGACGACCCTGACCGCCAATCTCAAGCCCCTGGCGCGACGGGGACTGATCGAAATTTTCGTCGATGACCATGACAAGCGGGCGCGGCGCCTGCGCTTGACAGAAGAAGGCTCGGCATTGCTGGCCCGCGCCACGCCCGTCTGGATCGAAACCCATCGCAGTCTGGAGGCGGAAACGCCGGGGCATTTCGATGTCCTGCGCACCGGACTGGCGGCCCTGGCGGCGAAGGCGGCCTTGATCCTGGCGCGCTGAGCAGCTTTCAAGCTCGACGGTTTTCAAGATTTTTTGTTCGCGTTGCGGACCAAAGCTTGCATACCCACGTTATTATGGCGGCGCTTGTGACACAATGCAGGCGCGGACATAAGACTCTCGGGGGGAAGACATGCAGGCGGCGCATTTGGCGGATCGTGGAATAGTGCGGGTGCGCGGGCCGGAGGCGCGCGCCTTCCTGCAGGGGCTTGTCACCGGCAATGTGGTGACTCTCGGAGCTGGCGAGGCGCGCTGGGCGGCGCTGTTGACGCCGCAGGGCAAGATCCTCTTCGATTTCCTGATGTCGGCCGAACCGGACGCCATCCTGCTCGACGTGAAAGCGGAAAAGATTCCCGACCTGATCAAGCGCCTGACGATGTACAAGCTGCGCGCAAAGGTGGAGATCACTGACGAGAGCGCGCATCTCGGCGTGATCGCGCTTTACGGCGGCGTTGTCGGCGAGGGTGCGCGCGACACGCGGCATCCTGACATGGGGACGCGGCTTTTCGCGCAGCGGGACGACGTAGATGCGCTGATGCTGACATTCGGCGGCGACGCAGGATTGAATGACTATCATGCGCATCGCATCGCGCTTGGCGTGCCGGAAGGCGGCGTCGACTTTGTCTATGGCGACGCCTTTCCGCACGAGGCCGACATGGACCAGCTCAACGGCGTCGACTTCAAGAAGGGCTGTTTCGTCGGGCAGGAAGTCGTGGCGCGCATGCAATATCGCGGTACGACGCGCAATCGCGTCATCAAGGTCTTTCTCGAAGGCGCGCCGGCGCAGCCCGGCGCCATCGTCATGGCCGGCGAGACGCGGGTCGGCGTGATGGGTTCGAGCGCCGGCGCGCGCGGGCTCGCCCTGTTGAGGCTCGACCGCGCGGAAGAGGCCGCGCAGGCCGGCCAGGCATTGGTGACCGGCGAGACGCGGTTGCGGCTTTCGTAGTCAGGCTTCGGTTTTCACGGCCGCAAATTGCGCGTAGGCCTGCCAGGCGTGGCTGGCGTACATGACCGCGGGACCAGCCCCCATATAGATCGCCATGCCCAAAGTCTCCTGGATTTCCGCAGGCGTCGCCCCGAGGTTGGCGGCGGCCTTGCCATGGAAGGCGATGCAATCGTCACAGCGGGTGGCGACGCCGATCGCCAGCGCGATCAACTCCTTGGTCTTGGCGTCGAGCGCGCCGCCCTTGGTCGCGGTCTGCGCCATGGCGGAAAAGCTCTTCATCACTTCGGCCGCGCCTTCTCCCGCGCGGAGATCGCGCAATTGCGCCGAGAGTTTTTTGGTGGTTTCGGGCCAGTCGAAGATCATGGGGCGCTCCGTGCGCAGGCTGACGATCGCCTCAATATAATCGAACATGCGAATATATGTAATAGAAAAAGGCGCGCGCTCTCGAAATGAAGAGGCGCCGGACGTCGCCGTACCCGCGCCTCTTGCCCCTCCTGCCAAATTCAGGCGGCGTCGCAAACCTAATTATGGACCAATCCGCGATGCGATGCGGCCGCCAGGAAATAGAAGCTGCCGATGGCGCCGAACGCGAAAATCGCCACGCTCAACCAACCCATTGCATTCGTGTCGCCGGCCATTGTCCCCATGGCCGCGACGATGATGCCCGCAACATGCGCGACGCCGGAGGGAGCCAGGACGTGGCGCAGGTCGCTCTCGTCATGGAAGTCCTTGGCAAACCACGAAATGAGGGCCCAGCCCAAAAGGGCGACGCCAAAGAAGCGCCCCATCAGCATGCCCGAGCGCGAGGCTTCCATGCCGTAAATCACGCCGATTCTGTCGGGAATGAGCAGGTCGCCGATCCCGAACAGCAGGCCGAAAATGGAAATGATCGTGAGAAACGTCTTGACGGACATGGCTGTCCCCCATCGTTAGCTTTCGGACGGCGGGCGGCCGCCCACGCGGTTTCGCAACGCATTCAAGCAAGTAAAACCTGGAACTATGCGCCATGTTCCTCATGCCGGTTCCGGAGTCCCTTAATTTCTTCCACTGGCCGCGCCATTGGCTTGTCTGGCGGGATTGGCTACATCTGACGCATGACCGCTCCGAAAAAAATCGAAGTCCCGAAGCGAATCGCAGTGGCGCATCCCGACGGGCGGCTCCGCTGCCCGTGGCCCGGGAACGATGCAGCCTATCTCGCCTATCACGACGATGAGTGGGGCGTGCCGGAGTTCGACTCTCGCGCCCTGTTCGAGAAACTGCTGCTCGACGGCTTCCAGGCCGGGCTGTCCTGGATTTCGATCCTGCGCAAGCGCGACAATTTTCGCGCCGCTTTCGCGCAATTCGATCCCGAAAAAATTGCGGATTTCGATGCGGCCAAGGTCGAGAGCCTGATGCAGGACGCCGGCATCATCCGCAACCGCGCCAAGATCACCGGCGCGATTGCTTCGGCGCGGCTTTATCTCGACATCGAGGCGAAACAAGGCTTTTCCAACTATCTCTGGGACTTCGTCGAGGGGCGCGCCAAGGTCAACCATTACAGGAGCATGGAGGACGTGCCCGCGCAGACGCCGCTTTCGGAGAAAATGGCGCGCGACCTGAAGAGCCGCGGCTTCAAATTCTGCGGCCCGACCATCATTTACGCCTTCATGCAGGCCGTCGGCATGGTCAACGACCATCTCGTGTCCTGCCACAGGCACGAGGCCTGCAAGGAATTGGCGCAAAAGGCGAGGCGGGGATGAACGGCCATCAAAAACCGCCGCGCGCCTGGCAGCGCATGCTGTCGGGACGGCGGCTCGACATTTTGAACCCGTCGCCGCTCGACGTGGAGATCGAGGATATCGCGCATGGGCTGGCGCGGGTGGCGCGGTGGAACGGCCAGACGCGCGGCGGCGAAATCTTTTCCGTCGCCCAGCATTCGGTGCTGGTCGCCGAAATTTTCGCAGCTCTTGATCCTGGCGCGCCCGCCCGCTGGCGGTTGTTCGCCTTGCTGCACGACGCGCCCGAATATGTCATCGGCGACATGATCTCGCCGTTCAAGGCGGCGCTTGGCGAAGTCTACCGCGAAGTCGAGGCGCGGCTGGCGCAGGCTGTCTGCCTGCGTTTTTCGCTCAATCCCGATCCGCCGCCGGCGCTCGCCAGGTTGACCAAGCGCGCCGACCGTATCTCGGCGTTTTTCGAGGCAACGCTTTTTGCCGGATTCGAGGCGGACGAGGCGTTGAAACTGTTCGGGGCGCCGGACGTAGAGCTTGCCCGCATCGAGCATCTGCTCGCCCCGATGAAGCCGGAACAGGCGCAGGCGCTTTTGCTGGAGGCGTTCCGCGCCTGCGACGGAGGGCGCTAGATGTCGCGTCTCTACGTATGCCCGCTGCGCAGGGTCGAGGAAGTCGTCGCTGCGAGCCGGGCCGAAGCGCTGGTCTCCCTGCTGAGCCCGCCAGCCGAGGCGCCGCGTGTAAGATCCATCGCGCCCGCCCGGCATCTCGTTCTCGGCCTCGCCGATATCGTCGCGCCGCTGGAGGGGCATGTCCTGCCGGAAGCCCGGCATGTCGAAGTTCCTGCTCGAATTCCTGCGCCAATGGGAGCGGCGGCGGCCGCTGGTCATTCACTGCTATGCCGGGGTCAGCCGCTCGACGGCCGCCGCCTTTGTCGCGCTTTGCGCCCTGACGTCGCGGGACGAAATCGAGATTGCCGAAAATCTGCGCCTGATATCCCCGACCGCCACCCCCAACCGGCGCCTCGTCGCCCTTGCCGATGAAATCCTGTCACGCCAAGGTCGCATGGTCGCGGCCATCGATTCGATCGGCCGCGGGGCGGAGTGTTTCGAGGGCGAGGTTTTCTGGATGGAGACGGTTTGAAGGGATGGCGGCGTCGTGAAAGAGACTTTCCATCCGCATGTGCCCGTCGAGATCGGCCTGACCGCCGCCATCGTCGCAGTGCGCGGAGACGCGCCGCTCATTCTCGTGGCGCGCGGGGCGTCGGGGGGCGGCGGCGCGGCGCTGCCGTCCGGTCCCTTCGATCCCATCAATCACCGCACTTTTGAAATCGGCCTCCGCGCCTGGGTCGCCGAACAGACCGGCGTCCCCGTCGGCTATGTCGAGCAGCTCTACACGTTCGGCGACCGCGGTCGCCATTCGGGCGCAGATACCCGGGACCCGCACGAGGTCTCGGTCGGCTATCTCGCGCTCACCCGCATCCACGGCGACGACCTCGCCACGGCGCCGGGCGCCGGCTTTCGCGAATGGTACCGCTTCTTTCCGTGGGAGGACTGGCGGCAGGGCAAGCCGGCGCTGATCGATTCGACGATCATGCCGGGCTTGCGCGCCTTCGTGGAGCAGGGCAAGGACGCCGAGGGCTCGGCGCGTCGGCGCGGCTTTTCCCGCAAGGAGCGCGTGCGGCTTCTGTTTGGCGAGGACGGCGGCCGTTTCGACGAGGAAAACGTCCTCGACCGCTATGAACTGCTCTACGAGGCGGGCCTGGTCGAGGAAAGCGTGCGCGATGGGCGCGAACCGGCGCCGGGCGCCGACCGGGCGGCCATTGCTCGGCGAATCCATGCAGGCCGACCACAGGCGCATTCTCGCCACTGCGATGGGCCGGTTGCGCGCAAAGATGAAATACCGCCCGGTCATTTTCGAACTCATGCCCGAGACCTTCACCCTCACGTCCCTGCAGACCACGGTCGAGGCCATTTCGGGGCGTCATTTGCACAAGCAGAATTTCCGGCGGCTGGTCGAGGCCTCCGCCGTGGCCGAGGCGACCGGCGAAATGTCGCACGCGACGGGCGGCCGGCCCGCCGCCCTGTTCCGCTTCCGCCGCGACGTTTTGCGCGAGCGTCCCGCTCCCGGACTGCGCGTGGGACTCTAGGGGATGAGGCGGTTTGCGGCCGCCGCTGTCAGCTGGCAGGCCCCGCGGCCGTCGCGCCGGTTCCGCCCCGGACCGCCCTGAGGCCCATCCGGAAGATATTGCGGAGAGGCGTTCCGTATAATTGCCTGATGGTCAGCATTTCGACCCTGTCAGCGGGCTCCAGGCCAAAGCGCAGGGTCGCCCGCTCCTCGGGCGTGGGCAGATACAACGTGCCGAGCAGGCGATCCCAGAAGGAAAAGACGAAGCCGAAATTCGTGTCGTAATGCCTGGGATTGTCGCTGTGATGGATCGAATGCAGCGCCGGGCTGTAGAAAATGCCCCGCAAAACCTTGGGAAACATGAATGGCGTCTGCATATGCGCGAGATGGCCGCCCAACAAGGTATAATAGAGCACAAAGAACGCATTGGCCCCGAAAATCGTGACGGGAGCCGCGTTGCTCCCGTAAAGATAGACGAAAACGCCATAAGTTATTCCCGGCAAGAGCGACGTAAACACCGGGCCGATTACAGTGATGAGCGGATGCACGCGCAGCCCGGTCAGCGGCGTCAATACTTCGGCGGAATGGTGGACCTTGTGCAGCTCCCACAGGGCGGGGACGCGATGTTCCAGCCAATGAAAACAGAAAAGCGAGGCGTCCGAGACCATGAAAGTCCCGGCTGTAAAGGCTATTTTGGCGGCGAGGCTCGGAACGAGCTGCGGCGACGGACCGAAAAACCCAATCAGCATCTGTCCAAAACCGTCGGCGACGGCGAAAGCGCCCGTCAGCCCGATGGCCGCAGCGGTCGTGAGGAGGACCATGTTGATCACAAGGATCTTGTAGTCGTTCACTGCAGAAGGGTGGAAATATAGCCTGCGGTCGAAGACGCGGGCGAAGGCCTGCTTCAGTCCGCTGGCGCCCGGGGCGGTGGCCTGCAAGCAGACAATCAGGGCATACGAGAAGGCGGCAACCAGGTAAATCCAGTAGAATTCGCTGCTTGGCGACAGGAAAAATCGTTCGCACGCGTCGAATATGTCATGAAAAATCGCAGCCATGGCGGCGCCTTTCCCTAAAAGCTGGGTCATCTCGGGGAAGCATAGAAGGGTTGCTGTTAAATCCGGGTAAAGCGGCCCGACGCCAGCTTGGCGTTTTGCCCAGGAGCGATGCTGGCGCTTGGCGTTCTGTTTCGGCGTGAAGGGTGAACTTGTGCCGGGGCGTCGAGGTTATTAGAGTTCTGGGCCGAAGCACACAGAAAGACGGGACATTGCCGTGAGCGAAGCCGCCAAGCCGACAATCGAAGCCGCCAACCTGACTTTCGAGGCGGCGAACCTTACTTTCGAGGCAGCGATGCGCGAGCTTGAGGAAATCGTTTCGGCGCTCGAGAAGGGCAATGTCGATCTCGACAAGTCGATCGCGCTCTACGAGCGTGGCGAAATCCTCAAGAAACATTGCGACGGCCTGCTGAAAAACGCCGAGGCCCGGATCGAGAAAATTGTCCAGGGCGCGGACGGCGCCGCCAAGGGAACGGCTCCCCTCGACGTGGAGTGAGCGGAGTCAAGAGCCTTGCCGCAACTGTCGGCCAGGAGCAGAATCATGTCGGAACTTCTCGCCTGCGTCGGTCGAAACCGTCATTATCCCCTCAGCGCGCGATCTCGGCGGCTTCGGCGTGCGGCGCGCTTTGCCGGCCGCAAGAAAACAGATGGTCGGGCCCTTCATTTTCCTCGATGAACTCGGTCCCGCGGATTTTGCCGCCGGGGACGGGGATCGATGTGCGGCCGCATCCGCATATCGGCCTGGCCACCCTCACCTATCTGCTTCGAAGGCGAGCTCTTTTCATCGCGATTCGCTGCGCAGCGCGCAGTAACATCACGCCCGGCGCGGTCAATTTGATGGTCGCCGGGCGCGGCATCGTCCATTCCGAGCGGTCGCCGACCGATTTCCGCGCCTCGGCGGCCGGATGCGGGGCTTCAATGCTGGCTGGCCCTGCCTCTTTCCGCGGAAGAAACCGATCCGGGCTTCGATCATTACGAGCGCACGAGCCTCCCTTCGCTCGAAGGCGACAGCTTCAGCCTGCGGCTGGCGATAGGCGGCTTGCACGGACTGCGCGCGCCGGCAAAAAGCTTTTCGCGGATCGTATTTTCGCCGATATCGAGATGCTTCCCGGCGCGACTTACGAATTGCCTGGCGAACATGAGGAGCGCGCGCTCTATCTCATCGAAGGCGTCGTCGAGATCGACGGCGTTCCCTTCCAGCCGGGGCGACTGGTCCTGCTTCGCCCCGGCGGAAAAGTCGCCTTGCGCACAATCTGGAAAGCGCGGCTTGTCGCGCTCGGCGGCGATATTCTGGGCGAGCCGCGCTACATCTGGTGGAATTTCGTCTCATCCAGCCGCGAGCGCATCCGCGCCGCCCGCGCCGACTGGGAATTGGGCAAGTTTTCAGGCATAGAGGGCGATCCTGAATTCATCCCGGCGCCGGAACTGAAAGCTTTATGAATTTCCAGAAAAGTCTCGCGGCGCGCGCGCCGGCGAAAATCAACCTGACCCTGCATATCCTGGGGCGGCGCGCCGACGGCTATCACGAGTTGCAAAGTCTTGTGGCCTTTGCCGGCGCCGGCGATTTCCTGACTTTTTCGCCGGGGGGCGATTTTGCCCTGACGCTCGACGGTCCCACCGCTTCCGCCGCGGGCGAGGGCGGCGACAATCTCGTCGCCAAGGCGGAGCGCGCCCTTGCCGCGAAAAAGCCGGGCCTGCGGTCGGGCGCTTTTCATCTGACCAAGCGCCTGCCGGTCGCCGCGGGCATCGGCGGCGGCTCGTCGGATGCGGCGGCGGCGTTGCGCCTGCTCGCCCAGGCCAATGGCATGGCGCCCGACGACGCCATTCTCTTTGACGTTGCGCGGCAAGCAGGGGCGGATGTCCCTGTCTGCATCGCGCCGCGCGCGAAAATGATGATGGGCGTCGGGGAAAAGCTCGGGCCGGCTTTAAAACTGCCGCCGCTTTTCGCGGTGCTGGTCAATCCGCGCCAGCCCGTCGAGACGAAAGCGGTTTTCGCCAAACTGGGGCTCAAGCCTGGCGATGATTATGGACTTGGCGCGCATCCCGTCATTGCCGGCGGCATGGATTTCGAGACATTGCTGCACGCCCTGAAAAAGGGCCGCAACGACATGGAGGACGCCGCCTGCGTGATCGCGCCGGTGATCGGCCATGTGCTTGCGGCGCTGGGGGGAGCGCGGGGCTGCCGCCTCGCTCGCATGTCGGGCTCGGGCGCAACCTGCTTCGCTCTTTTCGAGACCTGCCGCCAGGCGGGGGCGGCGGCGAAGGCGATTTCGCGCGGCCATCCGGAATGGTGGGTCAAGCCGACGATTTTGCGGTGACGATTTTATCGCTGTTGCGCCAGATCTGGCGGTCAGTCTCGGACGCTCGGCTCAACTGACTTCGCCCTATAATGTTGGCGATCGGCGGGAAGAGGAAACGGCGGCTTGCGCCTCACGTCATGCCGGGCCTTGTGCCGCCTTGCGCCGGGTATCCACGCCGCCGCGAGATCCAATTCCGATTTCGCGCTGTATCGCCGCATGATTGCCGGGACAAATCCCCGGATCACGTCCGGGGACGGCCATGACGGCTCAGGGAGTCAGCAAGGGCCATGCGGTCCCGAGAGCCACGCTCAAAGCGCCTTCAACGGCTCGGCGTGGCCGATGATCCGCAACAGTCCCGGCGTCTTTTCGCGCAAGGCGCGCTCCACGGCGTCCATGGCGGCGTGCGTTTCAGCCACCGACAGGCTGGGATCGACCCTGCCGTGGAAATTGACGACAATGCCGTCTTCGGTCTGGCGGGCGCGGACGTCGTGGATGTCCTGAACGACGCCGCCCTCGAGCGCCACGCGGCGCAGGGCGGCCGAAACGTCGGTCAGCGTGCCGACGTCGGCGTCGTGGCCGGTCAGGGCGTGCGCCTGCAGCGGCTCGATGTGGCTTTCCACCTCGATTTCCGCGCCAAGTTCGGCGCGGATGTCGTCTTCGAGGTCCGAGGCGATGGCGTGCGCCTTGCCGTGCGACATGCCGCCGTCGATTTCGAGGTCGAAGGCGATGCAATCCCTGTCGCCGAGGTGGTGGACGATGATGTGGTGCACCGCCAGCCTTTTTCGTGCGGCGATCAGCATGATGCGCTCGGTCAGGGTCTCGTCGTTGAGCGCCCGGGGCGCGGCGGAAATGGTCGCCTGGGTCTCCGGTGAAATCTCGGCAACGCGCGCGCGCACCGCGTCTTCGATCGCGGCGACGCGGTCGATTGGCAGGGTCCGCGACACGGCGATGGTGATTTCGCCAAGGATTTGCGGTCCGTTGGGGCGTAATTTGACGCCTTCGACGGCGACCACGCCGGGAATCGCCAGGACGCCGGCCCGCAACTTGTCCGAGAGGCCCTGCGGCGCCGTGTCGAGAAGGTTGTCGAGCGTCCGCCGCCCGAGTTCGAATCCGGCTATGCCGATGAACACGGCGACGCCGGCCGCGGCCAGCGCGTCGCCCTGCGCAAAGCCGTAGGCGTTGGCGATCAGGCCGATCAGCACGAGGGTGGAGGCGACGAGGTCGGAGGCGAAATGCATGGCGTCGGCGGCGAGCGCATGGCTGCCGGTCTTTTTCGCCACGGCGCGCAAAGTCAGCCATCGCACGAGGTCGACGGCGATGGAGACGCCAAGCACGGCGAAGACCGGCCAGCTGGCGTCGACCTTCTCGCCGCCCTCCCAGAGGCGATGGACGGCCGCGACCAGCACATAGCAGGCAAGGCCGGCAAGCAGCCCGGTTTCGGCGAGGGCCGAGAGCGATTCGAACTTGCCGTGGCCGTAGTGATGTTCTTCGTCGGCGGGCTTGTTGGCCTCGCGCACCGCGTAATAGGTGAGGATGGTCGCGCCCGTGTCGAGCGCGTTATGGCCGGCTTCGGACAGGAGCGCCAGCGAACCCGAGGCGAGGCCCGCCGCCAGCTTGCCGAGCGTGAGCAGGGCGCTGGCGACGATCGAGCTGAGGGCCGCATTTTCCTTGAGCGTCGCCGAATCGGTCACGGAAAAAATCCTCTCGCCTTGCGCGGCTGCAATATCAGATCGCCCGCGTCATCCGCAAGTTTCTTGAAGGAAGCGGCCAAATCGCCTGCAAAAATGTTAGTAGAAGGGAAAAGCAAAAAAGGAGGCTGACCTTGCGCTATCTCCATACGATGATCCGCGTCGCCGATCTCGACGCCGCCCTCGATTTTTTCCTGCACAAGATGGATATGGTCGAAGTCCGGCGGACCGAAAGCGAGAAGGGGCGCTTCACGCTGGTGTTCATCGCCGCGATGGAGGACGTGGCCCGCGCCGCCGCGACCTTCACGCCCTTGATCGAGCTGACCTACAACTGGGACAAGGAGGACTATTCCGGCGGCCGCAATTTTGGCCACCTGGCCTATGAGGTCGACGATATCTACGCCTATTGCGAAAAGCTGGCGAAGGCCGGCGTGGTCATCAACCGTCCCCCGCGACGGACGCATGGCCTTCATCCGCACGCCCGACGGCATTTCCATCGAATTGCTGCAAAAAGGCGAGTCGCTTTCGCCGAGGGAGCCCTGGCTCAGCGCGGCCAATGTCGGGACATGGTGATGGCCCTTTCCAACGACGAGGACGCGCGAAAAGCACTGGCCGAGGCCTGCCGCGCCATGAACGCCTCCGGCGTCAACCAGGGGGCGGCAGGCAATATCTCGCTGCGCTTCGGCGAGGGCATGCTGATCACCCCGAGCGGCGTCGATTATGACAGGCTCGCGCCGGACATGATCGTCGCCATGCCGCTTGACGCCGAGGAGCCGGGACGCGACGCAAAGACCGGCATGCGCGCGTCAAGCGAATGGCGCTTTCACCGCGACATTTTTCGCGCGCGCGGGGATGTCGGGGCGATCGTCCACGCCCATGCGCCCTACGCCACGGTGCTGTCGATGCTGCGCCGTCCCATACCCGCCAGTCATTACATGATTGCGGCCTTTGGCGGCGCGCGGATCGAATGCGTGGACTACGCGCCTTTCGGCACCCAGGAGCTTTCCGACCTCGCCGTAACAGGGCTTGGGCCGCGCCATGGCGTGCTGCTTGGCAGCCACGGCATGATCGCCGTCGGACATGACCTTGAGCGCGCGCTCTGGCTTGCCGGCGAACTCGAAACCATCGCCAAGCTTCATTATCTCGCCTCGCTCGCCGGGGCCCCGGTCATCCTGCCGGAGGCGGAGACCCTCGCGCTTTGCGAAAAATTCGACGCCTACGGCCCCGGCTCGAAAAAGGATTAACAATCTATTAACGCGCAGAATTTTACCCCGCGAATCCGCGCTCTTCACGGGAAGTTGATTCGGGTCAAGAGGGTCGGCTTGTTATCCTCCGCCTGTTTCCGACGCATCCTTATATTGTGCTCAGTTTGACGAAGCGGGTGGCTCCCGCTCATGCGGCTTGGCGAAACCCTGAAATTCGGAGAAATTCATGCGAACGACCGAATTGTTCCGCTCCTGCTCGAATGAACATGTCGCCGCGGCCGCCCTGGCCTGCATCGGCGGCTCGCTGGAACAGCGGGTCGAAACGGCGGCGCGTCGCGCGGGCCTGTCCCGCGGCGCCCTTATCGTTCGGCTTCTGTGCGATTTTGACCGCAAGGCGGATCCCAAGCGCAAGAAAACGCTCGAACAGGGCATGTCGACGAATGAGATGCCGATCCTCGCGGGGCTGCAACAGGTGGTCGAGACGGCGCTCGAAGGCGCGTGGGACGGCGCCGAGGTCCGGCGCGAGACGCGGCCGGAGAAATTCGCCAATCCGCGCGTGTTCTGGTCCGGCGGCGCAGCCGTGCTGCGCGACGGTTCGGTCCAGACAATCCTGCATTCCTGATGGATTTTCGCTGCTTGGCGGCGAAGCCGGATCGCGGGAGGCGGGCAGCTGAAGAATGGGCGGCGAAAGCGCTTGCTTCCGCCGCCCATCGCGTCAAGATCGGGCCTTTCCATCCTCGGGCCGTTGCATAGTCTGGCCTTTTCGCCAAGAGGCCGCGTGCTGCATCTTCATTCCCTCCTCGTTCATTATGGCCCCTGGGCCGTGTTCATGCTGGTGGCGCTGGAAAGCTCCGGCATTCCATTGCCCGGCGAGACCATCCTGGTCACGGCCGCGATCCTCGCGGGACGAACGCATGAGGGCTCCATCGTCGAAATCATCGCCCTTGCCGCGGCCGGCGCGATTTTCGGCGACAACATCGGCTTCTGGGTCGGCCGCGAATTCGGGCTGAAGCTGCTTGTCCGGCACGGCGACAAGATCGGCCTCGACGAGGGCAAGCTCAAGCTCGGCCAGTACATGTTCATGCGCTTTGGCGGCGGCATCGTCTTTTTTGGCCGCTTCGTCGCGGTGCTGCGCGCCTTCGCCGCCGTGCTGGCGGGCGCCAACAAGCTCGCCCCCTGGCGCTTCTTCCTGTTCAACGCGGCCGGCGGCGTGGTCTGGGCCAGCGTGTTCGGCCTCGGCGGTTATTTTCTGGGCAAGGACTTTCACAAGATCGCCGGACCCGTGGGAATGGCCGGGCTCGCCCTGGCGGTCGGGCTGATCCTCTACTCCTGGTTTTATTACCGCAGGCATGAGGCGCGGCTGATCGAAGAGGCCAAGGCGGCGTTGCCCGGTCCCGTCGGCCTCGACGCAACCGCGGGCGCGGCGCCATAAGGCGCGCCGGCCTTGCGGCCGACATAAAAAGGGCGAACACAAACGCAACCTTTATTTGGCTATCTTTTGCCTCGTCCGCGGTTTATCGGGGGCTTCAATTCCGCCTTCCCGACTGGAGGCGCCAACGGGAAACGCGATGTTCATCGAGACGATAAAGCCCTTGATCGCCCAGCACGGATATCTCGCGGTCTTCTGCATCGTCGCACTGGAAAGCGCGGGCATTCCGTTGCCGGGCGAGACGGCGCTGGTGCTGGCCTCGCTTTTCGCCGGGGCGACCGGGCTTCTCGACATCAAGCTGGTGATCGCTCTCGCCGCCGCCGGCGCCATTTTCGGCGATAACATCGGCTTCTGGGCGGGACGCCGCTACGGCTTGCCGCTGCTGCTACGCCATGGGCGCAGGCTCGGCCTGACCGACGACAGGATCAAGCTCGGCCAGTATCTGTTCGACAATCACGGCGCGAAAATCGTCTTCTTCGGCCGCTTCATCGCGGTGCTCAGGATCTTCGCGGCCTTTCTGGCCGGCGTGAACCGTTACGGCTGGGGACAGTTCCTGTTCTACAACGCCACGGGCGGCGTGATCTGGGCGCTGGTCTTCGGCTTCGGCGGCTATGCCTTTGGCGACGCTTTCGAGCGTGTGGCCGGACCTCTCGGCCGCATCGTCCTGGGCCTCGTCGCGCTGGGCATCGTCGTGGGCTGGTGGCTCATCCATACGCAGGAAAAAAAGCTGATCGCCCGCGCCGTCGCGGCCTATCCCGGCCCCGTGCGCGGCCGGGAAGTTCCCGTCGAACCCGCCTGCGCGACGGAAGATGCCTGATGCTTTAAGCGTGCCAGTCGGATTCGTAGACATCCACTAGATATGGACGTAGCTGCGAGCCAGATTGAAACCGCCTGACCGGCCGCAACCGGCTCTTTGCAGACGGCTATTCATGATCTCTGGGTCGTCATGCCCGTGCTTGTCACGGGCATCCACGCCCGGCCGTTGCATGCGTGTCAGCCTTGTAAAACCTGCCTTCCACGCTGGCGTGGATGGCCGTGACGAGCACGGCCATGACGGCGGAGAGAGCGGGGCTAACGGCCGTCCCCTTCCCGCCGATCACTGCCGTTAAATCGAGCGCACCGCACCTCAACATGTTGAGCTGCGGTTTTAAGCAAAAGAATTCTTCGCATAAGTCGAAAGGGCGTCGGAAAACGCCGGTCTTTCGACGGGCTCGTGGCCGCGTTCGCTCCTCAACAAGCCCGATGTCAGAGCCTGAGCTTCAGCCAGGCCGCGACTTCCCCGACGACGCCGCGCCGAAAAGCCAGCACGCAGAGAACGAATATCGCGCCCTGGATTACCGTGACCCACTGGCCCAGGGTGGAGAAGATATTCTGCATGGCGACGATGACGAAGGCGCCGACGACCGGACCGACGATCGTCCCCATGCCGCCGACCAGCGTCATCAGGATCACCTCGCCCGACGTCGTCCAGTGCATGTCGGTCAAGGTGGCGCTCTGCGCGACGATCGCCTTGGTCGCGCCGGCCAGTCCCGCAAGCGCGGCGGACAGAACGAAAGCCGCCAGCTTGTAGCGCTCGACCCGATAGCCCAGCGAGATGGCGCGGGGCTCGTTTTCCCGGATTGCTTTCAACACCGCCCCGAAGGGCGAGTGGACGATGCGGTAGATGGCGAGAACGCCGAACAGGAAGATCGCCAGCACGACGTAGTAAAGCGTGAGGTCGCCCGCGAGGTCGATGAAGCCGAACAGTTTTCCGCGCGGAATGCCCTGGATGCCGTCCTCGCCGTGGGTGAAGGGCGCCTGCAGCGCGATGAAATAGCCAAGCTGCGCCAGCGCCAGCGTGATCATCGAGAAATAGATGCCCTGGCGGCGGATCGACAGCGAACCGACGAGAAGGCCGAGCATCGCCGCGGCGAGCGTTGCGCCGGCTATGGCGAGCTCCGGCGGCCAGCCCAGGATTTTCGCGGCTTGCGCGGAAAAATAGCTCGCGGCGCCGAAAAACAGCGCATGGCCAAAGGAGAGCAGCCCGCCATAGCCGACCAGAAGATTGAAGGCGCAGGCGAAGAGCGCCATGCAAAGCGCCTGGGCGATGGCGAAGGGATAGATGGCGAGCGGCGCCAGGGCCAGCAGGACGGCCAGGGCCGAGAGCGCAAAGATCTGATCGGACGGGCGGCCGTTGCGGGCCGGGGTTTTCGCGGCGGCGCTGC
Organism: uncultured Alphaproteobacteria bacterium; assembly: GCA_963713695.1. Taxonomy (GTDB): domain Bacteria; phylum Pseudomonadota; class Alphaproteobacteria; order Rhizobiales; family Beijerinckiaceae; genus Rhodoblastus. Next base: position 446,474 of record CAVQMU010000001.1, read on the forward strand.
TGGCGCCTTCGAGCTCGCTCATCTCAGGCCTGCTTTCCGAACAGGCCGGCGGGCTTGACCAGCAGCGCCAGCACCATGATGACGAAGACGATGGTGTTGGAGGCCTCGGGATAAAACACCTTGGTCAGCCCCTCGACCACGCCGAGCGCGAAGCCTGTGACGATTGAGCCCATGATCGAGCCCATGCCGCCGATCACGACGACGGCGAAGACGACGATGATGAAATCCGCCCCCATCAGCGGCCGCACCTGGTAGATCGGCGCCGCCAGCACGCCGGCCAACGCGGCGAGCCCGACGCCGAACCCGTAGGTCAGGGTGATCAGCCTGGGCACGTTGACGCCGAAGGCGCGGGTCAACTCGGGATTTTCGGTCGCAGCGCGCAGCACGGCGCCGAGGCGGGTCTTTTCAATGGCGAACCAGGTCGAAAGGCAGACCACGAGCGAAAAGGCGATGACCCAGGCGCGATAGATCGGCAGGTACATGAAGCCGAGATTGGCGCCGCCTTTCAGCGCGTCGGGCAGGGGATAGGGCATGCCGGAGGCGCCATAGCGGTTCTGGAACAGGCCCTGGATGATCAAGGCAATTCCGAAAGTCAGCAGCAGGCCGTAGATATGGTCGAGGCCGGCCAGCCGTTTCAGCATGGTCCGCTCGACGGCCATGCCGAACAGGGCCACGCCTGTCGGCGCGAGGATCAGGGCTGGCCAGTAGCCGATGTTGAAATCGTTGAGCAGGAACCAGGCGAAAAAGGCGCCCATCATGTAAAGCGCGCCATGCGCGAAATTGACGATGTTCAGCATGCCGAAGATCACGGCGAGGCCGAGGCTCAGCAGGGCATAGAAGGCGCCGTTGATCAGGCCGAGCAGCAATTGTGCCGACAGCGCCTGGGTGGAAATGCCGAGCAGGGGGATCACGCCATGCGCTCCTCATCGCCGTCATGCCCGGCGTCCACGCCAAAGTCGCCAAGCCGCATCGGTCTCATTTTTTCACCAGCGGACAATCGCTTTGCGACAGCGGGCGAAAAGCCTCCTCGGCCGGAATCGTCGCCAGGATCCGCGCGTAATCCCAGGGATATTTCGATTCCTCCAGCTTTTTCACCTGCAACAGATAGGCCGGGTGGATCTTTCTGCCGTCCTCGCGAACATAGCCTTTGCCAAATGCCTGGTCGTCGGTCGGCATGGCCTTCATTTTGGCGACAACGCCTGCGCCGTCGACGGGAGACGCGCCGAGCGCCTCCACCGCCTTGAGATAGTGGGCGATTGCGGAATAGGCGCCCGCCTGAACCATCGTGGGCCTGGCGCCGTTGCGGGAGCGTTTGGAATAGCGGTCGGCGAAAGCGCGGGTGTGGTCGTTGAGGTCCCAGTAGAAGGTCGACGTATATTCCAGTCCCTGAGCGGCGTTCAAGCCGAGCGCGTGAATATCGGAAAGGAAGATCAGCAGCGCCGCCATTTTCTGGCCGCCCTGCGCCACGCGGAACTCCGCCGCCTGTTTGATGGCGTTTGCGGCGTCGGCGCCTGTATTGGCGAGGCCGATGACCTTGGCCCTGGAAGCCTGCGCCCGCAAAAGCTGCGATGAGAAATCGGCAGTGTTGAGCGGCGCCAAGGCCTCGCCCAGCGCGTTGCCGCCATTGGCGACCACAACCGCCGTCGTGTCGCGTTGCAGAGCCTTGCCGAATGCGTAATCGGCCGTGATGAAGAACCAGCTGTCGCCGCCCGCCTTGGTCAACGCCTTGCCGGTTCCGTTGGCCAGAGCATAAGTGTCGTAGGTCCAGTGGATCGTGTTGGGCGTGCAGGCCTTGCCAGTCAATTCGGCGGTCGCGGCGCCGGAATCGAGGAGGACTTTATTCTTTTCCTTGACGAGTTGGTTGATGGCCAGCGCGACGCCGGAATTGTTGACGTCGACGATGACATCGGCTTTGCCCTGGTCGAACCATTCGCGGGCGATATTGGTGGCGACATCGACCTTGTTTTGATGGTCGGCGGAAATCACTTCGACTTTCCAACCCCTTGCGGCGAGGCCGGATTCCTCGACCGCCATCGTGGCCGCGAGGGTGGAGCCCGGCCCGGCTATGTCGGCATAGGGACCGGACATATCCGACAAAACGCCGATCTTGATTGTCCTGTCCTGCGCTTGGCCGGGGACGAAGCCGGCGAGCAAAGCGCCGAATGCGACGCTAGCGAGCGAAAACTGTTTCATGAGTCCCTCCCCGGAGCCCCGAAAAAAGCGGGCGCCTTTTTCGTAACGTCGTGCAACCTGATCCGCCACGTCGACGGCGGACATCGGCGCTCCCCGTCCCGATGGAGTGGCCGAATGCCGCCGCGGGAGCCAGCGCCGGCTGCCGCCTCACTTTTTAACGAGCGGGCATTCGCTTTGCGACAGCGGACGGAAAGCCTGATCGGCCGGAATGGTCGCGACGATGCTGGCGTAATCCCAAGGATATTTCGACTCGGACGGCTTCTTCACCTTCAGGAGATAGGCCGGGTGGATCTTGCGCCCGTCTTCGCGAACAGAGCCCTTGCCGAAGGCCTGGTCATCGGTCGGGATGGCCTTCATCTTGGCGACGACGGCCGCGCCGTCCGACGTAGCGCCCAAAGCGTCCACCGCTTTGAGATAATGCAGAATCGAGGAATAGACGCCCGCCTGCACCATGCTTGGCTTGGCGTTGTTCTTCGAGCGCTTGGAATAGCGCTCGGCGAAGGCGCGGGTCTGGTCGTTCGCGTCCCAGTAATAGGTCAAGGTGAATTCCAGCCCCTGCGCGGCGTTGAGGCCAAGCGAATGGACGTCGGTGATGAACATCAACAGCGCCGCGAGCCTCTGTCCGCTCTGGGTGATGCCGAATTCCGCGGCCTGCTTGATGGAGTTGGCGGTATCGGCGCCGGCGTTGGCGAGGCCGATGACCTTGGCCTTGGACGCCTGCGCCTGCAGGAGTTGCGACGAGAAATCGGCAGTGTTGAGCGGCGCCATGGAATGGCCGAGCGACTTGCCGCCATTGGCCTCGACCACGGCCGTCGTGTCGCGCTCGAGCGCCTTGCCGAAGGCGTAGTCTGCGGTGATGAAATACCAGCTGTCGCCGCCAGCCTTGGTCATCGCGAGCCCGGTGCCGTTGGCCTGCGAATAGGTGTCATAGACCCAGGCGATCGTGTTCGGAGAACAGGCCTTGCCCGTCAGATCGGAGGTCGCGGCGCCGGAATTGAGCAGCACCTTGTTCTTTTCCTTGACGATCTGGCTGACCGCCAGCGCCACGCCGGAATTGAGCGTGTCGACGATCACGTCCGCCTTGCCCTGGTCGAACCATTCGCGCGAAATGTTCGAGGCGACGTCGACCTTGTTCTGGTGGTCGGCGGAGACGATCTCGACCTTCCAGCCCTTGGCCGCCATGCCCGAGTCCCCGACCGCCATTTCGGCGGCGAGGGTCGAGCCGACGCCGCCGACGTCGGCATAGGGGCCGGACATGTCGGTGAGCACCCCGATCTTGACGGTTTTCTCCTGCGCCAGCGCCGGCGCGGCGAAAATCAGGCACATGGCGGCGCCTGTCAGCAAAAGTCGTTTCATGTCGCTCCTCCCCATTCCCAGAATTCAAACGCCGAGATAGGCGTGCAATTTGTCGCGATTTCCAGCCAGTTCGCGGCTGGCGAAGGCCTCGACGATCTGTCCGTGATCCATGACGTAAAACCGGTCGGCCAGCGCGGAGGCCCAACGGAAATTCTGCTCGACCAGCAGTATCGTGAAGCCTTTTGACTTCAGTTTTTCGATAGTCCGCCCGATCTGCGCGACAATGACCGGCGCGAGGCCCTCGGTCGGCTCGTCGAGCATCAGCAGGCGCGCGCCGGTGCGAAGGATGCGGCCGATCGCCAGCATCTGCTGTTCGCCGCCTGACAGTTTTCCGCCCGGACTGGCCAGCCGTTCGCGCAAATTCGGGAAAAGGTCGAAAATCTCGTCAAGGGGCAGGCCGCCCGGCGCGATCTCGGGGGGCAGCAGCAGGTTTTCCTCGACCGACAGGCTTGTGAAAATGCCGCGCTCCTCCGGGCAGAGGGCGACGCCGAGCCGTGCGATCCGGTCGGACGACAGGTCGATGGTTTCCGCGCCGCCGAAACGGATCGAACCGCGGCGCTTGCGCAACATGCCCATGATGGATTTGAGCGTCGTGGTCTTGCCCGCGCCGTTGCGGCCGAGCAGCGTGACCACTTCGCCGGGGAAGATTTCGAAATCGACGCCATGCAGCACATGCGATTCGCCATAGAAGGCGTGCAGGCCCTCGACCCTGAGAAGCGAGGGATCAGCCATGCGCCGCTCCTTCCTCCGAGGGGATGCCGAGATAGGCCTCCTGAACCGCGGGATTGCACGAAACCGCGGCGTAATCGCCTTCAGCCAGCACCTTGCCGCGCGTCAGGACCGTGATGACGTCGCACAGGCTCGCCACGACGTTCAGATTGTGCTCGACCATCAGCACGGTGCGGCCTGTCGCGACCCGTTTGATCAGTGCGGCTATGCGGTCGATGTCCTCGCGGCCCATGCCGGCGGTCGGTTCGTCGAGCAGCAGCATTTGCGGATCGAGCGCAAGCGTCGTGGCGATTTCGAGCGCCCGCTTGCGGCCATAGGGCATCTCGCCTGCGGTCGTCTCGGCCCACCCGTCGAGGCCGACCTCGTCGAGCAGGGCGCGCGCGCGTTCGTTGTAGTGTTCGAGGCGGCTTTCCGGGCGCCAGAAGTCAAAGGAGGCGCCGCGCGCGCGCTGCAGCGCGATTCGCACATTCTCCAGCGCGGTGAATTTCGGGAAGATCGCGGAAATCTGGAAGGAGCGGACAAGGCCGAGACGGGCGACGTCGGCCGGCCGCGCCTTGCTGATGTCGCGCCCCTCATAGCGAATCATTCCTCGGGTCGGCTCCAGGAATTTGGTCAGCAGGTTGAAACAGGTGGTCTTGCCTGCGCCATTGGGGCCGATCAGCGCGTGGATCGTATGGCGTTTTACGCGCAAGGCGACGTTGTTGACGGCGGTGAAGCCGGCGAACTCCTTCGTCAGCCCGTCGGTTTCGAGGGCAAGGTCGGTCAAATCGCTCAACTCCCCGCTGCGCCCGCGCGCTCGCCGCCCTCTGCCGGGGCGATCGTTCACATGTGGAGATTAGGCCGCGCTTTCGCTGCGAAATCAAGGGATGTCCTTTGGTATAGTCGCATTCCCCGCGCAAAAGCGTCGACGCGACCGGATCGTGGCAAAAATCAGACTAAATGAGGTGGGAACAATGACGCGGCCAAAGGTCGCAGCACCGCAAATCATGAACTGTGGTCCTATCGCTTAATTTTTTTTTTTGGGTTAATCATCCGTCTAGGTGCTTCATTTGACTTGAGTCAATGAAAGCGTTGCAAGGGCGGGCGATGGTCCGCCCAATGGCGACCCGGCGTTTAAGACGACGTCGGAGCGATTTCATTGGGGCGAAAACATGGCGCAAGCAAACACAGTTACAGCGCAGCCGTCGCAGGACGGCAAGAAAATGGCCGTCGGGGAGCTCTTGGGGATTGTCCTCTCGCTCGTCGGCGCCTTTCTGGCTTTATTCATCGCATCGAAGGCCTATACGGCCCCCTATGCGTTCCACATGTTCGTGTTCGCCCTCGCGGGGCTGGGCTCGGCTTTCCTTATCTACAAGCGCTACACGATTCGCCCGGCGGTCACGCCCCAGGAAATCGACGGCAAGCCCAATTACAATTATGGACCGATCAAGTTCTCGAGCCTCGCCGCTGTCTTCTGGGGCATCGCGGGCTTCCTGGTCGGCCTGATCGTCGCGCTGGAGCTGGCCTTCCCCGATCTCTCCATGGGTCTTCCCTGGATCAATTTCGGCCGGTTGCGCCCGCTGCACACCTCGGCGGTTATCTTTGCGTTCGGCGGCAACGTGCTGCTGGCGACCTCGCTCTATGTCGTGCAACGCACCTGCCGCGCGCGTCTGGCCGGCGCTCTCGCGCCCTGGTTCGTCGTTCTCGGCTTCAACCTGTTCATCGTCATCGCGGGCACGGGCTACCTGCTCGGCATCACCCAGGGCAAGGAATACGCCGAGCCGGAATGGTATTCCGACCTCTGGCTGACCATCGTCTGGGTTGTCTACCTGCTGGTGTTCCTGACGACTTTGTGGAAGCGCAAGGAGCCCCACATTTACGTCGCCAACTGGTTCACCCTGTCGATGATCATCACCATCGCCATGCTGCACCTTGGCAACAACGCCTCGGTTCCGATCTCGATCTTCTCGCCCAAATCCTACATCGTGTGGTCGGGCGTGCAGGATGCGATGTTCCAGTGGTGGTACGGCCATAACGCGGTGGGCTTCTTCCTGACCGCCGGCTTCCTGGCCATCATGTACTATTTCGTGCCCAAGCGCGCGGAACGTCCGGTCTATTCCTACCGCCTGTCGATCATCCACTTCTGGGCTCTGGTCTTCATGTACATCTGGGCCGGCCCGCATCATCTGCACTATACGGCTCTGCCGGACTGGGCGCAGACTCTGGGCATGACCTTCTCGATCATGTTGTGGATGCCTTCCTGGGGCGGCATGATCAACGGCCTGCTGACGCTGGCCGGCGCGTGGGACAAGCTGCGCACCGATCCCGTGCTGCGCATGCTCGTTGTGTCGATCGCCTTCTACGGCATGTCGACCTTCGAGGGTCCGCTGATGTCGATCAAGGTGGTCAACTCCCTGTCGCATTACACCGACTGGACCATCGGCCATGTGCACTCCGGCGCTCTCGGCTGGGTGGGCTTCGTCTCCTTCGGCGCCCTCTACTGCCTGATCCCCTGGGTGTTCAATCGCAAGCTTTACTCGCTGAAGCTCGTGAACTGGCACTTCTGGATCGCCACCATCGGCATCGTGCTCTACATCACGGCCATGTGGGTGTCGGGCATTCTGCAGGGTCTGATGTGGCGCGCCTATACGGCCAATGGCTTCCTTGAATATTCCTTCATCGAAACCGTCGAAGCCATGTTCCCCTTCTACCTGATCCGCGCCATGGGCGGCGCGCTCTTCCTGGTTGGGTCGCTGATCATGGCCTTCAATTTCTACAAGACCATCGCTTCGCCTGAAGAGGCCGAAGCTCCCGCAGCCAAACCCGCGCTCGCGCCGGCCGAGTGAGGAGTTCGACTATGTCACTTTGGAACAAACACGCGATCTTCGAGAAGAATTCGATCGTCTTGACTGTCGGCATCCTGCTGGTCGTCGCCATCGGCGGCCTGGTGGAAATCGCTCCTCTCTTCTATCTGAAGAGCACCATCGAAACGGTCGATGGCGTGCGGCCCTATACGCCGCTGGAGCTCGCCGGCCGCAACATCTACGTCCGCGAAGGCTGCTATCTCTGCCATTCGCAGATGATCCGCTCGCTGCGCGACGAGGTGGAGCGCTACGGACATTACTCTCTGGCGGCGGAATCGAAGTACGATCATCCGTTCCAGTGGGGCTCCAAGCGCACCGGCCCCGATCTGGCGCGCATCGGCGGCAAATATTCGGATGACTGGCAGCGCGGCCATCTGACCAACCCGCGCTCGGTTGTTCCGGGCTCGGTGATGCCGCGCTACGGCTTCCTCGCCGAAACGCCCCTGGACTACAAGCATATCCAGGAGGACATGTCGGTCCTGGCCATCGAAGGCGTGCCTTATACGCCCGACATGATCAGCGCGGCGTCTGCGGACATCAAGGCTCAGCTCAGCCCCGACGACAAGTCGGTCACCGATCTGGCCAAGCGTTATCCCAAGGCCATCGCTCACGCGACCCTTGGCGACGCCGCCGCCCCGACGGAACAGGACGCCCTGGTCGCCTATCTGCAAATGCTCGGCACTACGGTCGATTTCAAACTCTATGACGACAAGGCCAATCTGCGCTGAGGAGGCGACATGGAGTTCGAAGCCATTCTGGGACCGCTCAAACTAGTGAGTTCTGCTTTCGGTCATCATCGCGTTCCTTGGCGTTATCGCCTTCGCGTTTTGGCCGTCCAAAAGGAAGAGCTTCGACGAGGCCGCCCACCTGCCGCTGAACGAGGATTGAACGATGGTTGACAGCACACATCAAGACATTGACGCGGCGACAGGGACGCCGACGACGGGCCATGAATGGGACGGCATCAAGGAGCTCAATACGCCGCTTCCCAAATGGTGGCTTTACCTCCTCTACGCCACGATTGTCTGGGCGCTTGGCTATTGGGTGGTCTATCCGGCCATTCCGCTGCCCAGCGGCTTTACGCCGGGCGTGTTGGGCTATTCGTCGCGCGGCGCCGTCGCGCAGGACCTGGCAGATCTCCAGGCCCAGCGCGGCGCCGTGCTCGGCAAGCTCGACAAGGCGACGTTGCAGCAGATCGACGCCGATCCGAAACTGGCGGAAATCGCCCGCGCTTACGGCCGGTCGGCTTTCGGCAATAATTGCGCGCCCTGCCACGGTTCGGGCGGCCAGGGTTCGAAGGGCTATCCCAACCTCAACGCCGATCGCTGGCTTTGGGGCGGCACTCTCGACCAGATCAGCGCCACCATCACCCACGGCGCGCGTTCCGGCGATGCGGACGGCCACGAAGGCAACATGCCCGACTTCGGTCACTCCGGGACCTTGAACAAGGACCAGGTCAATGCGGTCGCGGATTATGTCTATTCGCTGTCGCATCCGGCCACGGCCGACGTGTCGGCCGGCAAGAAAGTGTTCGCGGACAACTGCACTCCCTGCCATGGCGACAACGCCAAGGGCAATCCGGATGTCGGCGCTCCGAACCTGACCACCAAGATCTGGCTCTATGGCGGCGACAAGGCGACGATCGCCGAAACCGTCACCAATGGCCGCGGCGGTCACATGCCGGCCTGGGGCGGCAAGCTCGACCCGGTCACCATCAAGGCGCTCACCGTGTTCGTCCACTCGCTGGGCGGCGGCAAGTAAGCAGGCTTGGTCCCGGGCGGAACCCCTCGTTCCGTCCGTCGCCGACATAATCGGAAGCGGCGAAGCCATGGTCGTCCAGGTTTCGCCGCTTCTTCTTTTTTGCGCCCGCCTTTCCAGAGCGCGAGACGTCCTCGGGCCGCGATAGCTGCTATGATGGCCTTGAAAAAGCCCAAGATTCGGGCAAAAGGCCGAGGCGGTTGCGCCCTGACAAACAAGCATACAAAAAAGATCGACTCGGACGGCGCGCTTCTGCTTATAAGGAACGCGTTGGGCGCCCCAGGGCGCGATGGCCGCGTCGGCGAGGCCGCTTGAACTTGGATTTGGCCATGCGATTCGAGAAGGCGAGATGAGCGCAATACCGGGACTGGCCGTCAAGCCAAAGGCCGACGCCGCGACGAGCGACGACGGCGAGCTTTACGAGACGCGCAAGCAGATTTATCCGCAAAGCATTTCCGGCACGTTCCGCAACATCAAATGGGGCCTGCTGATCGGCGGCATGCTCATCTATTATTTCCTGCCCTTCGTGCGTTGGGATCGCGGCCCCGAACAGCCGTCGCAGGCCGTCCTGATGGACATGACGCGCGAAAAATTCTTCTTCTTCGGCATCGAGATCTGGCCCCAGGAAGTCTATTACATCACGGGTCTGCTGATCCTCGCCTCCTTCACCCTGTTCCTGATGAACGCGGTCGCCGGCCGCATCTGGTGCGGCTATCTCTGCCCGCAGACCGTCTGGACCGACCTGTTCCTTTTGATCGAACGCTGGACGCAGGGCGACCGTCGCGACCGCATCAAGAAGTCGAAGCAGCCGTGGAACCTCGAAACCGTGGTCGAGGCCATGCTGAAACATTCGCTCTGGCTGATGATCGCCTGGTGGACGGGCGGCGCCTGGGTGCTCTATTTCGCCGACGCCCCGACGCTGGTGAAACAGCTTGCGACCTTCCAGGCCCCGGCGGAGGCCTATATCTGGATCGTCATCCTCACCGCGTCGACCTATGTCCTCGCCGGTTTCGCCCGCGAGCAGGTCTGCATCTACATGTGTCCCTGGCCGCGCATCCAGGCGGCCCTGACGGACGAATGGGCGCTCAACGTCACCTACCGCGTCGACCGCGGCGAGCCGCGCGGCTCGATGAAGAAGAACAAGGCGCTGCGCGCGGCTGGCCAGCCGGCGGGCGACTGCGTCGATTGCAACCAGTGCGTCGCCGTCTGTCCGACCGGCGTCGACATTCGCGGCGGTCTCAACATGGGCTGCATCCAGTGCGGACTGTGCATTGACGCCTGCGACAATGTCATGATCAAGATCGGCAAGCCCACCCGGCTGATCGGTTATGACACGGACGACAACATCCGGCGCCGCGAGGCCGGGCTTCCGGCGATGAAGCCGAAGATTTTCCGCAGCCGAACCATCCTTTACATGGCGTTGATCGTCATCGTCGGCGGCATGATGGGCTTCACCCTCGCCACCCGCCGCAGCCTTGGCGTCGACGTGATGCACGACCGCAATCCGATCTATGTCGCCCTGTCCGATGGCTCGGTGCGCAACGCCTACACGGTCCGCATTCTCAACCAGAAGGGTTTTACGCGCGACTTCCGGCTTTCGATGAACGGCCTGCCGCAGGGCATGCTGGGCATCCAGGGGCAGCCCGTCGCGACAGACGGCGTGCCGATAACCGTTTCCGCTGACCAGACGCTGGAATTGCGCGTCCTGGTCACGGTTCCCGCCGGCGCCAATTTGCCGCAAAGCACGCCGATACAGATGATCCTGACCGACGCCAAGACAGGCGAGCAGGCCAGGAGGGCCGACTTCTTCAAGTCGCCGTGAACGCGCGCCGAAACCGAGAGGGTTGGGTTGAATGAACGAGAACAGCGACTATCAGCCGGGAGGCCGCCCTTTGACGGGCCGTTCGGTCCTGATGATGCTCCTGGCGTTTTTCGGCATCATGCTGCTTGCCAATTTCATCATGGCGCGGCAGGCGGTGAAGACATTCAGCGGGCTCGACGCGGATAACCCCTACGATTCCGGCCTCGCCTACAACAAGGAGATCGCCTCGGCGAAGACGCAGGCGGCGCTTGGCTGGGGCGTGGACCTGACGAGGACGGCGGATGGCGCGGCCACCCAGCTTACCGCAACGGTCAAGGACAAGGCGGGTCAGCCGGTCTCCGGCCTCGATGTGACCATGCGCTTTCTCTATCCCTCGACGCGAAAGTTCGACCAGCAGGTGACGGCCGCGGCCGTCGCCGATGGCGTCTATTCCGGTTCGGCCCAGCTCAAGCCTGGAAACTGGGAAGTGGAAGTGGATTTTACGCGCAACGGCGAGAGACAATACCGCTCGCGCAATCAGATCACCATCGAGTGAGACGATGGCGGCGTCGGCTGACTATTCCCACTTCGTCAAGACCGACAAGGAGGGGCGGTCGCGGCTCGACCTGGCGATCGACGGCATCACCTGCGCCGCCTGCCTCGACGATATAGAAACGGCGATGAAACGGCTGCCCGGCGTCATGCTCGCGCGGCTTAACCTCACCAGCCATCGCCTTGCCCTGACCTTCGATTCCGCCCGCGTCGATTCCGGCCGGCTGGTCGGGGCGCTGGAGGCCATCGGCTACCGCGCCTATCCCTACGAGCAGCGCAAGGTGGAGGCGGACGAGGCCGCGCGGTTCCTGATGCTGCTGAAATGCCTGGGCGTCGCAGCCTTCGCGGCCATGAACATCATGCTGTTCTCGATTTCGATCTGGTCTGGCGAAGCGGCGTCGATGCCGCAGGAGACGCGCGACTTCTTCCATCTCCTCTCCGGCCTGATCGCCCTGCCGGCGGCGGCCTATGCCGGCCAGCCCTTCTACGTCAGCGCCCTGACGGCGATCCGCCAGGGCCGGCTCAACATGGACGTGCCCATCGCGATCGGCGTCACCCTCGCGCTCGGTCTGTCGGTTTACGAGACGGCGCATCACGCCGAGCACGCCTATTTCGATTCCGCGATCATGCTGCTCACCTTCCTGCTCGCCGGCCGCGTCATGGACCAGGCGATGCGCCGGAAAACCCGCGCCGCCGCCGGCAATCTCGCGGCGCTCAAGGGCGAGAACGCCTTGCGTTTCGAGGCGGGCGGCGATCTCGTGCTCGTGCCGGTCGCGGCCTTGGCCGCGGGCGACCGCGTGCTGGTCCGGGCCGGAGAGCGCGTCCCGGCCGACGGCGAGATCGAACAGGGTTCGTCCGCGGTCGACGAAAGCGCCATCACGGGCGAAACCAGCCTGAAAAAGGTCTCTGTCGGCGCCGCCATCTACGCGGGATCGATCAACGCCGAGGGCGCGCTGACCCTGCGCGTCACCGCGGCCGGCCACGCCGCGCTGATCGACGAGGCGGCGCGCCTGATCGAGGCCGCGGGCGCGGCGCGCTCACGCTACATGCGCCTGTCGGACCGGGTGTCGCGCCTTTATGCGCCCGCCGTGCATCTGACCGCGCTGGTCACCGGCCTCGCCTGGCTCGCCCTGGGCGCCAGCGCGCATGACGCCCTGGTCATCGCCATTTCCGTGCTGATCATTACCTGCCCCTGCGCGCTCGCCCTTGCCGTGCCGACAGTGCAGGCCATGGCCTCGGGCGCCTTCTTCCGCTCCGGCCTCTTCCTCAATGACGCGACCGGGCTCGAAAAGCTTGGCGAGATCGACACGGTTGTCTTCGACAAGACGGGAACGCTGACCCTTCCGGAGCCGCGCATCGCCAATGCCGAGGAGGTCGCGCCGGAACTGATCGAACTCGCGGCGCGGCTCGCGCGGTCGAGCCATCATCCGCTGGCGCTCGCGGTGGCGCGTTCCGTCGGCGCCGCCGCGCCCTTGCCGGATGCGGTGGAGACTCCCGGACAGGGCGTCGCCGCGCCCTTTGGCGAAACGGAGGCGCGTCTCGGATCGGCGTCGTTCTGCGGCGTCGACTTTGCCGGAGCCGACGACGCCAGCGCCATTTTCGTGCGCCATGGCGAAGACTGGGCGAAATTATTGATCCGCCAGACGCTGCGCGCCGACGCCGCCGAAATCGTCTCGGGACTGCAAAAGAGAGGCATGAAAATCCACATTCTCTCGGGCGACCGTCCCGAAGCCGTGGCTCCCATCGCGCAGATCCTTGGCGTCAAGGACTGGCGCGGCGCGCAAAAACCCGCCGACAAGATCGCATTCATCGAGGCGTTGAAGGCGCAGGGCGCGCGCGTGCTGATGGTTGGCGACGGGCTCAATGACGCGCCGGCGCTCGCCGCCGCCCATGCCTCGCTCTCGCCGATCGACGCCGTGCATCTGACCCAGGCCCAGGCCGACGCGGTGTTTCTCGGCGAAAAGCTGGCCCCCGTCGCCGCCGCGCTGGAGATCGCGCGTCGCGCCCGCTCGCTGATGCGGCAGAACCTGGTGCTGGCGATCGGCTATAATATCGTGGCGGTGCCCGTGGCCATGTCCGGCCACGCGTCGCCGCTCTATGCGGCGCTGGCCATGTCCGGCTCCTCCGTTCTGGTGACGCTCAACGCCTTGCGCTTGCGCGGGCCGGGTAAAAGCGCCAATCTCGGGGCGAAAACCAGGCCGGCGACAAAAACCCCTGTGACGCCGGGGCCTTTTCCCCGGCATCCGCCGCGGCCGGCGAGACATGACGGGCGCGGCGGCGACCAACAAACAGGCGATAACGCCATGAATGTCTTGATCTATCTCATTCCCGCGGCGCTGGCGCTCGGCCTGCTGGCGCTCTATGGCCTGTTCTGGTCGCTCAAGCGCGAGCAATATGACGATCTCGACGGCGCCGCCTATCGAATCCTGCAAGACGACGACGTAGCCGACAAGAAATGACGGCGCTCGGACCCAATAGTCCCCCGGCCTTGGCCGCCGAGGCGCCGGAGGAGATGGGCGCGTCCATGGCGCGGGCCGGCCGCATGGCGTGTTTCTGCCCGCCCGGGTCGCCTGCGAGCGGCTCGCTCTATTCCGGCGCCGAGATCATTGAGGGACGCTGGAGCCCCGGCGTCGCCACGCTGGCGGCGGGCTTCGCCCTCTCCGTCCTGTCGCAGAGCCTTGCACTCGGCGTTTTGCCGCTTGCCGGGCGCTTGCTGGCGCCGGCGCCGCATCTGATGGCGGCGCCCTATGTAGCTATGCTGCTCGGCGCGGCGACGGCGACCTTTCCGGCCTCGTTCCTGCTCGACGCCTTTGGACGCCGCGCGGCGCTGGCGCTTGGCGCGAGCCTCGGCGTCGCCGGCGGCCTCGTCATGGCCTGGGCGCTCGCCAAAAATTCCTTTGCGCCCTTCTGCCTTGGCGCCTTCTGGCTGGGAGTGGCGCAGGGTTTCAGCCTGTTCTACCGCCACGAGGCGGCGCTTGGCTCGTCAGGTTCGAGCCGCGCCCGGGCGGCGCTGGTCGTCTTTGGCGCGGGCGGCTTTGCCGGTCTGATCGGCCCGGCGCTGGCCTGGAAAATTTCCGAGGTCGCGCCTGGCTCGCTCTTCGCCGCCACGGCGCTCGCCGCCGCCCTGACGCAGGTGCTGGTGCTGACGCTCGCGGTGTTCGCGACGGCGCGGGCGCCGGTGCTGCCGCATTTTTCCGCGCGAAACGAGGCGCCGCCGGACTGGCGCGCCTTTGTCGGCCCGAGCGTGGTCGCGGGACTCGCCTGGTTCGGCATGACCGCGGCCATGGTCGCCGCGCCCGGCGCCATGGCCGGTTGCGGCATCGGCGTCCCCAATGTCTTTTCGGCGGTGTCCTGGCATGTTGTCGCAATGTACGCGCCGGCGTTTTTCGTCGGGATTTTCGCACGCCGCTTTGGCGCTTTGACGACGGCTGCGCTGGGGCTGGGGTTGATCGCGGCCGCCTGGATCATCGAGGGCGCGGCGAACGACTACTGGCGCTTTGCGGCGGCGCTGATCGTCGTGGCCATCGGCTGGAGCTTCGCCACGTCAGGCGCTTCGCTGCGGCTCTACGCGAAAGCCAATCCGACGCGCGGCATGCTGGCGGCGCATGACGCCGTGCTGTTTCTGTCGGCGATTGCGGGCGCGATCGCGGCGGCGTTCTGGCTGCCGGTGTAACACCGCTCGCAACGCGTTTTGGCCGCGGCGTTCTATCCTAAATGTGCGGCGGCGCAGGTCCCGTTGATTTGCCTCTCGATCGATCCGTGCGAATATCGACCCATGATTTTAGCCGCGCCTCCCGAAGAACGTCTGTTTGAGGGACCACAGCCATCGAGATTCGCCGCCAGGAGCCGCGCGACCTTCGTGCTGCTGATCTGTTTTCTTCTGCATGCGATTCCGATTTCGCTTGCGATCTACCTCGACCGGCCCGACGGCTTGGCGCCGGGGGAACAGGAAATACCCATCGAGATGGTCGTCGAGCCTCCGCCTCCCAAGGAGCCGGAGCCAGCCCCGCCAAAAAGCGAAGAAAAGGCCCCGCAAGCCACCCTCGACGAGAAATTCGCCAATGACGCGCCGCGCGCGGCCAATGACGAAAAACCTTTAAAGGACGCCCACGACGACGTTTCGCATGCTCCGAAGGCGGAGCAGGGCGCCGACGCCGTCAAGCCCGCCGAGGCCTCGTCGCCGAAACCGACGGATCATCGCGCCGATCCTGTCGAAGCAGCCGAAGCGCAGCAGCCCGACGCGCAGGAGCAGGCGAAAGCTGAACCGTCCGCGCCAAAACCGGAGACGCAGCAGCAATCGTCGCAAAACCCCTTGGCGGCCTTTGCCGCCACGCCCGACTATAGTTTCGCGCCGGCGTCCAGGAACGCCCCCGTCGCCGGCGGCAAGGCGGCTTCGACCTATCTTTCCATCCTCTATGGCATGGTGTTTTCGCACATCCGCCAACCGAACGGCGCGGTCGCTCGGCCGCAAACGATGGGAGAGATCAGTTTCAACGTCGACCTTGCCGGACGTCTCCTGCAGGCGCGTATCGTCAAGTCGTGCGGATCGCCCGAAATCGACGCCGCCGCCATCGCCGCCATCCGCGCAGCGGCGCCCTATCCTCCGCCGCCGACCGGAACCGGGCTCAGCCTGAACCTTCATTACGGCAAGTAGAGCGCTGGAGCTGGCGCTGCGCCCTACTGAACCAATTCCCGATGCAGCGCGAGGTCGAGGCCAAGCGTTTCGTCGTCGGCATCGACGCGCAAGCCGATCGCCACATCCACCACTTTCAGGATCGCCAGCGACACAGCGGCGTCGTAGGCAACGACGACGGCGACGCCGAAGACCTGGTTGAGCAACTGATGCGCATTGCCTTCGATCAAGCCCGGCGTCCCGCCATATTGGGTGATGGCGAATACGCCGGTCAGCAGCGCGCCGGTCGCGCCGCCCACGCCGTGCACGCCGAAACAGTCGAGCGCGTCGTCATAACCGCAGGCGGCCTTGAGGCGCGTCACGGCAAGATAGCACAGGACGCCGGCGATCGCGCCGATCGCCAGGGCGCCGGCGGGGCCGACGAAGCCGGAAGCCGGGGTAATGGCGACCAGTCCCGCCACCGCGCCCGAGCAAATGCCGACCAGCGTCGGCTTTTCCGCGAAAATCCATTCGGCGAACATCCAGGCCAGCGCCGCCGTGGCCGTGGCGATCTGCGTCACGGTCATCGCCATTCCCGCCTGCATGCCGGCGCTTGTCGCCGATCCCGCGTTGAAGCCGAACCAGCCGACCCACAACAGCGAGGCGCCGATGTAGGTCAGCACGACATTATGTGCGGGGCCCGAGTTCCGGCGGCGCCCAGCATCAGCGCGCACATCAGTCCCGCGACGCCGGAATTGACATGCACCACAGTGCCGCCGGCAAAGTCGAGAACCTTCACATAGGCGGACTCATTGGCGCTATTGAGGAAACCGTCGGGCCCCCAGACCCAGTGCGCGACCGGCGCGTAGACAAGAACCGCCCAGAGCCCGATGAACCAAAGCATGGCCGAGAATTTCATGCGCTCGGCGAAGGCGCCGGCGATCAGGGCCGGCGTGATGATCGCGAACGTCATCTGGAAACAGATGTAGACGCTCTCGGGAATGGTCGGCGCCAAGGGATTTGGATTGCCGACGCCCTTCGCCACATCGCTCAGGATGCCCTGCAGGAAGGCGCGATCGAACCCGCCGATGAACGGGCTGCCGGCGCGGAATGCGAGGCTGTATGTCAGCACCGTAAAAAGAACTGTGACCAGGCAGGTGATGGCGAAACTCGCCATCACGGTATCGCCGACATTTTTCTTGCGCACCAGCCCGCCATAAAACAATCCCAGCCCGGGAATCGTCATCATCAGCACCAGCGCCATGGACGTCAGCATCCACGCGGTGTCGCCGGAATTCGGCGCGCATTCGGTCAGGATTTTTGCGCTGCAAGCCGGCGGCGCGGCGGCGTCCTGCGCCAGCGCCGCGCCAACCCAAAAAATCGACGGCGCCGCGACGAGAAAGCCGCGCCCGAGAACGAAACGCAAATTTGCGGCGGAAAACCGCCGGGGCCGATCCGAACAAGACATGGCAGCCTCACTGATTGCCGGGTGATTTCTTCTGGCCGCTCGCCGAGCCCGAGACGAAGCGTTAAAACATGCGCCAAAAATTCAGAGCGCCGCCTGGTCGCGTTCCCCCGTCCGAATGCGAAAGACCTGTTCGAGATCCAGCACAAAGATCTTGCCGTCGCCGACATCGCCGGTGCGCGCCGTTTGCATGATGGTTTCGACCACCACGTTGACGCGCTCGGCCGGAATCGCCACTTCAATTTTGACTTTGGGAACCGTGTTGATGAGATATTCGGCGCCGCGATAAATTTCCTTGTGGCCCTTCTGGCGCCCATAACCTTGGACTTCGCTGGCGGTCAGGCCGGCGACGTCCACCTGCGTCAGCGCCTTTTGTAATTCATCGAGCTTGAAGGGTTTTATGACGGCTACCACGAGCTTCATGGGAGAAACTCCAACAAGAAGCAAAGCTTATGCTGCTGTTTGTTCGACACAAGATGCATTAAATATTACCAAAAACGGCTAAATATTCAATATTTTTAGTATAATAATAAAATAAGCATGAAAACGAGCGCGTTGCATTGCCTGCCGCGCAGGTTGAGCCGCCGTCGATATCGGCGTCGGGCTTGAGAAGCGCGGCTCAGGCGACGACCTGGCGTTCATCGGCCGCGGCGCGCCATAGCCTGTTGCGGATCATTTCGGCCGGCTCCGGGCGGCCGATCAGGTAGCCTTGCGCGTAGGCGCAGCCCAGCTCCTGGAGCAGCGCCAACTGTTCCTCGGTCTCCACCCCCTCGGCGACGCATTCCATGTTCATGATGCGGCACACCTGCAGGATCGCCTCGAACAGGTTGCGCGAACGGTCGCTGTGCGCGATGCCATTGGTGAAGCGGCGGTCGATCTTGATGTCGGTGAAGGGAAAGCAGACCATCGTGCTGAGGCTGGAATAGGCGGTTCCGAAATCATCGAGCGCCAGCTTCACGCCGAGGTCGCGGAGAGCGCCGACGGTGGCGATCATTTCCGGCGTTTCCTCCAGAAGCTGGCCTTCGGTGATCTCCAGTTTCAGCCGCGCAGGCGGAAAGCTGATGGCCTCCAGCAGGTCATGCAGTTCCTGCACCAGCTCCCTGCGGGACAGTTGGGCCGGGGCGACGTTGACAGAGACGCTGATCGGCAGGGCCCAGCTCAAAGCTTCGCGGCAGGCTTTTTCCAGCGCCCAGCGTCCGAGTTCGATGATCAGGCCGGTCCGCTCTGCTATTGGTATGAAGCTGTCGGGCGAAATCATCCCCCGCGTCGGATGCCGCCAGCGCGCCAAGGCCTCGGCGCCGACGATCTTCCGGGCGCGCGTGTCCCAGATCGGCTGGTAGAAAAGCTCGAACTGGCCGTCCTGCAGCGCGAATTGCATTTCGCGCTCGAGGATCAGGTCGTCCCTGATTTCGGCGTCGAGCGCCTCGTCGTAGACGCAGCAAAGGTCGCGGCCGCCGGCCTTGGCCCGGTACAGGGCGAGATCGGCGAGGCCGAGCAATTGTTCGGCGTCGCCGCCTTGCGTCGGATAGCAGCAGACGCCGATCGACACGCTGATGTCGGCGCTCCCCTGCGGCAGCAGGTAGCGCTTGCGCACGACGCTTTGCAGGCGCTCGGCGGTGGCGATGGCCACGTCCGGACCCGGCACGCCGGGCATGACCAGGGCGAATTCGTCGCCGCCGATGCGGGCGAGCGTATCCGTAGGCCGGATCATCTGCCGCATGCGCTGAGCGACCTGCTGGAGGAGCTCGTCGCCCGCAACATGGCCCAGCGTGTCGTTGACCAGCTTGAAACGGTCGAGATCGAGAAACATGACCGCGAATCCGAGGCCGCTGGAATCGGCCTTGGCGATCGCCTCTTCGATCCGTTGCGAAAACTTGGCGCGGTTGGGCAGGCTGGTCAGCACATCGTGATGGGCGGCGTGAAGGATGCGTTCGGCCGCCTGCGTGCGCTGGGTAATGTTGGTATAAGTCTGGACCGAGCCGCCGCCTGACAGCGGAACGCTGCGGATTTCAAGCACCGTCCCGTCGGGGATGCGCAGCTCATAGGTCAGTGGCTGGTCGGAAAGATCGCCCTGCCGGCGTCTTTCGCCAGCGTCGATTGGCAGCGACTCGGCGTGTCCCATCACCAGCGCCCGCATCGTGTCAAAAGAGGCGCCCTCGCGCATCGCCTCCGGCGGCGCGCCGAGCAATTCGCGGGCGCGGTTGTTGATGACGCCGATGGTCCGCTCCGCGGTGACCATGATGAGGCCCTGGTCCATATGCGACAGCGTCGTTTCCAGCAAATCCGATTTCTTGTGCAGCGACGACTGCACACGCTCCAGTTCATGAAACTGCGCCACCAGGGCGCGGCCGATCAGCAGGGCCAGCGCCAGGCCGATTGCAAAGGCCGCGAGCGAGACCGTCAGCGACAGGGAGCGCACGGCGCCGACATCGGTCAGCATCGAGTTGATTGCCTCGCGCTTCAGGCCGATGGCGTGCTCGCGCTCGGCGGCCGAGGCCGCGAACACCGCGTCGCTGGCGGCGTTTCGCTCAATCGCGACGCGCCGCAAAAGATCGTCGGCGACGATCACGCGGCGCAAGGAGTTGCCGTAACTCGCCAGCGGAGTCGCGAGGGCGGCGAGGAAGCGTTCGATACGGCTCTTGCCGCCCGCCAGGTCTGAAAGCTCTGCAATCCGGCTCGGAACGGCCGCCAATGCGCCGATGGCGATACGCGAATCCGCCGGGCTGCGCGACGCCAGCAGCCTGGATGCGGCCACATCGGCCTCGTGAAAACTGAGCGCCAGTCCCGTGCCGCGGCGGATCAACTCTGGATCCGTCTCACGCTCCGTCGCCTGTGCGATGGCGGAGGCGATCGTCCGGATTTCGGTGCTTGCCGCTTGCAATTGCTCAATGGCCGCGCGGCGCGCCGCAACCGCCGCAAACGTATTGTCGATGCTCGCCCGGTAACGACTTGCGAGAATGGCCAGCCCGCCATCATTGCGCCTTGCGCGCGCCGCGTCGCCGATCACCCGGTCGAGCTGGACCAGGCTGTCCTCGGCCGCCTTCTGGTCGACCACGTTCGACGACAAAGCGTATTGCGCCACGCGGGCGTGGGCATTGCTGACCATCAGCGACACCGATGTGGTCGTCTCGGCCCTGACGCTGCTTTCCTGGACGCGCTCCGCGCCAGCGTCGACCGGCGCCATCAATCGTGACGTCACCCCCGCAAGTCCAGCCAGCAGGATCAGCAAGACCGCGAAACCGCCCGAGACGCGTTCGCGGGCCGACAAGGCGAAGCTGATTTTTGGGAGACCCTTGGCCATGAAGCGTTTTGCATCCGATGAAAGCGGGAGAAGCAGCGCGATCAGGCGCCGTGACGGATCAGTTCGATCCGTGCTCGCCCGAACATGTTTTCGAACTCAGGATTTGCCGATGACATGGCCGCGACGAAAAGAGCTCGATCTATGTCCTGCACCCGCATTCCGGCTTCCCTCAACGCCGCGAGCCCGGAGTTTTCCGCCTCCGCTGCGAAGGCGCGCGAGGCGCGGGCTCCGGTCTTTGCCGCGTCCAGCACGATCGACCGATCCTCGGCCGAAAGGTCTCCATAAGCGTCGGATGACATCACGATCGCCGCGGGGTCGTAAACGTGGCCGCTCATCGTCAGGAATTTCTGGACCTGGGCGAATTTCGCGGAGCGTATCGTGGCGATCGGATTTTCCTGTCCGTCGACCACGCCGGCTTCAAGCGCCGCATAGACCTGCGGGAACGGCAGGCGGATGGCTTCCACGCCAAGCGCCGCGAACCCTTGCATCATGACCGGGGATTGCGGCAGGCGCAGCTTCATGCCCTTGAGGTCTTCGGGAGAGGAGACGGGGCGCTTCGAATTGGTGATGTGGCGCATGCCGTTTTCGCCCCAGGCCAAAGCCACGAGATTTTTGCCGGACAGAAGTTGCCGATAGGATTTGCCGATCGGGCCGTCGAGAACCGCGTGGGCGTGCGCATAGCTTGCGAACAGGAAGGGTATGTTGAAGATTCCCGCCTCCGGAAGAATATTGGGCAGCGGCGCTCCAGTAATGAATGCGAGGTCGATCGCGCCAAGCTGCACGCTTTTCAGCATCTCGACTTCGCCGCCCAGCGAAGCGTCCGGGAATTGCTCGATTTGAAGGCGTCCGGCCGTGCGTCGCGCGACCTCTTCGGCCATCGCGCTCGCGCCCGCGCCCAATTGCGAGTTTGTAGGCAGCAAATAGCCCATGCGCAGTTTTCGCGCCCTGACCGACGCGGCCTTGACGCTTCCCAAGAGGCCGCTGGCGGCCAAGGCTGCGCTGCCCGACAGCATTCCCCTGCGATTGATCAACGCGTGAATCCTTTCGGCCGGAACGTGCACACTCCGATGAGTTGGACCTGTGCCGACGTGCTTCATGGCTCATGCCGGTCAAGCAATGAGTTTAGGTGGATCAGATTGTGCGGAGCTTGTGTCGCGGCGTGAAACCCGCGTTTGCCGAAGGCGATTCAGCTGGCCAGTCGAACCTGGTCTCCACGCGCCACGAAGGCGCTGATCAAGAGATCGCGGAAATCACCACGACGCCCAGCGGCGGCAGCATCAGCTCGACGCTTTGCGCCTGGCCGTGCGCGGGAACGTCTCGCGTTTCGCCGCCGCCGAGATTGCCCAGGCCCGAGCCGCCGTAAATCTCGGCGTCGGAATTGAGCAATTCCCGCCATGCACCCCGGAAGGGCACGCCGATGCGGTAGGTTTCGCGCGGCGCCGGCGTGCAGTTGAGCGCCACGACAATGTCGGAGGCCGACTTGCCCGCGGAGCGCCGGAAGGCCAGCACGCAATTTTGCCGGTCGTCGGCGACGATCCAGCGAAAACCGGCGTCCGAGGCGTCGAGGCGATGAAGCTGCGGATGCTCCGCGTAGAGCGCGTTGAGGTCGCCGACCCAGCGCCGCATGCCGTTTTTCAGGGCGTTGAACGGATGCGGCCAGGGGAAGGGCGCGTCGTGATTCCACTCCTCCTCTTGCGCCAGCTCGCCCCCCATGAACACCAGCTTCTTGCCGGGATGCGTCCACATCAGGCCGAACAGCAGCCGCAATTGCGCATGGCGGCGCCAGTCGTCGCCGGGCATCTTGTTGATCAGCGATCCCTTGCCGTGCACGACTTCGTCATGCGACAGCGGCAGCACGAATTTTTCGGAAAAGGCGTAGCAGAGGCCGAAGAGGATATCGTCGAGATGCCAGTGGCGGTGGACGGGATCGCGCTTGAAAAAGCGCAATGTGTCGTTCATCCAGCCCATGTTCCATTTGTAGTGGAAACCGAGCCCGCCATGCTCGGGCCTTTGCGTGACGCCTGGAAAGGCTGTGGATTCCTCGGCGATGGTGATCGCGCCGGGGCAGCGCTCGTCAAGGACCCCGTTCATTTCGCGCAAGAAACCGATGGCTTCGAGATTTTCGCGGCCGCCATGGACGTTCGGCACCCATTCGCCGGGATCGCGCGAATAGTCGCGGTAGAGCATGGACGCGACGGCGTCGACGCGCAAAGCGTCGACATGGAAGGTCTCGATCCACCATAGCCCGCTGGCGATCAGGAAATTGCGGACCTCGTGCCGCCCGTAATTGTAGATCAGCGTGTTCCAGTCGCGATGAAAGCCCTCGCGCGGATCGGCGTGCTCGTAGAGGGGATTGCCGTCGAAGGCGACGAGGCCGTGCTCGTCATTGGGGAAATGGCCGGGCACCCAGTCGAGCGCCACGCCGATGTCCGCCGCATGGCAGGCATTGACGAAACGCGCGAAATCGTCGGGGCTTCCAAGTTTCGACGAGGGCGCGAACAATCCGAGCGGCTGGTAGCCCCAGGAGCCGCCGAAGGGATGCTCCATGATCGGCAGAAGCTCGATATGGGTGAAGCCCATTTCCCGGACATAGGGGATCAGGCGCTCGATGGCGCCGTCCCAGGTGAGGGGGCAATCGTGCTGGCCGCGCAGCCAGGATTTCGACATGGACCTCGTAGAAACTCAGGGGCGCCTCGGGCGCCTGTTTTTCAGCGCGTTTTTGCAGCCAGGCCGCGTCGGTCCAGTCGATGCCGGGCGGGGCGGCGACGATCGAGCCGGTTGCGGGCGCGGGCTCGGCGAGCTTCGCGAGCGGATCAGCCTTCCAGGGAAGTTTTTTTCCGCCATAGCCGGTGATGGCGAATTTGTAGCGGGCGCCAGCGGCGACGTCGGGGATGAAAAGCTCCCACACGCCGGCTTCGACGCGCAGGCGCATCGGGTGGCGGGTCGCGTTCCAGCCGTTGAAATCGCCTGCAACCGCGACCGAATGCGCGTCCGGCGCCCAGACGGCGAAGAGCACGCCTGTCTCGCCGGCGAATTCGCAAAGATTGGCGCCGAAACTGTCGGCCATGCGAAACAGCCGTCCCTGCCGGAACAGGAACAGGTCGTAATCGCTCAGAAGCGGGCCGAAGGCGTAGGGGTCGGAGATGACCTGTTTCGTGTGGCCCCAGTCGATGCGCAATTTGTAGCCGCTGGCATCGAGCCCTTCCGGTCCGGCGACGGAGGCGGCGAAAAAGACGCCGTCGCCGAGCGATTGCATCTCCGCGGCGCTGCCGTCGCCAAGCAGGACCTCGACGCGATTGGCAAAAGGCAGGAAGGCCGCAAGGTCGGTGGCCTCGCCTGATTTGCGTGGGCCAAGGAAATGGAAGGGATCGCGGCACTGGCCGGCGATCAGTTCGGAAAAATCCTTGTGTTGGGTCGTCACGTTCATCTTCGATTCCCGCTTCCGCCGCCTGTTATACTCCTCTCGCGCGAAAGCGCGGCCAAAAAAGGCGCGCCGAACGAGACGCGTCAAAGCGTCAACTTGTGAGGCGGCGAAAAGTCTGCGAGTTTTCGCCGTTCCGAAATCGGGAGTTCGCATGACCGGCATGGCCAAGATTTTTTCCATCGCCGGTTCGGACCCTTCCGGCGGCGCCGGCGTTCAGGGCGACCTGAAGACCTTTTCGGCGTTCCGCTGCTACGGCATGGCCGCCCTGAGCGCGCTTACGGCGCAGAACACGCTCGGCGTCCAGGCCGTGCAGCTGGTCGCCCCCGAATTCGTCGCCGCGCAGATCGCGAGCGTCTTCAGCGACATCAAGGTCGACGCCGTCAAGATCGGCATGATCGGCGCAGCCGGCAATGTCGAGCCCATCGCCCGCGTGTTGCGGCAATATGCCGCTGTCAATATCGTGCTCGATCCGGTGATGGTGGCGAGCGGCGGCCATAGCCTCGGCGGCGAGGAACTGGTTGCGCCGATCAGGGAAATGCTGTTTCCGCTGGTGCGGCTGGTGACGCCCAACTTGATGGAAAGCGCCTTGCTGGCAGGCGGCCGCATGCCGGAATCCCCGGGGGACATGCGAGAAGTCGCGCTGAAAATCCACGGACTGGGCGCGGCGGCGGTTCTGGTCAAGGGCGGCCACCTGCCCGAGGGCGAAGCCTTCGACCTTCTCTATGACGGCGCGGATTTCACCGAATTTTCGGCGCCGCGCCAGGCGACCCGCAACACCCATGGCACCGGCTGCGCGCTTTCGGCGGCGATCGCCGCGCGCCTGGGCCAGGGCGCGACGCTGGCGCAGGCGATAGGCGACGCCAAGGTTTTTCTTGGCGCGGCGCTTGCCGCCGGGGAAAAAATGGAGATCGGCGCCGGCCACGGGCCGCCGCAGCCTTTTTTTGCGCTGTGGAACAACTTGTAATCAAACGCCGGCGCGCTGACAGCGAATGGCGCATGGAGTTGCCACCATCCGGATCAGATTAATGCAGACCATTCTCTTCGCGCCGAACGCTGGCATTTATGCATCGCAGCCGGCCAAGACGCGCGCCAAACCTCTGTCACGGCGTCCGGCGCCGTGACATGCGGCAAATGTCCCGCTGATTCGACGACGACGAGTTCGCCTTGCGGCCCACATCCGGTCAGGCAGCGCCCGATCGCGACGGGATCGACGGGATCGGCCGTCGCCCGAATGATGGTTGTCGGCGTGACGTAGCCCTTCCAATTCCCTGAGCAAGTCAAAGCGCGTCGTCACACCCTGGCGATGACCTCGCGCGAAAGGATAAGGCCAATGGCTTGATAGCTTGCAAGAAGCCTGAGCGTGAATTAATAAAAAAATGGGTGGAATAACGGTTCGCCTGAACGCAAACCTGCGCTTTGCCACAAGATGAACAGCCCCGCATCAAAACGACATTCTGCCGGCGTGGGCGCGACAGGCCCCCATGCGCGCCTCGCCGTGAATTATCTTGCCTCGCGCACTGCGCGCACGGAAGAACTGCTCCCTCTGCTGGGAATCCAGCGCCTGGACGAGACGCTTCCCGAACGCATTCCGGCCCGCAATTATCTTAACTTCATCGAAAGAGCCGCCGAAATGACCGGCGATCCGCTCTTCGGCCTGCATCTCGGCGCCAATGCGCGCATCGATGATTTCTTTGGCTATGGCTTCTTGTTGTGCTCCTGCAAGGACGCGAGGACCGTGATCGAACAGACCATTCGATTTGAAGCCTTGTGCCACGACATTGGCCATACCGAAGTCGTCGTCGAAGGTGATGTCGCTCATTATCGCTTCATCTCGCACGTGGCAGGCTTTCCGGGAGAACGTCACTTTCTCGAAGCCGCGGTCGCCGCGATTTGTACGACGGCGGATTGGCTCCTCCGCATGAGCTTACCGGTTTTCGAATTCACTTTTCCCCATGCGCTCCCGGAAGGAGCCGACATCGAGGAATATCGCCACGTCCTCAAGGGCCCCGTCACCTTCAACGGCGATCATGTCGAGGGGCGGATACCCGCGGCGCTCCTCGACATGCCGCTCCCAGGTAGCGACCAATCCATCTACACAGCGCTGGAAAAGGCCGCCGCCCAGCGGCTGCAAGCCCTGAACGCTTCCGCGCGGTCCGATCTGGAGAAGACGGTTAGAGCGCATATCGAGGACCGTCTGGGCCTCGGAAAGGCGAAAGCGAGCTTGATCGCGCGAGCCATGGGCGTCTCTGCGCGAACGCTGAATCGCCGCCTCGCGGAAGAAGGCTTGAAGTTTTCCGATCTTCTGAACGACATTCGCCGCGACCTCGCGCGCAGCTATGTCAGCAATAAAAGGCTCGCCCTCACCGAAGTCGCCCTGATGCTCGGCTATAACGAACAGAGCAACTTCAACCACGCTTTCCGGCGTTGGTACGACCTGAGCCCGACGGAGCAGCGAACAAGGGACGAAAACTGATCGTGTCGCTCGGCAGGCCGAAGCGCATCAATTGTGTAACAATAATGCAACCCGACCGCGGCGGCTTTAGCAAAATCTTCGAATTTCTAGAATGGATCATGGCGTGGAAAGCGTCTTTCGGCCAGATTTGGGCGCCGATGACGCGAAATCACAAGAGACGGTCGTAAAAATCCAATCCGAAGCCCTCCTTCGAATGTAATGATTTTACCTGCTGACGGTGGGACAGAGACCTTCGGCTTTGTCGCTGCGACGCGAGAGATCTGATTCCAATGCCCTGTCCAGGAGCGGCTCGTGGACGTTCGGTTTGCTGACAGACAGGGGTCTCTTTCATCGGGGCAGGAGTGGCCGCAGCGAGTTGGCGTCGGAGCGCCTTCGAGGGGAAAGGCTCTCACACGCCTCCAGCTAGGCGACGCCGTCTATCAGGCCTGTCCGAAGCTGTCGCGGGCCGAGGCGTGCGAAATCCTGAACATGACGATTGAAGAGATTGCGAGCGGATTGGTGCGTGGCGAAAGCGTTGAGCTTCGCTCTTTCGGCGCCTTTTACGTCCGCTCGAAATCGGAAAGGACCGGCCGCAATCCGCGCAATGGCGAGCCTGCGCCAATCACGGCCCGGCGCGTGGCGCGTTTCAGGCCCTCTCACTGCCTGATCGAGCGCGTTGGCGCTTCCGGAGCCGACAAGTTTTGAAGGCGAGCGACTGGGGAGGCTCAGTGGATGGAAATGGCGCCTGGCGAGCCGCGATGATCGGGCCGAACGACTTCGCCGACTGGTACGAAGACGAAATAGACTATCTGAAGGTCGTCTTG
Organism: uncultured Alphaproteobacteria bacterium; assembly: GCA_963713695.1. Taxonomy (GTDB): domain Bacteria; phylum Pseudomonadota; class Alphaproteobacteria; order Rhizobiales; family Beijerinckiaceae; genus Rhodoblastus. Next base: position 473,784 of record CAVQMU010000001.1, read on the forward strand.
CGCCAAGATCCGGTCATTCTCGAAATCCTGCGCGCGGGTTCGCCGATCCGGGAAAGGGCGAGCGACTGGATCAGAGGCTTGGCGCGCCAACTGTTTGCGACCGAAACCATCGACCGGATGGACATCGAGCATCTCCGCATGGCCGCGGTCACCCTAGCCATCCCGAAAGCGCCGCCGTCAGCCTATCGCCGCTGACCGTTTCAGGGCGGGGAATCGAAACTTGTGATCGTAGCTGGGAGCGACAGGCTGTTGGCGCGAAGATAGCCGCAGACGTGTTCGCGGCGTGCGTCATCGAGCATTCCGGTGAAGCTGACGCCGGCCGCCGACAGCCGGCGCTGCAAGCTCCGCTTCGACAGGTTCATGGCCGCCGCGATACTGGAGCGGGTGGCTTTTATATCATATAGCTGTGGAGGGGCGAGTAATGAGCGGCGATGATCGTTTTGATGGGAAGAAGGTTTACGAAGTCGGCGTCGCCGACGAGGCCATCTATGACATTCGGAGCAACCGCCTTCATGAGGCCGGGATGGCGAGCCAGCCAAAATATGAGATTCGAGGAAATCTTATTCGCAAATACATGAGCGCATTGCAGCCGGAGTTCGAGATCAAAGGCGATAAAATCCACCCATATATGAATGCAAGCTCCGCGATCTACGAAATTCGATAGAGCAGGCGCCTGCGACCTAGCTCGCCCCACTTGTCGCCGATCGCGCCCTTGCAGAAGCCTTCCGCGCCTTCCTCGGCGCATTTCACCGGACAGCCGATTGCATGTGCCAAGTCAAACCCGTGGTGTTTACGACCCGCACATTATAATTCGGCATTACCGCGGCCGCTGCGGCGGCTGCGAGTTCAAGAACGTCGGCGCGGGTCAACGCGCCTTGAAGATAGTATTCCGCCGGCGAAAATGCACAGATCGTCGCATTGTCCGACAGAACCGTTTGGCTAAAGCCCTTTTCCGTCATCTCTTTATGCAGCTTCGTGTAGTCGTTTGGACCCGCGCCATGAAGCTCGATATGCGTAAAAAAATTGGTCATTTCCGAGCCGGCTCCACGTGCTCCGCTAAACGCCTAACATCTCTTCGAACAACGACCGATAGGTTGGCGGATCGCCAAGAACGGAAGGACATTGGCGCGCTATCACTCGAGGTTGATTAGGTCGCGCAAAACGGGCGATGCCTTGAATGTCAGCACTTTCCGCGGCGAAATCGTAGCCTCGGCGCCGGTCTTTGGATTGCGTCCGACGCGCTCTCCCTTCGAGCGAACGCTAAAATTGCCAAAGCCACGGAGCTTGACGGGTTCGCCTCGTGCGATGGCGTCGGAAATCTCGCCCAGCACAATTTCGACCATCAGCGCAGACGCCGATCGCGTGAGCCCCGCTTTGCGGACGATAGCATCGCCCAAATCGGAACGATTTACTGTTTTGCCCCTGCCGGTTGATACGGGCGCCGGCGTCGGCCTTTTCAGTTGGGACAGCGAGTACGGGATGGAGGAAATCTGTTCTATCGACATGCCCTGATCCGAATAAGAGCGCCGTTGCGCGGCTGCCCTCGCGACGCGGCCATAGTCGGCGAAAATTTGCCTAATTATTTCAACGCTCGATCGCGTTTTTTAACCTTCGGTGGGCGACGGTCTTGCTCGATATGCTGAGCAACAGATTTGTAGAGATTCAAACTCTTGACCGAAAGCCTTTGGCCGGCAAACTCCGACAAACGCACAGCTTCCTCATGAGCCCTGGAACCATGCCGGGAAACAAGGCCTTCGGCAACCGCTCGAACTTCATCATTAAATGCGTCCGATAAATTTGGATCATTTTCCATAACGTCGGGGGCCCTCTCGTTGATGGACACATCCCGGTATTCCGGAATTTAGCAGGGACAAGCATGATCCTGTATTCCGCCTTGAAAGATAACTTGTTATTTTCCGACAAAATTTATGTTTTTGCGCCAAAATTTTCGCACCCAACGAGACCTTGCCGTCGCGTTCTGACCCAAGGATATGACGCCTATAGGCTGATGGCGATATTCCTTACCACTCCCGAAAGGCGCCGCGCTCGCGGCGAACATTGTCGAGCTGGTCGGAAAAATTCGCCTTCGTAGCCATGACGCCCCACAGCGGCGGCCCGATGGCGCCCGCCGTGACGCCGGCCGCGAACACCCAGTCGCTGTCGACTACGACAATGTTAAACCCGGCGCACCGCGGTGATCTCGGACAGGTTTTTGGTGCGGATGCGGTCGCGCACGACCGTGAAGGACTCGCTCGACACGACCATGTGATGGGCGTTGGCGTGCAGGATCGTCTGCTCGTTCTGCATGATCCCGACATGGCCGCGCCAGAACACGAGGTCGCCGCGGCGCAGGCCGCGCATGCGGTCGTCCAGGTCGGCGGGACGGCCGACCATGACTTCCATCAAGTCGGAATCGCGTGGCGCGGCGACGCCGACCGCCGAGAGCGCCACCTGGACGAGGCCGGAACAGTCGATGCCGACATCGGTCTTGCCGCCCCAGAGATAGGGCGTGTGCAGGAACACTTCGGCCAGGCCGACGAAATCGTTGAGGGGACGATTGAGATTGGCGAGATGGCGGGTGTAGATGTGGCCGCCGTCGGGGGTTTCCGAAAATTGCGCGCTGCCGGCGACAATATGCACCTCGGCGCCGAAGGGCAGGGCGTCGACTGGCGGCGACTTGATGTCGGGCGCCGAATAAACCAGCGTGTGGCGGACGCGCACGCGGTGATTGGGTTTGAGGACCTTGTCGGTCAGGGCGTCCGCCCTGAGGTAGCCGACGTAGCGGTCGCGGTCGAGCTGGCCCCAGCACCAGCCGTCCTTTTCCTCATAGACGATCAGCGTTTCCCCATGCAGCGCCTGGGTGTCGGTCGGCGCCTCCTCCGACGGCAGGCGACGCACGTCGGCGTAGGAGATGGCGACCTGCATACGGCGTCCCGGGGCATAGGAATCGGCCTGGATCATGTCGCGCAGATGTTCGGCGGCGAGGTCCGGACGGGCCGGGGTCAGTCTCTTGTCGTAGTTCAATTTTTTCTCCCGTCCTTCCGCCAGGAAGAGACATGTCCGAGATGTAACCAATCCGGGTTACCGAAGATTTGCGATTCCGAATTTTTCGCGCGCCAGTTCGAATATCAGTCGCGCCGCCTGCGCTTCTCCGCCCTCGGGGCGTCCGGGCCTCGCGGCAGGCGTCCAGCCGTAGATGTCGAAATGCGCCCAGCACCGGCCCGGCGAGACGAAGCGGCGCAGGAAGAGCGCGGCGGTGATCGCGCCGGCCATGCCGCCGGCCGGCGCATTGTTCAGGTCTGAAATCCTGCCGTCGAGCTTTGCATCATAGCCCTTCCAGAGCGGAAGCCGCCAGACCGGATCGTTGATGGCGTCGCCGTGCCGGGCGATTGCGTCCGCAAGCTTGTCGTCGTCGGTGAAAAAGGGCGGGATATCGGGTCCGAGCGCCACGCGAGCGGCGCCGGTGAGCGTCGCAAAATCGATCAGCAGCTCGGGCGTCTCCTCGTCGGCATAGGCCAGTGCGTCGGCGAGGATCAGCCGCCCTTCCGCATCGGTATTGCCGATCTCGACCGAAAGCCCCTTGCGGCTCATATAAACGTCGCCCGGCCGGAAAGCCTCGCCGGACACGGCGTTTTCGACGATCGGCACCAGCAGCCGCAGGGCGACATCGACCTCTGTCGCCATGATCATCGCCGCCGCCGCCAACGCCGTCGCCGCGCCGCCCATATCCTTTTTCATCAAGCCCATGGCGCTTTCCGGCTTGATGTCGAGTCCACCCGAATCAAAGCAGACGCCCTTGCCGACCAGCGTCATTTTCCGCGTCCGTTCGGGCCGCCAGCGTATGTCGACGAGGCGCGGCGCGCGCGGCGAGCCCTTGCCCACCGCGTGGATCAGCGGAAAGTCGCGGGCGAGCGCCTCGCCCTTGACGATATCGACGCCGGCCCCGAATTGCGCGGCGAGGTCCATCGCCGCCTGCTCGAGTTCATCCGGCCCGAGATCGTTGGCGGGCGTGTTGATCAGGTCGCGGGCGAAGGCGACCCAGCGGGCGAGAATCTCGACGCCCGCGGCGTCAACGCCCGTGGGCGCAAGAAGGCGCGGCGCCGGGCGCGCCGTCTTGTAGCGGTGGAAGCCGTGCGCGCCGAGCAGGAAGGCCAGCGCGGCGAGGTCCGGCTTCGGCGGATTCAACTCGAAGCGATAGGTCCCGGCGGGCAGGAGCGCGGCAAGCGCGCCGGGCTGGAACGGATCGGCGTGGGGCGCGTCGTCCAGGCAGAAGACGACGCCCGGAGAGGAATCGGCCCGGACGAACAGGAAATGCCGTCCTGATTTGGGCTCGAACAGTGCGGCGCGGGCGAACGCCAGGGCTTCGGCCGGCAGCGGCGCATCGGCATGCCCGTCTTTCATGGCTTGCCCGACGGCTCCGGCGCCGACAAGCCAGATCGGGACGCCCGGCTCGGCGGGATCGGCGAATTGCGGCCGGGTCTGTCCCGGCCCGGACGATTCGGGCATGGCTGGCGTTCCTCTCGACTCGGCGGCGTCCCGCGGGTCGGTCGTTAACAGTCCATTAGGGTTAACGAATTATTCCTTTGCATAGAAGCGCAAAAGCAGGGGACGGTCGTGGGGACACATTTTGGGCGCGCCAGCCTTTGTCGGAAACGGGCGATGCTCGGCGGAACCCTCCTTGTCGCAATGCTCGCGCTTTCGGGCTGCAAGAGCGTCGGCATGGACGACATCACCGGCTCCATCGGCATGCCCTCGCAGCCGGCTTCCTCTTCCCCTGAGGATCTTCAGAAATATTCCGAGCAATTGAAGGCGCGCTACGAAAAGCATCCCGACGACAAGTCCACCGCCCTGGCCTATGCGCGGATCCTGCGGGTGCGCGAACTGACCCAGCAGGCCGCGGCGGTGCTGGAACGGCTCGCGATCAAATATCCGAACGATCGAAAGGTCCTTGCGGCCTACGGCAAGGCGCTTGCGGACGCGGGCCAGCTCCAGCAGGCGCAGGGCGTGCTCGAACACGCCGATTCGCCCGATGACCCCGATTGGTCGGTTGTCTCGACGCGCGGCTCCATCGCTGACGAACTCGGCGAACACGAAGCGGCTCGTAATTTTTATGAGATGGCGCTGAAGCTTTCGCCTGGCGAACCCTCGGTGCTCTCGAATCTTGGATTGTCCTACGCGCTCTCGCGCGATCTGCCCCGCGCGGAGAGCGTGTTGCGTGAGGCCGTGACGAGCCCGCGGGCGGACAAGCGCGAGCGGCAGAATTTGGCGTTGATCCTCGCCCTTCAGGGAAAATTCCCCGAAGCGGAATCCGTGTCGATGAAGGACCTGCCGCCGCAGCAGGCGAGAGAGAATGTCGCCGCTATCAGGCAGATGATCTCGCAGTCGAACACCTGGCGCGACATCCAGTCTCCGGGCGCCCGCGACAAGGCGGAGCGTTTGAGCCTGGACAGGACGGCGCAGGCGCGCTGAAATCCGGCTGAGGCGGTCGATTTCAAAAAACGAAAGCTGACTTGAAAGCTTGGGCGTCGGCCGCTGCGCCAGAGAGGCGCGCGGCTCGACGGCGTTGCTGGGGATCAGTATTTGCGGACGAGGCTGATCAGCTTGCCCTGGATGTTGACCCGGTCGGGGCCGAAGATCCGGGTCTCATAAGCGGGATTGGCCGCTTCCAGAGCGATCGAGGCGCCGCGTTTGCGCAGACGCTTCAGCGTCGCCTCCTCGTCGTCGATCAGGGCGACGACGATGTCGCCGGATTCGGCGGTGTCTTGTTTCTTGATGACGACAGTGTCGCCGTCGAGGATGCCCGCCTCGATCATCGAATCGCCGCGCACCTCAAGCGCGTAATGCTCGCCGCTCGACAACAGGTCCGGGGGGAGCGCGATGGAGTGGGACCGCGTCTGCAGGGCGGAGATCGGCGTGCCCGCGGCGATGCGGCCCATGACGGGGATGGCGACCGATTGCGCGAAATCGCCGCCGTCGCCTGAAACAGGCCGAACCTTTCCGAGATTGCCTTCGATAACGCCGAAACTGGAGCGTCCCGGGCGCGCGCCGGCCGGAGTTGAGGATTCGGGCAGGCGCAGCACTTCGAGCGCCCTGGCGCGATTGGGCAGGCGGCGAATGAAGCCGCGCTCCTCGAGGGCCATGATCAGGCGATGGATGCCGGACTTGGAACGAAGGTCGAGCGCGTCCTTCATTTCATCGAAGGAAGGGGGCACGCCGGTTTCCTTCAAGCGCTCGTGAATAAAGCGCAACAATTCGCTCTGCTTCCTGGTCAGCATATCCGCGCCCCTGCCTAATTTTCCCCCTTCGCGCCGGCTAGGCCCGAGGCGGGGAATCGCCTATACAGATCATGAACAAACCATAGACGTTCCCGCTTGGTTCCGCAATCGAAATTTTTCAAAGGTCCGGCGAGGTAAATATGTTCACGCTGGGGTTGTGTCGGGGCCTTTTTTAACTTCACTTATAAGTGACGCAACTGGATGGTCTCTTGACCTTTACAATTACCGGAGCATTGTTGTCGCTTCAATTCTGGCGGCAGCACATGCGCAGACTGGGACATCAACCGCTGACGGGCGCAGAAAAGCAGAAGCGCCATCGGGAAAAGGTCAAGGCGAGGCTTGCAGAGGCCGAAACGCTGAAGCGGAGCTTTGCGGACGGCGGCGCGAATGCGCTTTTCTATCTGCCGCAACGCTTAGACGCCGTTCTTGCGGAGCTTGGCGCGAACGCCGAGGAGCGCGCCGCCCTCGTCGGCCGGTTCGACGACCTGGATGCGGAAATCTTCGCCGTGATTTGGGAGCGCGCCGCGGAGGCGCTCTCGGACCTGCGCTCAAAAGGCCGGCGCGGCAGATCCAGCCTTCTCGCGCGTCTCTCCCCGGTCAAGCCCGGGGACAGCTGATCATCAGTCGAAGTTCGTCCGCGTCGCTTTAGTCAAGCTTGCGGCCGAGGCGGCCGGCAAGGTCCTGAATATACTGGAAGGCGGCCCGACCGGAGCGCGAGGCGCGCGTGATTGCCCACTCCAGCGCCTCGGCGCGGATGGTTTCCAGGGGCGCGTCGAGCCCGAAATGCTTGGCATAGGCGAAGACCATGCCGAGATAATCGTCCTGGCTGCATTTATGGAAGCCGAGCCAGAGGCCAAAACGGTCGGACAGCGAGACTTTTTCCTCGGTGGCCTCGCCGGGGTTGATGGCGGTCGAACGCTCGTTTTCCATCATGTCGCGCGGGAGCAGGTGGCGGCGGTTCGACGTCGCGTAAAACAGCAGGTTTGCCGGACGGCCCTCGACGCCGCCCTCGAGCGCGGCCTTGAGCGATTTGTAGGAAGCGTCGCCGCCGTCAAAGGACAAATCGTCGCAAAAGACGATGAAGCGGGACGGCGCGTCGCGCAGGAAACCCATGAGGACCGGCAGGCTTTCTATGTCCTCGCGGTGGATCTTGATCAGTTTCAGGCCGGCAAACCCAGGCTTTCCTCCCAGGCGCGCGTTGACATCCGCGTGAGCGGCCTTGACCAGCGAGCTTTTCCCCATGCCGCGCGCGCCCCACAGCAGCACGTTGTTGGCCGGTAATCCCAGGGCGAAACGTTCGGTGTTGCCAAGAAGTTGATCGCGCAGGAAATCGACGCCGCGGAGCAGGCCGATGTCGACGCGGCTTACTTTCGCGACCGGGGCGAGCCTTTGCTGTTCGGCGCGCCAGACGAAGGCGTCGGCATCCGAAAAATCAGGCATTTGCGCGGGCCGCGGGCTCAGCCGCTCGAGCGCCTCGGCGATGCGGGCGAGCAGGGCTTGCGTTGATTCAATGGAAGTCGTCGGCATCACAGAGCTTCTCGCATGGGAATTTCGGGTTTATGCGCGCAAGACGCCGCCAATTCAACCGTCACGCGCCGACGCCTCCGCCCTGGCCGGCATCAGCGCCATTGCTTTAAGCATTCGAGCCGCTATAGTCCGGCGAAAATCTGGCATTGCGCGAAAAGGTCGCGCCAAAAAACCTGGAAAGCTTGACATGTTCTTCATAACGCCCGCCTATGCCCAGGCCGCCGGAGGCGCCCCCGGCGGCGCCGACATGCTGATGCAGATGGCGCCCTTCGGCATCATTCTCGTCATCATGTATTTCCTGATCCTGCGGCCGCAGCAGCAGCGCGCCAAGGCGCAGGCCGAGATGATCGCCAATATTCGCCGAGGCGACACCGTGGTGACGAATGGCGGCCTGATCGGCAAGGTCACCAAGGCCGTCGACGATTCGGAAATCGAAATCGAAATCGCCGCCAATGTCCGTGTGCGCCAGAGCCGTTCGGCGATTGCGGAAGTGCGCGCCAAGGGCGAGCCGGTGAAGGATTCCGCTTGAGGCAAGAAACCGGCAGAGCCATTGGCTTTGCCAGTTGCGACTGCGGACGCCCTTCCGGCTGACGCGAGGGGCGCCAGCCAAGGGCCGGCGCTGAAAAGAATGGATTAGCCGCTAAAAATGTTGCGCTTCGCTCCCTGGAAAATCGCCCTGACCCTGGCCGCGTCCTTCATCGCGTTCATGATCTGCATTCCGAGCATGATCGGGCCGGACAACCGCGCGGCGCTCGCCGCCCGCATGCCCCCCTGGCTTCAGCCCAATTCCATCGTGCTTGGCCTTGATCTTCAGGGCGGCGCGCATCTCCTCTACGAGGTGGATCGCAACGACGTCATCCGCAGCATGGTCGGCAATTTGCGCGATGACCTGCGCCGCCAGTTGCGCGAGGAAAAGATCGGCATATCCGGCGGCATCGGCGTCAATGCGCGCGGCGTGCAGGTCCGGATACCCGATGCGGCGGAGCGCGCCCGCATCATGCCAAAACTCTCCACCCTGGTGCAGATTTCCCAGGGCATCGGCGGCTCGGGTCTCGACATTTCGGACGCCGGCGACGGGCTCTTGAAGCTCAATCTGACCGACGCCGCCATCGACAACAAGGTCAAGCGCGCGGTCGAGCAGACGATCGAGGTGCTCAACCGGCGCGTCAACGGCCTGGGCACGACCGAACCGAACATCCAGCGCCAGGGCAATGATCGAGTCCTCGTCGAAGTGCCCGGCCTCCAGGACACCAACCGTCTCAAGGAAATCGTCGGCACCACCGCCAAGCTCGAATTCCGACTGGTCGCCGACCCCGGCGCCAATCCGGGCGACGTCGACATGCTCGACCAGACCGACCAGCCCGGAAAAATTCCGGTCGAAAAGCAGGTGATGGTGCAGGGGGAGGACCTGACCGACGCCCAGCCGGGCTTCGATTCGCGGACCGGCGAGCCCGTGGTCAATTTCCGCTTCAATATTCGCGGCGGCCAGCAGTTCGGCCAGGTCACCTCGGCCAATGTCGGGCGGCCCTTCGCCATCGTGCTCGACAACAAGGTGATATCCGCGCCGCGCATCCTCGGCCCGATCACCGGCGGCTCCGGCCAGATTTCCGGCCATTTCACGGTGGAGCAAGCCAACAACCTGGCGATCCTCCTGCGCGCAGGCGCGCTTCCGGCCAAGCTGACCATCGTCGAGGAGCGCACCGTTGGTCCCGGCCTCGGCCAGGATTCGATCGACGCCGGCAAGCGCGCCGCCTATTGGGCGGCGGCGCTGGTGGTGACCTACATGCTCATCACCTACGGCACCTTCGGCATTTTCGCCAATATCGCGCTGCTCATCCACATCTCCATGATCTTCGCGGCGCTGGTGCTGCTGCGCGCGACGCTGACGCTTCCGGGCATCGCCGGCATCGTGCTGACCATTGGCATGGCGGTCGATTCCAATGTGCTGATCTACGAGCGCATCCGCGAGGAATCGCACGCGGGCCGCTCGATCATCTCGGCGCTCGACGCGGGCTTCAAGCGCGCCTTCGCGACCATCGTCGATTCCAACGTCACCATGTTCGTGGTCGCGGCGATCCTCTATTTCCTCGGCGCGGGACCGGTGCGCGGCTTTGCGGTGTCGCTGGCGCTCGGCATCCTGACCACCATCATCACGGCCGTGACGATGACGCGGATGATGATCGCGCTCTGGTACCGTTACGCCCGTCCGACCAAATTGCCGATCTGAGCGAGACACCCGATGAAGCTTCTGCGCCTCGCGCCTGAAAACACCAAATTCCCGTTCATGCGCTTCCGCCGCGTGAGCTATCCGTTCTCGGCCGTGCTCTCGATCATTTCCGTCGTGCTGTTCCTGACCGTCGGCATGAATTTCGGCATCGATTTCTCGGGCGGCACGCTGATGGAAGTGCAGGCCAAGTCGGGAACCGCCGACCTCTCCTACATCCGCGATCTCTCGGATCATCTCGGCCTCGGCGATCTCGAAGTGCAGGGCTTCGGCTCGCCCGCAGACGCGTCGATCCGCTTCGGCATGCAGCCGGGGGGCGACGTCGCCCAGCAGACGGCGGTCGAGAAGGTCAAGACGGCGCTCGGCGATTCCTACGATTTCCGACGCGTCGAAGTGGTGGGCCCCCGCGTGTCGGGCGAACTGGTGCAATCGGGCACGCTCGGCGTCGTTCTCTCGATCCTCGCGGTCCTGTCCTATCTCTGGTTCCGCTTTGAATGGCAATTCGCCGTCGGCGCGATCATCGCCACCATGCATGATCTCCTGCTGACAGTCGGCTTCTTCTTCGATCACCCAGCTCGAGTTCAACACCACCTCGATCGCGGCGATCTTGACCATCGTCGGCTATTCGCTGAACGAAACAGTGGTGGTGCTCGACCGCATCCGCGAAATGATGCGCAAATACAAGAAAATGCCAACCGACCAACTCATCGACACCTCGATCAACGCCGTGCTGCCGCGCACCCTCATGACCGCGACGACCGTGTTCCTGGCGCTTTTGTCGCTCGTCGTCTTCGGCGGCCAGGTCATCCGCTCCTTCTCGCTCGCCATGATGTGGGGCATTTTCGTCGCCACTTATTCCTCGATCTTCATCTGCTCGCCGACGTTGATCTATCTTGGCTTGCGCAATGAGCAGCGGGCGGCTTCCGAAGAAGTGGCCGGGCTCGGCGGCAAGACCGGCGCGCGTCCGCTTTCGAGCCTTTGAAAACTGCGGAGACTGTGACTTGGCGGCCGAGCGCAAATATCACGGTTTCGCCCCGGGTCTTTACACGATCGACGGGATCGGGGCCGGGGGCTTCCAGTTCGGCGGCATGACGCACCGCGGCTCGATCCTGGCGCTGCCGGATGGCATTCACGCTTATGGACCGACGACGCTTGCCGAAGTGGATGAGGCCTCGCTCGCGCCCCTGCTCGTGGCGTTGCCGCCGGGAAGCATCGAACTGCTGCTGTTTGGCTGTGGCGCAACCTTCCAGCCCGTCCCCATGGCCTTGCGCCAGCGCCTGCGCTCCCTCGGCGTCGGCTGCGAGCCGATGAGCACGGCGGCCGCCTGCCAGACCTACAACATCCTGCTTGGCGAGAAGCGCCCAGTCGGCGCGGTGCTGATCGCCGCGCCGTAGGGCTCTTCCCCCCGGTCAATAATGGTTGGCCGAAACCTGCAGGATCGCCGGCGTCAGGATCACGGCGAACAGCACGGGCAGGAAGAACAGGATCATCGGCACCGTGAGCTTGGGCGGCAGCGACGCCGCCTTCTTTTCCGCCTCCATCATGCGGGAGTCGCGCGCCTCCTGGGAGACGACGCGCAGGGCCGCGCCCAGCGGGGTGCCGTATTTTTCGGCCTGCACCAGCGAAGTCACGATGTTCTTGACCGACTCGAGGCCGGTGCGCTTGTAAAAATTATCGTAGGCCATGCGGCGGTCGGGCAGAAAGGAGAGTTCCGCCGTGGTCAAGGTGAACTCCTCGGCCAGCGGAATGGAATTGACGCCAATTTCCGTGCTCACGCGGCGAAAGGCCAGTTCGATCGACATGCCCGATTCCACGCAGATCAGCAGGAGGTCCATCGCGTCGGGAATGGCGCGGCTCATGCTCTGCTGGCGCTTGGAGATGGTGTTGCGGAGATAGAGTTCAGGCCCTTTCAATCCGACATAGGCGGCGCCGAGAACGATCGACAGCTTGCCCATGGTGGTCATGTCGGTGGCGACGATGGCGAACATGTAGATCGCGCCGAGCACCAGAAAGCTGATGGGCGTCACCAGGCGGAAGAACAGGAAGCCGACTTCCGCCTGCGGCCCGCGAAAGCCGGCCATGGCAAGCTGCGCCTTGGCCTCTTCGGTGCCGAGCCATTTTGACAGGCTGTAGCGTTCGACAATGTCCTTCATGAAGGCTTTGGGCGCCTGGCGCAGGTTGGCGCTTCTTTTTGCCTGCAATTTTTCACGCTCGCGCGCGCGGATGCGTTCGCGCTCCGAGGTGACGAGCTTCATTCGCTCTTCGAGATTGTCGTTATAAAATAAGGGCAGGCCCACTTTGACCAGGCTGGCCACCGCGAGAATGCCGATGACCAGCGCAAACAAGGTGCGCGCATCGTTGAGCTTCTGGAAGATGATGGCGATCACGGCTTGAAACCTTGCGCTGCGGCTTTTTGTTGGGAATTGCTGTCAGATATCGAAGGCGATCATCTTGTTCATGATGAAAATGCCGAGTCCCATCACGCAGGCGCATACGCCCAGGACGATGCGGCCCGTGTCGGTAATCCAGAGCATTTCGATGTAGTGGGGGCTGGTGAGATAGACGAGGAGGGCGACGACGATCGGCAACGCGCCGATGATGCCTGCCGAAGCCTTGGCTTCCGAGGAAATCGCTCTGACCTTGTCGCGCATTTTCTTGCGTTCGCGCAGCACGCGCGCCAGGTTGGCCAGCGCCTCCGCGAGATTGCCGCCCGCTTTTTGCTGGATGGAGATGACGATGGCGAAGAAGTTGGCCTCGGGCGTCGGGATCCGATGGGGCAGGCGTTCGACGGCTTCCGTCACCGTCAATCCGAGCCCCTGTGATTCGACGATCTGGCGAAACTCGGCGCGCACGGGTTCGGCGGCTTCCGAGGCGATGATGCGGAGGCAATCGCCGAGCGGCAGGCCGGCCTTGATGCCGCGGGTGATGATGTCGATGCAGACCGGAAATTCCAGCGCGAATTTCTTGAGCCGGCGCTTTGTCATGAAGCTGAGCGCAAAATTGGGCAGGCCGAGACCGCCTATGACCAAACCGGGCAGGGAGTAGTAGAGATTGCGGCTCATTCCGAACAGGATCAACGCCGTCACGACGGCGCTCACGCCCTGGGCGATGAAGAAAGCTTCCTTCGTCAAGGTCAGGCCAGCCTGAGCGATGCGGGTCTCCAGATCGACCTTCTTCTTTTTTTCGGCGTTGCTCGCGTCAAGTTCCTTGAGGCTGTCCGCGATCGCCTTGCGCCTTGCAGCGGCGTCGACGACGCGGGCGTCCCCCCGCTTTCCGCTCCCCTTTCCGACGAATTGGTTCCAGCGCTTGGCCCTCGCCTTCTCGCCCGTCAGAATGGGAAGAATGAAAATGAAAAAGACGCCCAGCGCCGCGCCGACGCCGAGCAGAACGAATAGCAGCAACTGGCGGTTCATTGACTGGTCCTCGCCATCATTCGTGCACGTCGGAGGCGTCGAGCGCTGCGGCGAGCCGCTGTTCCTCGCCGTAATAGCGGGCGCGCTCCCAAAAGCGGGGGCGGCCGATGCCGGTCGACCGGTGGCGGCCCTTCAACTTGCCTTGCGCGTCTTCGCCCGTGATGTCGTAGACGAACAGGTCCTGCGTGATGGCGACGTCGCCTTCGAGACCCATCACTTCCGTGATGTGGGTGATGCGGCGTGAACCATCGCGCAGGCGCGCCGCCTGAACGATCACATCGATCGAGGAGACGATCATTTCGCGGATCGTTCGGCTAGGTAGCGAGAAGCCGCCCATTGTGATCATGGATTCGAGACGGCTGAGCGCTTCGCGCGGCGAGTTCGCATGCAGCGTCCCCATCGAGCCGTCGTGACCGGTGTTCATGGCCTGCAGCAGATCGAATGCTTCGGCGCCGCGGACTTCGCCGACGATTATGCGTTCGGGACGCATACGCAGGCAGTTCTTGACCAGTTCGCGCATGGTGATCGCGCCCTGTCCCTCGAGGTTGGGCGGACGCGTCTCCAGCCGCACCACATGCGGCTGCTGCAATTGCAATTCCGCCGCGTCTTCGCAGGTGATGACGCGCTCGTCGAGGTCGATATAATTGGTCAGGCAGTTCAAGAGCGTGGTCTTGCCGGAGCCCGTTCCGCCGGATATCAGCACGTTGCAGCGCACGCGGCCGATGATTTTGAGGATCTCCGCGCCTTCGGGCGAAATCGCGCCGAACTTGCAGAGCTGGTCGAGGGTCAGCTTGTCTTTCTTGAATTTACGAATGGTGAGCGCGGGTCCGTCGATGGCCAGCGGCGGCGCGATGACGTTCACGCGCGAGCCGTCCATCAGGCGCGCGTCGCAGATCGGCGAGGCTTCGTCGACGCGGCGGCCGACCTGGCTGACGATGCGCTGGCAGATGTTCATCAACTGCGCATTGTCGCGAAAGCGGACGCTGGTCAGCTGGATCTTGCCGTTGACTTCGATGAAGGTGCGCGTCGCGCCATTGACCATGATGTCGGCGATGTCGTCGCGCGCGAGCAGCGGCTCGAGCGGGCCGTAGCCGAGCACGTCGTTGCAGATGTCCTCGAGCAGGTCTTCCTGCTCGGCGATCGACATGACGACATTCTTGATCGAGATGATCTCGTTGACGATGTCGCGGATTTCCTCGCGCGAGCTTTCGGCGTCGAGCTTGGAGAGTTGCGACAGGTCGATCGCCTCGATGAGGGCGCCGAAGATCATGCTCTTGGTGAGATAATATTCGTCGGAGCGGCGATGCTCGGCGGGCGCGGACGGCGCCAGCGGCATGGGCTGCGCGGAAGGCAAGGCAGGCGTGATCGCCTCGACGACCGTGGAGGACGGTCCTTGCGGGGCGCGCGGGGCGGCGCCGTTGACGGAGCGCTTTCCAAACATCGTCTTACCTGTCCTCCAGTTTCTTCACTCACGCCGGCTTCCGGGGGATCGCCCGGACGACCGTTGCAAACCAACGCCCTTCGAGACGCAGCGGGAGCGCCGCTGCGCCGTCTCATGTCAGTCCCGGAACACCTTGAGCAAAGGCTCAAGAAATCCCTTGCTTTCGCGCTTGAGCACCGGGCGCCCGGTGGCGATCCGCGCGAGGTCATGATAGATCGCCGCCGTCTTGGCGCCGCCATCCGCTTCGGCGATCATCTGTCCGTTGTTGGCGGCCACGCCAAACAGGTTGGCGTCGAAGGGAACGATCGCGCATGGCTCCAGATCGACTCCCTTGGAGAAGTCGGCAAGCGAAATCTCCGGACGCTTGGGCATGCCGACCCCGTTCAAGACCAGGCGAGGGGCGGCGTCGTTCTTGCGGGCGTTGCGCAGGGTGTCGAGGATGCACTTGGCGTTGCGCAAACTGGCGAGTTCCGGCGTCGCCACCACGATCGCCTCGTCCGCGGTCACAAGGATGCGGCGCGACCACGCGGTCCACAAATGCGGCACGTCAACGACGATATAAGGCGTCGAGGCGCGCAGCAGGTCGAGCACGGCGTCGAACGTGGTTTCCTGCAAATCGTAGCAGCGGTCGACCGTCGCCGGCGCGGCGAGGATCGAAAGCTTGTCGCTGCACTTGGACAGGAGGCGGTCGATGAGATTGGCGTCCAGCCGATCCGGGGAGTAGATCGCCTCGGCTATGCCCTGTGGCGGGTCCTGGTTGAAGTCGAGACCCGCGGTGCCAAAGGGCAGGTCGAGATCGACGACGACGGTCGCGGTGTCGAGATCGCGCGCGATCGACCAGGCAAGATTATGGCCGACACAGGAGGCGCCGACGCCGCCCTTGCTGCCGACAACCGCGATGACGCGTCCAAGCGGAGCTGTCGAATCGCGGGTGTATTGCGCCGATATGGCGGCGACAAAATCCAATACGCCCAGGGGCATGACGAGATAGTCGCTGACGCCGCGCGAAACGAGATCGCGGTAAAGCGTGATGTCGTTCAGCCGTCCGATCACGATCACCTTGGTGCCGGAATCGCAGAATTCCGCCAGGGCTTCGAGCTGGGAGATCAGCGTCGCGCGTTCAGCCGAACTTTCGATGACAATCACGTTCGGCGTCGGCGAGGTGCGATAGGCTTCCACCGCCGCTTCGGCGCCGCCCATGTTGACCTTCACATGCGCCTTTTCCATGCGCCGGTCGATCGCCGCTTCGCCGATCAGCGTGGCCAGCTCCTGCGACTCGCAAAAGGCTTGCAGCGAGACGCGCGGAACAGATGCGATCTGGACGGCTTGGGAGGAGGCGGGAGAATCGTTGGACTCGCTCGTCATGTGTCAGTTTCCTATGCCGCCGATGTTGCTGTTCTGCGTCTGCCAGGATGTGCCGGGATCCTTGCCGCCGCGCACCGCGTCGATGCCGCGGCCGCGCATGTGGGGATCGACGGGGGCGTCGGCGTTCGGCCCGAGCAGGTCGCGCGGTTCCGCGATCTGGGCGGCCATCATCTGCTGCGTGGCGCAGCCGTAGTTCCAGTAGGACTTGTTGTCCCATCCATCGACGGAGGAGCCGGACGCCAGGTCGTTCGGCCATTGTCCGCAGCGCGAGCGCGTCTGCGCGATGAGGGTGGAATAGGACAGGCGGATGGGCGAAGCCAGGCCGGGATTGGCGACCGGATAGCTGGATACGACGACATAGCCGCGCGCGCCGCCGGAGACGAGCGCCTTCCGGATCGCCGGCATGGCCGCATGCGCCTCCGCGGCGCCGGGGCCGCCCTGGGGCACGCCTATGGCGATGTCGCCTGTTCCGCGATCGTGGTATTCTCCCGCGAACTGGCGAAGCTGCGCAATCGTGCGCGGGTCGATCTCGCCGCCGTGCACCATCGGGATGACGTCGAGATTGACGCGTCCCTGCGTCAGTTCGATCGGATGGCGCGTGCGGACGTCCTGCACGTCGATCTTGCTGGTGACGATGCGGTCGGCGCCGCCGCAGGCGGCGAGCGGCGCAGCCAGGGCCAGCAGTGCCGCCAGTTTCATGTTGCGCGCAAGCCGCCGGACTTTTCTCGGGGAAGGTTGAAGTTTCGACATCGGTGGGTCCGTTTCGATGATTGCGCCTGGCATTCTGATATTTCGTTCGGTCATGATCTGTCGCCCGGGTTGCTGGCGCCCGGACGACGCTCAGTCGTGGATGAAGCCGACATTGCCGTTGAAATGCTTGGCGGCTTCGGGATTGTCGGTGGTCGAATAGAGCTTGTTGACGCGGCCGAGCAGCCAGGCCTGCGGATCGTTGGCGTCGGTGAAGTTGTCGTCGGGACGGGCGAGCGCGCTCGCTGAAATCGGTTTGACGATATAGGGCGTGACGATGATCATCAGTTCCGTTTCCTGGCGCTGGTAGTCGCGCGAGCGGAACAGCGCGCCGAGGATCGGCAGGTTCATCATGGCGGGCACGCCGTCGATCGCCTGGTTGGAACTGGACTGGATCAGGCCGGCGGTGGCGATCGAGCCTCCCGTGGGAAGCTCCACGGTGGTGTCGTGGCGCCGCGTCCGGAAGCCGGGAACGGCTTCATTCGCGATCAGCGCGGAATTGCTCGGGTCGAGTTCGGTCACTTCGGTGGCGAGGCGCAGCAGGATGCGTCCCGAGGCCAGGACGACGGGCGTGAAGTTCAAGGTGACGCCGTACGTCTTGTAAGTGATGGCGGGTCCGCAGATCGCGGCTCCCGACGAACCGGAGGAGCCGCCTGTCGATCCCGAGTTGCAGATCACGCCGCCCGAGATCGGAATCTCGCCGCCGACCGTGAATTTCGCGCTTTCGCCGGAGACCGCGGTGACCGTGGGTTCGGCGAGGGTGCGCGCGACGCCGCTGCGTTCGAAAGCCTGCAGCGACTGCGACAGCACGTTCTTGCCGCCGAAATTCGACGTTGTCGTGAGCATGCCGGAGGACAGCGGGCCGTTGTTGACCGAGAATGGATTGGACTGGGCCAGCGAGCCCCAGTTGCCGGCCAGGGTCGAAGCGGTGATGCCGAGCTGCTTGGCGATGTTGCGCTGGATTTCGGAAATGGTGACCTTGATCATCACCTGGTCGCGGCCCTTGATGGTGATGGCGTTGACGATCTGGCCGCCGCCCGGGGCGCCCGGCGTGCCGCCGGCGCCGGATTTATTGACGCTTTCGGCGAAGCCCTTGGCGATGTCGAGGGCGGTCTGCATGTCGCCGGGCGAATCGACCTCGCCGGTCATGATGATCGAAATCGTTGATGGTGCGCGCGACGATCCGCGAATTGGGCATGGCCGTCTTGATGATGTTCTGCAGTTCGCCGATGTCGCGGCCGATCGACAGCTCCATGGTGGCGATGCGGCGACCCTGCTTGTCCATGGCGTAGATCGTCGTCTGGCCGGTCGCCTGGCCGATGATGTAAATCTTTCGCGGCGAACGCACGACGGCGTTGGCGACGCCAGGATGGCCCACGAAGATCTCGCCGGCGTCCGAGGGAAGATCGACGATGATCGATTTTCCGACGCCCATCGTTATCCGGCGGACCGTATTGTCGGCCTGGACGGCGACGACGTCCGCGTCGCCCGCTTGAGCAGGGCGCTGCAGAGCAGGCCCGGCAAAAGCCAGCAAAGCTACAATTCCTCCGATCAGCCTTGGGCGAATCATCTGCATTGTCCTTAACTCCTGGGGGCGCGCGCCTCTGCCTGGCGCTGCGGGCCGATCGCTCATTTGCCGCGGGATTGGGTTGCTATGCCGGCGCGAACCACGGTGACGCTCTGATCGTGGCTCTGTTGTTCCGGCATGGTGGGGGATCCGGCGCTCTTGGCGCCGTCCTGCATCGCGCGCAGCACCAGCCACAGCTGGCCGACGCGCTGCGCCAGAATCACCGTTTCCGCCTGGTGGGGATCAAGTTCGAGCGTCGCCGTCGATCCCGCCGTGAAGGGCTGTCCGCCCTTGTCTTGCGCGTTCTGGCCGATCGCCAGCACCCGGACATTGGTCACCAGCGTTTCGCTGACATAGGCGTCGCCGGCTCCGGTCTTTGCGGCGTCCTCGTCGCGATAAATGCGAATCACGTCGACCCGATCGTTCGGAAGTACGAAATTGCCCGCGGTTGTCGCGCCGCTGCCCTCGATATTGATGGCGACCGCGCGATAGCCGGGAGTGAGGATTGCCGAGAGATAGCCGGAGGTTCCGCCCTTGAAGAGCTTTTCGCGGCGAATCGGCTCGCCGGCGATAAAGGATCCGCGAACCACGGAGTCCTTGAGTTCATCGATGGCGTTCGGCGTTTCGTCCTTGTGCAGGACGCCCTGAATCATGTCTTCCTTCGGCCACGGCTGCCAGACAAAGTCTTGCGGCTGGACGATGGCGCCGAAGGAGAGTTCGTGCGCGGCGACCAGCACCTCATTGGGCGGCGGCGGCGGCGGCGGCGCGGCGGCGAGGGGCGCCGGCGGCGGCGCTTCGGTTGGCCTGTCGAGGTAAAGATAGGCCAGGGTGAGGGCGGTCGTGAGACCGATGCCTATCATGATAAGCTTGGATTTTTTCATGGCGTTTGCAACGATCCGCGCTGACACCCCGATGCAGGGCCTTGATTTGGATTCAAACAGCGAAACGTCAAATTAAGGTTAATAGATCGTCACGCATTTGACCTTTCGTCATCTTCTCACGCTGCAAAACGTGGAAAGCCAGCCGTGCGAAGTCCGCTTGGCTGGCTGTTCAAGTCCGATGACATGGGCTGTCGGTTCGCGCGAAGACAGGGCGTCAAGACAAAAGCCCAATTGAGATTCGATCAAGAAAGGCTGGGGCGCCGCCCGACGGAGCGGGGATGCGTCGCGATCAAATCAGCCCCGCGCGCCCGCGTCAGGCGGCGAGCGCCTTGAGGAAAATCAACGTCTCGGGATAAAGGACGATGCCGGTGGCGGCGAGCGCAATGCCATAGGGGACGCCGTTTTCCTTGTCATGCAGCCGCATGACCCAGGCCCGGGCCTGCGCCCAGCCAGGCATCGGCCAGCGGCGGAATTGCAAGAGCGCCAGCGTCAGGGCCCCGCCAAGCAGGGCCGAACCCATGCCATATTCGGCAAGATGCTCGAAACCCATCCAGACGGCGGTGGTCGCGGCCAGCTTGGCGTCGCCGCCGCCGATCCAGCCGAAGGCGAACAGGGTGAAGGTGATGACCAGCACGCCGAATCCGCAGGCCAGGTGCAGTCCGATCGTCGTCGCCGGCAAACCGACCAGCAAGCCCAAAACGACAAAGCCGAGAACGAGCAGGATTGAAATCCAGTTCGAGATCGTCATCGTGAAAAGGTCGGAAAAGGCGGCATAGGCCATCAAGGCAGGAAATACGACGAGCAAAAGGGCGTCGGTCATGGGCTGATCCGTGCGAGAAGAGTTCGGGAGGCATCATGACCCGCGGCGATTACCCTTTCGTTACCACCCGGCGTTTTCGTTGGCAGGCGGGCAAAGAAAAACCCCGGACGGATCCGGGGTTTTGGAACTTCGCGCGAGGACTCTCGCGCGTCGACATTCTTCCGCAAGATCGAAGACCGCGCGGCGGAAAGTCTTAGTTCAGGCCGTTGGAGACCGAAGCGAACTTGTTGTTCAGCTTGCTGCCGACGGAGCCGAGGGTGGTGATGGCGACGACGGAGATGAGGGCGGCGATCAGGCCATATTCAATGGCGGTGGCGCCGGACTGGTCCTGAACGAAACGGGCGAAAAGCGACTTCATAGGGATGCTCCAGGTTGGACATTCATCGGCGCCGGAAATTGCTCGGAACCAGCGGCGATCTTCGCTACCCTAGAAGTGGAGCCTTGCTGTTGGGTTAAGATGGCAAGGCGATCGCGGCCTTGCTTCGACGTGGTTAAGCCGAGGTTAAACTCGGTTCATGCGGCGCGTCGAGGCGGCCGCGGCTCCGCGAATGGGCTTCCTTGTCGCGAACGCAATAAAAAACGGCGCCCGGAGGGCGCCGTTGGCTGAGGTCGAGAAACGGGGGCGGTTTTCGCCGCCCCGACGTTTGCCGCCGAGGCCGCGGCCTCGGGCGCGGCGTTCTCAGTTCAGGCCGTTGGAGACGGAAGCGAACTTGTTGTTCAGCTTGCTGCCGACGGAGCCGAGAGTGGTGATGGCGACGACGGAGATGAGGGCGGCGATGAGGCCATATTCAATGGCGGTGGCGCCGGACTGGTCCTTGACGAAACGGGTGAAAAGCGACTTCATTTGGTGCTCCTGATCAATACTGTTTACACGCCAACGTCGCGGCCTTGCTCGGAACCGGCGTCGGACAGGTGGAAGCTAATCGCCAAGCCGTTGCGTTCGGGTTAACGTTGGTCAGAGAGAGACGGGAACAAACCAAAAATCGGACGTTAGGTAAGTAAAGCATTTTTTAGTCGCTGGTTTTTTGATCTTGTTTCGAACGAAGAGCGTTCCTGTCGAGCCTGCAAGGGAAGCCGGCGACCGCAGCGACAGGCTGTCCCGCAATTCCTAGTTCCATTCGAATGATATTTAGCAATCGTTCACCAATCTCCTGTCTAATGACGCATCGGCGCTTCCATGAAGTCAGGAGAGGTTCATGCGTCTTCTCGCAATACGTTCGGTTGGCGGGCTCCTTGCCTTGGCTGGGGTCTTTGCTCAATCCAACGCTTTGGCGGCCTCGGACGACCTGGTGCTGGTCTCGGTCGACAAGGCGCGGGTCGCGCGCATCCCGGACCATACGCAGATCCTGATCATCGGCCAGCCGGGCATCGCCGACGTGACCATGCTCAAGAACAGCGGCATGGGCGTCATCACCGGCAAGAGCTACGGCGAGACCAACCTCATGGCCCTGGACGCGCGCGGCAACCTGCTCGGCGAATGGACGGTCAGGGTCGGAGCCGACAAGCCGGACCTCGTCGTGCAGAACGGCGTCAATCGCGAGAGCTACATCTGCGCGCCCAATTGCCTGCCGACCATCGAACTTGCTGACGCCAAGGCTGTTTCCGGCGATCGCGCCGGCGCGGTGCAGGCGCATACGGCCTTCTCCTCCGGCAAGTGACGCAGGTCTAGATAGGAATTGAACGAAAATAGTAACGAAAAGGCAGAGTAACATGCCGAATATGCCGTTACGAGCCCGCGACGAAGCTCGCTCGGCAGTTCAGGGAAATTCGATCGTGGATCAATCCGGGAACAAGTCCGCGACGGCGCAGCCGGCGGCCCCGCTGCGGCGCAGGGGCTTGTTCGGGCGTTTTGCGCGCAGTCGCAAGGGCGTCGCGATGGTCGAATTCGCCATGGTGTCGATACCCTTCCTCGGCCTGCTCTGCGCGATTTTCGAAACCGCCTTCGTCTTCTTCGTCCATGAAGCCTTTGACGACGCGATCACCAAGACGGCGCGCGCCATCGCGACGAACCAGTACGCAACGGCGCCGGCGACCGTCAAAGACTTCATTGCGGCGGTTCCCACGGGAACCGGCACGACCTTTTGTGGCTACATGCCCTCCTTCATCACTTGCAACAATATCTATCTGAACATCCAGTCCTTCGCTCCTGCGACGCCGTGGACGACGATAAACGCCCAGATCAACCAGACCTTCTATCAGTCGAGCTATGCGTCGAATTACAATGCGAGCGCTTCGACGAGCGCGGTGAACCTCGGCCAACCCGGCAGCATCGTCATTTTCCAGGCGTTCTACGCCATGCCAGTCTATCTGTCGGTCCTTGTCGCGACCGGCAGCGGCGTGCAGAACTTCTATAACCAGGCTTCGGGCTCCGTCATCGCGAATTCAGCGAACACGGGTTTCGTGCACGCCATCTTCTCGACTGCCGTTTTCAGGAACGAGCCCCCATGACCCCCTGCCTGGATCCGATCGGAAAGGCTCGCGCCTGGCTCAATCTGGGTCGGAAGGCGCGCCGCTTGGGACGCGACACGGCCGGCATAGCCGCCGTCGAATTCGCCCTGATCCTGCCGATGATGCTCGTGCTCTATTTCGGCTGCGCCGTGCTGGCGCAAGGGCTGGAAGCGGGGCGCAAGACGCAGCTTCTGTCCAGGGCGCTGGCCGATCTGACCTCGCAGGTCACGACGGGGACCTACTCCGACGGCAATTGCGCGGCCAACCCCAACGCCACGCCCGACCCGTCTTCCGTCCCTTGCGTGACCGACAGCGACCTGATGGGGATTTTCGGCGCTTCGACCGCCGTGCTCTATCCCTTCAAGGGCGCGACGACCATGACGATTTCCGAAGTCGTCTTCGACAACAAGCTGGGCTCGAACACCTGCTGCGAGGCCAAGCTTGTCTGGAGCGCCGCCAGCGGAACGGGCGCGACGCCGCGCGCCTGCCAGACGTTCACCTCCACGGGCAGCGGACCGAACTATATTCCCGCGGGATTATATCCCGCCGCCATAAGCAACAACACCAGCCCGGGGACGGACTATTACCTGATCGTGGCGGACGTAACCTATGCCTATACGCCTTCCTTCGGTTTCGTGCCCTTCAGTTGGGGGCAGCCGGCGAATGGCGGCAATGGCTACACCATCACCATGACGACCTATATGACGCCGCGCGGCTCTTCGACCATCCCGGTCCAGTGGACGCCCGACGGGGTCACCATCGCCGCCGGCCAGCGCGCGAACTGCTTCCCGAACATTCCTTGAATGAAGAATTGGCGGGCCTGACGCGCGGCCGGCGAATGTCAATTCGCCGAACCCGGCCCAGCGCCGGCTTTTCGGCGCGCGTCCTCTGGCTCAGCCTTCCGCCTCGCCGCCGCGGGCGATCGAGGCCAGGAGCACGGCCAGAAGGCCGGTGACGAAAATGCCGTCGAAGGTTCCCGCTCCGCCGATCGAGGCGACCGGCGCCCCCAGGCTCCGCAACTTGTCGAGATTTATCAGGTCGGCGCCGATCAGCACGCCGAGGCTGCCGCTGATATAAGCCAGCGGCGCCAGGTCGCGCCATGAAACGAGCGCCGCGACCAGCGCGGCGGCAAGCGGGGGCGCAAATGTCGGCAGGGCGATGCCGACGCCCGCGACCGGCCGCGCCAGAGCATGGCAAAGGATCGCCATCAGCGCCGTCGCCACCAGGCCTGCGCCCCAGATTTGCCGGCGTCCCATCAGATAGAGCGACAGCAGCGTCGGGATGACGGCGCCGCCGACATTGACCGCCAGGATGACGCCGGGCGCGCCGGTCGCTTCCGGGACGACATAGAGCATGCCGTAATAGGAAACGAATCCGCTGGCCTGCATGGGGCCGGGGGCGAGTTGGGCTATGGGAATGTTGATCGCGCCGCCAATGAGGGAGCCGAGAAGCAGGGCCATGGCCGCGCCCGGGCTGACGCCGAGCCGCATATAGGCGTAGCGCAGCACACGGATTTGCAGAAGCAGGATGAGAAGCGCGAGCGCAAAGGCGAAAAGCGCGAAAAAGGGAAGCGCGACGGGGAGGTAATGGGTATGGGAAAAATACATTGGCCGTGCGTTGAAAAATCAGAAACGGGAGATCAATTGGCCGGCTTTTCCTCCTCGACCGTCTCGAACTGGTCGTCGGGCGCGCCCCAGACCACGAGTTCGGGGCCGAAACGGACGTCGAGCCGGTGCGCCTCCGCCTCGCCGCGCAGCAGCCGGTAACGGCAGAGCACGGCGCCATGCGCCTCGCGGGGGATTTTCAGCTGCGCGCCGAGCGGCGAACTCGGTTTCAGGCGCACTTTCTGTCCGGCGTGCATGAGGGCCTTTCCCGCGCTTCGGCGGTTCGTCTCTCGCATGCGTGAATGCGGCAACTAAATTGGCGACGATCCATACTATTGCCGCAGTGCAGCATGGCAAGCATTTTCTTCATTTTGACCAAAATCAGTACTTTTTATCGAGACGCGGGCCTTGCAGCGCATCGGCGACCAGCGCGCGCAGCAGCGGGACGATCTCGGCTTCGAACCACGGATTGCGCTTGAGCCAGCCGCTGTTGCGCCAGGAGGGATGCGGCAGCGCGAATAGGCGCGGCTTTCCCGAGGCGTCCGTCGCAAGACGGCGCACGACCTCCGCTATCCCCAGGGATTTCGGCAAAGGCCGGCCAAGGCGGGCGCAATGATAATCCTGCGCGGGGCGGCCAATCGCGAGAATGATCTTGAACTGCGGCGTCAGGCTGAAAAGCCCGTCATGCCAGCGGGCTCGGCATTCGCGGCGCGGCGGGAGGTCTCCGCCGGCGGCGTCGTGGCCGGGAAAGCAGAAGCCCATCGGCGCGATGGCGATGCGGGACCGGTCGTAGAATTCCTCCCGCGACAGTCCCATCCACCCGCGCAGCCTTTCGCCGGACGGATCGTCGAAGGGAAGGCCGGAAGCGTGCGCTCGCACGCCGGGGGCCTGGCTGGCGACGAGCAGCCGGGCTGTTGCGGAAACACGCAGCACCGGACGCGGTTCATGCGGCAGCGGCGACCCCCGGGGCGACTCCACGCAAATTCGGCAGGCGCGGATCTTCTCGACATAGGCGTTCAGCGCGTCGGCGTTCGCTGCGTCTTGTGGCGCTTCCTCCGTCACGACCGCTGCGTCTCAGGCGCGCGCGCTTGGACGGGCGGCGACCGCCTCTCGCCACCGCCGCAGATGCCCGAGGCTTTCCGGCAGGTCGATGCGCGCGAATTTGGCGAAATCGGCGGCGACATAGGCGGTGATGTCGGCGATGCTGAAATGCTCGCCGGCGACAAAGGGGCGCTTCGCCAACTCGCTGTCGAGGAATTCGGCGAAGGCGAGGGCGCGCGGACGGCTGGTCTCCGCGAGCTCTTTGATCTGCGGCGTCTCCATCTCGCGCATGGCCGGATGGCTGTGCCGAAACGCCATGGCGACATGATAGAAAAATGAAAGCTCGGCGCGGCGCTGCCACATTTCCACCCGCGCCCTTTCCAGCGCGCCGGTTCCAAACAGCGGCGGCTCGGGCTGGATCTCCTCGAAATAGCGGCAGATCGCCACCGATTCCGTCAGGACTTCGCCGGAATCGAGGACTAACGCGGGTATTCGCCGCAGCGGATTGACGCAGGTGAAAGCGGGCTCCATCTGCTGGAGCTTCGAGAGGTCGATCGTCTCGGTCGGGATGACGATCCCTTTTTCGGCGAGAAAAATGCGGACCCTGCGCGGATTCGGCGCGAAAGGGGAATCGTAGAGTTTCATGCCCGGCCTCGCTCAATACAGGGAGCGACAAGCAGACGCCTGGGCGCAGGCCGTGTCAATCCGGGAAATATTGAGGAAAATCGTCGGTTTTACGTCAGCCGCTCATTAAGGTTTTTCGTTCAGTCTGCGGGGGTCAAGTCACCCGAACCCGAGCTTCCCGCCGGCATGTCCGAAGTCACCGCAGAAATGATCGCGCGAGGCCGCCGCAGCGACCCCCGCTCCCAGGAGCGGTGGCGGCTGGCCAATGGCATGCGGGAGGCGCGGGAGCGGCTGGCGTCGACGGGCGCCGGCAGCATCGCCTTCGATCTCGAACTCCTGCGTCTCTACGCGGAAGGGCGCAAGGCCGCGATCCTGCCGCAGGTGCTGCTGTCCTTCGCCGTCGGCGCCATGACCACGCTCTGGCTGCCGGCCGCTTTCGTCGCCATCTGGCTCGGGATGCTTTTGTCCGCGCTTGGCGCCGCCTATTTCCTCGCCAAGCGCTTCCTCAAGCTGGACAAGGCGAAAATCAAGGCCGCGCAATGGCAGTTTCGCTTCGTCCTGTCCGAAATGTGGAATGGATTGAGCTGGGCCTCTTTCGCCGTGTTGATGATCGGCGTCTCCGACCCCTGGGCGACGACCTATGTCATGGTCGTGTTCATGCTCGCAGCGGCCATTCATACGGTGGTCACAGCCTTCGTTCCGGCGGCGGTTTACGCCTCGCTGCTGCCCATCGCCCTGGCCATCGTGCTCTTCATGCGGCCGACCAGCCTGCACGGCCCGTTGATGCCGATGACCCTGCTGGCGTTCGGCACCTTGCTCTATTTTGTCGTGCTGGCGCGGCGCATCTATGCGAGCCAGGTCGATTCCCTGATCTTCCAGGCGGAAAAGGACATGCTGATCGCCGAACTCGAACAGGCCAAGGCCATTTCGGACGAGGCGCGGCGGCGCGCCGAGGATGCGAACCTCGCGAAATCACGCTTCCTGGCGACGATGTCGCATGAATTGCGCACGCCCTTGAACGCCATCCTCGGCTTCTCGGAAGTGATGAAGAACGAATTGTTCGGCCCCCATTCGGTCGAGGCCTACCGCGATTATTCCAACGACATCCATTCGAGCGGCGAGCACCTTCTGATGCTCATTAACGAAATCCTCGACCTGTCGCGCGTCGAAGCCGGCCGTTACGAACTCAAGGAAGAGGCGGTGCTGCTGCCCGGCGTGATCGAGGACTGCCGCCATCTGCTCACCCTGCGCGCGAGGAAGCGCGACGTCGCTCTCATTGAGGTCGTCGAGCCCAACATGCCACGCATCTGGGCCGACGAGCGGGCGGTGCGGCAGATCGCGCTCAACCTGCTCACCAACGCCATCAAATTCACCCCGCAGGGCGGACAGGTGCAGATCAAGGTCGGCTGGACCACCGCGGGAGGCCAATATTTCGCCATCAAGGACAATGGCCCCGGCATTCCCGAGGAGGAGATACCGACGATCATGTCGTCCTTCGGGCGCGGCTCGATGGCGCAAAAGAACGCCGATGAGGGCACGGGCCTCGGCCTTCCCATCGTCAAGGGCCTGGTCGACCTGCACGGCGGCGCCTTTACGCTGCGCTCGAAATTGAACGAGGGCACCGAGGTCATCGTGGTGTTTCCGCCGGAGCGGGTGATGACCGCCTTGCCGCAACTCGACCCCAACGCCCCGCCGCCCGAACCGGCCCAGATCCGCAGGCGCAGCGTGCGCGGCGCAGCCTGAGCGTCTTTCTTCAGCTGACCCCGGCAGCCCGAACCATCAATGCGGGTGGAGCTTTCGCACTTCGCGGACGAGTTCGGCGTCCTTGAATGGCTTGTCGACGACGACTGCATTTCTCTGGCCGGGCGGCAGGCTGTCGCGCCCGTAAGCGGTGACGAAAACAAACGGAACTTTCCGCTGAGCCAGGATCTCGGCGACGTCGTCGATGCGTCCGCCATCGATATTCACGTCAAGCAGGGCGCCATCGAGGTCCTCCGCCCTCGCCAATTGCCTGGCCTCGGCCAGCGATCCGACGGGACCGACCACTTCGACGCCCTCATCGTGCAAGACATGCTCGATGTGCGCCGCAACGAAAAACTCGTCTTCGATCACCAGGATTTGCTGCATCTGTCCTGATCCCTTGACTGCCCCACGGCGATCTGCCCGAAGCTCCCGGACAAAGCCATAGAATTGCAGCCTTTTCTTGCTCAATTCGCGAGAATTTCGCTCGACTGCATCCCAATCGATCCCTGGCGCGTTGAAGGCGGACGCAGCCGGAGTTGATCGTTCTCGGGCAAGGGCAGGCGCCCTGCAGCCCCTGGGGGGAGCAGAGTTCTAGGCAATGAGGCGCAACGAGCAGGCCAGGGCCGGCAGGCCATCGCCCGGTTTCCTGACTGGCGAGGGCGAGATGGTCGCCCTCATTCGCAGCAAGGACTGGTCCCGGACCCCTTTGGGTCCGATCGAGAATTGGCCGCAAAGCTTGAGGACGACGGTCAGCCTCTGCCTCGCTTCGAATTTTCCCATCAATATCATCTGGGGCGCGGGACATACCCAGATTTACAACGATGGCTATCGCGTGGTCTGCGGCGAAGTTCATCCTCGCGCGCTTGGCGAAGCTTATACGGAGACCTGGGCTTCCGCCTGGCCGGCGGTCGGCCCCCCTTTCGAACGCGCGCTCGCCGGGGAGACCTCCTTTCTCGAAAACCAGCGCATGTTCCTGTTCAGGAACGGCTATCTCGAAGAAACCTTCTTTACTTTCTCGCTCAGCCCGATCCGTGAGGAGAGCGGCGCCATAGGTGGCCTTTTTCATCCCGTGGCGGAAACAACGGCCGCAATGCTGGCGGAACGCCGGACGCGCCTTTTGCGCGACTTGAATGCAAGGATCGCCGACGCGAGGTCGACGGAGGAGGTCTTTCATTCCGCCCTGGCGGTCCTGGCGGAATTTCCTCTGGATCTGCCCTTCGTCGGGTTTTACCGATTGAGCCCCGATGGGGAGAGCTTCGATTTTGTCGGCCAGACAGGTTGCCACGCGGGCGCGCCGCTCCTGCCGCAAGTCCTTTCGGTCGGCGACGCCGATCCATGGCCCCTGCCGGAAATCCTGACTGCATCTGCGCCGTTCTTCGTCACAGGGTTGCGCGAAAAACTGTTGGGAACGTCGTGTGGTCCTTACGAAGAGGCGCCTGACGCCGCCTTCGTCTTGCCAATCGTCGCGCTCGGCAGAAAGGCCCCGGTCGCCCTGGCGATAACGGGGGCGAGCGCGCGCCTGCCTCTGGATCAGGGCTATCGCGATTTTTTTGGCCTGCTGTCGGCGGCGACTGCGGCCGGGTTCGCCCATGCCCGGGCCTATGAAGAGGAGCAGGCGCGCGTCGAGGCGCTCGCGCAGATCGACCGGGCCAAGACGGCTTTCTTTTCCAATGTCAGCCATGAATTCCGCACGCCTCTCACGCTCCTGATCGGCCCCATCGAAGACGCGCTCGACGATTCCGTCGCGGGACTCCCTGAAATTCAGCGTGGCCGCATCGACATGGCGCGTCGCAATGGTCTGCGGCTGTTGAAACTTGTGAACGCCCTGCTGGATTTCGCGCGCATCGAGGCGGGACGCGCGCAGGCGTCGTTCGAGCCGGTTGACCTCGCGGCGGCGACGTCCGAACTGGCCGGCCATTTCCGCTCCGCCTGCGAGATGGCGGGACTAAGCCTGACCGTGGATTGCCCGCCGCTCGGACAGCCGGTTTTCGTCGATCGGGACATGTGGGAGAAAATTGTCCTGAACCTTTTGTCCAACGCCTTCAAATTCACGATGACAGGCGGCATCGACGTCGAACTCCGGATGGCCTCGAACAGGGCGCAACTTACGGTGCGCGATACCGGAACCGGCATTGCAGCGGAGGAAATCCCGCGGCTGTTCGAGCGCTTCCACAGGGTCGCCGGGTCGCAAGGCCGCACGTATGAGGGCACCGGCATCGGGCTGGCGCTGGTGCAGGAACTGGTCGCGCTGCATGGCGGCTCGATATGGGCGGACAGCGCCCCGGGCCTCGGCTCCGCCTTCCATGTCTCGTTACCCTTGGGCGATAGCCATCTGCCTGCCGAACAGATACGGGTCGCGCCGCAGCTTGCCGGAACCGCCGTACGGGCCGAGGTTTTCGTCGAGGAAGCGCTTCGCTGGCTTCCCGACAGCCCCGAAAGAGCATGCCGCGAGCACACGACAGTTGCCGGGATGATCGATCCTTTCGGCGACCAGGACAGGCCGCCGCTTGTGCTGCTGGCCGACGACAATTCCGACATGCGCGATTATGTCAGCCGCATTCTCGCCGCCGCCGGATGCGCGGTCACGCTCGCGGCCGATGGTGAAGCGGCGCTCGCGGCAATTCGTGGCCCCATTTGTCCGGATCTGATCGTGAGCGACGTGATGATGCCCCGACTCGATGGTTTCGGATTGCTGAAAGCCCTTCGCGCCGATCCGGCGATCGCGGGCGTTCCCTTGATCCTGCTATCGGCGCGCGCTGGCGAGGAGGCCCGCCTGGAGGGATTGGCGGCAGGCGCGGATGACTATGTCGTCAAGCCGTTCAGCGGACGCGAACTTGTCGCGCGCGTCGAGGGCGCGCTGCGGCTGGCTCGCCTCCGGCGCGAGAAGGCGGATGCCGAACGCAGGATTGTCGAACGCGCGCTCGACCTCACAGAGGACCGATTGAGCCTGGCGCTCGACAGCGCGCGGATGGGAAGCTGGGACTGGGATCTTGAAACGGATACGCTGGAATGGAATCCAACGTGCAGGGCGATCTTCGGCGTGGGCGCCGATCGGCAAATGACTTTCGCCATCTTCCTTGAACTTCTGGTGCCGGAGGACCGCGAACGGATCGTTGCGCTTTGTGGGCAAGTGCTGGATCCGGCCGTGCGCGCGCCCTATGACGCCGAATACCGCGTCCTCTGGCCGGACGGCTCGATCCACTGGATTCTTGCTCGGGGCAAGGCCTATTTCTTTCGCGGCCGCGCGGTGCGCTTCATTGGCGCGGTTATCGACGTGACCCGGCAGAAGGAAGCGGAAATCCATTTGCGCGTGATGGTCAACGAATTGAGTCATCGCGTAAAAAACACGCTGGCGGTCGTGCAGTCGATCACCGAGCAGACTTTTCGCTCGGGAGCCGCGCTTGGCGACGTCCGCCAGGACTTGGCGGGAAGGCTGCAAGCCCTCGCGGACACCCATACCCTGCTGACGCAGTCAAACTGGCAAAGCGTCGACCTCGCCAGCCTGATCGGGCGCTGTGTCGGACATCTTGTTCCCGAGCGCGACGCCCGTTTTCGCAGCGAAGGGCCAGAAGTCGGGCTCAAGCCCAAGGCGGCGCTTGCACTCGGCCTGGTCGTGCACGAGCTTGGCGTCAATGCGATGAAACACGGGGCCTGGTCCGTCGATGGGGGCATGGTCACATGCCGATGGAGCGTCATGGACGGCCACATACGCATCGAATGGAGCGAGACCGGAATGACGGGCCTGGAGCCGCCTGCAAGGCGTGGCTTTGGCTCTCAACTCATCAATCAAGCGATCGCCTATGATATCGCGGGTGAAGCGAGACTGACCTGGCGGCCCGAGGGGCTGCTCTATGAATTGAAGGCGCCCGTCGGAAGCGGACTGTCCTGATCGGGGTGATCGAGGAGCTGGGCAACGGCCGCGCCAAGGTCATCTGGCTGGTAGGGTTTCTTGAGGACCGGGCGGTCCCGGAACGCCGCCGGCAGCGCGCTGGCGTCGGAATAGCCGGTCGCAAAAATGAACGGCACCGAAGCAGCGGCCAAAGCCTCGGCGACCGGCTCTATTGTTTCGTCGCCGAGATTGACATCAAGAAGCGCGGCGTCGATGGCGCCTTCGGCGAACAAGGATAACGCCGCGCTGGTGGTGGGCGCGGGACCGACGACCTCATAGCCGAAATCGATCAGCAATTGCTCCAGCGCGAACGCCACCAAGGCTTCGTCTTCAACGATCAGGATTTTCTGGCGCTCTCCCAAACCAGGCCATCCTCACTCACATCTGGAACAGACGGGGTTTGAAATTGTCGGGCCATTCTGCGCTGAAAGCGGAAATTTACAAGCCTTAACGGCTTGATCGGTATCCGCTTTAATCGCGGGGCGCGAAAGTGCGCTCAGCCTTCCTTGTCATCGATCCCGGCAGAGGCGAAAGTCGCCATGTCCTTGTGACAGGCCAGCGCCGCCTTCGCCACGCCGATCGCCAGCGCCGCTCCGGAGCCCTCGCCGAGCCGCATGCCAAAATCGAGCAGGGGCTTCTTGCCGAGCTTCTCCAAAACCTTCGCATGCGCGCCTTCGGCCGAGACATGGCCGGCGAGGCAATGGTCGATACTCCCGGGATTGGCGGCGTGCAGGATCGCCGCCGCGGCGCAGACGACGTAACCGTCGAGCAGCACCGGCGTCTTTTCCATGCGCGCCGCGAGAATGGCCCCGGCCATGGCGGCGATTTCGCGCCCGCCCAGCCGGCGCAAAACCTCGAAGGGATCGGCGAGATGATCCTTGTGCAAGGCGACCGCGCGGGAAACGGCGTCGATCTTCCGGGCGAGGCCTTCGTCGTTGACGCCCGTGCCGCGGCCGACCCAGTCGGCGGCCTCGCCGCCATAGAGCGCATGGTAGATGGCGGCGGCGATGGTGGTGTTGCCTATGCCCATCTCGCCGAGCGCCAGCAGGTCGGCGCCGCCGGCGATCGCCTCCATGCCGAATGCGAGGGTAGCCGCGCATTCGCGCGCCTCCATCGCCGCGTCCTGCGTGATGTCGCGCGTCGGCAGGTTCAGCGCGAGTTCGAACACTTTCAGCCCCGCGCCATAAGTCGCGCAGATCTGGTTGACCGCCGCGCCCCCAGATGAAAAGTTTTTCAGCATCTGCGCGGTGACGCTCTGCGGATAGGGCGAGACGCCTTGCGCCACGACGCCGTGGTTGCCGGCGAAGACGACGACGGTCGGGCGGTCCAGCGTCGGCTCCGCCTTGTCCTGCCACGCCGCAAGCCATTCGACGATTTCCTCGAGTCGTCCGAGCGCGCCGGGCGGCTTGGTCAAGGTCGCGTCACGCGCCCGCACGGCGGCGACGGCCGCTTCCGAGGCCGGCGGCAATTGCGCCAGCAAGGCGCGGAAGGCGTCGAAGGGATGTTCGGCGGAAAATTCGGTTTTCATGCTCAGCCCGCGAATGCCGGAATCGATAGGGCCGTCCGGCCCGAGGCGTTCGGTCATAGAGCATGATCCCGAAAATTGGAAACGCCATTGGGCGCGGCAAAGGCCAGGCAGATGAACCCATGCTGAATGGAGCGGTCAGGCGCTGTTCAGGCGCGGCGACGCATTCTGCAGACGTCGATGAAACGACGGAAAAGGGAGCTTGCCATGATGTCCAATCTTCGAACGACCCTTGGCGCCGCGCTTGTGCTCGGCGCGACCGGACTGGCTTTGCCGGCCAGCACGACGTCGGCCGCCGCCATGCCTCTGGCCGGAATTGACGCCGGCGTCGTGCGCGACGGCCAGACCGCCGGGATCGATCAGGTGCGATGGATCTGCGGTCCCTATCGCTGCCGTTGGGTTCCCGGTTTTTATGGCTACGGTCCCGGCTACGGTTACGGCTATGGCTATGGTCCCGGCTGGGGCTATCGTCGCGGTTGGGGCGGAGGCTGGCGCGGTCGCCGCTGGTAAGGAAAAACCCGCCGGGGCGACCCGGCGGGTTTTGGTCCAGCCAACCGGCTGCACGGAGTTTCAGGCCACTTTTTCGCGCAGGTTGCGCGGCAGCGGAAAGGAGACGTCCTCGGTCGCGGTCGTCACGGTGTCGACCACGAGGTCGAATTTCTCGCTGACGGCGGACAGGATTTCCTCGACCAGGATTTCCGGCGCCGAGGCGCCGGCCGTCACGCCGAGCGACTTGATGCCGGCGAGGGGCGCCCAGTCGATGTCGCCGGCGCGCAGCACGAGCTGTGCGTGGCGGCAGCCATTGCGCTCGGCGACTTCCTTCAGCCGCTGCGAATTTGAGGAATTGGGCGAGCCGACGACCAGGAAGGCGTCGACCTTGTGCGCGATTTCCTTGACGGCTTCCTGGCGATTGGTGGTGGCGTAGCAGATGTCCTGCCTGTGCGGTCCGTTGATCCCGGGATATTTTGCGCGCAATGCGTTGACGACAGCCGCCATGTCATCCACCGACAGCGTGGTCTGGGTGACGAAGGCGAGAGCTTCGCCCGGCAGGAAGGTCAGGGCCGCGACATCCTCGGCGCTCTCCACCAGCGTCACCGATCCCTCTGGCAACTGCCCCATCGTGCCGATGACCTCGGGATGGCCCTTGTGCCCGACAAGGATGACCTTGCGACTGCGGCGGAAATGGATTTCCGCCTCGCGATGGACCTTGGTGACGAGCGGGCAGGTGGCGTCGATGGCGAGCAAATGCCGCCTTTCGGCTTCGAGCGGCACAGATTTGGGCACGCCATGCGCGGAAAACACGACCGGCGCGCCGTCATCGGGCACTTCGTCCAGCTCTTCGATGAAGATTGCGCCCTGGCGCTTCAGGCCCTCGACGACATAGCGGTTGTGCACGATTTCGTGCCGGACATAGACGGGGGCGCCGAACTTGGCCAGGGCCTGTTCGACCACGTCTATGGCGCGCACGACGCCGGCGCAGAAACCGCGCGGGGCGCAGAGAAAGACGTTCAACGAGGGCTTGGCGCTCATTTCTAAACCTTTTGCCTAAACCTTTGTCGGTGGATTCCTCAAGTTCTTGTGGGCGCGGGCGGCAATCCTGTCAAGACGGAGGCCCTTCTGCGCCGCTCCGTCAAAAAAATGCGATCAAGCGCGTCTAAGCCCTTTTTTCGACCGGGGCGCGCTCGCAAAGTCGGGCGCTTTGCGCTAGCTTGCCGCGGGGAATTTGGCGGACCTTCGCTGAATGAATGCGTTTTCAAGCGAAGTGGTTGCCGGTTCGTGTGAAGAAAATGCGCTCCAGCCAAATTCGGAAACCCGGATTTACCTAAATTTTATCGGGGTTTCCGGCCCGCAACCAATTTATCACGAGGATACAAGATGGTCGACCTTTCCGCTCTCATCCAGGCCGCACACGGCGGCGACGCCATTTCAAGCATCGCCTCGCAATTCGGCATTTCGCCGGAACAGGCCAACGCCGCCATCAGCGCGCTCGCTCCCGCCATCGCCGCGGGCGTTCAAAATCATATCCAGACGCCGGAAGGTCTTTCGAACATTCTCGGTCATCTGACCGATCCGGCGCATCAGGCCGCCTATAACGATCCCAACGCCGCGGCGCCCTCGGCTCCCGCCGCCAGCGCCGGCGGCGACCTGCTCGGCCAGCTGTTCGGCGGCGCCGGCGGCATCAGCCAGATCGCCCAGCACGTCGGCGCGGAAGCCGGCATCAGCCCGGACATCATGAACCAGCTCATGCCCGTCGTCACTTCCATGGCCATGGGCGGCGTCGCCAAGGCGGCGCAGGATTCAGGCCTCGGCGGCTTGCTGTCGTCGATCGGCGGCGGCGCGGCGGGGCAGGCCGGCGGTCTCGGCGGCATCTTGAGCTCGGTCGCGTCTTCCGTGTCGCAGGGCGGCCAGTCGGGCGGCGGCCTCGGCGGCATGCTCAGCGGCCTGGTCGGCTCGCTGCTCGGCGGTCGCGGCGCCGCTCCGGCGGCTGGCGGCGCTGCTGGCGCTCCGGCGGCCGGCGGCATCGATCCGGCCATGCTGCAGGCGGGCATGAGCGCGCTCAGCGGCTTGTTCCAGTCGGGGGGCGCCTCGGGCGGCCTGCAGAGCATCCTCGGCCAGGTTCTTGCAAAGCGCTGATCCGGCCAAGCTTTCGCCAGCTGCAATCCCGGTTTGCGCCGGGGCGCGATTGCGGTTGGGGCCGCTTCGCCTTATCTAGGATGATGTGCGAAAAAAGGAGGGCGTCCCCGGGACGCCCTCTTTTGCCGTTCTGTCTACCTGCGTCCTTCTGTACCTGCGTCCTTCCGTCCACCTGCAAGAAAGCCGCCCATGGCCCGCGACGTTGTCGATGAAACCCCCATATCGTCGCGAGACGAGCTGGTGGAGTGGCTTGAGGCGGGCTGCAAGCCGCACGGCCCGTTCCTGATCGGAACGGAGCATGAAAAAATCCCCTTCTACCGCGACGACCTTCGCCCTGTTCCCTATCAGGGGCGGTCCGGGACTGGCCGGGACGGAATCGGCGCGCTGCTCGAGGGCATGCGTCTCTCGCTTGGATGGGAGGCCATCGAGGACGGCGGCGCCATCATCGGCCTGTTCGATCCGCGCGGCGGCGGCGCGATTTCGATCGAGCCCGGCGGGCAGTTCGAACTGTCGGGCGCGCCGCTCGACACTGTCCACGACACCGCCGCCGAACTTCGGGCGCATTTCGACGCCTTGGCGCCGTTGAGCGAAAAACTCGGCGTCAGCTTCCTCGACCTGGGCATGAGCCCGCTGTGGACGCGGGATGAGACGCCGGTCATGCCGAAGCAGCGCTACGCCATCATGGCGCGCTACATGCCGAAAGTCGGCGGGCTCGGCCTCGACATGATGTTTCGCACCTCGACCGTCCAGACCAATATCGATTTCGCCTCGGAAGCCGACATGGTCGCCAAGATGCGGCTCGCCCTCGCGACGCAACCTTTGATCACGGCGCTTTTCGCCAATTCGCCCTTCACCGGGGGCAAGCCCAACGAGCTCCTGTCGATGCGCTCGCAGATCTGGACAGACACCGACCCGGCGCGCACGGGCATGCTGCCCTTCGTTTTCGAGCCGGGCATGGGTTTTGAATCCTACGTCGATTATGCGCTCGACGTGCCGCTCTATTTCGTCAAGCGCGGCGACGTCTACCACGACGTCGCCGGCGCCTCGTTCCGCGACTTGCTGGAAGGGCGGTTGCGGCAGCTTCCCGGGGAGTTCGCCACTCTGTCCGACTGGGCCAATCACCTCTCGACCCTGTTTCCGGAGGTGCGGCTGAAGCGCTACATGGAGATGCGCGGCGCTGATGTCGGGCCGCGCGGCCATGTCACCGCGCTCGCCGCGCTCTGCGTCGGTCTCTTCTACGATGCGCAGGCCAGCGCCGCCGCCTGGGACCTCGTCAAGCATCTGACATCCGCGGAGAGGCTGAAATTGCGCCGGGATGTTCCGAAACTCGGGCTTCGCGCGGAAGCCGGCGGCCTCAGCCTGCTCGATCTCGCACGAAAAATCCTGCCGCTCGCCCGCGAGGGCCTCACCCGCCGCGGGCGCCTCGACGCATCAGGCGCGGATGAGGGGCGCTATCTCGCGCCGCTGGAGGAGATCGCGGCCACCGGCGTCAATCTCGCCGAGCGCCGGCTGCAACAATTCCATGGGCGATGGAAGGGCAGCGTCCTCCCTGCCTTCGCCGAATGCCGGTATTGATGCTAAAATCAGGGCTTTATGCGCAGGCGGTCCTGCGGGGCCCCTGACGGCGCGTTGCGCGTAAACGCGTAGTGCGCGTGAGCGGGACCGGCGGGCAGGGGCGCTTCGGCCTCGCGACGGCCGGATTCCGTCCATGCGTCGCCGCCTTCGAATTGCACGCGGACGTGGCTGGCGTCTTGAGCGACGGCGGCGAAGGGGAGGATAGCCAGCGACAGCGCCGCGCCGGCGCCAAGAAGTCGCAAAGTCCCTCGCTTCGTCCAGATCATGCCGAACTCGCTCCGAAAATTGACCAACTTCTAAGACCGCATCAAGATGGCGAGATGATGTCACGCATCGGCTCAAGCTGAAATCAGCCGCCGCTTCCGTCGCCAAGCGCCGCCTGGACCAGGGCGAGCGCCGCCACGGCCGCCGTGTCGGCCCGCAGCACGCGCGGGCCGAGCGAAATCCGTGCGGCAGGCTTGATCTCCAGCAGCGCCTGCCGCTCGGCGTCGTCGAATCCGCCCTCCGGGCCGATCACGACGGCGAATTTGGCAAAGCCCGCGCCCGCCCGGCGCAGGGCGGCGACGGGATCGGCGACATCGGCCGCCTCGTCGCAGAAAATCAGCAGCCGGTCATCAGGCCAGTCCGCCAGCACGGCGTCGAGCCGCTGCTCGGGGAGGACTTCGGCGAGCGAGAGGATGCCGCATTGCTCGGCCGCTTCGACGACATTGGCGCGCATGCGCTCGAGATTGATCCGGCTCGCCTGGGTGCGTCGCGTCAGGACGGGACGAAGGCGGCGCGCCCCCATCTCCACGGCTTTCTGCGCCATGTAATCGAGCCGCGCGTGTTTGAGCGGCGCGAAGAGGTAATCGACATCAGGCGAGGACTCTTGCGGGCGCGCCAAGGATTTCACCCGCAGCAGGGCGGATTTCTTGCGGGCAGGCGCAAGCTCGGCGCGCCACTCGCCGTCGCGGCCATTGAAGACAAGGAGACCCGCGCCTTCGCCGAGGCGCAGGACATTGACGAGATAATTGGTCTGGTCGCGCGTCAGTTCGACGGTCGCGCCCGCGCCGAGCGGAGCCTCGACGCAGAGGCGGTGACTTGTGAAATTGAGCCGGGACATTGTTCTCGCGTTCAGGGGCGGGCGGGCGGCAAGGCCAGGTCGAATTCGACCGGCGCGACGCCCGAAAGAGTGATGCGCAGCGGCGTTTCGGGCAGGCTTTTCGAGGGGGGGTGCTCGGCCAGCGTCAGGAGATAGGCGCCGCTGGCGCCGCCGGGGCGGGTCTCGACGTAAAATCCCTTGGGCGCCTCGACGAAGACATCCGAAACGTCGGGGTAGAGGATTTTCAGCAGCCATTGCGCCTTGTCGCCGGAGGCCGCAACGGGAGCAAGCGCAACGAGCGAAGTCGCCTGCGCCGCGTCCAGGCTTTTTGGCGCCTGCTTCATCGCCTCGGCGACGAGCGGCGCCGCTTCCGGAGCTTCGGCCTGCGGCGGCAGGACGATCCGCATCGTCGCGCGATTGGACAGGCAGATCGCCTCGCAGACGGCGTAATCGAGATTCAGATTGAGAATGACCGGTTGGCCCCGGTCGGCGGGCGTGACGCGAATGGGGAAAAGCACGCTGTGCTGGTAGCCGAAAGCCTGGACGCCGCCCTCATCGATCTTCAGGGGCTGCGGATAGACGACTTTTGCCTCGGCTACATTGGTGGACCCGGCGAAATCGAACACCGGGGCCGCCCCGGCCTCGCCCGCGTCGCGCCAATAGGTGACGGCCGACCCGGCGAGGCGAAGTTCAACCCCGGCGTAACGGACGCCCTCGATCGCGCCGCCGTCAATCAGCCGCGCCTGTGACTTTCCGCCCGAAATCCACTCGGCGCGGGCGTTTCCGCCCGATATTGCGGCCAAGCTTAGAATGGCTGCGGCCACGCCACGGTGAAAATTAAGAATCGCACCCGGCTTCACTTTGAGCGATCATCCTTTAGCATGTCTCCTGGAAGGCCGATTTGCGGCTTGGCTGTCTGGGGACGCCACGCCCGGACAGGACATTGAGATTGTGAACAAAATTGGACCTGGTCCCTATCTCGAAGGCAAATGTCTGGTGGCCATGCCCGGTTTGCAGGACGGGTTCTTCGTGCGTTCCGTCGTCTATATCTGCGCGCACTCGGAGGATGGGGCCATGGGCATCATCCTCAACCATCCCGCCGAAGGCGTCAATTTCGTCGATCTCCTGTTGCAGCTCAAGGTGATCCAGGCCGAGGAGAAGCCGCGGCTGACGGGTTCGGCAGGGGCCATCCGGGTGCTGGCCGGAGGACCCGTCGATTCGAGCCGCGGCTTCGTGCTGCATTCGCCGGATTACAGCGCGGAGGAAGCGACAATGGCGATCGACTCGGGCGTGTCCATGACCGCGACGCTCGATGTGCTGCGCGCCATAGCCCATGGCGACGGCCCGAAGGAGGCGGTGCTGGCGCTTGGTTACGCCGGCTGGTCGCCGGGCCAGCTGGAAAAGGAAATCCTGTCCAACAGCTGGATGATCTGTCCGACCGACGCCAGCCTTTTGTTCGACCAGGATTACGAGTCGAAATACGCCCGGGCGCTCGGCGGCATTGGCGTGGACCTGCAATTCCTGTCGGACGAGGCCGGACACGCCTGAGGCGCTTTCCTGTCCGCCAGATATCGACGTGGCGTTGGCCGCGGAGACCGATCCTGCGGACCGGAAACGCGCCCTCACCCCACCGGTTCGGCGGCTGCGCCGACCAGTTTTCGCGCCTCTCCGGCGCTCAAGGGCTGCCCGAAGGCGGAGCCCAGGGCATATTCGCAGCCGATCTGCGAAAATTCGATCACGTCCGATTCGGTCTCTGCGCCGTCCGCCACCGCCTCCATCCCGAAATCGTGGGCCAGCGAGACGATGGAGCGCAGCATGGACGTGCGGTCGCCCTTGCCGTCGCCCCGGCCAAAGGCGCGGTCGATCTTGATGACATCGAAGGGAAAGCGCTGCAGGTAGGCGAGCGATGAATAGCCCGAGCCGAAGTTGTCTAGCGAAAGGCCTGCGCCAAGCTCCTTGATCCGACCGAGGATCTGCACCGCATATTCCGGGTTTTCCATCACCAGGCTCTCGCTCAATTCGAGCTTCAGCGAGTTTGGCAGCACATTGGAGCGGGCGAGGACGGTCTTGATGTCCGACAGGAGATCATGACGCAGCAATTGCCGCGAGGAAATGTTGACGCTGACGAAGATTGGCGGCTCCACATCGAGCGCCTTCTGCCATGCGGCCAGTTCGCGCGCGGCGCGGTGCAGGGCGTAAAGGCCAAGATCGAGAATCAGGCCGGTCTCTTCGGCCACCGGCATGAATTCGCTCGGCTCGACGCGGCCGAGGCGCGGATGCTGCCAGCGAAGCAGGGCCGAGAAACCGGCGACGGTGCGGTCTTCGAGCCGCACCACCGGCTGGAAATGCAGGCTCATTTCGCCGCGTTCGAGCGCATGGCGCAATTCGCCCTCCAGCGTCTCGCGGTTCGAGCCCTGCGAACGCATCGACGGGCGGAACACTTCGATGCGGCCGCCGCCGACCCGCTTGGCGCGGCGCATGGCGATTTCCGCATCCTTGAGCATGTCCTCGCGCTTGGGGTGCCATTGCGGATCGAACAGGGCGATGCCGACGGAAACGCTCAGGGCGATCTCGCGTTTGGCGAAAGTCACCGGGGTCGACAGCGCCCTGCGGATGCGATCGGCCAGATTGACGATCTGCTCGCTCTCGGTTTCCGAGAGCAGGATGACGGCGAAAAGATCGCCGTCGACCCGGGCCAGCGTGTCGCGCGGCTGCAGCAGGCGGCCAAGCCGCCGCGCCATGGTCAGGAGAATGGAATCCCCCGCGGATACGCCAACCGTCTCGTTGATCTTTCTGAAACGATCGACATCGACGCAGAGGACAGTGGGCCGCGTCTCCGTCGAACTTTCCGCCAGAACGAGCGCGTGTTCCAGCCGATCGAAGAAGATCTCGCGATTGGGCAGTCCCGTCAGATTGTCGTAGACGGCGTCGTGCAGCAGGCGTTCGAGGGCGTTCTTCTCGTCGGTCACGTCGGCGAGCGTCCCGACGAGGCGAACCACGTCGCCGTCCGCTCCCACGACGGGGCGGGCGCGCAGCCGGTACCAGAAGTAATGGTCATCGGAGGCGTGCAGGCGGAAATCCTGGATGACGCGCCCGCGCCGCTGGTCGATCACCGTGTCGAGGCAGGCGCGATAGCGGTCGCGCTCGTGCGGATGCAGCA
Source organism: uncultured Alphaproteobacteria bacterium (assembly GCA_963713695.1). GTDB lineage: Bacteria > Pseudomonadota > Alphaproteobacteria > Rhizobiales > Beijerinckiaceae > Rhodoblastus. Next base: position 515,368 of record CAVQMU010000001.1, read on the forward strand.
GGCTGATCCACGAGGACGCGGGGCCCTCGAGTTCGCCCCGCTTGAGGTTGAGGTGGTCCTCGATCTCCGGGCTGACGAAAATCAGGTCGTTCACCACGTCCCAGTCGAAGATGATGTCGTTGGCGCCGGTCAGCGCCAGGGCCTTGCGTTCGACGTCGGTAATGGCGCCATGCGCCACGCCGCCGCTGGCGAAGGCGCTTTGCATGATGGTGAAGCCGATCAGCATGACCAGCAGCACAAGGCCGCCGAGCAGGGTGGGCGACGCCAGGTCGTTGGACAGGGAGCCGTTGACCGTAAAGCCTGCGGCGCAGACCCAGACGACCAGCAGCAGCCAGGTGGGTATGAGCATGACCGCGCGCTCGACGCCGTGCGTGGCGAGGTAAAGCACGAGGATGAAGCCGACCGCCGCGATCGTGGCCAGCGAGATGCGCGCCACGCCCGCCGCGACCGGCGCGTCATAGACAGCAAGGCCCGCCAGCGCCAGCAGGAACAACAGCCAGATCGCGGCGACGCGCGAGGCGCGGACATGCCAGCGGCTCAGGTTCAGATAGGCGAAGAGGAAGACGACGAGCGTCGCCGAGAGCACGGTTTCGGCGCCGGCGCGCCAGATGCGGTCGGCGTTGGTCTCCGTGCCGAACACCTTGCTCCAGAAGCCGAAGTCGATGCTGACATAGGCGAGCACCGCCCAGGCCAGCGCGGCCGCGGCGGGGAAGATGACGGCGCCCTTGACCACGAAGACAATCGTCAGGAACAGCGCCAGCAGGCCGGCGACGCCGATGACGATGCCCTTGTAGAGGGTCAGGCTGGTGTTCTTGTCCTTGTAGGCTTCGGGCTCCCACAGGTAGAGCTGCGGCAGCTTGGGCGTTTTCAATTCGGCGACATAGGTCACGGTGGCGCCGGGATCGAGGGTCAGGCGGAAGACGTCGGCGTCGGCGACATCCTCCTTTTCCGGCGCGACGCCCTGGCTTGCGGTGATGTCGGCGATGCGCTCGGCCCCGAGATCGGGCCAGATCACGCCCGACCCCGCCATGCGGTAGTGAGGCGCGACGATCAGCCGTTCGAGCTGTTCGTCCGTGTCATTGGTCAAGGCGAAGACGATCCAGGCGGGATGGCCGCCCGATTCCCGCGCATGGACCTCGATGCGGCGGACGATGCCGTCCGGGCCCGGCGCAGTGGAAACCTGGATGCGGTCGCCTTGCGAGGAATAATTCTCGACCCAGTGCGTCAGGTCAATCGCTGCGGCGTCCGGCGGCACGCGCACGGATTCCACGGCGTCCGCGGTGCGGAGGCCGGCAAGGAATGCGAGAAGCGGCAGCAGGAGCAGAAAGGCGGGACGAAACAGGCGAGAAATACCTCGGTTGGGGACAGGCGATCGAGCGGCGGAGGCGCAAGCGGCACCTTGGACGCGGCGGAACGCCTGCGCTCCGTTCATGTCGAAACTTTGACCGCAGCCGCCGCAAGCTGGCGTCTCCTGTGGTTGTCCCAAGCCAATAGCCGGGCGCGGGCCGGGCCGTCCAGCGGAAAGGCGCGGCCCACAGTCCCTGTGCAACGAAATTGCGCCGGCGGCGATCGATTCTGCGCTCACGGACAGCGGTCCGCGTCCAGGTCCTGAGCCTCATGCAGGAAATCGCGCTCCAGCATGGCGAAAAGCAGATGGTCCTGCCAGGCCCCGTCAATCAGCAGGTAAGCGCGCGCAAAACCCTCGCGCTGGAAGCCAAGCCGCTCAAGCAGGCGGCGCGAACGCTCGTTTTCCGGCGCGCAGGCGGCCTCGACGCGGTGCAGCCGCATCTCAAGAAAGGCGTGGCGCAGGAGCGCCCGCACGGCCTTGCTCATAAAGCCCTTGCCGGCGTGCCTCTCGCCCATCCAGTAGCCCAGCGTGGCGCATTGGGCGACGCCGCGCCGCACATTGCCCAGCGTCGCGCCGCCGAGCAGCGCGTCGTCGTCGGCCTGGAAGATCAGATAGCCATAGGCCTGGTCCTCCGAACGTTCGCGGTCCTGCCGGGCCAGCCGGCGCTGGAAGGCCGCCCGGGTCAGGTCGTCAAGCGGCCAGGTGGGCTCCCAGGGTTTCAGGAAATTGCGGCTGTTGGAGCGCAGGACCCGCCATTGCTCGAAATCGCCGTCCCTTGCCGGGCGCAGATAGACGCCTTCGCCGTCGAGACGGCCAAGCGAGGTTTTTTTGCGCGGCAGCCGAAAGAGGTCCATGGCGTTTCACGAGAGGATTTCAGCTTTATTAGCACAGGCGGGCGCGCTTGTTCTACCGGGGCGGATCAAACCCCCGCAAGTCGCGCGGAAATATCCCGGGCGCGCGGCGCCTTGCCGGTCGCGCCGAGAATGGCGACGGTTGGAGCTGACCGCAGGATGCCGCGGCCCGCGGCGCGCACATCGTCGAGGCTGAGCCGATCGATCTTCTCGATCATTTCCTGGCGCGGCAGCACCCGGCCGAAAATCATGGTCTGGCGGGCGATCTGTTCGGCGCGGGCGGAGGAGCTTTCGAGCGCCGTGAGCAGAGCCACCTTCGTCTGGGCCTTGGCCCTGTTCATGTCGGCCTCCTTGAGGCCATGCGCGGCTTCGGCCATGGCGTCCAGGCTGACCTTGACCAGTTCCGGCGCCTCGCGGCCGCCCGTCGCGGCTTCGAAGCCGAACAGGCCCGTGTCGAGAAAGGACCAGTGGAAGGCGGCGATGGAATAGGCGAGGCCGCGCGTCTCGCGCACTTCCTGGAACAGGATCGACGCCATGCCGCCGCCGACCGCATTGGCGAAAATATGCGCGGCGTAATTCTGTGGATCTGCGAAGGCGAGGCCCTCGAAGCCGACCACGATCTGTGTCTGCTCCAGCCGTTTCGAGACGATGGCCTCGCCGCCGACATAGCGGGCCTCAGACGTCTTGATCGGCGGGACATCGGGAAGATCAGCGAATTTTTCTTCCGCCTCCGCGCAGATGCGGGCGTGATCGACGGCGCCGGCGGCGGCGACGACGCAGGAGCGGGCGCCGTAATGGCTGTTCAGGTATTTTTTGATCGCCACGCGGTCGAACCGGCGCACGCCCTCGGCCGTGCCGAGGATCGCCCGGCCGATCGGCTGGCCCGGGAAGGCGGCGGCGTTGAACAGGTCGAAGACCAGTTCGTCCGGCGTGTCCTGCAAGGCGGCGATTTCCTGCAGGATGACGTCTTTTTCCCGCTCCAGCTCATGCGGGTCGAACGAGCTGTTGATCAGGATGTCCGAGAGGACATCGAGAGCCAGGCCGCAGTCTTCGCGCAAAACGCGGGCGTAATAGGCGGTGCTTTCGACGGAAGTGGCGGCGTTGAGGTCGCCGCCGGCGCTTTCGATCGCCTCGGCGATGGCGCGGGCGTCGCGCCGCGCCGTGCCCTTGAAGGCCATGTGTTCGAGGAGATGCGACAGGCCCTGTTCGCTCTCGCTCTCGCTGCGCGCGCCCGCCGCGAAATAGACGCCGAGCGACGCCGTCTCCAATCCCTCCATGGCGTCGGTGACGACGCGCAGGCCCGAGGGCAGTTCCGTCGATTCAACGGCCATTTGCAGCCATGGTGACGGCGCGCGCCCGGGCCTTGATGAAGGCGGCGACGGCCTGCGGATCATTGGCCACGACGTCGAATTTTTCGCGGCGCGAGAAGAGATCGCTCAGATGCGCCGGCAGCGGCGCGGAAACGCCGGTCGCCGCCCGCACGGCGTCGGGGAATTTGGCGGGATGGGCGGTGCCGAGCGCCACCATCGGCGTGCGCGGATTCGTCTTGAGATGTTTCCGCGCGACATGGACCGCGACGGCCGTATGCGGGTCGAGCAGGATCTCCGTCTCGCGCCAGGTGCGCGCCATTTCCGCGGAAGTCTCGGCCTCGCTGGCGGCGCCGGCGGCGAAGTTTTCGCGGATCTTTTGCAGGGCGGGGGCGGGAATGTCGAAGGCGCCGGATTGATCGAGGTTCGCCATCATCCCGCGGATCGCCGCGGAATCGCGCCCGACGGCGTCGAACAAAAGCCGCTCGAAATTCGAGGAGACCTGGATGTCCATCGACGGCGATTGCGTGGCGTGGACCCCGCGCACTTCATATCTGCCGGTTTCCATGGCGCGGAAAAGAATGTCGTTGGAATTGGTGGCGACCACGAGCTTTTCGATCGGCAGCCCCATTTGCTGCGCCATGTGGCCCGCAAGAATGTCGCCGAAATTGCCGGTGGGAACGGTGAAGGACACTTTCCGCAAGGGGCCGCCGAGCACGGCGGCGGAGGTGAAATAATAGACCATCTGCGCCATGACGCGGGCGAAATTGATCGAATTGACCCCCGACAGGCCCAATTCCTCACGAAAAGGCTTGTTGCGGAAAAAGCCTTTGAGGATCGCCTGCGCGTCGTCGAACGTGCCCTCCAGCGCGATGGCGTGGATGTTGTCCGCCTCGACCGTCGTCATCTGGCGGCGCTGCACGTCGGAGACGCGGCCGTGCGGATAGAGGATGAACACATCGACCTGGTCGAGGCCGCGAAAGGCCTCGATGGCCGCGGCGCCGGTGTCGCCGGAAGTGGCGCCGACAATGGTCGCGCGCCTGCCATGCGCCTTGAGCGCCCGGTCCATCAGTCGCCCCAGCAATTGCATGGCGACGTCCTTGAAGGCGAGCGTCGGGCCGTGGAAAAGCTCGAGCACGAACAGGTTGTCGTCGATCTGGGCGAGCGGCGTCACCGCCTTGTGGCGGAACGTCGCGTAGGCCGCCTCCAGCATTTTCCGGAATTCGTCCGCTGGCGGGGCGCCGCCGAGAAAGGGCGACATGACCGCCTGCGCCACATCGACATAGGGCGCGCCGGCGAAAGCGAGCAATTTTTCACGCGAAAGCTGCGGCATCTGCTCGGGAACATAGAGGCCGCCGTCGGGCGCAAGCCCGGCGAGCAAGGCCTCAGTGAAGGAAAGCGCAGGCGCTTCGCCGCGGGTCGAAATATAGGCCACGATTTTCGGGTTCCGGATGGGAATTTGCGCGTCTTTTAGACCTTTGCCGCGCCGCTGTCATGTGCGGGCGGATTTTTGTCTCCCCGCAGGGCGAAAACCAGCGACACGCCCGCCAAGGTCGCGGCCAGGGCGAACCAGGTCAGCGCATAGGACAGGTGATTGTTGGGGATGGTCATCACCGTCGCGCCGCCTTTCGGCCAGCCGCCGGGATTTTCGGTCGCGTCGGCGTCTACCGAGAAAGGCGCGGCGTCAGCCAGGGCCCAGTGGGCGGCCAGAGCGCGGGGATCCCTGGTGAACCAGAGATTTTTCTCCGGTTCGTCGGCGGGGGTGAAGGCGTTGCGCGATTCCGGCCGCCGCATCAGGCCGGTGACGGTGACCTCGCCGGCAATCTGCCCAGCGGCGCGGCGCGCGGGGTCTTGCAGCTCGGCGGGAACGAAGCCGCGATTGACGATCACCTCGCCGCCGCCCTCAAGCCGCAGCGGCGTCAGCACCTCGTAGCCGGCGCCACCGCCCGCCGCGCCGGTGGCGGAGGCGCGGAAAAGATAGGACTCCCTGGCATGATCAAAAACGCCGCGTATAAAAACGTGGCGGTATTCATATGCGTCCGGGTTCAGCGCCGCCCAGTTTTCGCGGGACGGCAGTGGGGACGCCGGGGCGTCGCGCCGAACTGCGATCTGCGCCAAAATCGCTTCCTTCCACTGCAGCCGCTGCAATTGCCAGACCCCGAGGCCCGACATCAGCAGCACCCCCGCGAGCGTAAAGGCGAGGAGCAGGGCGTGACGGCGGAGCGCGGCGATCAATTCACTTCTCCAGCCGTCCCTCTTCGGCCTTATGGTGGAATTGCGCTGAGACCATAAAGCTTTTGAGGGGACGCAGGAGGCCCAGGCAGACGATGACCGTCAGCGGCAGGAAAATGACCAGATGCACCCAGAACGGCGGCTCATAGGTCAATTCCGTCCACAGCGCGAGGCCGAGCACCACGCATCCCGCCAGCAGGATGACGAAGACGGCGGGCCCGTCGCCGGAATCGGCGAAGGCATAGTCGAGTCCGCATTTGTCGCATCTGGGCGCGAGCTGGAGCAGCCCGTCGAACAATTTGCCTTCGCCGCAGCGCGGACAGCGACAAAGAAGGGCCGCGCGGGTGGGGAAGGGGGATTTTGAGGGCATAAATCAATCCGGCGAGTTTAGCCCCTTCTCCCCTTGCGGGAGAAGGTGGCGCGAAGCGCCGGATGAGGGGGGGCGGGCGCAACGACTGGCGAGCAGCCGGCGTCAACCCCTCATCCGTCTCGCCCTTCGGGCGATCCACCTTCTCCCGCAAGGGGAGAAGGGGGCGCCTGACATCATACATCCTTGATCGCCGTCGCATCACTCCCCGGCGATGGTCGCGCCCCAGGAGCCCCAGACATAGATGACGGAGAACAGGAACAGCCAGACCACGTCCACGAAATGCCAGTACCAGGCGGCAAATTCGAAGCCGAGATGCTGTTTCGGCGTGAACTGGCCGGCGTTGGCGCGGAACAGGCAGACGAGCAGGAAGATCGTGCCGACGATCACGTGGAAGCCGTGGAAGCCGGTGGCCATGAAGAAGGTCGCGCCGAAGATCGAGTTTTTGAACGCGAAGGGCGCGTGAATATATTCATAGGCCTGGATCGTGGTGAAGAGCATGCCGAGCAGGATGGTGGCGAGCAGACCCTTCTTCAGGCCGGCGCGGTCGCCTTCGAGCAGGGAGTGATGCGCCCAGGTGACCGTCGTGCCTGATGTCAGCAGTATCAGCGTGTTGATCAGCGGGAAGTGCCAGGGATCGATGGCCTCGATGCCCTTGGGAGGCCAGTGTCCCCCGGTGAATTCGGCGCGGGCATATTGAATGGCGTCGCCGGGGAACAGGCTCGAGTCGAAGAAGGCCCAGAACCAGGCGACGAAGAACATCACTTCCGAGGCGATGAAAAGGATCATGCCGTAGCGATGGCTGAGCTGGACCACCTGCGTATGGTCGCCTGCCTCGGCCTCGTGCACCACATCTGTCCACCAGAAGGCGAACACGGCGAGCAGGCCGATGAAGCCCGCGCCGAACATCAGCCCGCCCAGGTGCAGCCCGCCGAGGGTGAGATGCTTCATCCAGAAGATGGCGCCGACCGCGGTAATGAAGGCGCTGAGCGAACCCAGGAAAGGCCATGGGCTTGGCTGCACCAGATGGTAATCGTGATTCGGCTTGGCGTGACCGTCGGCCATTTCTAGTCTCCCCCTGCGCCCGGACATTTCCGGGCGACGTTTAGTGCTTCAAGCTTTATTGTTTCAACCCGGCGGACGCGCCGTGATTTCGGCCGCCCCGGACTTCGCCGCCTTGGACTTGATTCCCGGCGGCGCAAACATCGTGTAGGACAGAGTGATCGCGTCGACGGCCGCCATCGTCTTGTCCTGATCCAGTTTCGGATCGAGGAAGAAGACCACCGGCCATTCCGCTTTTTCATGCGGCTTCAGCGTCTGCTCGGTGAAGCAGAAGCAGGAAATCTTGTCGAACCAGGCGCCGGCCTGGTCGGGTGCGACATTGAAGCGCGCCTGGCCCGAGGAGGTCGCGTCCGACAGGTTTTCCACACGGAAGAAGATCGTCTTGGTCTCGCCCGGCGTGACCATTATGTCCGGGACCTCCGGCGTCAGCCGCCAAGCGAGGCCCGGCGCGACATTGGCGTCGAAATGCACCTGGATTCGACGAGCGCCCCGCCCGTCGGGCGCACGCTCCGCCGTCTGCGTCGTGCCGCCATAGCCGGTGGCGGAGCAGAACAGGCGGTAAAGCGGCACAGCGGCGAAGGAGGCCCCGAGCATAGCGACCGCGAGCAGGCCTATGGCCGCTGCGGTTTTCCGCTCCCCCCTGTCGATCTCTGCTGGCGCGGCGTCCCTGTCATGGGTCAGTCCGGCCTGAGGAAGACATTGGGGCCGAGCTTGACGATGGTGATCGCGTAGAAAATCACGACCAGCGCGCCGACGGCCAGGGCGATGGCGATATTGCGCTGGCGGCGGCGTTTTTCCTGTTCGGGCGTCAAGGGGCGAATAACCAGTCCTGTTGGCATTACACGAGCGCTCCGGTCCAGATCGCGACGATCCGCTCGACGACGAGGACGGCGAAAAGCGAGAAGAGGTAGAGGATCGAGAAGCCGAAATTGCGCATCGCGATCTTTTTGGCGCGATCGCCCTCGCGGTTGCGAAACACTTTGAAGCAGCCGTAGATCATGCCGAGGCCGCCGAGCGCCGAAACGACGGCATAGGCCGGCCCGGCGAAGCCGAGAAACCAGGGCAGCATGCCGATGGGGGCGAGAACAAGCGCATAGGCAAGGATCTGCGCGCGCGTCGCGTCAGGGCCCCAGACGTTCGGCGCCATGGGAACGCCGGCGCGGCCGTAATCGCCCGACTTGACCAGGGCCAGCGACCAGAAATGCGGCGGCGTCCAGACGAAGATGATGGCGAAGAGCACGAGGCTCGACAGGCTGAGCGAACCCGTCGCCGCGGCGTAGCCGACCATGGGCGGCAAGGCGCCGGCGGCGCCGCCGATCACGATATTCTGCGGCGTCGCGCGCTTCAGCCACATCGTGTAGACGACGACATAATAGGCGATCGTGAAGGCGAGCAGGCCCGCGGCCAGCCAGTTGGCGGCGAGGCCGAGCGTCATCACGGAAAAGCAGGACAGGACCAGGCCGAAGGCGAGCGCCTCGCCCGGGGACATGCGTCCCGCGGGAATGGGGCGGTTCGCCGTGCGCGCCATGAGACGGTCGATATCGGCGTCATACCACATGTTGAGCGCGCCCGAGGCGCCAGCGCCGATGGCGATGGCGAGCAGCGAGATGAAGCCGAGCACGGGATGAACGGGAACGGGCGCCAGCAGCAGCCCCGCCACGGCGGTGAACACCACCAGCGACATGACGCGCGGCTTCAGCAGGGCCAGAAAGTCGGCGGGCGACGCGCCATATTCGGCAAGGCCGAGATCGGTTTCGCTGACGAGACTCATCGATGTTCCGCTCCGTTCGCGGGCGACAGGGAGCGGCGTCGCCGTCCCTTGATATCAGGAGCGGCCTCGCCGCTCCGTCATATTTTCATAAGCGGGAGCGGCGTCGCCGCTCCCGTATCCATCAATGACCGGCGTCTTCGACGATGCGCGGCAGGTCGTTGAACTGGTGGAAGGGCGGCGGCGAAGGCAGCGTCCATTCCAGCGTCGTCGCGCCGACGCCCCAGGGATTGTCGCCGGCGGCCTGCTTGCGGCTGAAGGCGTCGAACACGCAGTAGAAGAAGATCAGCAGCGAGCCGCCCGAGATGAAGGAGCCGACCGAGGAGACCCAGTTCCACAAGGCGTAGGCGTCGGGATAGTCGATATAGCGGCGCGGCATGCCCGCGAGGCCCAGGAAATGCTGCGGGAAGAAGGTCAGGTTGATGCCGACGAACATCACCCAGAAATGCAGCTTGGCCAGGCGCTCATTGTAGAGATAGCCGGTCATTTTCGGGAACCAGTAATAGAAGCCCGCGAAAATGGCGAAGACCGCGCCGAGCGACATCGTGTAGTGGAAATGCGCCACGACGTAATAGGTCTCGTGCAGCGCGCGATCGACGCCGGCGTTCGACAGGACGACGCCGGTGACGCCGCCGACGGTGAACAGGAAGATGAAGCCGATCGCCCAGACCATCGGCGCGCGCAGGCTGATCGAGCCGCCCCACATCGTCGCGATCCAGGAGAAGATTTTCACGCCGGTCGGCACCGCGATGACCATCGTCGCGAACACGAAATAGCGCTGCGTGTTGAGCGACATGCCCACCGTGTACATGTGATGCGCCCAGACCACGAAGCCGACCACGCCGATCGCCACCATGGCGTAGGCCATGCCGAGATAGCCGAAGATGGGCTTGCGCGAGAAGGTCGAGATGATGTGCGAGATGATGCCGAAGCCGGGCAGGATCAGGATGTAGACTTCCGGGTGGCCGAAGAACCAGAACAGGTGCTGGAACAGGATCGGGTCGCCGCCGCCGGCCGGGTCGAAGAAGGTCGTGCCGAAATTGCGGTCGGTCAGCAGCATGGTGATCGCGCCGGCGAGCACGGGCAGCGACAGCACCAGCAGGAAGGCCGTGACCAGCACCGACCAGGCGAACAGCGGCATCTTGTGCAGGGTCATGCCCGGCGCGCGCATGTTGAAGATGGTGGTGATGAAGTTGATCGCGCCGAGGATCGACGAGGCGCCGGCGAGATGCAGCGACAGGATGACGAAATCCATGGCCGGGCCGGGCGAGCCGGTGTTCGACGAGAAGGGCGGATAGAACACCCAGCCGCCGCCAAAGCCCTTCATGCCCGGCGACGCCCTCGAAGAACATCGACATGACCAGCAAGGTGATCGACGCGGGCAGCAGCCAGAACGAGACGTTGTTCATGCGCGGGAAGGCCATGTCCGGCGCGCCGATCATGATCGGCACGAACCAGTTGCCGAAGCCGCCGATCAGCGCGGGCATGACCATGAAGAAGATCATGAGAACGCCATGCGCGGTGATGAAGACGTTGTAGAGATTCTTGCCGGCGTCGACGCCCATGGCGGGGTCGGCGCCCTGAAGAAGATGGGCCAGGGCCGGGAAGATCTGGACGCCGGGGTACATCAGCTCGGCGCGGATCGCCATCGACATCAGGCCGCCGATCACGCCGGCGATCACGGCGAAGATCAGATAGAGCGTGCCGATGTCCTTGTGGTTGGTCGAGAACAGATAGCGCCGCCATCCCGTCGGATGATCGGGCGCGTCGCGTCATGCGTGAGTGGGGCGGCGTCTGATGCGGACATTCTGGCTATTCCCTGGAAATCGTGTTTGGCGCAATCGCCGTGGTCGCGCGCGGCGAAGATGTTTGCAGCGGCTTGGTGTTCGAAGCGTCGGCGAACCGAGTCGGCCGGCGGCAGCGACGCGAATTTCTTCTGCGCCTGCGCCAGCCAGTCGGCATAGGCGGCCTCGCTGACAACCCGGAAGGCGATCGGCATGTAGGCGTGGTCCTTGCCGCAGATCTTCGAGCACTGGCCGTAATAGATTCCTTCGCGCTCCGCCTGGAACCAGGCTTCGTTCAGGCGGCCGGGCACCGCGTCGATGCGGACGCCGAAGGCCGGCACCGTGAAGGAATGGATGACGTCGGAGGCGGTGACCTGGATGCGGATCTTCTTGCCGACCGGCACGACGGCCTCGTTGTCGACAGTCAGAAGCCGGATGTCGCCCTTGGACGCGTCGATCTGGTCCTCGGCTTTCATCAGCGAATCAAAGCCGAAGCCGCCGCCCTGGTCCTTGGGATAGGCGTAGGACCAGTACCATTGGTTGCCGGTGACCTTGATGGTCACGTCGGGCTGCGGGATCACCAGCTGATGGGTGAGCAGGCGGAAGGAGGGGATGGCGATGACGACGAGGATCATCACCGGGATGATCGTCCAGGCCACTTCGAGCAGCGTGTGATGGGTCGTCTTCGACGGGGTCGGGATTGGCCTTCTCGTTGAATTTCCAGATGACATAGGCGAGCAGCCCCGCCACGAACAGGCAGATGATCGTGATGATCGGCAGCAGGATGTCGTTGTGGAAAAAATGAATTTCGTCGGCGATCGGCGAATTGGCGAGCTGCAGGCCGATCTGGCCGGGCGCCGCATGGCCGTCGCCCGGCGCCTGCTCGGCCGCAAGCGCGGCCAGCGGCGAGAGGAAGGGAAAGCCGAGGGCGGCGACAAGAGCGGACGCGCCGAAGCGCAGACATGGCCAGCTTTTCGCCGGAATCCGGACGTTCATTGCGCATTTCGAATTTCCGCTCCCCTTGGACGCGCCCGATTTGGCCGCTGTTCTTCGCCGCCATTAGACGGATTTCGCTGTTGCTTGAAGCCAAGCACAAACTTTGACCTAGATCAATATGTCTTGCGCAGGGGGACGTGCCCAATGGGCCTTGATTTTTTACTTAATCCTTGCCGCGCTTGACAGGCGCGGCTCTTTTGATACCGCGTGTCGGTGATTCCCTGCCCGGGCCGGCGTTGGCGCTGTGGCATCCGGGTTTTGCGGCCGCGGCAAATCGGAGGTTCCATGGCGTTTCATCGCAGCCCGTTTGATCACAACAGCTTGTGGTCGGGCGGCAGGATTTTTGGCGCGGCGTTGTTCGCTTTCCTGATGGCCACTGGCTTTTTCGCGGCGCCCGCGGCGGCGCAGGGCGTCGTCAAGGGCAAGTTCGGCGATTGGGAAATGCGCTGCGAAACCCCGCCCGGCGCGACGCGCGACCAATGCGCCCTGATGCAGAGCGTCGCCGCCGAAGACAAGCCCAATGTCAATCTGGTGGTGATCGTGCTCAAGACGGCCGACGGCAAGAGCCGGCTTTTGCGCGTCATCGCGCCGCTTGGCGTGCTGCTGCCGTCCGGCCTTGGCCTCAAGGTCGACCAGGCCGACATCGGCCGCGCCGGCTTCGTCCGCTGCCTGCCGTCCGGCTGCGTCGCCGAAGTGGTGATGGAAGACAAGTTGCTCGAACAGATGCGCTCGGGCGACCACGGCGACTTTCGTCATTTTCCAGACGCCGGAGGAGGGCATAGGCATTCCGCTGGCCCTCGCCGGCTTCAAGGACGGATTTGAAAAGCTGCCGTAAGGACGAGGTCGCCGAAGCCGTCTTGAACTCTGCCCGCCGCTTCCTCAAAGGTGGCGGGTCAGATCAAGACCCAATGCGGAAGAGTCCGTCGCAAGCTTGCGACGGCGCCGAAGGCGCAACCGCCCCGGAAACGCTCAGGCCCAAGGACCGCAAAGGGGTGACGCTCTGGAAAGCGGCGCTCTCGTCGAGCGCCCACCGAAGGGGGCAACCTGGCCGTCTCTTTGCCGGCGCGGGGAAATCTTTCAGGTCACGGGACAGAGGGGGCGAATCGCGGCGTCAGGATTCTGACGGCGAATCGCTTTTTTGCGCGTCATCCATTCGCGCGCAGCCTGGAGACCGTATGTCCGACCACGATCAACCCGTCGCCCGCACGCCGCTCTACGACCGCCATCTCGCTCTGGGCGGCCGCATGGTCCCCTTCGCCGGCTATGCGCTGCCGGTCAATTACAGCGCCGGCATCCTCGCCGAACATCTGTTCACCCGCGAAAACGCCGGGCTGTTCGACGTCTCGCACATGGGCCAGGCGACGCTCTCCGGCCCCGACGCGGCGCGGCTGCTCGAAAGCCTCGTTCCCGGCGACATTCAGGCGCTGGCCGAGGGGCGCACGCGCTATACCCAGTTCACCAATGAGGCCGGCGGCATTCTCGATGACCTCATGGTCACCAAGCTCGCGCCCGACGGTGGCGGCGAGCGCCTGTTCCTCGTCGTCAACGCCGCCTGCAAGGTCGAGGATTTCACCCGCCTGCGCCAGAAACTCGGGCGATTTGCGGCTCGAAATCCTCGAGGACCGGGCCCTTCTTGCGCTGCAGGGACCAAAAGCCGCTATGGCGCTTGAGCGCTGCCTGCCCGGCGTATCCGCGATGGACTTCATGTCGCTGCGCCATTTTCCTTGGCGCGGCGCGACGCTGTTTGTCACCCGTTCCGGCTATACCGGCGAGGACGGTTATGAAATCTCGGTTCCCGCGTCGCTCGCGGGCGATCTTGCCGATGCGTTGCTGGGCCAGGACGAGGTGCGGGCGATAGGCCTCGGCGCCCGCAATTCGCTGCGGCTCGAAGCCGGGCTTTGCCTCTACGGACACGACATAGACGTCACGACCAGCCCGATCGAGGCCGGCCTCGCCTGGTCGATCTCGAAGCGGCGCCGCGCCGAAGGCGGCTTCCCCGGCGCCGCGCGCGTGCAGAAAGAACTGGCCGAGGGCGTCGCGCGCCGCCGTGTCGGGCTGCTGCTCGACGGCAAGGCTCCCGCGCGCGAAGGCGCCGAAATCGCCGACGCTCGGGGCGCGATCGTCGGCCGCGTGACCTCCGGCGGCTTTTCGCCTTCGCTCGGCCGCCCCATCGCCATGGGCTATGTCCCGCCCGCGCTCGCGGAGCCGGGAACCGCGCTTTCGCTGCTCGTGCGCGGAAAGCCGCTGGCGGCGCAGGTCGTGGCGCCGCCCTTCGTTCCAACGCGTTATCACCGTTCCGTCAAACCGGCCTGACGCTCCCCTGCCGATGGCTGTCCCAGATCCTGCAAAATTCCTGATCCTCCGGAGTTTCCGATGACCAAGACCCTCTATACCAAGGACCACGAATATATCATCGTCGACGGCGGCGTCGGTTCGGTCGGCGTCACCGATTTCGCGCAGAGCCAGCTTGGCGACGTGGTTTTCGTCGAGCTGCCGCAGCTTGGCGTCGCCACGACGAAGGGCGGCCAGGCGGCTGTCGTCGAAAGCGTCAAGGCGGCGAGCGAAGTCTATTCGCCTGTCACGGGCGAAGTGGTCGAGGTCAACGCCGAACTCGAGGACAATCCGGCTCTGGTCAACGAGGACGCCGCCGGCAAGGGCTGGTTCTTCAAGATCAAGCTGGCTGACGAAGGCGAACTCGCCGACCTGCTCGACGAGGCCGCCTACAAGCAGCTGATCGCCTCGCTGACTTGAACAAAGGCGTCGAAAAAAGCCTTCCGCCAAAAAGCGGAAGGCTTTTGTTTTCGCGTCTTTTTGTTTTTGCGTCTTTTTGTTTTCGTCTTGGCTCAGCGCTTCGCGAGAAGGTCGCGGATTTCCTCCAGCAGGACTTCCTGGCGCGGCGGCGGGGCGGCGGCCGGCGCCTCTTCCGCCTTTTTCGGCACGGCGTGTTCGATCGCGCGGATGACCAGGAAGATCACTGCGGCGATGATCAGGAAATTGACCAGGGCGCTGAGAAAGGAGCCGAGTCCGAGCACGGCGCCCATTTTCTTGGCGTCGGCGTAGGCGGGATGGCCGACGACGGCGGAGCTGAGCGCCACATAATAATTGCTGAAATCGAGGCCGCCAAAAACCGCGCCGATGATCGGAATTCAGAAGATCCTCGACCAGTGAGGTGATGATCTTGCCGAAGGCGGCGCCGATGATCACTGCGACCGCCAGATCCATCACGTTGCCCCGCATGACGAATTTCTTGAAATCTTCTAACATGTGCGAAACCCCTTTCGCCGACGCGCAGGAAATGGCGCGACTACGGAAGGTTAGACTTTGATCGCCCGTAACGTCAAATTGGGCGGCATTTGCTGGAACGCGGCGCGCGGCGCAGAGGGGAATCCATGTTTCCAAGCTGGATCAGCATAACCGCGACGGCCGCCTATTTCATCGGCCTGCTGGCTCTCGCCGCCTATGGCGATCGCCACGGCGCGCTGTTCCGCCAGGGCGCCGCGCGGAAAATCATCTACGCCCTCGGCCTTAGCGTCTATTGCACGTCCTGGACCTTTTTCGGCTCGGTCGGCCTCGCTTCGTCGAACGGCCTCGATTTCCTGCCGATCTATATCGGGCCCATGCTGGTGTTCGGATTCGGCTGGCCCTGGTGGCGCGGGTGGCGCGCCTCGCCCACGCGCAGAACTCCACCTCCATGGCCGATTTCCTCGCCGCCCGCTACGGCAAGTCGGAAGCGGTCGCGGCGGTCGCCGCGGCGATTTCGGTGATCGGCGTCGTGCCCTATATCGCCCTGCAGCTCAAGGCGATTTCCGCGACCCTGACCACGGGCTTCGGCCTGGGCGATCCCATGACGCCTCCGCCGTGGCCGAGGGGCCTGACCATATCGCCTTCGGCGTCGCGCTGGCGCTCGCGGGCTTCGCCATGGTCTTCGGCACGCCGCCGCGTCGACGCCAGCGAGCACCAGAACGGGCTGATGCTGACGATCGCCGCGGAATCGGTGATGAAGCTGCTGGCCTTTCTCGCGATCGGCGCCTTTGTCGTCTGGGGCATGTTCGACGGATTGGGCGACCTGTTCCAGCGCGCCGGCTCCAGTCCTCGCATCCGCGCCGTTCTCGCCGCCCCGCCCGACATGACCGTCTGGATCACGCTGACCCTGCTTTCGAGCGGCGCCATGCTGTTCCTGCCGCGCCAGTTCCATGTCGCCGTGGTGGAAAACCGCGGGGAGGGCGACATACGCGCGGCAGCCTTCGGTTTTCCTGTCTATCTGCTGGCGATCAACCTTTTCGTGGTGCCGCTGGCCATAGCCGGCCTGGTGCTATTTCCCGGCGCGATGGACCGCGACGTCGAGCGTGATGGCGCTGCCGATCTATCGCGGAAAACGGCGTTGTGACTCTCATCGCCATGCTTGGCGGCCTTTCGGCGGCCACCGCCATGGTCGTGGTCGAATTGATCGCCTTGTCGATCATGGTGTCGAACGACCTGCTCATACCCTTGCTGCTGCGGCTCGGCCGCTGGCGCGGCGGCCACGCTTCCGGCGGGGCCGGGGCGCGCATCCTGGCGATGCGCCGCGTCGCCATCCTGGTCGTGCTGCTGCTCGCCTACGGCTATTACCGGCTGTCGAGCGAAACCCTGCTCGCCTCGATCGGCATCCTCTCCTTCGCCTGCGTGGCGCAGCTCGGCCCGGCCTTCATCGGCGCTCTGGTGTGGCGGCGCGGCACGGCGCTCGGCGCCATAGCCGGGCTCGTCACGGGCGTGAGCATCTGGGCCTTTTCGCTGCTTGCGCCCTCGCTCGACGCCGGCATGATGCGCGCGATCATCGCCGCCGCGCAATTCCCGCCGCGCCCCGACCTGCCTACGCCGGACATTTTCAACCTGCAAATGTCCACCATGACGCATGGCGTCTTCTTCAGCCTGCTCGGCAATGCGCTCGCCTATGTCGTTTTCTCGCTGGTGCGCCGTCCCACGACGATCGAGCGGCTGCAGGCCGATATTTTCGTCGGCAAGGCCGCCGCGCCGATGGCGCAGGCGTTCCGACTCTGGCGCACCAGCGTGACGGCGTCGGAAGTCGAGGCGACGGTGGCGCGCTATCTCGGCGCGCAGCGCACGCGAGAAGCTTTCGACGCCTATTTCACCGGGCGTGGCCAGACCTACGATTCCCGCGTCGAAGCCGACATCCACCTCTTGCGCATCGCCGAGCACCTTCTCGCCTCGGCGATCGGCGCGGCGTCCTCGCGCCTCGTGCTGTCGCTGCTGCTGCGCCGCCGCAACGTCTCCTCCGCCGCCGCGCTGCGCCTTGTCGACGACGCCTCGGCGGCGCTGCTTTACAATCGCGACATGCTGCAGCACGCGCTC
Source organism: uncultured Alphaproteobacteria bacterium (assembly GCA_963713695.1). Classification (GTDB taxonomy): domain Bacteria; phylum Pseudomonadota; class Alphaproteobacteria; order Rhizobiales; family Beijerinckiaceae; genus Rhodoblastus. Next base: position 532,432 of record CAVQMU010000001.1, read on the forward strand.
GATTTCGCGCGGCAGGGCATTTCGGTCTTCGACGCCGATCTGCGGCTGACCTGCTGGAACCGCGAATTCCGCGACATGTTCGAATTGCCCGGCAGTTTCGCACGCGTCGGCGTGGCGCTCGACGACATCCTGCGCTTCAACGCCGACCGCGGCCTTTATGGCCTCGGCCCGACCGACGAGCTGGTGGCCGGGCGGCTGGAGCGGCTGACCAACAGCGAGCCGTTCCGCGTGCCGCTCTCGCCCTCCGGCAAGGTGATCGAAACCCGCGCCGCGCGCATGCCCGACGGCGGCCTCGTCATCACCTACACCGACGTCACCGACCAGTTCGCAGCCGAACAGGCGCTGGAATCAGCCAATGAATTGCTCGAGCGTCGCGTGCGCGAGCGCACGGAGCAATTGACGCGGCTCAACGCGGAGCTGGCGCACGCCAAGGCGGAGGCGGAAGCCGCCAATATTTCGAAAACGCGCTTTCTCGCCGCGGCCGGCCACGACATCCTGCAGCCGCTCAACGCCGCCCGGCTTTACGCGGCGTCGCTGATTCAGCGAATCGACGCTGGCGCGGCGCCGGAGGAAGCGGGCGCCCTCGCGGGGAACGTCGATTCCTCGCTCGAAGCGGTGGAGGACATTTTCTCGGCCTTGCTCGAAATGTCGAAGCTCGACGCCGGCGCCATGAAGGTCGAGCTCTCGACCTTCCGCGTCGATGAATTGTTCCGGCAATTGCGCATCGAATTTGCGCCGCTCGCCGAGAAAAGGGGCTCGATCTCATCTTCGCCCCCTGTTCGCTCGCGGTGCGCTCGGACCGCAGATTGCTGCGACGACTGTTGCAGAACCTGATTTCCAACGCGATCAAATATACCCGCAAGGGCAAGGTGCTGGTTGGAGCGCGACGGCAGCGCGGAAAAGTGCGGGTGGAAGTCTGGGACACGGGCATCGGCATTCCCGAAGCCAAGCAGCAAACGGTTTTTCGCGAGTTCGAACGGCTCGATTCCGGCATTGCGGTCGCGCCGGGCCTCGGCCTCGGGCTCTCCATCGTCGAGCGCATGGCCAGGGTGCTCGGCCACAAGATCACGCTCCGGTCGCTTGAAAGGAGGGGATCCGTTTTCACGGTGACGGCGCCGGCCGCCGTTGCGCCGCCGGTCGCCACGTCGCGCGAGGCGTCCGCCGCGCCGGCGCCGCGTCATTCGCCATTGGCCGGCATGGTTGTGGTCGCCATCGACAACGACCAGCAGATCACAGAGGGCATGAGGGCGCTGCTGTCGGCGTGGGGCTGCGCCCCGGTCGTCGCGCGCAACCAGCGCGAGGCGCAGGAGGAGCTTGCCCGGCAAAAAAAACTTCCGGACGCGATCCTCGCCGATTTCCATCTCGATATCGGCGACGGCGTCGACGCCATCGTCGCCTTGCGCTGGAAATTCGGACGGGAATTGCCGGCGGCGCTGATCACCGCCGACACCTCCGACGAGATGCGGCTGCGGGCGTTCGAGAAAGACGTGATGGTGCTCAACAAGCCGGTGAAGCCCGCTGCGCTGCGGGCGCTGCTGGCGCAATGGCGCGCCAAGGCGCCGGCGGTTTAGGCGAGACGATCTTCCGCCGTCGGCTCGGAGGCGACGTTCAAGCCTTTATCGCAATGGCTTTTTTCACGCCGCGCATTGCGCCGGGCAGGGCAGCGCCGCGCCGTCGGAGGCGCGGCGCAGTTCGACATGCGCTCTCGAGAAATCGACGCCTTTCGGCGGATGGAACTCGAAGGCGTGTCGGCCGTCGCCAAGGCCGGCTTCCTTGAGATCGGCGCGGAAGCGGTTGGCCAGCACGCGGCCGATGACGCAGCCGTCGGCGAGGATATGCAGGCTGACAGGATTTTGCGGATCGCCTGAATTCAAAGCCCAACCCCACAGCGCGTCCGCGCTCACGCCCTCGACCCAGCCGCGCAAGTCGCCCGGCGCCGAAGTGGAGACAATTCCCGCGCGAGACGCGATTTTCTGCCGCGCCGCCTCTATCTCGAAACCTTCGTCGCGCCGCGGCGCGAAGGGAGGCGTGAGCCGCTTGCTGACGGCTTCCGGATAGAGCGCGAAATAATCCGCGACATTTTGGAACATGGCGCGGCTGTCATTGTCGATGAAGGTTTCGGCTGCCGCGCCTTCGGCAAAAATCACGTCGTGGCTGAAAAGCTCGATGTGGAAATAATCCACGCGTTCGACATTTTCCGCCTGAAAAATGTTGGCGCCGTTGACGAGGTCCTTCGCCTCGATCAGCACGCCCTCGAGATAGAGCGCGTGATGCGGGGAAACCCAAAGATCGCGACAGGGAACGTTGTCGTCCAACGCTCCGGCGCGCACGCAAACCGGCAGGACCTCGCGGTTGGCGGCGACAAAGCGCCCGTCATAGGAACGCATGCCGATCCATTTGATCGGTTTCGCCTTGCCGTCGAGCGTCTTCAGGCAATCGCCGATGGTCAGGTCTTCGACTGGCGCGGCGCCGTGGTCCGTCTCGATCAACGCGCCCCGGCAATAACAGGCTATGGTGATCACCGTGCCGTCGACGCCGTCGGATTTCGCCGTGAACGTGTCGCCGGCGACGGTGGTGTCGAAGTTCAGGCTGTAGGTCTGGCCGCCTTCGGTGACCGAGACGACATCCACGCCTGGCGTCGCCGACGGAGACGGCGCCGTGGGTTGTCCATTGGTATAGGCTATGGTCTTCAGATCGATGGAATTGCCTTGCGCAAATGTGTCTAGCACGTTCGTCGGTATGGTTTTGCCGTCGATGATCAGCTCCGCATCGTTGGTAAAGGTGATTGCCCCGGTTCCCGCCGCCTGCGCGTTTCCAAGCTCGAGGGCGCCGGACTCAAGACTGACGCCGCCGGTAAACGTGTTGGCGACGCCGACAAGCGCCCCGCCCGAACCTGCGGTAATCGCCTGGGGGTTGAGATCGACGGTTCCTTGACCGTTGACGATCACGCTCAGGCCGCCGCCCGCGGCGCCGCCGCCTCCTGATCCGTTCTGGTCGGCGATGACGTCGGAAATGGTCACCGACTCGCTCGTTGTCGGGCTGAAGGTGAGGCTGTCGCTCTGCATGAAGACGCCGGCGCCGAAGCCCGAACCGGATGCGCCGCCATCGGCGCCGCCGACGCCGCCCGTCGCCGACCCGCCCGAGAGCGAGGCGTCGCCGATGGTAAGCGAGGCCCCCTGCTGGACGAAGATATCGCCGCCAGCGCCAAGGCCGCCGCCGCCGCCGCCGGGACCGCCATAAGCGGATGAAAAGCCGTGGCCGGCGCCGCCACCGAAGCCGCCGCCGCCGCCACCCGTGGAGTAGCGTTGATCGGGACCGGCATAGAAGCCGCCGCCGCCGCCGCCAAAACCACCGCCGCCGCCGCCGGAAAAGCCGCCGCCGCCGCCGCCGCCGAAGCCGCCGCCGCCGCCGCGCGATTCCGCGCCGCCGCCGCCGCCGCCATAGCCCCCGGCGCCAGCGCCATCCACTTTGCTGAGAGCCGCGCTTCCGCCGACGCCGCCGCCGCCGCCGCCCGCCGGACCGCTGCCGCCGCCGCCGCCCGACGGGCCGCCCGCGCCGCCCGCCGCGCCACCGCTGACGACGCCCGCGCCGCCGCCTGCCGCGCCTGGAACGCTGCCGCCGCCGCCGTCGGTGGTGTTGACGCTGGGATTGACATTGTAAGGCTGGCCGCCGCCCGTGGCGCTCGCTCCGATTCCACCACCGCCGCCGCCGCCGCCGCCGGAATTATAACCCCCGTTTCCGCCGAGGCCGCCGCCGCCCCCGTCGCCGCCGTGAAAATAAAGGCCGTTCTCGTAGCCCGTGCCGCCGGCGCCGCCGACCGCCTCGTCCTTGAGGAAATTGACCTGGTCGAGCGTGACGTTTCCGGCGTCCCCCGCGACATCGGCGCCGATGAACAGTCCGCCGCCCAGCCCCGCGCCGCCGCCGCCGCCGCCGGAATAGGCGGAGCCGCCAGCGCCGCCCTGGGCGAGCATGTTCTGCAGCGTCAGGTTTTCGATCGTGACTTTTCCGGCATAGACGAAAAGCCCGCGCTGCGTTCCGCCGCCATCGAGCGTTCCGCCGGCGCCGTCCAGCACCAGGCTATCCGTCCCCTTGAGATTGATGGCGTCGACGGCTGCGCTCTCGTCGAGCGTCGCCCCTGAAAGCGTGATCGCATAAGCGGTCCCGGCGCCGCCGGTCTCGTTGGAGGCGAGGCCGATGGCCTGGATGTCGGTGTTCAGCGTCGCGGCGCTGGAGACGCCGGTGAAAGTCGTCGGCACGACATCGACCGTCGTCGTCGGCGCGTTGGCGCTGGTTCCGGCGCTGCTCGCGTCCGTCAGCGAAATGTTGAGCGTCTTCGATCTGATTGGCGGTTCCCGGCCCGGCGTTCAATTGCAGCGCGTTGAGCGCCGCAGTGATATTGGCCGCCGTGTCGTTCGGCGCCGTCCCTCCGAGGGTGTAGGAGCCGCCACCATTGCTGACGAGCGAAAGCGGTCCGCTATAGTTCGCGCTTTCGACGAGGGAAGCGCTCGCGCTGCTCAACTGGATCGTCAGCGTGTCGGTCGCGTCTGGATTGGCGTCGGCGATGGCGACATTGGCGAAAGGTTTGTAATTCGTGGAGTTCAGATCGACATAGGCCGGGCTGCTGTTGATTCCAGTGATGGACGGGACATAGGGCCCGGCATGCAAAAGGACGCCCGGCGCGCCGCCGGCGCCATCGGAGATTGGGGCGGCGAAATTGACATCCGCATTGAGCTTGAATTTTTCGGTCGTCCCCCCCGAGACCACGGTCAGCGTATAGCCGCCGCCAGAGGCGGCAGTGGTGACAGCTGTCGCGCCGGAGGCAAAGGCGAGGCCGCGCAAATCGATTTGGTCGCCCGTCGCGACGTTGTCCAGGGCATTGGCGAAGGTTGAATTGTTCGCCGGCGTCGCGTCGATCTGCAAAGTCGCGGAACTTCCGGCGAAAGTGATGGCGCCCGAGCCGGACGAGCCGTTCGCGCCGATTTCCAGCGTGCCAGAATCGATGGTCACGACGCCCTTGAATGTATTCAGGGCTTCGAGCTGGACGGTTCCCGCGCCCTGGATCAGCAACCCGCCCTCGCCGGCATTGGCGCCTGTTCCGCCCGAGCCGCTCTGATCGGCGATGACGTCGGAAATTGTGGTGGTCTGGCCAGCTGCCCGCCCCGCGCCGAGGGCGATCGTCTCGGTTCCCTGCAGGAAGATGCCGGCGCCGAAGGCAGAGCCCTTTTGATAACTGGGTCCGGCGGAGCCTGAGGCGCCTCCCTGAACGGCGCCGCCGGATAATGCGCCGCCGGCGAGACTCAGTGATGCGCCCTGCTGAACGAAAATGTCGCCGCCGGCGCCGAGACCGCCGCCGCCGCCGCCGCCGATATCCTGACCCTGCGAATTGAAAGAACTCGAGGCGCCTTTACCGCCGCCGAATCCGCCGAATCCGCCGCTGCCGTGCGAAGCGCTGCTATCGCCGCCGCCGCCGCCGCCAAACCCGCCGCTTCCCGGCAGGGCGCTGCCGCCGCCGCCGCCGCCAAACCCGCCGCCTCCGGCCTTTGAACTGGCGCCGATCGATTTGCCGCCGCCGCCGCCGCCGCCGCCATAGCCGCCCCCGCCACCGATCGAATAAGACGCCCCATGTTTGCCGTTGACGCCTCCGCCGCCGCCGCCGACGGCGGCCTGTCCGGCGCCGCCTCCGCCGCCGCCGCCGGACAAGCCGCCCGCTCCGCCTGTCCCACTGGGATAGCGGCCGCCTGCGCCGCCGGCTGCCGCGCCTGCGACAATGCCCGCGCCGCCAGGATTCGCGGGGCCGCTCAGGTCTTCGCCCGCGCCCCCGGCGGCGGCTGCGCCGATGCCGCCGCCCCCGCCCGCGCCGCCGGAACTGCTGCTCTGGCCGCCGTTTCCGCCAGCCCCGCCCATGCCGCCGCCGCCGCCGTTGCCGCCGGTGTCTGCGGAGGACGGCGAGCCGCCGGCCCCGCCGACAGCCGAGTCGGTCGCGAACGAGACATTGTTGAGCGTGACATTGCCTGCGTCGCCCGCGACATTCGACCCGACGAAAAGGCCGCCGCCGAGGCCAGCGCCGCCGCCGCCGCCGGCCGAGGCTCCATTGCCGCCGACGCCGCCCTGCGCGACCGCGTTCTCGATGGTCAGATTTTCGATGTTGACGGCGCCTGCATAGACGAACAAGCCGCGCTGGCTGCTTTCGCCGTTGATGTCGAACCCTGCGCCATTGATCTCCAAGGTCACGCCGGATTGCAGATTGAGCGCCTCCAACGCGCCGGTCAGCGCGATGCTGCCTGCCAGGTCGATTTCATACGCGCCGGCGGGGAGCGCGCCGGCGGCGCCCGTGCCGGCGGCGTCGGCCTGTTCGATCACGTTGTTCAACTCGGCGAGCGTGGTGATCGGCTGGCCGTCGCTGGGGACGAGTTCGGTATTGGCCATGAAGAACTTTCCTTGAGACTCGGCTAAGGCCCGTGGCGTCTATTATGGAACCGCCTGTTAATAAAGCCGGTCCAGCCATATGACGCAACGTCATAACGGCGATCGGCGGCTGGTTGCTAGTCAATTAAACGTGAGAGTTTTGGCTCGTGTTCTGACATCGCGCACAGATGAGCACAGACTCTGTCAAATACTTCATGAAATAATATATATCTAAATCAATACGTAAGACATCGGAGTTGCTGCCCGGCGACAGGCCAGTCGCTGAGTTCGGGGAAGGCGCCTGAGATGGCGCCAATGGCGGCTACCGGCGCCGCGCAGTCATTGCGAGCGATACCCGCAGATGGCCGCAACGCGCCGAAATGCGCGTCATGGCCGGATGCAGCCGTGCGCCAGCTTTGATCGGGCGGTAATGCGCCCGTCAGATCGGCAGGTTTGCCTCGACCTTGGCGTGGAAGGCGCAGACGCGCGGCGCGATTTCCTTGCGGAAGCGCGAGCCGTTGAACACGCCATAATGGCCAACGTCCTTCTGCACGTAATGCAGGCGCAGATCCTTGGGGATGTTGGCGCAAAGGTCCTGCGCGGCCTCCGTCTGGCCGACGCCGGAAATATCGTCCTTCTCGCCTTCCACCGTCATCAGCCCGACGCGGCGGATCTCCTTGAGGTCGACCAGCACGCCGCGATGTTTCATCTCGCCCTTGGGCAGCAAATGATGGACGAAAACCGTATCGATGGTTTGCAGGTAGAACTCGGCGGTCAGATCCATCACGGCAAGATATTCGTCGTAGAAATCGCGGTGCTTTTCCGCCGAATCGCCGTCGCCCTCGACGAGATGATTGAACATTTCCATATGCGCGTTGACGTGGCGGTCGAAATTCATCGCCATGAAGCCGGATAGCTGGAGGAAGCCCGGATAGACCTTGCGTCCCATGCCGGGATAGGGGAAGGGGGCGACATGGATGCAATTGCGGCGGAACCAGGCGGGGCCGCGTTTTTCGGCGAGCTTGTTGACGGCGGTGGGGCTGCGGCGGGTGTCGATCGGGCCGCCCTTGAGCGTCATCGAGGCGGGAACGTGCGGGTTTTTTTCGGCCTCCATCCGCGCCACGGCGGCCAGCACGGGCACCGAAGGCTGGCACACGGCCAGCAGGTGGAAGGGCGGTCCGCCCGCCTCGCTCAAATGCTCGCACATGGCGATGACGTAGTCGACGTAATCGTCGAGATCGAATTTCCCGACGCTCATCGGCACCTGCCGGGCGTCGACCCAGTCGGTGATGTAGACGTCATGCGTCTGCACGAAGGTTTCCACAGTGCCGCGCAAAAGGGTGGCGTAATGGCCGGACATGGGCGCGACGATCAGCAGGCGCGGCTGGCTCGCGGCTTCGGGCGGCAGGAAATGGCGCTTGAAATGCAGCATGGAGCAGAAAGGCCGCTGCCAGACGTATTCTTCCTCGATCTCGACCGGCTTGCCCTCGACCATGCAGGCGTCGACGCCGAAGGCCGGCTTGCCGTATCGGCGCGTCATGCGCTCGAACAGTTCCGCCGAAGCCGCCAGGTTGCGGCCGACCGACGTATAGGTCATCGGATTGGCCGGGTTCTTGAAGGTCATCCGAGTGAAGTCGGACATGGCCCGCGCCGGCGCCATGGCCATTTGAGCCATCTCAAAGAAATGATACGTGAATTGGTTCATAGTAAGCCCTGCCACCAACTAAAGCCCTGAGACTGCGGCCAAATGAACTCGCGCCACGGGACCATGACCCGCCATGCTAGAGGAGATAATTCCTGCAAGCAATCAAGGGTTGCCCGACTTTAGGCGAAAGATCCAGTTCTAGCCATTTAGGTTAAGTCTGCGCGGAGGCCTTTCGCCTGGAAGATTGTCTGGCGAGCGCGGCGCGGCGCCGCTATCATGGCGACGCAGGGGGAGTTTCATGTCGCAAATCAAGGTCGCCATTATCCCGGTTACGCCTTTTCAGCAGAATTGCACCCTTCTCATCTGCGAGGCGACCAAAATGGCGGCCGTGGTCGATCCAGGCGGCGATGTGCCGCTCATTCGCCGCGCCATCGAGCAGACCGGCGCCAAGGTCGAAAAGATATTCCTCACGCACGGCCATGCCGACCACGCCGGCGGCGCCGCGGAATTGCGCGAAATCCTCGGCGTGACCATCGAAGGGCCGCACAGAGCCGACAAGTTTCTGCTTGATTCGCTTGAGGCGTCTTCGAGCCGTTTCGGATTTGCGTCCCGCGACGTCGAACCCGACCGCTGGCTTGACGAGGGCGACCATGTGCAATTCGGCGACGCCTGCCTGGACGTTCGGCATTGTCCCGGCCATACGCCGGGGAGCGTCGTCTTTGTCAACGAACCCATGCAGTTTTGTCTTGTCGGCGACGTGATTTTCGAGGGGTCGATCGGCCGCACCGACCTTCCCGGCGGCGACACGGCCACGCTGATGCGCTCGATCGAAACGAAAATCCTGACACTCGCGGACGAGATGACCTTTATCAGCGGCCACGGCCCGCTGAGCACGATCGGCGCCGAGAGGGCGCATAATCCCTTCCTGCAGCGAGGGGCCTGACCGGCTTTTCCTGCGTCTCCTACAGAAAGCGCGCGCCATGTCGATAAGCAATCTTCTGGTCCATCTCAATGGAGACGAGAGAAGCGCCCTGCGGCTGAAGCTTGCGGCCGATCTGGCCCGCAGCAATAGCGCGCGTCTTGTCGGAATCTTTTCGCAACTGGCGCCGGCGCGGCAGGTCGGATTGGTGGCGGACTGGCCGCCGGCCGAATATAGCGCCGCATCAAAAGCGAGCCAGGCCGCATTCGCCGAGGCGACCCAAGGCCTCGACGCCGAATGGAAGGATCTCAATCGCGGCGCGGACGAGGAGATTGTTCCGCTATTGATCGATCTCGCGCGCCATTTCGATCTCGTCGTGCTCGGCCAGCCGCGCGGCGAGAATGCGTTGACGCCGCCCGATCTCGCCGAGCGGGTGATCGTCAATTCGGGCCGGCCGGTCCTGGTGCTGCCCTATGCCGGGGATTTTGCCGGCGTCGGCGCAAGGCCGATCTTCGCCTGGTCGGATTCGCGCTGTTCGGCGCGCGGGTTTCGCGACGGCATGATGCTGGTGGCGAAAGGCGCCGAGGCCCTGGTGATCGGCCTGTCCAAGCCGGAGGACGCCGCGGGCTTCGCCTATCAGAAGGAATCGCTGAACCTGGCCGTGGCCCACCTCGCCGCGCATAAGATTTGCGCACGGCCGGAGCAACTGGCTTTGAGCGAGATCGGCCTGATGGACGCATTGCTCAACCGCGCCGCCGACCATGGCGCCGACCTGCTGGCGATCGGAGCCTTCGGCGGCGGCGGCTATCCCTTGTTTTCGCGCGGCAGCGGCTCGCGCTACATGCTCAAGCACATGACCCTGCCGATCCTGTTTTCGCATTGATCTTGCACGCCCGCCGCTTTGCGGCTGGCGAGGCCTTTGCCGCACGCAACAAAAAAGCCCCGCTTTTGAACGGACCGCCGAAAGTTGGACATCAACATTCGGCGGTCAGTTCATTTCGCGAGGCTTTTTCTTTATCTCGAGATCGCTCAGCGGCAGACGCGCACGCGGCGGCTGCCGACGCGGTTGCCGTATTCGTCGAAGATCGGGCGGCGTTCGAGCCAGCAGTCGCCGCCGGGGCCCGGGCCATAATAAGGGCCGTTGGCGGCATTGGCGGCGGCCGCGCCGAGCGCCACGCCCCCCAGGACGCCCAAGCCGATGGCCGGGCCAGGGCCCCAGCCGCCGCGCCATTGAGCGGAAGCCGGAGTCGCAAGGGACAGGCCAAGCGACAAGGCCGCCACGGCGGCGAGCGTGGTCTTCTTCCAGGAAATGTTCATCTTTCTCTCCTCAAATTGGAAACGATTGCATCGCGGCGTAGAACCAGCTTGAAACGCAATATGGCGGGGTAACCATGAACGGCGGCTGAACGGCTCCGCCGCATTTTTTCTCCGGAAGCATCGAAAACTCACATGACGCAAACAATGTCCTCCGGCGATCTTGCCGCCGACCGGCGCTACCAATGGGGCCTGGGCGCCGCGGAGGGCGGCGACCACGAGGCGGCGCGCGATCTGTTTGCCCAAACGCTCGACCTTGCCCCGCACTGGGCGCCCGCCTGGTTCGCCCTGGCGCAGGCGCTGGAAAAACTCGGCCGCCTCGAGGAGGCGATCGAAGCTTACGCCAAAGCGCAGGCGCTTGAGCCCGAAGATCCCTTCGGCGCCGGCCTGTGCCTTGCGCGGCTTGGCGAACAAGCTGTGTCCGCCGCGCCGCGCGCCTATGTACGGACGCTTTTTGACCAATATGCGGCGACGTTCGACAATCACCTGGTTCAAAAGCTGGCTTATCGCGGTCCGCAACTGCTCTGTGCTGCGCTGGAGCGGGCGGCCCCGGGACGCAAATATGGTCAGGTGCTCGACCTCGGCTGTGGCGCCGGGCTTTTCGCCGCGCATTTTCGCGACCACGCGGAAAATCTCGTAGGCGTCGATCTGTCGCCGGCGATGATCGCGCAGGCGCGGGCGAAAAACCTTTATGAAAGGCTCGCCGCCGCCGATCTCGTCGAGTTCCTGCGGGAAGAGCCCGAGGCAAGCGCCGATCTCGCCGTCGCCGCCGACGTTTTTGTCTATATCGGCGATCTCGTCCCTGCATTTTCAGGTGTTTCCCGCGTATTGCGGCCAGGGGGCCTTTTCGCCTTCAGCGTCCAGCGGGGCGATGGGACCCCGGATGAGGGCTGGTCCGTCGGCGCGGATCTGCGCTACGCCCATGGATGCGCCTATCTCCGCGCCTGCGCCGAAAATTGCGGTTTCGCAGTGCGCGAAATCGGGGAGGCCTCGACCCGCAAGGACGCGGGCGTCGACGTGCCCGGATATGTCGCGCTTTTCGGGCGGCTTTGAGCTTGTCGCGGCGGACCGCGCCCCCTGCTTTTGTCGAGCCTTGATGCGACTAGACCTTCGAAAGGCCCGCCTTTATGGTTGCAGTGCAAGAATTCCAAGGAATTCCATCGAACGGGATCAGCTCATGAAGAAAGTGTTTCCAGACGCCGGCTCCGCCATGGCCGGACTGGTCAAGGACGGAATGACCCTGATGGCCGGCGGCTTCGGCCTCTGCGGCATTCCCGAGGCGCTGATCGACGCCGTGAAGCAATCGGGCGCGAAGAACCTCACCTTCATCTCCAACAACGCAGGCGTCGATGGCGTCGGCCTCGGCGTGCTGCTGGAGACGAAACAGGTGAAGAAGATGATTTCGTCCTATGTCGGCGAGAACAAGCTTTTCGCCCAGCAATATCTCGGTGGCGAACTGGAAATCGAATTCAACCCGCAGGGCACGCTGGCCGAGCGCATCCGCGCCGGCGGCGCGGGCATTCCGGCCTTCTACACCAAGACCGGCTTCGGCACCCTGGTCGCCGAAGGCAAGGAAACCCGCGTCTTCAACGGCGAGAACTATGTGATGGAGACCGGTCTTGTCGCCGATATCTCGCTCGTCCACGCCTGGAAAGGCGATACGGAGGGCAACCTGGTCTTCCGCAAGACCGCGCGCAATTTCAACCCGATGATGGCGACGGCGGGAAGGATCACGGTCGCCGAGGTCGAGCATCTGTTCCAGGCAGGCGAACTCAACCCCGACGAAATTCACACGCCCGGAATTTACGTGCAGCGCATCATCCGCGTCTCCGACAGCAAGAAACACATCGAGCAGCGGACCACGCGCAAGCGCACGAGCCCCGCCGCCGCCGCAGGAGGAGAAGTCTGATGGCCTGGACCCGCGACCAGATGGCGGCGCGCGCCGCGAAAGAATTGCGTGACGGTTTTTACGTCAATCTCGGCATCGGCATTCCCACGCTGGTCTCGAATTACATTCCCCCGGGCATGAGCGTGCAATTGCAGAGCGAGAACGGCATGCTCGGCATGGGCCCGTTCCCCTATGAGGGCGAGGAGGACGCCGACCTGATCAACGCCGGCAAGCAGACGATCACGGAATTGCCGACGACTTCCTATTTCTCCTCGGCCAATTCCTTCGCCATGATCCGCGGCGGCCATATCGATCTTTCCATTCTCGGCGCCATGCAGGTGGCCGAAAACGGCGATCTCGCCAACTGGATGATCCCCGGCAAGATGGTCAAGGGCATGGGCGGCGCGATGGACCTCGTCGCGGGCGTGAAGAAGGTCGTGGTGGTGATGGAGCATGTCGCCAAGGACGGCCCCAAATTCCTGCACGCCTGCAACCTGCCGCTGACCGGCGCCAAGGTCGTCGATCTCCTCATCACCGATCTCGGCGTCTTCTCGATCGACAAGCATGGCGCCAGCGGCGTGAAGCTGATCGAACTGGCTGACGGCGTCACGGTCGACGAGATCAGGGGGAAGACCGAGGCGGCTTTCGCGGTCGCGGTCTAGAGCATTTTCGAGCGAAGTGGATTCCGGTTCGCGTTAAGAAAATGCGTGAAAACAAGAAACTAGCGCCTGTTTGGTGAACCGGAGTTCACCGAACAGGCGCTAGGGTCCAAAGACAACGCGTCGCCGTTGGCCATATTGCCGTCGGCGGCGCGTCATTGCTTTGCTTGATTGGAATTTCAACGAGCATCGACGACGACACTGATTTGGGCGTTCGGCTTGGCCGCACCCGGAAGCTGCGCAGGTAAAAAATGCAGTCCCAGTCGGTTTTTCCCCTCTACGTCTTCGACGCCTATGGCACGCTGTTTGACGTGCATTCCGCCGTCGTCCGCCATGCGGAGATCATTGGTCCCCAGGCGAAAAATCTGTCCGAGTTGTGGCGGACCAAGCAGCTCGAATATACTTGGACGCGCTCGCTGATGGGCGCCTACCGGGATTTCGACGCATTGACGCGGGACGCCCTGGATTTCGCCGCCGCCCGCTGCGGCGGGATTTCCGCCGAGGCGCGCGAAAAATTGCTGAAAGCCTATGAGACGCTCGACGCCTATGCCGACGCCGCGCCGGCTCTCGCTGACATCAGGCAAAAGGGCGCGAAATGCGTCATTCTTTCCAATGGGACGCCCGCCGGGCTGGAGCGCGCCGTGCGCTCGGCCGGCTTGCAGGATTTGCTCGATGTTTCGCTGTCGGTCGATGCGCTGAAAATCTTCAAGACCGCGCCCGCCGCCTATCAACTGGTCTGCGATCGCTACAGCGTGCGGCCGGAAGACGTCTCGTTTCAGTCCTCGAACCGCTGGGATGTGGCGGGCGCGGCAAAGTTTGGTTTTCGAGCCGTATGGATCAATCGGGCGGCCGCCCCCGACGAATATGCGGACCTGCCGCCCGCCGCCGAAATCGCCAGTCTTTCCGGGCTTGCCGGCCTCTAGCGCATATTCCCGAAAAGTGGGTCCGGTTTTCGGACAAGAATATGCGCAAAAACAAAACTCCGGAGCAGGTTCGGTGAACCGGAGTTCACGAACGCGCTCTGGACAAAAAAGAGCCGCCGGAAGAACCAGCGGCCCAAGTCTAGGGAGGAAACGCCCAAGGTGGGCAATGCAGAACAGGCGAGGCCCGCTCTACAGGTTCGAAACTATGTTGCGGCGCACAAAATGTCAAGTCATTTTGTTGCGACGCACCATTTTATTTGAAGGGAAAGGGACTAGCAGGCCTGAAACAGGCGATGCGAAACACAACGCCGCGGCCGAAGCTCACATTAAAAATTGTTTTTCTAATGGCCGGCGTTCCCAGGCAATATCCGATCAGGTCGATAAAATTGGGAACTCTGGACAATCAGTCTGGTTGTCATGGCTCGGGCGACGGGCGCAAAACATCGGTTTTGCGCCTTTGCCGCAGAAGGTTGACGATTTGCGCGTCCACCGCCGGGATTAAGGAGCTGCCGACTTAGGTCCGGCTCCGTTTGTGGCGGTCCCGTTTCGCATCCGGCCCGGTTGCCGCTTGGCGCCCCGGGCGATGCGTTCGGAGGCGGAGTCCATACCCAACCAGGAGCAAGCAATGTCCAGCACCAGCGACAAGATCAAGGGAACTGCCAATGAAATGGCCGGCAAGGCCAAGCAGGCCGTCGGCTCGGCCACGGATGACAAGGCCCTGCGCGCCAAGGGGGCGGCGCAGGAAGCCAAGGGCGATGCGCAAAAGGCCAAGGGCCAGGTCAAGGACGCCCTGAAGAAGGGCGTCGACAAGGCGTCCTGACGCCACCGACAGATTACAGATGAAGACCTCCCGCCGAAAAATGGCGGGAGGTCTTTTTTATTGTTTATCGGTCGCTTGCTGCGCTCACTGCGCGGGCGCGACGGTAAAATCTTCCGTCGCCGCGGGGCGTTTCAACATGATCGCGCGCTCCTTGCCGGACTTGTCGCGCCATTTGGCGCGGCAAAGCTGCGGTCCGCACAGGACTTCGGGAAAACGATAGAGCGGCGCGCCCCCGTCGAAACGCTTCAATCCATAATCGTTTTTCGGCTTCCAGCCCTGCTGCAGCAGCGCCTCCCGCAAGGGGCGATACGCCTGGCCGGTCGAAATGTCCTGCGCCGCCGCTTCTGCGCCGAGCGCCAGGGTCAGGCCGAGAACCAGGGCCGTAAAAACCTTCATCCCAAATCTCCTCTTTCGCCAGTCTGGCGGCCTATCGCAGCGAAGCGCAGAAATCCTGGATTTTCGCGCAGGCCTTTTCGAGCGCGGCATTGGAGGTCGCATAGCTGACGCGGAAATTCGGCCCCATGCCGAAGGCCGAGCCCTGCACCACCGCAACGCCTTGTTCCTCCAGCAGCGCCGTGACGAAATCCGCGTCGGACCCGATTGTCTTGCCGCCCGCCGTCGTCCGGCCAATCGCCTCGGCGCAGGAGGGATAGACGTAAAACGCGCCCTCCGGCCGATGCGCTTGAAGATGCGCCGCCTGGTTCAGCATGGCCACGACGAGATCGCGCCGCCCCTCGAAAACCTTGCGGCTTTCCGTGATGAAATCCTGCGGACCCTCAAGCGCCTCGACGGCCGCCCATTGCGCGATCGAACAGGCGCCCGAAGTTTGCTGGCCCTGGATCATGTCCATGGCCTTGATGAGGCTGGAAGGCCCCGCCGCATAGCCGATGCGCCAGCCGGTCATGGCATAGGCTTTCGAGACGCCGTTCATCGTCAGGGTCCGCTCGTAAAGCGCCGGCTCGACCTGCGCTGGCGTCTTGTAGACGAAGTCGCCGTAGACAAGATGTTCGTACATGTCGTCGGTCAGGATCCAGACCTGCGGATGCGCTACGAGGACATCGGTCAGGGCCTTCAGCTCCGCCTCCGAATAGGCCGCGCCGGAGGGGTTCGACGGCGAATTCAGGATCACCCATTTTGTACGCGGCGTGATCGCCCTCGCGAGCGCCTCCGCCTGCAGCTTGTAGGCTTCCTCAGCCCGCGTCGCGACGATCACTGCGGTTCCGCCGCAAAGCGCGACGATTTCGGGATAGGACACCCAATAGGGCGCGGAGACGATGACCTCGTCGCCGGGATTGAGGCTGGCCATCAGGGCGTTGAACAGGATCTGCTTGCCGCCCGTGCCGACGATGCAGTTCGAGGGCGCATAGTCCAGCCCGTTCTCGCGCTTGAATTTCCTGGCAATGGCCTCGCGCAAAGGTTGAATGCCCGCGACCGGGCCATATTTGGTCTCGCCGCGCCGGATGGCCTCGATTGCCGCCGCCTTGATATTGTCGGGCGTGTCGAAATCGGGCTCGCCGACGGAAAGGCTGATGATCTCGCGCCCTTGCGCCTTGAGTTCCCGCGCCTTCTGCGTGACGGCGATGGTGGCGGAAGGTTTTACACGGGAGAGGGCGTCGGCGATGAAGGCCATTTTTCGTCCTGGGGGCTCGCGATTTTTGGCGCGACCTTAATGCGGGACGCGAAAAAGGGAAGGCGGAAATTTGAGCGGTCGCCGAAACGGCCAGATGTCGCGACCGCCAGGGGATCTCCGTATTTACCGAGTCTGGTCCTGCGAGCGAGGCGCTCTATAGTCAATCGATTGGACTGACGCTTCTGCGGAGATCGTTGCTTCCGCACGGAGCGAAGGAAAGGCGGCTCGATCCAACCGATGCCGCTCCTTCGTTTTTCGAGGCGTTCTCGAAATTTGCCTGACTGGAATGATCCGCACGTCGCCTTCTCGGGCTTCGCCGCAGCTCTGTCTCGATAACGTGATGGGACGGCGCTGCCGGTTCGATTTAGCTTGGGCGTGAGCGGCAAGAACAATGGCCCGAAACGGGCGGAAATAAAGGATGGAAACGCGTAGAGGAGGAGCGTCATGATTGCATCGATGCAGCATACGGAGTTTTCTGGGCTCGCTGGCGCCGCCAGCAGCCCGCCGCATTTTGAACAAAGCGAATTTTATGCGATTGCCGCCGGCGGCTCCTGCGAGCAGGCCTGTACGGTGGCCACGCGTCACGCCCTCGATGAAAAGCTGCTCAACCTGCTCGCCCATCGCGCCGAGCCGGAAGTCGCCTACGCCCTGGCTTACAATCCCCATGCGCGGCTTGGCCGGAAGATTTTGCGCTGCCTCATGGAGCGCGGCCGGGAAGACCCGGTTCTGGCTCGCGCCCTGTTGCGCCGCGACGATCTCCATCTCTGCCATCTTCGGCTGTTCCTTCATGCGGACGCCGAGGAGCGCGGACATCTCATCGCCGTCGCGCGCCTTTCCGGCCTCGCCACCATTCGTCGCGGGGAATCCTATCCGGAGCCAGGCGCCGCAAAGCTCAGCCGGCTCGAAAATTGCGCGCTCGACAAGCGGCCCGAGGCGTTCAGGCAGGCGCTCGCGGACTCGCTGCGTTGCGACCTTCCCATGGCGCGCCGCATCGCCGACGACAAGGGCGGCGAAGCATTGGCGCTGGCTCTGGTCGCCATCGGACTGTCGTGCGAAAACATCGCGCGCATTTTCCTGGCGGCCTATCCGGATATCCGTGATTCCAGACCGAAGTTTCGCGCGATCATGCGCATCGTCGAAAGCGTGCCCCGGCGCGCCGCGGCGCGCATGATCCGCATCATCATCGGCGAACCCGCCACAATACATTCCCGAGACGAGCGAGCGGTCGCGCGCGCTCATGCGGAGTCGCTCAGGCCGCGACCAGGTCCCTGATCGGCTTCACCGATGCGCTGTCGGGAAATATATTGCTCGCCAACAGGCCCGCTGGCGCCTCGAAATGCTCGGCTAAAACGCCCTTGAGCACGGCCCGCAGGTCGGTGGTCGGGGCGAGATCGCGGTTCTGGTAAAGCTTTGCGTCGGCGAGGCCCGGCCAGTCGTAGACGCCGCGCCCGCCCTTGACCGCGCCGCCGGCCAGCAGCGCCAGCGTCCCGACGCCATGGTCCGCGCCCGCCGTGCCGTTGACGCGCACGGTGCGGCCGAATTCGGTCGTCACGACGACCATGGTCGAAGCCCAGATCTCGCCGAGGCCCGTCTGCAACTCCTCGAAAGCGCCGTCGAGGCCGGATAGCAATTGCGAGAGCCGGCCGCCGACGGGGCCTTCATTGACATGGGTGTCCCAGCCTTCAAAAGACAGGGCGGCGATTCGCGGTCCCTCGGGGGCGCGCATCAGCCGCGCCGCGCCTTGCGCCGCCTGCCGCATGCCGGGGATGGAATCCGGGCCGCCTTTGGGGCGCTGGTCGCCATCCATGCCGGAATCGCGCGCGAGAGCCTCGACATGCAGCCCCTGCGCAAGCGCCTTCTGCAAGGCGGGATCGCGCTGGCCGTAGAGGTCGAGCAGGCGCGAGGCGAGATCCTCGGAGGCGGGCGCGATATTCTGCGGCGCCCAGCCCATGACCGGCGCGGCGCCGCGCAGGATCAGCGGCGCCGTCGCGCCGACTCCCAACCCTTCGCCTGTCGCGCGGGCGCCTCGCGAGGGCAGCGTCGAGATCAAGCGGTTGAGCCAGCCGTCGCGGACGAGGCCCGGTCCCGGCTGGCCGCTTTCGAGCACGTCCTGGCCGTCGAAATGCGAGCGCTCGCGATAGGGCGTGGCGACGGCCTGCACGAACAGGGCCTGTTTGGCGTCATAAAGTTTCTTGAAAGTCGGCAGCGCCGGATTGAGCGAAAAGAGCGAATCGAGCGGCAGGGCCGGCTTGTCGCCGGTTGTCTGCAGCGCCAGCGCGCCCCGCTGGCGCAGAAAATCGGGATCGCCGACCGGCGCCACGGCGCCCAGCCCATCCAGGGCGCCGCGCAAGATAATGACGATGAGGCGGGGGTCGCGCGTCCCCGCGCTGGCCCAGCCGGGCAGGCCCGCGGCGACGAACAGGCTGGCCGAGCCGATCAGGGCCTGACGGCGGGTCGGGGAAAAAATCATCGTCTTTGCGCCTCCGGCGCCATCAGGAGGAGGGCGAGGCCCTGCGCCTTGGTTTCGGCGCGGGCGACGGTTTTTCGCGTTTCCTCGGAAGCCCCGGCGCCGAAGGCGGCCTCGAGCAATTCGCGCGGGTCGGGCGGATCCTTCAGGCGATTGGCCCATTGCGAGGCGATGTCGAGCCGGATCTTCATGCCTTCCGGCGAGGCCCAGGCGGCGGAATCGTCGGAAAAGCCGTTGGGTCCGGGCGGCTGCCAGAGGGGCTGGCCGAGCATGGACAGGCTCGACAGCACAGGCCCCGCGTCGTCGGGGACGCGCCCGACCAAACGCGCGCCAAAGACGCAGAACTCCCAGGGAGTGCGCATTTTGGTCGGCGGCGCGTCCAACGCTTCGGGCGAATCGATCAGGGCGAGCGACAGCGCGCGGAGATCGCCCTTCGTCTTGACGAAAGTCTGGGCGAGACTCTCGATGAGAGCCTGCGGCGGCGCGTCGGCGATGAAATGTTTCGCCAGCTTCGTCGCGATGTGCCGCGCCGTTTCCGGTCTTTGGGCGAGAGCGAGCAATGCGGCGCGCGCCTGGTCCTGGCCGGGTTGCGGGTAATCGGCGCCGAGCAGGGTTTGCGCGCCGGGCTGATGGACATTGGCCTGGAAGATGAAGGAGCCGGGCGTTCCCAGTTTGCCTTCGCGCCCGGCGAAACGCCAGCCGGTGAGCATGTCCGCCAGGGCGATCACGTCCGACTGGCTGTAGCCGCCGTTCACGCCGAGCGTGTGCAGCTCCAGGATTTCCCGGCCGAGATTTTCGTTGCGGCCGCGTTTCTGCTTCTGCCCCGCGGGCGATTCAGGCCCGAAACTTTGCTGGTTGTCGAGGTAGAACAGCATCGCCGGATGGCTTTCGACCGCCAGCAGCATGTCGGAAAAACTGCCGAGCACATGCGGCCGGATCGCCTCGCGCTCGAAGGCGCCGGCGGCGGCGCGGCTTGGGCCGCCCTTGGCGACGGAAATGGCGAAATGATTCGACCAGAAGGCGACGAGCCGCTCGACCATTCCCGCGCGGGCCATATAGGCGTGGTTGAAGCGGGCGTGGGCGTCGGCGCGGAAGAAGAGCTGGTCGGGCGAAGGCGGCCGCGGCGGCGGCTTGGCTGGCTGCGCCGCGGGTTGCATGGCCGGCTCCATGGCCGGCTGCGCTTGCGGGTTGGCGGCTTGCGCCAATTTGGGCTGGGCGGCGAGTTCCTGGGCGAGCTTTTCGCGCTCGGCCTTGCGCGCGTCTTCTTCGGCGAACAGGGTTTGCAGCGCCGCATCGCCGCTGGGCAGGCCGGGGCCGGCCAGCAGGGCCGCGCCCGGCTGCTCCAGTTCGGCGCGCAGAAAACCGCGCGGATCGAGGCTGGCGGCGGCGAGATCGCCGTCGCCGCGCGCGCCGAAGCCGAAGCGCGCCAGCGCGAGGAAGCCCAATTTTTCATCCACATTCCCTGCGGACATTGCTGCGCTCGCCTTCCCAAGAACTCGAAACCATGCGCCATCACATCATGCGCCGCGTGAAAGCCCGATGAACGATTGATCATTTTTTTAAACTTCTCGCGGGCACTATGGCGGCATGAACCAGACAGCCCAGTTCGGACGCCGCGGAGCCGCGTCGCCCCCAAAAAAAGCCCCGGCGGCTTCGTCCGCCTCTTTTGACGTCGTGCTGTCGCCGGAACAGCGCGCCCTGCTGCTCGGCGACGCTAGGGCGCCTGCCGAAGCCTGGGCCGGACCGTCTGGGGCCCAGGACATTCATGCCGCTCCCTGGTCGCGCTGGGCGGGATTCGCCGCCTGCGCGGCCTCCACCTGCATGGTCGCGGCCTTCACCCTGACGGGCAAGCCGCATGAGACCATCGCCGCCCTGCCGCCGATGCTCGAGCCCGCGGCCAAGGACTTGGTGGCGCAGACCGCCGGCGGCTGGTTCGGCGCCGTTTCGATCGCCTGGTCGATTTTCATCATCGCCTCCAATCTCGGCCTGAATCTCTGGCTGTCGCATAAATTCTGCGCCCTGGCGCGATGGCGGGGCTTGCCGGCCTTCACCCTGACCGGCGCGGCGATGAGCGCGGCGATTGCTTTCCTCACCGCCATTGTCGGCCTCGGCGAGTTCGAGATCGGATACGCCATGGAGGCCCTGTCCGGTGCCGGCGCGGCCTTTCTTTACAGGCTGCTGGCCGGCGGAAGCTGGCGCGCCCGCTGATCACGCCGAGGATTTCGACGAGCCGGAAGCGACCATGTCGCGCGCCAGGCGCACCGCGTTTTCCAGCGCCGCCCGGGCCGAGCGCAGCGCGGCAGCCAGCGCCTCGGTCTCCTCGGGATTGCCGGGCCAGCCCGGCGTTGATTTTTGCTGATCGAATTCCGCAATGGCGAAATAGGTCTCGATCAGCGCCCGCTCCAAATGCTTGTCCATCGTACTGCCTTTCGCCTGCTGGTTCGGGCGGCGCGGAGCGTCTGATTGGCGCTTTCCATCTGCCCGGGGATGGGCGAACCCATGACAGGCGCTTTGCCCTTGCGCTGCGTCACAAGGGTTAGTACGGGTTACATGCGAAATTATTTAATTATAAAACAACAAGTTGATCATAATTCGCCGCGGGCCTCCGCACCCTCGCGACCGGGGTTACTCGCCGCCTCCCGTAAAAAAGCCGGCAGTTCTGAGCTCGTCGAGCAGATGTCGGCGGATCGGATCGGCGAAGGCGGCGCGGTCAAAGCCCGCATCCATGTCGCGAGCGAGGCCCGGAAAATTCAGGCGCAGTTTTTCGCCGTTCGCCCGCGCGCAGGCGACATCGTGATTTCTCGCGCAGAGCGCGATCTGCAGGGTCAGGCCGAGGGCGCCGTCGCCTGCGCCCGGACGCCCAAGCAGGTCCGAGGCGGCGGTGAGATCGTCGCGCATGAAGGCGGCGAGCGCCACCGAGCCGACGGCGGCGCTGGAATCGCTGGGGTCGTCGCGGACGCCGCCGAGCAGCGTGAGGCCCAGATCGTAATCGGCGCGGGCGATCCGCGCCGAGCCGATGGCGCGGTTGTACAGGGCGGAAAGGGGATTGATCTCCAGCGTCTGCTGGGCCGCGGCGAAACCGTCGGCGAATTTCCTGGCGTAGAAGCGGGTGACGAAAAGCGCAAAATGCGAGCGCGCCCGCCCTGGAGCAAGATTGTACGCCTCCTGCGCCAGCCTCATGGCGCGGGCGAGGTCTTCTTCGCCGGCGCTTTCGGGCAGGCCATAGATATGGAAATGCACAAGCAGAATCGCCAGCAGCGCCTTGGCGCCGTCGTCGCGCGGATTGGTCTTGACCGCCAGCTCCAGGCAGTCGCGGGCGACCCGCAGCCGGTCTATGGTCTGCGACCGCATGAAGGCGAAAGCGCAGAGCGTGCAGTTGAAGCCGCGGGGGACCCCGTCGAAATCCTGGAGATGGCGGATCGCGTCGAGATCGACCACGCCATAGGCGTCGCCCACCGTCTGGACCAGCCGGTCGCTGATCCCCGCCAGCTGTGCGGGGTCGGAGACGTCGGTCCTTGCGAAATTCTTCGACCAGACGATGACGCCTTCGGGCTGGCGCAAAAGCTCGAAGGCGAAATCGACGAGTCCGTTTTCCGAAGGAATCTGTCGCAGGGTGAGAGCGTAATAGGCCCGTGACGGATTTCCGCCCGGCTTTTCGACGGTCAGGTTGTCGTAGGCGCTCAGCTCCAGTTCGACCCGGTCGAGCAGATGGCCGGCGAAGGCGCCCGCCGCGCCTTCGCCAGGCTTTTCCGGACGTTCTACCACGAGAATCGGGACGCCGGGGGCGTCGGCCGCTTCCGAGGATGGCGGCGACGCCGGGCGGACGAAAAGCCAGAGCGCCAGTGCGCAGGCGACCAGCCCCAGAGCGGCCAGCGCGGCCTTGGGGATGCGACGTGCGGCGCGGTCCGGCTTTTTGGCCGGGATCTCCGCCGCCGAGGCCTCCGCTTCGGTCGCCGCCGCAGCGCCGACGCGCACAAAGGCCGGCCTGTACGAGCCCGTTCGCAAGACGATGCGGACCGGATTTTTCTGCCCGGCGCCGGCATAATAGGCTTGCAGCAGATTGCGCAGGCGCAGCGCCTGCACGCGCACGGCGGAATTGGATTGCGCATCGAACGAGGAATCGCGCTCGAAAACCATTGTGGCGATGGTGAAGGCTTTCAGCCGGTCGCCACGGCCGGCGAGCGATTCCTCGACAACGAATTTCAGAAAACCCGATGCGCCCGAATTTTTCAGGAATTCCGGCGTGAGGAGGATGCGCTGCAGCTCCGCTTCGATTTCCGCGTTTTCCGGGGCGTCGCTATCGCTCAAAAAGCCCCCTTTGCGCCCGACTGCCTGGCGCCGGCCATCGAAGCCTATTTTAGCGCGGCGCTTGCGGCAAGCCGCCTGATCGCGCGCGCCGCCCTTTTCAGAATCGGCTCTCCAGCCCATATTGGCCGCATGGCGAAAAAACCTTCTTCCGGGAGCGGCAAGGCTGCAAAACCCGAAGTCCATCCGCTCGGCGATCATCTCGCGGCCCTGCTCAACCCCGCCCTGGTCGGCAGGGGGTTTGAGGAGGCGCCGTCGTCATTCCCACACGAAAGCGTGGATGAGGAGGAGGCGGCGCGCCTTGGCCTCGGCCTTGAACCGGCGATGGAGCGGGAGAAGCCGCGCCGCCGTGCGCCGCCGCGCGAAAATTTCATCACGCCTTCCGGGGCCACCGCGGACATCCTGCAGGACCTGCTGGAAAAGGGCGATCCCAATTTTCACGCCGAAAAGCCCTGGGCGCCGCACAGGCCGGCGCGGCCGGAAAAGTCCGAGGGCGGCGTCAGGTTCGATCTCGTCTCCGAATACCAGCCCGAGGGCGACCAGCCCCGCGCCATTGAAGAACTGGTCGCCGGCGTCGCGGCGCAGGAGCGCGACCAGGTGCTGCTCGGCGTCACCGGTTCGGGCAAGACTTTCACCATGGCGCAGGTGATCGCGCGCACGCAGCGCCCCGCGCTGATCCTTGCGCCCAACAAGACGCTTGCCGCGCAGCTCTATGGCGAGTTCAAGAGCTTCTTTCCCAACAACGCCGTGGAATATTTCGTCAGCTATTACGATTATTACCAGCCGGAAGCCTATGTGCCGCGCACCGACACGTTCATCGAGAAGGAATTCGACAATCAACGAGCAGATCGACCGGATGCGCCATGCCGCCACCCGCTCGCTGCTCGAACGCGACGATGTCATCATCGTCGCCTCGGTCTCCTGCATCTACGGCATAGGCTCGGTCGAAACCTACACCGCCATGACCCTGTCGGTGATGACAGGCGAAAAGCTCGACCAGCGGCAATTGCTGAAGGACCTCGTCGATCTCCAGTACAAGCGCACCCCCGATTTTTCGCGCGGCGTGTTTCGGGTGCGCGGCGATACCGTCGAAGTCTTTCCCGCCCACTACGAGGACCGCGCCTGGCGCATCACCTTTTTCGGCGACGAAGTCGAAAGCCTTGCAGAATTCGATCCCTTGACCGGCAAGAAGACGCAGGAACTCGAACTGATAAAAATCTACGCCAATTCGCATTATGTGACGCCGCGTCCGACCCTGCTGCAGGCGATTTCCGGCATCAAGGGCGAATTGCGCCAGAGGCTTGGCGAATTGCACGCCGCGGGCCGGTTGCTGGAGGCGCAACGGCTCGAACAGCGTTGCGTGTTCGATCTGGAAATGCTGGAGGCGACGGGCTCCTGCGCCGGCATCGAAAATTATTCGCGCTATCTCACCGGGCGCCGCCCCGGCGAGCCGCCGCCGACGCTGTTCGAATACCTGCCCGACAACGCCATCGTCTTCACCGACGAAAGCCATGTCACCGTGCCGCAGATAGGCGGCATGTACAAAGGCGACTTCCGCCGCAAGGCGACGCTGGCCGAATACGGTTTTCGCTTGCCGTCCTGCCTTGACAACCGTCCCCTGCGTTTTGAGGAATGGGACGCGATGCGGCCGCAATCCGTGCATGTCTCGGCGACCCCAGGCCATTGGGAGATGAACCAGACCGGCGGCGTCTTCGTCGAACAGGTCATTCGCCCGACCGGCCTGATCGATCCGCCGGTGGAGGTGCGCCCGGCCCGCAGCCAGGTCGACGACCTCCTCGGCGAAGCGCGTGAAATGGCGCAAAAAGGCTATCGCTCGCTGGTGACCGTGCTGACCAAGCGCATGGCCGAGGACCTCACCGAATATCTGCATGAGAACGGCGTGCGCGTGCGCTACATGCATTCGGACATCGACACGATCGAGCGCATCGAGATCATCCGCGACTTGCGCCTGGGCGCCTTCGACGTTCTGGTCGGCATCAACCTTTTGCGCGAGGGTCTCGATATTCCAGAATGCGCGCTGGTCGCCATTCTCGACGCCGACAAGGAAGGCTTTCTACGCAGTGAAACCTCTCTGGTGCAGACCATCGGCCGCGCCGCGCGCAATGTCGATGGCAAGGTCATTCTGTATGCCGACAAGATCACGGGATCGATGGACCGCGCCATGGCCGAAACGCGCCGCCGCCGCGAAAAGCAGGTGGAGTGGAATACCGAGCACGGCATAACCCCGGCCAGCATCAAGCGCGGCATCCAGGATATCCTGGGCTCGGTCTACGAGCAGGATCATGTCAGCGTCGACCTCGGCCTCGCCTCGCCCTCGATCGGGCATAATTTCCAGGCGACCATCGCCGATCTCGAAAAACGCATGCGGAAGGCGGCGGCCGATCTCGATTTCGAAACGGCGGCGCGGCTGCGCGACGAAATCAAGCGGCTGCAATCGGTGGAGCTGACGCTGTCGGACGATCCTCTCGCGCGGCAGGCCGATGTCGAGGCGGGCGGCGGCGGTTTTCGCGGCGAGAAGAAATACGGCGATTCCGCCAACCTGCCGACGCGCGTGCACAAGCCTGCCGATGCCGACATGGGCCCGCACAATCTCGGCGGCGGCGAAGCGCGGCCAAAAGGCGCAAGCTGGCGGCACAAAGGGAAGAGGCGGTAGGTTTCCGCCACGAGGCGGGCGCGACTCCTTCTCCCCTTGCGGGAGAAGGTGGCTCGCGCGAGAGCGCGAGACGGATGAGGGGGTGTTGCGGCGAGGGGCCCCCTCATCCGGCGCTTCGCGCCACCTTCTCCCGCAAGGGGAGAAGGAAAGCGCCCCCGTCACCGCCCCGATCCGTCAAAAACACCCTCCAGAAAACCCTTCGGCGCCGGGGCAGGCGGCGGCGTCTCGGCGACGACCGGGGCCGGCGGCGTCACGGGCGGCGAGTTGGCGTTGCGCATCCGGTCGAGCATGTGGCGCTTTTTCGCCGTGTAATAATAGCCCGAGGAATAATACCGCACCGCCTGGTCGGTGTCGCCGTCCGACAAGAGCCAGGCGTTGGCGAGGTAGGGCGTGGCGTAGGTCAGGTTGGTCTCGGCGTCGAGAAGCCCCTTCGGCGCGCCGCGAAAGCCCATGCCGCGCGCCGTGGCCGGCGTGATCTGCATCAGGCCGAAAAAGCTGCGGTTGACGAGGCGCGGATGGTAGCGGCTCTCGCGCATGATGATGCGATGAAGCAGCGACAAGGGAACGCCATGCCGCCGGGCGTATCTGCGGGCCAGATCGGCCAGTCCCGCCTGTTCGGCGAGGGTGAATCCGGGCGGGTCCTGCTCCCCGGGGGCGGCGGGCGTCACGGCGACAGGCGCCGGAGTCGCCGGCGCCGGCGCTTCGGCCGGCTGCGCTGCGGCCTCCTGTTGGGGGGCGGCCTGTTGCGGCGCGTCTCCTGGAAAAGCGGGCCTTGCAGGCGGCAGCGGCGGATTTTTCGGCAACGCCCGCGCCGGGCCGGGCGCGGTCGCGGCCAGGAGGACGAGGCACAAAAGCCGGGGCAAAGTCGTTTTCATCGCGGCGTCCTTGCCGCGAAACTGCGGCCAAGGCAAGGCAACCCGCGACTTCGACTTTGCGTTTCCGGACAGCGTTACCTCTGCGCAACAAGAAACAGGCGCGGATAAAGCAGCAGCACCTTGCCGTCGGCCTGCGGCAGATAGGCCATTTCCAGCTCCTGCCGGTATTTTTCCAGAAACGCCGGGCGCTCGCTCACGTCGAGTTTTTCGAGGAAGGGCCGGAGCGCCGAACCCGAAAACCAGTCGACGATCGCATTGATGCCGTCGAGCGGATGGACATAGATGGTCTGCCAGAGATCGATCATGCGCGCTCTTGGCGAAGCCCAGGCGTAATAATCGTCGAGCGTGCCGATGATCGCGCGCGATTTGGCGACGGGCGCGAGCTTTTCCGCCCAGGGCCCATCCACCGACACCATGCGCATGAGGGCATGGGCTGCGTCCTGCAGCACATTCGGCATCTGCACGGCCAGCACGCCGCCCGGGTTCAGGAAACCCATGAATTTTGTGATGAGCCTGTCATGGTCAGGCGCGAAATGCAGCGCGGCGTTGGCGAAGATCAGGTCGACCGGGGCTTCGGGCGCCCAGTCGACAAGGTCCTGATGGACGAATTGTGCGACCGGAAGCCTTTCCCGCGCCGCCTCCAGCATGTTTTCGGAAGTGTCGACGCCGACAATGTCGGCGCCGCGGAAATAAAGCGCCAGCAGCGCCGAGCTGTTGCCGGGACCGCAGCCGAGATCGACGATTTTCCGCGGCGCGAGCGGCGGGATCCGCGCCAGAAGGTCGCGCGCGGCCTGTCCGCGCTCGCGCTCGAATTTCAGGTAAAGCTCGGTGTTCCAATCGTTCATCCGCCGCATTCTTTCCTGCGAGGGCGGCATTGTCTAGTAATATTGTCAACTTTAAGCCGCGCCTAAGCGCCCGCGCCCGGCGCGCCGCGCAGGCTCATCAATCCGCGCGACGGGTCATAGGCGATGATCGCGCCGAGCATGAACACGGTCATGCAGCCGAAGACCACGGCCAGCGAAATCCAGTTGATCTGTCCATAAAGCGCGAAGCGGATCAGTTCGACCGCATGAGTGAAAGGGTTGGCCTGGCAGACATAATAAAGGCCGGGGCTGCCCTCCTTGACGCGCCACAGCGGATAGAGCGCCGAGGAGGCGAAGAACATCGGGAAGATCACGAAATTCATCACGCCCGAAAAATTCTCGAGCTGCTTGATGAGCGACGAGAGCAGCATGCCGAGGGAGCCCAGCATCAGCCCGACCAGGAACAGCGCCGGCAACACCTCGACATAGCCGAGCGCTGGCGGCTGGATGTCCCAGAACCAGGCGATGAGTAGATAGGCGTAGACCTGGAGCACGGAAACCAGCGTTCCCGCGATCAGCTTGCCGAACAGCAGGAAGGGACGCGGGAAGGGGCTCAGCAGGAGCACCCGCATGTTGCCCATCTCGCGGTCGTAGACCATCGAGAGCGACGACTGCATGCCATTGAAAAGCTGGATCATCGCGATCAGCCCCGGCGTGATGTAGACGTCATAGAGAATGTAGGTGTCATAGGGCGGGATGATGGAGATGCCGAGCACCTGCCGGAAGCCCGCGGCGAAGATGAACAGCCAGACGAGGGGACGCACGAGCGCCGAGACGAAGCGCTCGCGCTGGTGCAGGAAGCGCAGACCCTCGCGCCAGCAGATGCCCTTCAGGCAGATGAAATAGGCGGCGGGGGTCAGGCGGCGGGGCGCGGCGACGGCGGCTTGGAGGGTCATGCGGCGTCTCCCTTTGTCTGCTCGCCGGTCACGGCGACAAAGGCCGATTTCAAGTCGGCGGCGCCGGTCGATTTGAGCAAGTCGGCGACCGCGCCCGACGCGCGCAAAACGCCCTTGTGCAGCACCAGAACCTCGTCGCCGTCCTCGACCTCGTCGGTCAGATGCGTCGCCCAGAGCACGCTCATGCCCTCGCTGGCGATGAGGCCGCGCACAAGGCGCAGGATGCCGGCGCGGGCGCCGATGTCGAGGCCGACAGTCGGTTCGTCCAGCACCAGCAGGCGCGGGCGATGCAGCAGGGCGCGGGCGATTTCGACGCGGCGCATCTGGCCGCCGGAGAGATCGCGCACCTTGTCTTTCGCGCGGTCGCTCAGCTCCACCGCCGCGAGAAGTCTTTGCGTGCGCTCGGCGGCCTCCGCCTTGCCAATGCCGTGCAGCGCCGCGTGATAGTGGAAATTCTGCGCCACCGACAGGTCGGGATCGAGCGTGCGCGACTGGAAGACGACGCCAAGCTCCGCCAGCGCCGCGCCGGGATTTTGCGAGAGGTCGCGGCCGAGCAGGCGGATCGAGCCCTGCTGCAAGGCGAAGAGCCGGGTGATCAGCGAGAACAGCGTGCTCTTGCCCGCGCCGTTGAGCCCGAGCAGCACACAGAATGCGCCCGGCGGCACGGTGAAGCTGACATCGTCGAGCGCCTTGCGCGCCCCGTAGGCGTGACTGACATGGCGCAGGTCGAGTGCGGGGATCTGCTCGCTCATTTCTTCGAGTCCAGAATGACGAGGTCCCAGGGCGATTGACCCACCTGCACGGATTTGACGACTTTCAGCGCGGCGACGTCGATCACCGAGACATCGTTGGAAATGCCGTTGGTCGTCAGCAGGAACTTGTCGTCCGGGGTGAAGGCGGCGTGCCAGACGCGCTGTCCCACGAGCAGGTATTTCTGCACGGCGCGGGTCTTCACGTCCACCACCGCCATGCGGTTGGCCGGGCCGAGCGAGACGAAGGCGAGCTTGCCGTCATGCGAAATATTGATGCCCACGGGCTGGATGTTTTCCGCGCGCAGACCCTGCACGTCAAACTTCACCTTGTCGCGGATTTTATGCGTCTGCGCGTCGAGGATGGTGACGTCGCCGCCGATTTCGGAGGAGACCCAGACCTCCGCGCCGTCGGGCGTGAAGGCGGCCATGCGCGGACGCGCGTCCACCAGCACATTGGCCAGCGTCTTGCGCTTTTCCGCATCCACGAAATGCGCCATGTTGGTGGTCTCCGTGGTGGTGACGACAAGCTTGCCGTCCGGGCTCACCGCCAGCCCCTCCGGTTCGACGCCGACGCGCACCGCGCCGAGCAATTCTTTCGAGGCAAGGTCAAAAAAACTCAGCGAATTGCTGTCCTCGTTGGTGACGACCAGGGTCTTGCCATCGGGAGAAATCTCGATCCGCTCGGGATCGTGGCCGGCTGGGAATTCGCCTGATACGGCGAGCTTCTCCGGATCGATGGTCTGGATCTTGTCGTCGTCGCCGAGCGCGACATAGACAGTCTTTCCGTCGGGACTGGCGATGATGCCGCGCGGCCTCTGTCCGACCGCGATGGTCGCTTTCACCGTGAGCGTGTCGAGATCGAGCACGGTGACGCTGTTGCCCTTCTCGTTGCTGACGAAAGCCTGCGCGGCCAGGACCGGCGAGGAAAGGCCCGCGGAGAGCAACAACAGAATCGAGAGGAGGCGAAATCGAAACTTCATTTCAGATGGCATCTCGTCTCCGGGCGGTCATATCCGAGCGTATCAAGTTCAGAGAATTGGTGCATGAAGCCTTCCTGCGGCGAGACGGACACGACATTGCGTCCGTCCGACAGCAGGATCGGCTGGCGCAATTGCAGGTTCCAGTCGCGCAGGGTCAGTTTTTGGCCCTTGAAGGCGGCGAGCGCAAAATCCTTCGACAGGAAAAAGGCCTTCATCGTCTCGGCGTCCTGGGCGGCGCCGTGCGAGGCGGCCTCGCCGATCATCCGCGCCGCCGTCCAGCCGTTCATGTCGAGCGCGCTCATGCGCCGCGAAAATTTCGTTTCGAACCGCTGCTGCAATTGCGTCGCGCCCCATTGCTCGTTGGAGGCGTCCCAGGCGGTGGAAACAAGCCCGGCCGACCCGGCCACGGGACGCGGGTCCCAGGTGCGATAGGGCAGGTAGGCGGCGAAGACAGCGCTTTCGTCGGCGGCCACCAGCACGTCATGGGCGGGAACGTTCTGGGTGAAGGCGGGAATTTGCTTCTGCACCAGGGCGACGCCGCTGTCGGCGCGCCTTGCCCCGCCCGTGTCCTCGAACACCCGCTCCTCGACGATTTTCGCGCCAAAGCGCACGGCGGAGCGCCGCAAGGCGTCGGCCCAGTAACGGTCGGCCGGATGCGAGCCAAGCACCAGCAACCATTTGCGCCATTGCTTCCAGACAAGATATTGCGCGAGCCCGTCGGCCAGCATGGCGCGGCTCGGCGCGACATGCACCACATTGGCGCGGCAGAATTCCTGGCGCAGGAAGTCGTCGGAGGCGCCAACGTTGAAGACAAGGGTTTTAGAGGCGTCGGGCGCGTCGGCGGCCTTGACGAGGACCTCGGCCGGCAGGTCGGCGAGGACGAAGCGGATTCCCCTGGCGGCGAAATCCGCAAGCGCCGGGGCGGCGTCTTCGTCGCGTCCTAGCTTTTTTGCGACGAGTTCATAGCTCTGCCCCAAAAACGCGCCGGTGACTGAATCGTCGTCGACGCCAATCTGCGCGCCGGCCTCGCCGTCATTGGCGGCGGGCAAGTCCAGGCGCGAAATGGCCGAAGCATTTTCCGCCCGGCGCAGGTAGCCGATGACGATCTTCTGGGTTGCCGCCGCAGGTTCAGCGGCGGGGCTTTCCGCCCGCGCGGAAAAAGCGGCGCCGATCAGCGCGCAGGCCAGAATGCTCAGCGCGCAGGCCAGATTGCAATGCCTTATCCCCAAAACGCCTCCCGGGCGGTCGCGCCGCCTTGTTTTTGTCGCCTCATCCAAGTTCTAGCCGGTCGCGTGCCGGAGCGGCAATCTGCCTGCCCCGGCGCCTTATGGCAATTGCGCCTTCGCGTCGCGCGTTCAGCCGGCCGGCGAAAGCCGCCAAACCGAATTGGGATCAATGCGTAGAGACCGCAAGGGAGCTACGGTGTTTTAGCCGCATTTGACGGCAGAATGGCGTCATGGCTCCTAAAAGCGACCAGAAATCGGATAAGGGTTCGGATTGGACGCTGCCGTGGTGGCCAAATTTTGCCGTTGCGCAGGCGGCGGCCGAGCTGACGCAGCGGATGTTCGAGGTTTTCGCCCCGCCCGCCAAGCCGCGGCCGCCCGCGCCCGAGTCGGTCTGGACAAGCGAAAACAAGATTGTGCTGGAGCTTGCCGCGGCGCGGTTGCGCTGTTTCGCCAAACCGGAAAATGGGGGCGCGCCGATCATCGTCTGCGCGCCCTTCGCGCTGCATGACGCGCGCATCGCCGATCTCTGCGCAGGCCATAGCCTGATGGCGGTTTTGCGCGGGGCGGGCGCGCCGCTCTATCTTGTCGATTGGCTTGGCGCCGACGAAACGCAGGCCTTTCGCGGCATCGACGATTTCCTCGCCGATCTCAATGTCTTCATCGACGAGATCGGCGGGAGGGCGGATATTGTCGGATTATGCCAGGGCGGCTGGCTCGGCCTGGTCTATGCCGCGCGTTTCCCGGCAAAGGTGCGAAGGCTGGTCCTCGCCGCCGCGCCGATCGACATCGACGCCGGCTCCTCGCCGCTGTCGCGGGTCGCGCAGTCGACGCCGCTCGAGACCTTTCGCGAACTGGTCGTCCTGGGACGGGGGCTCGCCCGCGGGGCCGAGGCGCTTCAATTCTGGGACAAGCCTCCGGAAAACCTTGAGTTCATCCACGCCGTCCTGCAAAGCGCGCTGCCGCTGGACTCCCCTGAATTTGCGAAGCAGGCGGCGCTTTACCGGGACTGGAGCGCGCATGTGCTCGACTTGCCCGGCGCCTATTACCTCGAAGTGGTCGAAAAATTCTACAAGCGCAACGCGTTGGCGAGAGGCGAATTTACGGCGCTCGGTCGCCGGATTGACCTGCGCGAGATGCGCTGTCCGCTCTATCTGATCGCTGCGCGCGACGACGAGGTCACCGCGCCCGAACAGACTTTTGCCTGCGCCGGCATGGTCGGGACGCCCGCAGAAAACATCCGGCTGACGATCGCGCCGGGCGTTCATATTTCGATGTTCGCCGGCGCGGAGACGCTGAAGACAGTTTGGCCGGAGGCGCTGGCATGGCTGGCGGCGCCATAAAAATGGCTTTTGCCTTGATAGGGCGATATAGAGGCTTCCCTTGCTCTTTCAGGATGCTTCCTTGTCCGAACCCGATGCGGCCGCGCCCGCGCTTGAACCGCCGCCCTGTCCCCATTGCGCCAAGTCGCCCAGCCTCTGCGTCTGCGACGCCGTCGAGCCCTTGGACACCAAGGTTTCCCTGCTGATCCTGCAGCATCCGCAGGAGCAGGACCGCGAGCTTGGCACCGCCCGCCTTGCCCATCGCGCGCTGAAAAATTCGACGCTGAAGATCGGCCTGTCCTGGCCGAGCCTGTGCAAAGCCTTGGGGCGCGAGGCCGAGGCCGGGGAATGGGCGGTGCTGCACCTGGGCGCCGCGACTGCGGACATGCCCGAAAACCGCGAAGTGGTGGCGCTCGACAAGAAGGGCAATCCCCTGGCTGATCAGGACAGGGCGCTGGCCGGATTGAAGGGCGTGGTGATTTTCGACGGCTCCTGGGCGCAGGCCAAGACGTTGTGGTGGCGCAACGCCTGGGTGCTCAAGGGCCGCAGGCTGGCGCTGAACCCGAAGACTCCTCGCTCTATGGCAAGCTGCGGCGTGAGCCGCGCCGCGAGGCGCTGTCGACCATCGAGGCGGCGGGTCTGCACTTTGGCGCGGCTGGAGCGCAAGCCCGAGATGGAGACATCCCTGCGAAAGATTTTCGGCGTCATGCTCGACAAATATCGTTCGGCGCTCGCCGAAGGCCTCGTCAATGTTCCCGCGCCGCGCGGCCAAGCGGCGGCCGCCGCACCGACGCGGCAAAAAGCCGAAGTCAGCGCCGCCGTCGCAGTGATGTCTTGAAAGCGCCGCCGATCAGCAGCCGGTCCAGGCCAAGCGCCAGCGAGAGGCCCGCGGCGTAGGCAATAAAATTCCAGCCGGAGAAGACTTTTCCCAGCAGCCAGACGCCGGCCCTGGTCATGCGGAAGACGTCGAGCGCCGGGGTGTGCGCAAGTTTCGAGCGCTTCCACCAGGGCGCAGACCAGCGCTGCGATGAAAAGCACCTGTCGTTGCGGACGCTCGCGCAGGAGAAGGGCGACGAGGAAATAGATCATCGCCGCCCACAGCACGGACCCGCCGTATTTCACGTAAAAGGCCGGGATTTGATAGGCGGGCCCATAACCGCGAATAAAAATCCCGGCGGCGATGACGCAGGCGAGGGCGATGACGCGTTTTACGGGCAGGGACGAGAAATTCATGCGCCCTGTTTCGCCAATGGCGGCGATTCGCGCAAGGAAATCCGCTGGTTTTCCCTGCGGGCGTTTCATGATAAGGGTCAGGGCAATCTCATTTCCCTTGCTTTGAAGGACGCCGCATGACGCTGGCTGTCGAGGCTGCGCCGGAAGGCCCAGCCCAAACGAACGATTTGACGGCGACGAAGCTCTCGCTGATGGGCCTGACCCGCTCAGGCCTTTCCGAGGCCTTGCGCGAAATTGGCACGCCCGAGCGCGAAATCCGCATGCGCGTCGCCCAGCTCTGGCACTGGATCTATTTCCAGGGCGCGCGGAATTTCGACGTCATGCTCAATGTCTCCAAGGTGATGCGCCAGAAGCTGGCGGAACACTATTCGCTTGATCGCGGCCGAGGTCGTCGAGGAGCAGATTTCCGTCGACGGCACCCGCAAATGGCTGATCCGGATGGCCCCGGTCGATGCGCTGGACAAGGGCGCCGAGGTCGAATGCGTCTACATTCCCGAGAGCGACCGCGGCACGCTTGTGCGTTTCGAGCCAGGTCGGCTGCACGCTCAATTGCACCTTCTGCCACACGGGCACGCAAAAGCTGGTGCGCAATCTCACGACGCAGGAGATCGTCGCGCAGCTTGTCGTCGCCCGTGAAATGCTCGGCGATTTCCCGGGCCTGACGCCGCCGGACAATGGCCTGATACCCTCGGGAGAGGGCGCCCGCGCCGTGTCGAACGTGGTCTTCATGGGCATGGGCGAGCCGCTCTACAATTTCGAGAACGTGCGCGACGCCGTGGACATTCTTGCCGATGGCGAGGGCCTGTCGCTGTCCAAGCGCCGCATCACCGTCTCGACCTCCGGCGTCGTGCCGGAGATCGAAAGGCTGGGGCTGGAGGCGAACGCGTCGCTGGCGATCTCGCTGCATGCGGTGCGCGACGAATTGCGCGACAAGCTCGTGCCGCTCAACAAGAAATACCCCATCAAGCAGTTGATTGGGGCGTGCCGCGATTATCCCGGCGTCTCCAACGCCCGGCGGATCACCTTTGAATATGTGATGCTGAAGGGGATCAACGATTTCCCGGCGGATGCGCGCGAACTGGTGCGCCTGCTCAAGGGCGTGCCGGCCAAGATCAACCTGATCCCCTTCAATCCCTGGCCCGGCGCGCCCTATGAATGTTCCGACTGGGAGACGATCGAGAAATTTTCCGACATCGTCTTCAACGCGGGCTACGCCAGCCCGGTGCGCACGCCCGGGGTCGCGACATCCTCGCCGCCTGCGGCCAGCTGAAAAGCGAGACGGAGAAGCTGCGCGCCCGGGCGCGGCTGGCGGCGGAGCTGGAGTAGGGCGCCGGCATTGCTTCGCTGTCGCTCGCAATGACGGCCGCGCGAACCCGCGCCTTACGCCCCCTGCACATCCATGTGGAAGTCGATATTGCCCCGTGTCGCATGGCTGTAGGGGCAGACTTTTTCATGCGCCTCGTCCGCCAGCTTTTTCAACTCGGCGGTCGGCACGGTCGGCGACGTCACTTTCATCTTGACCGCGATGCCGAAGCCGCCGCCCTCGCGCGGGCCGACCGAAACTTCGCAGGCAATGGTGACATCGGACGCCTTGACCTTGTGCTGGCTGGCGACAAAATCCAGCGCGCCGCCGAAACAGGCGGCATAGCCGGCGGCGAACAGATGTTCGGGCGTCGTCGTATTGGGCAGGCCGGGGCCGCCCATGCCCTTGCGCACGGAGAGATTGACGCTGACCGAGCCGTCCTCGGTCTCGGAATGGCCGTTGCGGCCGCCGGTCGAATGGGCGACAGCGGTTTCAAGTGGCTTGATTGTATATGCGGACATGAAAATCTCCCGAAAAATCAGCTATGCGTCAACCTTAACCCGGCTCGGAGCCTTTGGTTGCGTGCCAAGCTTACGCTTTTTTCAATCGGCCGCTCTCGCTTTTCGTGTCGATGTTCGCTAAAGGTTCTTGTTCGATTCGTGGATTGGGGAGAGCTGGCGATGGACTGGTCGGCGCAGCAGGAAAAGGCGCTGCGCGCCGTGGCGGACTGGATCGAGGCGCCGGGCGCCCCTCAGGTCTTCCGCCTGTTCGGCTATGCCGGAACCGGCAAGACCACGCTCGCCCGCCATATCGCCGGCGACGTGTCGGGCGACGTGCAATTCGGCGCCTATACCGGCAAGGCCGCTCTCGTCTTGCGCTCAAAAGGCTGCGGCGAGGCGCGCACCATTCATTCGATGATCTATCGTCCCAAGGACATGGACTCGGAGGAGCCGAGCTTTGTTCTCAACGAGGACAGCCCGGCGTCCAAGGCCAGCCTCATCGTCATCGACGAATGCTCGATGGTCGACGAGGACCTCGGTCGCGATCTCCTGTCTTTCGGCAAGAAGGTTCTCGTTCTCGGAGATCCGGCACAGCTGCCGCCGGTAAAAGGCGGCGGCTTTTTCACCGAGCAGCAGCCCGATGTCATGCTGACCGAAGTGCATCGCCAGGCCGCCGACAATCCGATCATCCGCGTCTCCATGCAGGTGCGCGCCGGCGAAAGGCTGCAACTCGGCGACCACGGCGCCATGCGCGTGGTCTCGCGCAATTCGATCGACGCGGAACTGGTGAAAAACGCCGATCAGGTGCTGGTCGGGCTGAACAAGACGCGCCGCGCCTATAACAAGCGCCTGCGCGAATTGTTCGGCTACAAGGGCGGGATACCCGAAGTCGGCGAAAAGCTGGTCTGCTTGCGCAACGACAAGACCAAGGGGCTTTTGAACGGCGCGGTTTTCCGCGTGCAAAAATCCTCGGGGCTGCGGCGCGCGCGCCTGCGCATGATGCTCTCGCCGGATGAAATGTCGGGCGGAAAAGCGATCAGGGTCGGGGTTCTCCCGGCCTTTTTCGAGGGGACCGAGGAAAGCCTGCCCTATGCGCAGCGACGCGAAAGCGACGAATTCGACTATGGCTACGCCCTGACCGTGCACAAGGCCCAGGGCTCGCAATGGGACGATGTCGTGCTGTTCGACGAAAGCTGGGCTTTTCGCGAAAACCGCGAACGCTGGCTGTACACCGGCGTCACGCGCGCGGCGAAAACGCTGACGGTGGTGGTTTAAGGAGCCGGGTAGGGCTGACGGTCCGGCGCCAGCGACGACCTTGCCAACCACGCTGACGGTCTTCCGGAACGGGCTCGAAGGCGACATTCCCCATCGGTCCGGCCAAAGCCTCATAATGAGGCCAAATCCGACTCTCGTCGAGGATAAGCTTCAGGGGGCAAGGTGGTGAACGAGCATATTTAGAATTGTCAAGGATATTAACATGGGTAATACAATATATAGTTTGAACGTTGTTAAAAATTGGCGCATATTACCAATCATGTAGCCAAGCATATAGATAATGATCGTGGATAGCGCCAACAACATCGGTATCTGGAGCGGTCCAAACGCAATTAGCGCAGTCATCAAGGGATTGGGATTCCCAAAGAGCCCAACCAGAAGCATCGCTGGCGCGGCAGCGATTGAAGCCACGATAGACAGGACTTCGCTATTGTCGGAAAGAGACGAATAAAGCACTGCGGCCGAGGCAATGGGCAGATAGAGCGCGGCTAAACAAAGTCCGACCGGATTTCGCAGCTGCCAATAATTCCACATTTCCCAAAAGCTCCGTATTAAATCGACATATAGGGCATCGTTAAAATCCGCTCACGCCAGAGACAAAAACCAGCAAAATCAACTTTGTGCGGCCGACTAGAAGAGGTCTTTGCCGCGATCGTCCACCATGGACCGCTTCATGGGCGTCTCGCCGTGTGTCAAGATTTCTTAAGCCATATTCGCGCGATCGCGTTAAAATACCCTGACGCGCGCAAACGTCATTGCGGCGTTCGCGTCTCCTAATTGCCGCCCAGCGGTCATTGCCGGCGCGCACCCCAAGATTTCCGCTTCCTGCCGACTTCTTGACGTCGCGAAGGCGCCCCCTCCGACTAGTCTGGCAACTTCTGCCCTTTCGTCTCCATCGCGAAGGGAAGGATCAGCAGGCCGAGTCCGAAGGCCAGACCCGTCATGGCGACGGGGACGCCGAGCGAACCCATGCGGAAAACCATGGCCGCGAGCAGGAAATTCACGCCGGCGCCGATGAAACGGCCGATGGAGGCGGCAAAGGAAAAAGCCGTCGCTCGCACGCGAGTCTCATATTGCTCCGGCAGCCACAGGCTGAAGGCGGCGAAATTGCCCCCGGCGAACCCGAGGAAGAACAGCGCGGCCATAAAGGGAATGAGGCCCTGTTCAAGGGTGAAGGCCCAGCCGAAGGCGAGGGGGAGCATGACCGCCATGCCCGCGAAATAAAGCGCGAGAGTCGGTTTTCGACCGAAACGCTCGGCGAGCTGCGGCAGGCACAGGCAGCCGAGGATCGTGCCGACCGACAGGATGGCCATGCCGATCGACGCCGTCTGGGCGGCCCCCGCCGCATTCGCCCCGGCCTTCTTCGCCAGGCTCGAGATCGCCGCCGGCGCATAGACGGCGCCGCCCCACAGGCCGATGATGGCGACCGTCACCAGGGCCGAATTGACCAGCGTGCGCTTGCGATAGACCGGGCTGAAGATCTCGCGCAGGGGGTGGCTGTGCTTGACCTCGCTTTCATGCGCCTTCCAGCGCTTGGGTTCTTTCACCTCGGCCAGGGTCATCACCGCGACGACGACAGGCGCGAGGCCGCACAAAAACATCGCGCGCCAGCCGTAATGCGCGCCGACCGTGAAATTGAGCGCGGCGGCGATGAAGAAGCCGAAATAATAACCGGTCTGCAGATAGCCCGCGCCCATCTTGCGGCGATCCTCAGGCCAGGATTCGGCGATGAAAGTGCCGGCCATCGCCCATTCCCCGCCGATGCCGATCCCGCTCAGGAAACGGAACAGCCCCAGTTGCCAGACGTCCTGCGCAAAGGCGGCGGCGCCCGTGAAGACGGCGTAGACGAGGATCGTCGCGGCGAGCGATTTGGCGCGGCCGAAATGATCGGCGATCGGCCCCCAGATGAAGGAGCAGCCCCAGCCGACCAGGAAAAGGGCGAAAAGGATCGATCCGGCATAGCCGATCGCGCCCGGCGTCGGTTCGATGCCCGATTTCGGCAGCAATTCGGTCAGGGCCGGCGAAAGCACGAGGGCGTAGATGACCGAATCCATGCCGTCGAGCGTCCATCCCGCCCAGGCCGCCCAGAAGCCGATGATCTGCTGCCGGTCGAGCGGCGTCTTCGGCCGGGCT
Source organism: uncultured Alphaproteobacteria bacterium (assembly GCA_963713695.1). GTDB lineage: Bacteria > Pseudomonadota > Alphaproteobacteria > Rhizobiales > Beijerinckiaceae > Rhodoblastus. Next base: position 571,436 of record CAVQMU010000001.1, read on the forward strand.
TCCGGCGGCTTTGTCGTGAGGGACATTTTGTCCTCGTTTGGCGCGTCGGGCGCCGAAGGGCAAAACCCTCGCGACGCCCCTCCCTATCGGCATCCTACATGGATTTCACGTCAAGCGGCAACGACCTTGAGGCAGGCTCAAGTTTTTGATGCGTCGCAACATTTGCTGTATTGCAGGCGTCCCCGTTGATCTGGCGCAAAGTCTCTTGCGGCGTTCACGGATATGTCACCATCACCAGTTTATCTTGCGCTGCAGCAAAAACGATCCTAACGGGAGTTCGGCGCGACATAGGCGTCTCCCCATTCAAGCGAGGCGAAGCCCTGGGCATGCCGAAAACTGTCTCCAATAAAAAAACCGTCTCCAACAAAACCTGGGCGCAATTGCAGGTCGGCGACACCGCCTCGATCGAGCGCGTCTGTTCGGAGCGCGACCTTCTGCTTTTCGCCCATGTATCCGGCAACACCAATCCGCTGATGCTGCCGTCGCAGGAGGATGCGGCCCCGCCAGCAGTGGCGCCGGTCGCGCCGTCAATGTGGATCGGTTCGCTGATTTCAGCCGTGCTCGGCAATATCCTGCCCGGCACGGGCACGCTCTACCGCTCGCAGACTTTTGAATTCGTGCGCCGGGTCCATATCGGCGACCGCCTGCGCGTCACCGTGACCTGTCGCGAGAAGCGCGCCGAGCCTGAGGCCGTGTTCGACACTGTCATCACCGACATGGATGGCGTTCCCGTCTGCAAGGGCGTGGCGGCGGTCGACGCGCCCATGCGCCAGATCGAAACGCTGGCGCGCGAATTGCCGGCGCTGATCATCGAGCAGACCGATCATTTCGCCCGCCTGATCGCGCTCGCTTCGCGCCTGCCGCGGTTGAAGACCGTCGTGGTCTGCCCCGAGGATCATAATTCGCTCGGCGGCGCGCTGCTTTCGGCGCAGAAGGGACTGATCGAGCCGATCCTGATCGGCGATCCCCAGCGCATCGCCGCCGCGGCGGCAGACCTCGGCGAAGATATTTCGCAATGGAAAATCGTCGGGGAATGCGACCATCGCGTCGCCGCCGACCGCGCCGTCGCCATGGTGCGCTCGGGCGAGGCGAGCGCCATCATGAAGGGCGACCTTCATTCCGACGACCTGCTCGCCGCCGTGGTCAAGAAGGACGGCGGCTTGCGCACGGGACGCCGCATCAGCCATGTCTTCGCGCTCGACGTGCCCACGCTCGACGAGCTGCTGTTCATTTCCGACGCGGCCATCAATATCGCGCCCGATCTGATGACCAAGAAGGACATTGTCCAGAACGCCATCGACCTCGCGCGGGCCTGCGGGCTCGAATTGCCGCGCGTCGGCGTGCTGTCGGCGGTCGAGACGGTCAATGCGAACATTCCCTCGACGCTCGACGCGGCGGCTCTCTCCAAGATGGCCGAGCGCGGGCAGATCACGGGCGGCGTCGTCGATGGCCCCCTGGCGATGGACAACGCCGTGGACATGCAGGCGGCGCGCACCAAGGGCATAGCCTCGCTGGTCGCGGGCCACGCCAATGTGCTGATCGCCCCCAATATCGAGGCGGGCAACATGCTGGCGAAGGAACTGACCTTCCTGGCGCATGCGGAGGCGGCGGGCCTCGTGCTCGGCGCGCAGGCCCCGGTCATGCTGACGAGCCGCGCGGACAATGACCGCGCCCGCCTCGTCTCCTGCGCCCTGGCTCTGCTCTACGATTACTGGCGACGCAACGGCCGCGCCTTTGCCGGCGACGCCGACAAGGCGCTGGCGGCGGAATAGCGCGCATGGCCAACATCATCCTGACCATCAACGCCGGATCCTCCTCGATCAAGTTTTCGGCCTTTTCCATCGCGCCGGAAAAACTGGACCTGCTCGCTGTCGGCCATATCGAGGGAATCGGCGCCAAGGCCACATTTTCCGCCCGGACCATCGGCGGCGCGAAGGCGGACCACGCCTTTGACGGCGTTGTCGATCACAAGCGGGCGGTCGCCGCCGTTCTCGGCTGGCTCGAAAAGGAAGAGGCGGGAGCGCGCGTCATCGGCGTCGGTCATCGCGTCGTGCATGGCGGCCCCGACTACTCGGCGCCCTTGCGGGTGGACGCGGCAAGCTTTCGCCATCTGCATGATTACGAACCGTTGGCGCCGCTGCACCAACCCTACAATCTCGCGGGTATCGACGCCGCCCTGCACGCCTTTCCCGAGGCCGCGCAGGTCGCCTGTTTCGACACCGCCTTCCATCGGGCGCATCCGTACATCGCCGACACCTTCGCCTTGCCGCGCCGCTTCTATGACGAGGGCGTGCGGCGCTACGGCTTCCACGGCCTGTCCTATGAATTCATTTCGCGCCGGCTGCGCGCGCTGTCGCCGGAGCTCGCGGGCGGACGGGTCATTGTCGCCCATCTCGGCAACGGCGCCTCGCTCTGCGCGATGAAGGACGGCCGCTCCATCGCCTCGACCATGGGTTTCACCGCGCTCGACGGACTGCCGATGGGCACCCGCTGCGGCCAGCTCGACCCCGGCGTCGTGCTCTATCTGATGGCCGAGAAAAAAATGAGCGCGGCGGAAATCTCCGACCTGCTCTACAAGGACTCGGGCCTCAAGGGGATGTCGGGCCTCACCAACGACATGCGCCTGCTCGAAGCCTCCGGCGACAAGGCGGCGAGGGACGCGATCGACTATTTCGTCTCGCGCCTGCGTCGCGAAATCGGCGGCCTCGCCGCGACGCTCGGCGGCCTCGACGGCCTCGTCTTTACCGGCGGCATAGGCGAAAATTCCTCGCGCATTCGCGCCGCTGCGACCTGCGAGCTGGAATGGATGGGGATCGCGCTCGATCCCATCGCCAACGAACGCGGCGACCGGATCATTTCCGACGAGCGGTCCAAGGCGGCCATCATGGTTCTGCAGACCGACGAAGAGCGGATGATTGCCGAACATACGGCTGAGATCCTCGGCCTCTTCCACCTGACCACGGGCGCTCCGGCCTAGAAAGTCTATCCCGATGACATCGATTTTCAGTCCCGAGCAAAGCCTGCGCCGCCTCGGCGAGGACGGCGCGACTCTGGCGGCGCAATTCCAGACTTTGGGGACGGTCGCCAGCCTCCACTTGCAGAAGATCTGCACCGTTCACGGCGACCGGCTGCAAAAGGCCTGGGCCCAACTCAATCCGCTGCTCGGCCTCATCGGAGACTCGGCGCAGCGCGGCCAGATTTTGGGCGAGGCCGGGGATTACGCGCGCGACGCCGCCGAGCGCGCGGTCCTCACGCTCGATGTGCTGCGCCAGCGCGGCGACAACGATATCGCGCATGAAAAGGCGGGTACGCCGCCCGTGCTCGTTTACGATCACGAAGTCGCGCTCGACGGCGCCTCTCTGCCGCGCCCGGTCAATTATTTCCTGGTCAAGATCATACCGCCCGAGGGCGTCGAAACCTTCGACTGGAAGCGCCCCTACATGATCATCGACCCGCGCGCGGGCCATGGCGCGGGCATTGGCGGCTTCAAGACCGACAGCCAGGTCGGCGTCGCCTTGCACGACGGCCATCCCGTCTATTTCGTCTGTTTCAGGCCGCAGCCCGAACCGGGCCAGACGCTTGCCGACGTGATGCGCGCCGAAGCGGCGTTCGTCGCCGAAATTCGCCGCCGTCATCCGGAAGCGCCGAAGCCCATCGTCGTCGGCAATTGCCAGGGCGGCTGGGCGGCGCTGGTGCTGGCCTCGGCCAATCCCGACATTTCCGGGCCGATCGTCGTCAATGGCTCGCCGGTCGCGGCCTGGTCGGGCCGCAAGGGCGAAAACCCGATGCGCTACAATGGCGGCCTGCTCGGCGGCGCCTTGCCGGCCCTGCTCCTGTCCGATCTCGGCGGCGGCATATTCGACGGCGCGCATCTCGTGTCGAATTTCGAGAAGCTCAATCCGGGACGCAATTATTTCGGCAAATATTACGACCTCTTCGCCGATGTCGAGAACACGCGGGAGAGCTTTCTCGAATTCGAACGCTGGTGGGGCGGCTTCCACCTGATGAACGAGTCCGAAATCCACTGGATCGTCGAGGAGATTTTCGTCGGCAATCTTCTTTCGCGCGGCGAGGCGAAAATCGAGCATGGCCATCGTCTCGACATCAAGACGATCCGTTCGCCGATCATCGTCTTCGCCAGCAAGGGCGACAATATCACGCCGCCGCAGCAGGCTTTGAACTGGATCGCCGACACGTTTTCCGACGAGCATGAAATCCGCATTCGCGGCCACCGCATCATCTACATGATCCACGAAAAGGTCGGCCATCTCGGCATTTTCGTTTCCTCCTCCATTGCGAAAAAGGAACATGCCGAGGTCACGTCGACCTTGAAGACGATCGAGGCTCTCGCGCCCGGCCTTTATGAAATGACGATCGACGAACAGGTCGGCGAGGGACTGGACGCGCATTTCCATGTCAGTTTCCACGAACGCAAGATGGACGACCTCAGGGCCTTCGACGACCAGCGCGACGACGAACGCCATTTCGCCGCCGTGTCCCGCCTGTCGAAGCTTGCCTGTGAAACGTATGACATGACCCTGCGCCCGCTCGTGCAATCGGCGGTAGACGCGCGGACGGCCGAAGTTTTGCGCAAGGCGCATCCGGCCCGTGTCCAGCGGCGCGCCCTGGGCAGCGCCAATCCGGCCATGGCCCTAGTCAGCGACGCCGCGCGGAAAATCGAGAGCCGGCGCAAGCCGGCCGATCCCGCCAATCCCTTCCTCGCTCTGGAAAAAATCTGGGCGGCGGGGATCGTGCAAAGCTTCGATTTCTGGCGCGACCTGCGCGACGCCGCCTGTGAAATGAGCTTTTTCGGCCTTTACGGCTCGCCTTCAATGCGACGGATTGGCGAAAGCCAGGCTTTCGAGCGCAAGAGGCTCGACCCCGGGGAACTGGCGCATCTGCCCGAGGTCGAGGCAATCCTGCTCGGGCTCGATCGCGGCGGCTTCGAGGTGGCGGTGATCCGCATGTTGATCCTGCTCGCGGATTCGCGCGGAACCGTGCGGCGCGACCGATTGGAGCGCTCGGCGCATGTGCTGGGCAAGGATGAGCCCTTCGCTGCGCTTGGCGCGGAAAAGCGCGCCGCCTTGATTCGCGAACAGGCGGTTGTCGTGGAATTTGCGCCCGATCGCGCCATCGACGCCTTGCCCGGCCTACTGCCCGATTCGGCGAGCCGCGAACGGGCGGTCGAAGTGGTCGAATTCATCGCCGGCGCCGTCGAGGAGATGGAGCCGCAGACGGTTCGCATGCTGGAAAGGATGCGCGCCGTGCTCGGCCTGCTTGTCGTCGCCGCCCCCGTGCAGGCGTCCGACCCGCTGCCGGCGGCGACGGACCAGCGCGAGCTGGCGTAACCCGATCCGCTCAATGGCAAACACGAGGCCGGGCCGACGCCCGGCCTTTTTTCTTGTGCAAAAGCAAGGCTGGTTTGCTTGAGCGGCGCCCATCGGAGGGAATGGAGGCGAGACAATTGTTAACGATTGGTTTATGCGGGAACGAAGCTTTGCAAGTGAGGACGTAGTGAGCGAATCCCAGTCCATTGAACCGGCGGCGCCGAATGCCGAGGAAGAAGCGCGCAAGAAACGCGCCTCCCGGATCAAGCCGGTCGGACTGATTCTGCTCGCGCTGCTGGCGATCGGCGGCGTCTATTACTGGTTTTCCGGGCGCAACAGCCAGTCCACCGACGACGCCTATACCGATGGACGCGCTGTGACCATCGCGCCGCAGGTCGCGGGCGCCGTGATTTCGCTCGACGTGACCGACAACCAGTTCGTCCACAAGGGCGATCCGCTCGTTCATATCGACCCGCGCCAGTACCAGAACGACCGCGACCTCGCAGAAGGCGCCATGGCCACGGCCGAAGCGCAGCTCGCCGGCCAGAAATACGGATTCGAGGTCGCGCAGAAGAATTTCCCGGCCGTGCTCGCGGCGTCACAGGCGCAGCTGGCCGCGGCCAAGGCGACGCTCTCCAAGGCGCAGGCCGATTACGACCGCCAGAAATCGCTGAGCCGGCAGGCGACCTCGCAGCAGGACGTGGACGCCGCCAAGGCGGCGCTGCTGCAGGCGCAGGCGCAGGAAGCGCTGGCCGAGGCCCAGGTCACGCAAAATTCGCCCGTTCCCCAGCGCATCGGCGAGACCGAGAAACTGGTCGGCCAATTGCAAGGACAGGTCGAGCAGGCCAAGGCCCGGCTCGCGCAGGCCGATCTCAATCTGTCATGGACGGTGGTGCGCGCGCCGCAGGACGGCTGGATCACCAAGCGCAATGTCGAGACCGGCAATTACGTGCAGCCGGGCCAGCAGATCCTGTCGCTGGTCGCGCCCGAGCGCTGGGTCATCGCCAATTTCAAGGAAAGCCAGCTCGACCGCATGCGCCCCGGGCAAAAGGTGAAGATCGAGGTGGACGCCTATCCCTCGCTCGACCTCGAAGGCCATGTCGACAGCATCCAGCAGGGCTCCGGCTCCAAATTCACCGCCTTCCCGCCGGAAAACGCCACCGGCAATTTCGTCAAGGTGGTGCAGCGCGTGCCCGTGAAAATCGTCATCGACAAGGGGCTCGACCCCGACCTGCCGCTGCCGCTGGGCATTTCCGTCAACCCGACCGTGTCGCTGAAATGACGGAGGCGGCGGTCCTCATCCCCGAGGAGCCACATGCTCCCTGGAAGCCGGTAGCCAATCCCTGGCTGATCGCGGTCGCCGTGACGATCGCGACCTTCATGGAAGTGCTCGACACCACCATCGTCAATGTCGCCCTGCCGCATATCGCCGGCACCTTGTCGGTAAGTCCAGACGAGGCGACCTGGGCGCTCACGAGCTATCTCGTCGCCAATGGCATCGTGCTGACGATTTCCGGATGGCTCGGCGACCTGCTGGGGCGAAAGCGCTATTTCCTCATCTGCATCGCCATGTTCACCGTCTGCTCGTTCCTTTGCGGCTCGGCGACGAGCCTCTCGCAGCTGATCGCCTTCCGCCTGGCGCAAGGGTTTTTCGGCGGCGGCATGCAGCCCAACCAGCAATCGATCATCCTCGACACCTTTCCGCCGGAAAAGCGCGGCGCGGCCTTTGGCGTCGCCGCCATGGCCACCATTGTCGCGCCGGTGCTCGGGCCGACGCTCGGCGGCTTCATCACCGATTCGAGCTCCTGGCGCTGGATCTTCTTCCTCAATGTTCCCATCGGGATCATCGCGGTCGTTCTCGTCCTGGCGCTGGTCGAGGACCCGCCATGGGTGAAGAACCGCAGGAGCCGCGGCGTCGATTACATCGGCCTGTCGCTGATCTCCGTCGGCCTCGGCTGCCTCGAGATCATGATGGATCGCGGCGAGGACGACGACTGGTTCAATTCCAGCTTCATCCAGCTGATGGCGCTGCTGGCCTTCGTCGGCATTGTCGGCGCGATCATGTGGCTGCTCGTCGCGAAAAAGCCGATCGTCCATCTCGACGTGTTCAAGGATCGCAATTTCGGCACGGGATGCATGATGATCGGCGCGGTCGGCGCTTTGCTTTACGCCAGCGCCGTGATGATTCCGCAGATGGCGCAGCAGAACCTGGGGTACGACGCGACATGGTCGGGCCTCATCCTGTCGCCGGGCGGCATATTGATGATCGTGCTCATCCCCATGGTCGGCCGCCTCTTGAAATATGTGCCGGCGCGCAGGCTGATCGCCGTGGGCTTCACCATCATGGGCTGCTCCTTCCTCTATTCGAGCCATCTGACGCCCAACATCAATTTCGGGACGCTGGTGAGCATGCGCCTGTTCCAGACCTCGGCGCTTGCCTTCCTGTTCGTGCCGATCTCGACCGTCGCCTATACGACGCTCCCTCGCGAACGAAATGGCGACGGCGTGGCGCTTTTTTCGATGTTCCGCAATGTGCTCGGTTCTGTCGGCATCGCCGCGGCGACGGCCAATGTGACCCAGCGCAGCCAGATCCACCAAAATTTTCTCTCGCAATGGGCGACGCCCTTCCGTCCCGCGTACCAGAACCTTGTCGCGACTTACGAGCAGTCGTTGCGCGCCATGGGACAAACGGCCGCCGCCGCGCACGACATGGCGGTCGGCCGGGTCTACCAGATGATGCGCTCGCAGACGCAGATCATGGCTTACAGCGATACCTTCTTCTATTGCGCCGTGGTCGCTTTCGCGGTGGTTCCCCTTACTTTCCTGATGACCAAGCAGAAGACGGCTGGCGGACCGGGGGCGGCGCATTGACGGTTGGATCGAAAATATCCCTGGGCAGCGCGCTTTTCTGCATGGCGCTGCTTTCCGGCTGTTCGGTGGGTCCCGACTTCGCGCCGCCCGAGACAGGCTTGCCGGAAAAGCCTTTCGCCGCGCCGGAGGCGAGCGGAAGATTGACCGCGCCGCCTGCCACGAACTGGTGGGCGAATTTCCACGACCGCACGCTGACCGAACTCGAAAATCGCGTCGCCTCCGCCAATCTCGACGTGAAGACCGCGACGCTGCGGCTGGCTGAAAGCCGTTTTCAGCGCGGCGTGACGGCCGCCGCCGAATTGCCGACATTGAACGGCGACGCCAAGGTCACGCGCCAGCAATACAGCAAGAACGGGATTGTCAGCCTGATCGGCGGGCTGGTTCCTCCCGGCCAGAATTTCGCGATACAGCCGTTCACCGAATATAATACGGGCTTCGACGCCTCCTGGGAGCTCGATCTCTGGGGCCACGTCCGCCGCCAGGTCGAATCCGCCGACGCCCAGGTCGAAAAGGCGGACGAGCAGCGCCGCGACACAATGGTTTCCGCGCTGGCGGAAGTCGCGCGCGACTATATTTCGCTTCGCGGCGTGCAGGTGCAGCTGGGCATCGCCCGCGACAATCTGAAAATTGCCGAGGATGTGCGCCGGCTGGCCGATGAACGCCGCGCGAAAGGCATGCAAAGCGGCCTTGACAGCGAAAACGCCGCCGCCCAGATCGAGGCCGTGCGTTCGCAGGTTCCGCCGCTCGAGCAGCAGGAATCCGAATATATCAACGCCCTCGGCTTCCTGCTCGACGAGGCTCCCGGCGCTTTGAAGGCGCAGCTTGGCTCGCCGCGGACGCTGCCGTTGTCGCCAGCGGCCGTGCCGGTCGGCGTGCCCTCGGAGCTGGCGCGGCGGCGTCCCGACATTCGCGCCGCCGAGGCGCAATTGCATGCGGCGACCGCCGATATCGGCGTGGCCGTCGCCTCCTTCTACCCGACCGTGGAGCTCAACGGCGTCGTCGGCTTCGACTCGCTCAACACGACCAATCTCTGGCGCGGCTCGTCGCTGCAATATAATTTCGGGCCGAGCGTCAGCTTGCCGATCTTCAATGGCGGGCGGCTGCAGAACATGCTGGAAATGCGCGAGGCGCAGCAGCAGGAAGCGGCGATCGCCTATCACAAGACGGTTTTGCGCGCCTGGCATGACGTGGTGAACGCGCTGGTCGCGCACCGGCTGGAGCAGCAGCGCCGGACGAGGCTGTCGGCGCAGCTTTCCCACGCAAGGCAGGCGCTCGACATCGCCAGGAGCCGCTACCACGACGGCGTCGCGGAGTTCCTGTCCGTGCTCGACGCCGAACGCACCGCGCTCTCGGCCGAACAGCAGCTTGCCCAGAGCACCGTGAATGTGGAGCTCGACGAAGTGCAATTGTTCAAGGCGCTCGGCGGCGGCTGGGAAGAGAGTTTCCCAGTGTTTGCTCGGACGGGGATCATGCTCAAATAAGAGCCTGGGAGGTCCTTATGCGCGGCAATTTCGAGCGTCCGGGCGATGCGGTCGACTTCCAGCCAGTCTGTCGCAACGCGCAAATTCCTCAGAAACGCACGGGCTTCTTCGGCCGCATGCCTGCGATCCGCCGAGCCGAGCGGAAAACGCCGGCGGCGGTGAAAGCAGGCCAGGAAGCGCTGGCGACAAAAGGCGGCGTAGTCCTGCATGCCTCCATAATACCAGGAAATTTGCGCATGACACGGAGTCGCCGCGGCCTTGCCTCGTTTGCGGGGCGCCTGTAACAAGGCGGCGAAGAGGATTCCTCCATGACGCAGGCCACGGACCCGGCCACGACCCAGGACGCCCTGCGGCTGATCGCGCTCGACAGCGACGATCTCGCCGTGCTCTCGGCCCATCTGCAAGACGCCATCCTGCGCGTCGGCGACATGCTGTATCTGCCTGGCGAACAACGCTTCGTGCTGGTGCTGAACCGTTTCGACTGGCTCAGCGCAGGCTCCGGCGCGCCCCAGCGCGCCCAGGCCGCCCTGCATTTCGAGCGCGTGCGCAAAGTCGTGCGTAAGAACTTCCGGCAAGACCGGCCCGACGACATATTGAACCTGCTTCATATCGCCTTCATAGAATCCGACGCCCCGTCCGGCGCGATCGAACTGGTCTTTTCCGGCGGCTGCGCCGTGCGGCTCGAGGTCGAATATCTGGAAGCGCGCATGGCCGATCTTGGCCCGCGCTGGCGCGCCCGCCATGCGCCGGGCCACAGGGGCGCCGATTTCCCCGACGCTTGACAAAAAGCGTCATCGCCCGCAGACCGCTACCCTCATCCCTTCCGGAGGAATTCGATGCCTTTCCGGCTTGACGCCGCCGCCGCCGATTTTCGCGAAAACTTCGAGAAACTCCTGCATATGAAGCGGGAGACGGCGGAAGACGTTGACGTCGTCGTGCGCGACATCATCGCCGAGGTCATTGCGCGCGGCGACGCCGCGCTGATCGATTTTTCGCGCCGTTTCGACCGCATCGAGCTGACGCCCGCAACCCTGCGCATACCCGAAGCGGAGATCGACGCCGCCGTCGCCGCCTGCCCGCAGGACCAGATCGACGCGCTGAAACTTGCGCGCGACCGCATCGTCGCCTTTCACGAACGGCAGAAGCCTGAAAACCTGCGCTTTACCGACGAAGCCGGGGTGGAGCTTGGCTGGCGCTGGAGCGCGGTCGAATCCGTCGGCCTTTACGTGCCGGGCGGCACCGCCTCCTATCCTTCCTCGGTGTTGATGAACGCCATTCCCGCGAAAGTGGCGGGCGTCGAGCGTCTGGTCATGGTCGCGCCGGCCACCGACGGGAAATCGTCGCCGCTGGTGCTGGCGGCGGCGAGACTTGCTGGCGTTGATGAAATCTTCCGCCTCGGCGGCGCGCAAGCCGTCGCGGCGCTTGCCTATGGCACCGCCAGCGTCGCCCCGGTGGTGAAAATCGTCGGCCCCGGCAACGCCTATGTCGCGGCGGCCAAGCGCCGGGTGTTCGGGCAGGTGGGCATAGACATGATCGCCGGCCCGTCGGAAGTGCTCATTCTCGCCGACGGGAACGCCAACCCCGAATGGATCGCCATCGATCTTCTGGCGCAGGCCGAGCACGACGAAGCCGCGCAATCCATAGTGATCACCGACGATCCCGCCCTGGCCGACGCGGTCGAGGCGGCGGTGCTCAGGCGGCTCGAGACGTTGCCGCGAAAAAAAATCGCCGGCAAGAGCTGGGGCGATCTCGGCGCGGTCATTGTCGTGGCGAAGCTCGAGGACGCCATTCCGCTCGCCGACCGCATCGCCGCCGAACATCTGGAAATCATGGCGGCTGACGCGGAAGGCCTCGCGGCGAAAGTCCGCAACGCCGGCGCGATCTTCATCGGCGCCTATACGCCCGAGGCGATCGGCGATTATGTCGGCGGCTCCAACCATGTCCTGCCGACGGCGCGCTCGGCGCGCTTTTCGTCGGGCCTCAATGTGCTCGATTTCATGAAGCGCACGTCGCTGCTGAAATGCTCGCCCGAAAGCCTGAAGAAGATCGGGCCGGCCGCCGTCACGCTCGGCCGCGCCGAGCGGCTCGACGCCCATGCGCTGTCGGTCTCCCTGCGGCTCGAGCAGGGTTGAGGCCATGTCGCATCTCGAAGCCCTGCGCCGCAACCGCCTGATCGGCATCACGCTCGACGAAACCTCGATCGGGCGCGGCAGCGCCGACCAGGAGCACGAGCGCGCCATCGCCATCTACGATCTCATCGAGGAAAACAGCTTCGCCCTGCCGGGGCATGACGGCGGTCCCTACCAGCTGCATATCGCCCTGCATGAATCGAAACTGGCGCTGAACATTCTCGATGAGGCGGGAGCGCGGATCATCGTCCATATCCTCTCGCTCACGCCGTTCCGTCGCATTCTCAAGGATTATTTCATGATCTGCGAGAGCTATTTCGCAGCGATCCGCACCGCCAGTCCCTCGCAGATCGAGGCGCTCGACATGGGCCGGCGCGGGCTGCACAACGAGGGCGCGCAATTGCTCTCCGAGCGGCTCGCCGGCAAGATCAAGTGCGACTTCGACACGTCGCGCCGCATTTTCACCCTCGTCACCGCCCTCCACTGGAAGGGCTGAAGCGCATGGCCGGCGGTCCGCTTCCCCGCGCCGTGCTCTTCGCCTGCACGCTCAACAGCGTGCGCTCCCCCATGGCCGAGGCGCTGACCCGCCTCCTTTACGGAACAGCGATTCGAACCTCCTCCGCCGGCGTGCGCGCGGGGCCGCCGGACGGCTTCGCCATGGCGGTGATGGACGAAGCCGGCATGGATATTTTGCGGCATGAGCCGCGCAGCTTCGAGGATATAGAGGATTTCGACTTCGACCTTGTGGTCACGCTGTCGCCGGAGGCGCATCATGGCGCTTTGGAATATTTCGGTTATCGCGACGTTCCCGTGGAATACTGGCCGACTGTCGACGCCACCGCCATCGACGGCGATCGCGAGCAGAAGCTCGACGCCTACCGCGCCGTGCGCGACGCGTTGACGGCGCGCATCAAGCAGAGATTTGGCTGGCGCGCCTTCGGAGGCGTTTGAAAATGTCCGCAATTCTCCGTGTGGTCGAGGTTTCCGGCGTCAAACGCCGCCATGAGGCGCTTTTGTCGTTTTGCGCGGATCAGCTGAAGGTTTCGTCGCGCCGGCTTTCCCTGGGTCATGACGACCTCGGAGCCCCGCTCCTGCAGCTGGATGGGGCGGCGTTCGCCTGGCGCATTTCCTTGTCCTCGCGCGAAAACGTCGCCTTGTTCGGGCTTTCGCGCGAAAGGATCGGCGTCGACGTCGAGCTTGCCTCCGACCTCGATCCCGCCTGGAACGTGCTGCACGACGAGGAGAAGAGGGCGCTGGGCGCCATGCCTGATGCGGCGAGGCCCGAGGAATTCCTGCGCCTGTGGACGGCCAAGGAGGCCTATCTCAAGGCGCTTGGCCTCGGCCTGCGATGCGAGCCGAGCGAAATCTGCATCAAAACCCTTGATGACGCTTTCAATATTTTGGATTGTGGCCGGAGGGTCGTGACGCGGGAGGCCTGGTCCTGGCGGGAAAAGCACGGCTCGGGGCTGGCCCTTTGCGCCTGCGTCGTGTTGCCGGCGCTCTTATAGCCTGCCCAGCAGATCGGCCTTTTTCGCCGCGAATTCTTCTTCGGTCAGGATGTTCTTCTGGCGGAGGTCGGCGAGCTTTTCGATCATGCCGAAAATATCGTCCGCTGGCGCATGGGCGCGAGCGGCCTCCGCTTTATGCGACGCTGGCGCCTGGGGTTCGGGGACATGCGGCGGCGCCGCGGACTGGGCGCCGGCGGGAGCGACCAGCGGCAGGTCGGCGACGCGGACAAGTCCGAACTGGCTGGTGAAGGTCAGCGACTGGTCGCCGCCCTGCTGCTGCGAAAAGCCGCCGATGAGGTGTTCGCCCGTGTCATAGACGCGCGTCTGGCCGCCCTGGCGGATGGCGAGGCGGCGGTTTCCCGGGAAACAGGCGTAGCGCATGTCGTTCTGCGCGCCGGTCGAGGCCGGGGCGCCAAGCTCGGCGGGCCACCAGGCATTCGAATCCGTTCCCGGAACAAACAGGCTGACGCCGGAAATATCGTCGGGGCCGTGCGCGGACTGATAGGGAAAGCCCAGACCTGAGCCGTTCTGGCTTTGCGATTGCGCCTGGCTCGCCGCCGGCCTGAGCATGGGCTGGCTTCGCACCAGCGCCGCCAGTTCCTCGCAGAGCGCGCTGACCTTGTATTTGAGGCCCTGATTGAACATGTCGCCGATCATGATCATGCCGCCCTGCGACCATTGGCCCATGCCGCCGAGATCGGGGTGGTTGAACTGCGCCTGAAAGCCGCCGCCCGCCGCAAGGGCGCGCAGCAGGATCAGCACGGCCTCCGCGCTGACGCCATGCGTCTGCGCCAGGCCCTCGACAATTTTTTGCCCTTCGGGCGTCAGTTCCTGCATAGGCGTCGAGTCCATGGTCGCGGCGCGCGGCGGCGGCGGCGCGATGCGCCGTTGATCAGCGGTAAGCGCGCTGCTCCGACTTGGTCTGAGCCTTGCGGCCCTTGCGCGCGGCGTAGCGGGCGTCGCGTTCGGCCTTTTTCTCGATTTCGAGAAGCGCCTTCAATTCGGCCGTCTCCTGCGCTTCAAGCTCAAGCCTTTTTGCTTCGGCGGCGCGCTCGATTTCGCGGGTGCGTTCTGCCTCCGCCTCGCGCGCGAGCAATTCGGCCTGCCTGACGGTTTCGAGCCGGGCCTGCTCCGCGGCGTCGGCCTGGCGGCGCGCCTCGCGCTCGGCCTCGCGCGCTTCGCGCGCGGCGACGATCTCCCGGCGCTGCGTCTCGCGCGCGATGACCTCGGGGTCGTCGGCGGCGGGTCTCGCCTTGAATTTCTCCAGCAGGGCCTTTTTGGCGTCCGCCGCGGTTTTCTGCCTGTCCTGAAGATTGGCGCCTTTGAATGCCGGCATTTTTGTCCTGTTCCGTTGGATCTGATGGGTTGATGGAGTTGCAAATCGAGGCGGCGGACGGCCGCCGCCTCATTCCGAAGGGCGGGGCTCAGCCCTTTTTGGCGAAGGGATCGGAAGCGGGACCGCCTTTGCCCTGAGATTTCTGATAGGCGGATTCGCCGCCCTTTTTCGGCTGGTTCTTGTCCGCCTTGGGCTTTTTCGTTTCCTTGTTCGACTTGGCTTGACCTTTGGCCATGATGTCCTCCCTCTGCAAGACTGACACTAGAGCGTTTTCAGGCGAATTGGATATGGGTTCGCATCAAGAAAACGCCTCAAGCGAAAAAATCAGGCCTCCGCTCCGGTTATTGTTCCGGATCGGAAAGCGCTTGAGAGTTTTGCCGTCAGGCCTTGATTCGCCGCATGGCCGGCAAATCCTGCGAAATCGGCGTCGAACGCGCAGCCTTGCTCGGCGCGAAGGCCATCTTCTTGTGCGCGGCGCAATAGCTGTCGCCGGACTGGCAGTCGCCGCCGCAAAAGCGGAAGGCGTCATGGTGCTGCGGATCGCCGATCGGCCAGCGGCACATGCTGGCGCGCAGTTCCGCAAGGCGAACCGGGCGCGAGCCGGGCAGGGTCTGCCATTTCGGGCTGACCGCCTGCGCGCCCATGAAGTTCAGCGCGGCGTCCTGTCGCGCCGCCACGACATTCTCGAAGGCTCTTGTTCCCACGGCGTTGCCTGACTTGTTCATTGCGCTTGTGCATCCCGTGAGCCGACAGCGCTTCGACAAGGCGCGCGCAGCTCCAAATGGTTCGGAAAATTCGGGAATTCCGCGAAAGACCGGTTTGGGTCGTTCACATCCCGTTGCGGGGCTGGCGGAGAAGCGTTTCCGCCTCGAAAGGGATCAAGCGCCCAACCGCTCGCAAAGTCGAATGCCTATATAGACCGTTGCTGTGACTTTTGCGAGGCAATTCAGCTTCGGCGTGACCAACTCTGGCGAAAGGCGTAAGAAAAGACCTGATTTTTGGAGGCGCCGATGTTCAAGCCGGATTTTCTCGACCCTTCTGACCGGCTCGTCGCCTTTGACGCGGAGACCACCGGCAAGCATGCGCCGGGTCCCGATTTCATTCGACGGCAGCCGTTCGCCTGGAAGCCGCCGGGCGTCGTCATCGAAGTCGGCTTCGTCGAAATGCTCCGCGACAATGGGAAATGGACGAAGGGCGAGAGCTGGCGCTCGCTGGTCAATCCGGAAGCCCCGATCGATCCGGCGGCGATCAGGATCCATCAGATACGCCCGGCCGATCTCAAGGGCGCGCCGCGCTTTCCGATGATTCTGGATCGGGTGCGCGAATTCATCGGCGCCGCGCCGATCGTCGCTCATGCTTACAAGAACGAGCGCGGCTTCCTCGATTACGAATTCGCGCGCTCCAAGGCGATCGAATGGGGCGAGAGCGCTTATGACGAGGCGCGCTACATCTGCACGCAAAGGCTGTTCGCCCAGCTTTATCCGGGAGCGGGCAAGTCGCTGACGTCCATGTGCGACCGTCTCGCGCTGGATTCGAGCACGCGCGACGCGGCGCATGGCGCGCTGCTCGACGCGGACATGACCGCGGATGCGTTGATCCTGCTGGAGGATCAGCTCAGGCACGGCGTCAACGAGGCGCCGCGCTCGTGGACGTCGGGCTGACAAGCGAGGCGAGCGCTTCGGCGCTGGCGTTGAAAACGCCTTTCTCCGTGACGATGCCGCTGACGAGCCGCGCCGGCGTCACGTCGAAGCCGGGATTGCGCGCCGGCGTGTCCTTGGGCGAAAGGCGCACCTTCACCACTTCGCCGCTTTCGGTCGCTCCGGAAATATGGGTGACCTCCTCCTGCGCCCGCTCCTCGATTGGGATAAGCCTTCCCTCGGCGAGCGAAAAATCGAAAGTCGAGACGGGCGCCGCGACATAGAAGGGCACGCCGCAATCCCTGGCCGCCAGCGCCTTCAGATAGGTGCCGATCTTGTTGCAGGCGTCGCCATTGGCGGCGATGCGGTCGGCCCCGACGATGACGAGGTAGAACTTCGGGGCCTCAACTCAGCGCCGATGTATCGAAAGCCTCCGCTTTGGAGGTGAGCCCGACTTTATCCGCCGCCAGGGGATTGGGGTAGGGCTTTGAAAAGAGAGATGCCCATGATGAAGATGACGCCCACTCCTGCATTCTGTGCTCAATGTAATGCCTGAATGACAGTCCCAACTCGATGTCGCGAGCCGCTGGGAGAATCCAGGTTGCACTCTATGATCGGTGCGGCATATGCGCTTGACTTCCGGATCATCGCTGCTGTGCTCCCGAGAAAGAGTCATGTTGACTGTTCGGACATGAATCCATTTTGGCGATGGAACGCTGTCTCGGCGTGCGGCGGAAATCCGTGTAATCGGTGGAGCAAGTTACTGAACTATGAGTCCAGCCCGCCACATCCTCGCACTACTCAAGAGCCACCTGGAAGGTGCGACAAGGAATTCTTGTCTGTTGCCGTGCAAACGGCGGCTCATGAAGCGCGGCTCGGCCATGCCAGCGTTGCACAGCGGCTGCGCAATTTGATCGATGAAGCCGAATGCCGCGCCGCTGCCGCCCGCCGCCGTGGGGGCATGATCGTTCTGGAGCCGCGGGGAGAACTAGCGAGCATGCTTTCGGTCCAAACGCCTCGCATCCGCCTGACGATATGGTCCTGTCCACGCTCTTGCCGAGCGTCGGGCGCGTCCTCGTCGAGCAGCGACAGAAGAGTTGCGCGAACACGCTCTACATCCGCGCGAAAAATCCTATTTGTCGGCCCGACCGGTTCCGGGAAAGCGATGACCGCCTCCGCTCTTGCCGGAGAATTGCACCTGCCCCTTTTCACCATGATGCTACAAGGGCTAATTACGAAAGTCATCGGGAGAGACTGCGGCGAAACTCCGGCTCGTCTCGACACACTCCGTGGGACCCAGGGTATCTATCTGTTCGACGAATTTGACGCTCTCAGGGCTCATCGTAATCAAGCGAATGACGTTGGCGAAATCCGCCGAGTTCTCAATTCGTTCTTGCAATTCCTTGAGAAAGACACATCTAACAGTTTGATCGTCGCCGCCACAAACCACCCAGAGATGCTTGACCGGCCCTGTTCAGGCGTTTCGACGATGTGATCGAGTACACGCTTCCCGATCCGGAGCTTGCCAAGGAGATACTTAGTCGCAAATTAGCGCCTTTCGAAACGGCAGATCTTGACTGGTCACGGCTTCTCTCGGAGGTCAACGGTCTGAGCCAGGCGGAACTGGCCCGAGCGAGCGAAGAGGCCGCAAAGCAGGCCGTATTGGGTGGCTCGACTGTGATCAGTTCCGATGCTGTTCATGGCTCTACAGGAACGAAAGGCAGCGTCCCCATAGATGCCGGACTTACCGCGCGATCGCCGCATCTCTACCTGCGAAAGAACGGCCGGCCCGAACCCTACACCAGCAAAACGCCTCCGCCGCGATCGCCACTGCCCCAGCGTGATCGGGCCACACATGCCCAGGCGCTTCGATCCACTCTCGCTGCTGCGCTGACGATGGCCGAGGCTTGGCGCCGTGAGCGCGAACCTGATCTGGCGCAAGGCACACCCGGTTTCTATCTGGACTTTGAGATCCATCCGGGGGCCGAGATGGCGGCCGATCTGCTTGAAAATCGAAGGAAGAACATCGAGCTAGTTGCAGTTCGCCAGGAATCCGAGACGACAAATATGGTTGCGACTGTTTTCGTCCCAGATGCGGCCGCCGATCATTTCCTGAAAAAGGTCGAGGCATATCGGGCCGAAAATACAAAGACAGGTAAACCAAAGAACGAGGCGCTGATCTCCCGCATTCAAACCATTGCTCTCGCGGCAGTTCGCTCGGTCTATACAGATGACCAGACACTGTTTCCGGCGGCTGGCGAGCGCATCTGGTGGGAGCTTTGGATTCGACAGGGACACGTCGAGGCATTTGATGCCGTTATCCATGGCCTCGAAATTCCGGCCTCACCGCAGAGACTTGTCTTCCCGGACAGGGAAGTGCGGCTCGTGCTTGGCGATGAGATCACAATCGCCCGACTGTTCCTAAATAGCGACGCTATTGCCGAATTGCGGCGCGCTAAGGACACCCCGGCACTCTTCGTTGATTGGTCAAACATTGAGCAGGCAGCATGGACCTCTGATTTGGCAGCTCGGCTTGTCATTCCCCAAAACCGCGACGTCGTTGTGTGTGTACTTGACACGGGCGTGACTCAAGCACATCCCTTGCTCTCTCCCGCGCTCGACGTAAGCGATGTACATGCGTACGATCCCAGCTGGCAGGGCGGCGACAGCCGCGGACATGGGACGAACATGGCAGGTGCAACGGTTATGGTGACCTAACCCCACTTCTGGCGAGCAACAATTCCGTTCCCCTCACGCATTTTCTGGAATCCGTAAAGATCCTGCCCGATGACGGTGAGAATGATCCTAAGCTCTATGGAGCCATCACGGGCGAATCGATCGCGCGTGCAGAAATGCCAGGCACCAGAACGACGCCGCGCCGTTTGCATGGCGGTGACCAGCAACATAGGAGTTAATCGTGGAAGACCATCCTCCTGGTCATCCGCCATCGATCAACTCTGCTTCGGCGATGAAACAGCTCGGAAACACTGATCCTTGTTTCTGCAGGTAATATCCGCGAAGGCCTGTCCAAGGACGATTACCCCAATCGCAATGCCGTTGAGTCTATTGAAAATCCTGCCCAAGCATGGAATGCGATCACCGTCGGCGCCTATACAGAAAAAGCTACCCTCACGGATCCAAGCTATACGGGGTGGGAACCCATTGCCCCAGTAGGAGATCGACGCCCTGCCAGTCGCACTTCCGTCACTTGGGAGCGTCAGTGGCCGCTCAAACCGGACATCGTGGTCGAAGGCGGCAATTGGGCTGCGCTTGGCGACCAATGCGACTGCCCAGACGATCTTGGTATCCTTACCACCTACCGCGACCCGACAACACGCCATTTCGATATCTTCCGCGACACCAGTGCCGCAACAGCATTGCGGGAAATTTTGCGGGGAAGCTCTTGTCCGCCGTACCAGAACGGTGGCCCGAGACCATTCGAGCCCTCATATCCATTCCTCCGAATGGACACCTGTAATGCGAGAACAGCTCGACGCGGCAACATCAGAACAGCAGAAAAGAGTAGTGTTGCGCAAATATGGATACGGCGTTCCCAACTACGACCGAGCGGTGCTCAGCGCGGCGAATGATTTGACCTTAATTGTCGAAGACGAGCTTCAACCATTCTTCAAGGATGGCACCGCCATAAAGACTCGTCATATGAATTTACATCGGCTACCGTGGCCCCGGACAGAACTCGAACAATTGGGTGAAATAGCGGTAGAGCTGCGTGTTACCCTCTCCTACTATGTTGAGCCGAATCCCGGTGAACGCGGATGGCTGCGGAAACACCGATACCCCTCGTATGCGCTCCGCTTTGCAGTCAACCGGGCGTTAGAAACTGACAGCCAATTTCGCACTCGCATCAGCAAGGCGGCAGCTGCGGAAGAGCAAGATCTTGGAATCATCGACACCGGACC
>CAVQMU010000002.1:0-225000 GCA_963713695.1 uncultured Alphaproteobacteria bacterium
ACAGTCCACCCAAGGCCCCAGGAATACGTAACTGAAGCCAAGAACAACGACACAACCAAGATTCCGACAGCCTGCTTCCCTACGGCGAACGCGCGGAATTCGAGACGGCGGTACGTACTTTTGATCCCAATATGAACGGCTACTATGCGATGACGCCGCTTCAAGATTCAAAGGGGATCATTACGCCGTCCGGTCTCCACTTCATCAAAAGGCCCGGCGGCGGATACCCGATCATCGATCCGAGTACGCATCGCCTTCTGATCGAAGGCTTTGTGGAACGTCCTTTGAGTTACTCCATGGATGATTTGATGCGGATGCCTTCCGTATCCCGAATTTATGACGACGAGTGCGGCGGAAACACCTTGGTGATGGCTCAAAGGATGCGGCCTCCATTCAGGATTGTTACGGGCGGGTCAGTTGCAGCGAATGGACTGGGTCAAGCTGTCGACGTTGATGAACGAGGCCGGCCTAAAGAAAGAAGCGAGGTTTTTGTTTTTTAGGGCGCGGATGCGGGTAAGCGATTCCGAGCTTATCCAGTAACGGCGATGATGGCTGATGATCTGGAAGTACTGATCGCTTACGGCCAAAATGGCGAAGCGATTCGTCCCGAGAGCGGTTACCCCCTGCGGGTGTTCATCCCTGGCTGGGGCGGAGATTCGCACGTAAAGTGGCTGCGGCGAATTGAGGTGCTGGACGAGATCCGCATGGGGCCAAGTTGAATTAAAAACGTGGACCGATGTTAGCTACCGATGGGGACCAATGCCAGTCCGATCGGTAATCACCTATCCTGCCGCCGGTGGAAAGGATATGGCAGGAGCCGGGTTCTACCAAATCAGCGGTGTTGCTTGGACCGGGCGGATCCATCACCAGGGTTGAAGTATCCACCGATGGCGGCAAAACCTATAAGGACGCGGAGCTTCAGGAGCCGGTGCTCAAAAGGGCGTTTACCCGCTTCACCTTCCCCTGGACTTGGGACGGATCAGAGGCTGTCATTGGCTGCGTGACGGATTCGGCCCGGCCAAGGTTGGACCGTTGTACGGGGAGAAGAGGCCGGTTAAGGGTCGAAGCCAGGATTCGGGCGGGTCCATTATGCCCTGGAGGGTGACCGCTTCAGGGAAGTTGCTCAATGAGCTTGCTCTAAGTCAACCCAAGGCGGCGCCAGACAGACGAGAAGGTGGATGAGGGGATAGGGAATGTTGTTCAACCCTAGTGTCCTGAATTAGCGATTCGTTTGCTAAGTCTTGGCCAGATAATCGGCTCCGCAAATAAATGATTTGCGAGCGTCACGGCACCGATTTCAATGCCACGAACTTCTGAGTCAGGACACTAGAAGGTGACACGTGAGGGGAAGGAGAAATTGTCCCCGGTTTAGTTGAAAGTAGCGGCTCTCGGAGAACTGCACGTTACGCGACCCGGACCTGCTGAGTCAATGACGGATTCAGTTTGCGCTGCAACCGTTCCAGTTCCCGATAGCCTTTCACTCGCCGGAATTTCTTTTCCGCTTCCAGCAGACCGGTGGCCGTCCAGCGCAGCGCGTGGTCCCCGGCCCGCCAGCGCTTCACATTCCGGGCCACTTTTTCGACGATGGAAAAGCAAGACTCGATGGGATTGCTGGAAGCCAGCGTTCGCCGCAACAGCGTGCCCACACCCAGCCGGTGCACCGTGAGGGTTTCCTCCAGCCCTTCTTCCAGGCTGCGCGCCGCGCTGGGATTGATGCGTTCCAGTTGCCGGGCATCTTCATCCGCCGCGGCGGAAAGGGGCGGGCACACGGAAATTCAGAGGCGGCGCACCCGGCTACGTTAGCCTTTAAATGAATTCGAACTGTTGGGTGCCGCATTCTTCACGTTTTTTGTGGAGGGTGCGGATTTTTGATTCCATCAAAATTTTACAACACGAATTCTCTCCCCGCCGCTCTTCGTTCCCTTCGCCGGAAGTTCAGGAGCTTCCATGAATTTAAACCCCGACCCTTCCAAAACCGGGAAGAGTCGGGCACCCGCAAAATCAAAGGCTGGCGCGCACGCGTTCACTTCGTTCTATGCGGACAGGAAGATCCTTCGCAGCGCGTCGGTAATGCCCGCCAGCCATCGCCTTCCTTGTGATATGGGTGGTTGTCTCGGAAATCCTCCACAGCCTCGATGATGGCTTTCGCCACGACTGAGGCGTCCTTTTCGGAGGACGGACACTCAGTCCACAACACAAAGTTGTTGGCTCCCACTAGCATTGGGCTCGCCTCTGCACCCCAAACTTCTTCCGTCATGTCGAAGTACAGGTCAAAAGGAGAGGACGGTGTGAATTCAATCATGATGCATATGTCTTCGATGCCAGCATGGTAGAAGATGCGAGCCCATGCACGCACGAGCTCGAAGGTGTCCAACAATCTGTTCGAAGTGCGCCGTACCCTCGGCGTTTGCAGCAGGTCGGTCGCGCTTCACATCGTCATGTTCGTTATCCATGGAAACTAACTCGACATTCGAGCGCAATGCTACCTTCTTTCTTGTGAGGTTTCAAATCCCTCTCCGACGGGTGTGCGTGGTAAAATGATGCCCAGCGAAGATTTTGTTCAAGGAGGTAGTATGGCCAATCTCTCAAAATACAGTTTTTGTCGTGAAAACGGAGAACCCTTAGCAGGCTTCCACTTCAGAAAACTCGGGCCGACAGGACGTTCAGATTACCTCGCGGGCAGACTTTTGCTCTATGTGGAAGGCGCGTTGAGCACGACCTGAAGACGGAAATCACAGAATCTACCTTGGAGACTCAAGACTGGCGTCTCTGTCCGGCCTGCGATGTCGAGTACCGTGCTTCCGTCGCGATATCCGGCTAAAGCCTTAAGGTTGAGGTGACGCATCGGGCGCGCAGCACCCGCAAACTAGGCGTTGGCTTTCCTCATTAGATTTAGTTCAACCTCCGGTCCCATCTCCGGTTCGACCATCCGCAGAAGTTACTTTCACGGTGGACTCCAAGACAGTTCCTAAAGAGCGTAGACCACCCAGGACCTGACCCCCAGCCTTGGCGATAGCGGTATTCTCCACCAATCGCTGGAGTATCTGGTGACATTTCGTTGCCGTCCACGTCAACGGTGATTCTGGATTCGATTACCCATTGAGCCATGACTCGTCCCTCCTCATTTCGGTACGCCATGCTCTTGTATCATTTTGGCATGACGCTGGGCAAATCATTCTGACAGGTGATTGGCGCGATTATCGCCAGCCGATTACACATTTCGAAGGGTGCGTACGCCACGAAATTAACTGTAGGTCAGCGTATCAGCGATGACGGCGCTGTAATGGCCATAGAAAGGGGTTTCGTTCTCTGATCAAAAACGAAAAGGGGTTGAGCACATTGCGTGCTCAACCCCATAAACATTGCCCTCTACAACTGAGTTTCGATGAGATCTACCAGAACCCGCTCGAAGAAGAATCGTTCGAGCGATTGACCTCGGATCCCCGTGAGAGGGTCCGAAGCTTGGGCAACTTCTCCTGCACACCTGCACAGGGTCGGTTTGCCGCTATGTTTAGAAAGGAGGTGATCCAGCCGCAGGTTCTCCTACGGCTACCTTGTTACGACTTCACCCCAATCATGGGTCATACCTTGGGCGCCTGCCTCCTTGCGGTTAGCTGCGCGACTTCTAGTACAACTCACTTTCGTGATGTGACGGGCGGTGTGTACAAGGCCCGGGAACGTATTCACGGCGTCGATCTGATACGCCATTACTAGCGATTCCAGCTTCATGCAGTCGAGTTGCAGACTGCAATCCGAACTGAGCACGGTTTTTTCCGATTAGCTCCCCCTCGCGGGTTCGCAACAGTTTGTACCGTGCATTGTAACACGTGTGTAGCCCTGGACATAAAGGCCGTGCTGACTTGACGTCATCCCCACCTTCCTCTCCGTTATCCGGAGCAGTCCTCGTAGAGTTCCCCCTTGCGGGTGGCAACTACGAGTAAGGGTTGCGCTCGTTGCGGGACTTAACCCAACACCTCACGGCACGAGCTGACGACAGCCATGCAGCACCTCTACTACTGTCCCTTGCGGGAAGACGATATTTCTACCGTTGGTCAGTAGCGGTTCAAGCCCAGGTAAGGTTCTTCGCGTTGCGTCGAATTGAACCACATGTTCCACCGCTTGTGCGGGCCCCCGTCAATTCCTTTGAGTTTCAGTCTTGCGACCGTACTCCCCAGGCGCAGGACTTAACGCGTTAGCTACGGGACGACCCGCCTACGCGGGCGCACCCCAAGTCCTGATGGTTTAGGGCTAGGACTACCAGGGTATCTAATCCTGTTTGCTCCCCTAGCTTTCGTTCCTCAGCGTCAGTTGCGATCCAGCTCAGCCGCCTTCGCCACGGGTGTTCCTGCAGATATCTACGCATTTCACCGCTACACCTGCAATTCCACTGGCCTCTCTCGCACTCGAGCACGGCAGTTTTGGAAGCAGCCTCTGGGTTAAGCCCAGAGATTTCACTCCCAACTTGCCGCACCGCCTACGAACCCTTTACGCCCAGTAATTCCGAGCAACGCTGGCCCCCTACGTATTACCGCGGCTGCTGGCACGTAGTTAGCCGGGGCTTCTTATACCCGTACCGTCAAACCCTTGCGGGTCATTCGTCCGGGTCGAAAGGGGTTTACACTCCGAAAAGCTTCATCCCCCACGCGGCGTCGCTGCGTCAGGCTTTCGCCCATTGCGCAATATTCCCCACTGCTGCCTCCCGTAGGAGTCTGGACCGTGTCTCAGTTCCAGTGTGGCCGGCCATCCTCTCAGACCGGCTACCGATCAAAGCCTTGGTGAGCCGTTACCTCACCAACTAGCTAATCGGGCGCGGGCTCCTCCTCCAGACGGCCTTGCGGCCTTTGAATCCAGAGACCGAAGTCTCCGGAATGTCATGCGGTATTAGCCCCGCTTTCGCGGGGTTATCCCCCATCCGAGGGCAGATTGCCCACGTGTTACGCACCCGTGCGCCGTGCGCCATCCTGTATTGCTACAGGACGCGCACTCGACTTGCATGTGTTAAGCACGCCGCCAGCGTTCGCTCTGAGCCAGGATCAAACTCTCGTTTGAAACTGGCTGCTTAGAAAATCAAAAAGCCCGACTGCCATTTCTGGATGTCGGGACCGTAAGTTTTCCAAGCGAACTTTTTAATCGCTCGATTCACTCAATCCCCTGGCACCTAAATGCCAAAGTCAATCGAACGGGTTCTGGCACATCTCATCTTACCCAGTTTGTCAAAGAGCAAGGCCTCCTGTCCAGCAGGCAGGCTACCGTCTAGCCCAACGACTATAGCATCGGTTTCTTAAATGTCAAGTATAATTGTTAAGGAGCTATTTAAACTTCTGTGGATTGTTTGAATGGAACCGGTCTGAATTCGCAGAAGAAACATCGAGATTTCGATTTTTTCAACGCAGTGACTTTGCAAGGCCCCTGCGCTCCTTCAGGGCGCCCGCCAATTGTACATGCGCCCCGGGGCGTTGCCCGGGCTGATACCCGGCAGCGCTTTCAGCGCTTATTCGTTGGATGCAAGAAGGATTTTGCCTGTACCATACCATAGGCTCCGATTGATCAGGTTTCGACTTGCCGCGCTTCGATTAGTCACACTTTGACGAGCCACCCTTCGGTCTGCCAGGTTCGGATTGGCCCGGTTTCCGCTTGCCACGTTTCAATTTGCCGCACTTCGGTTTGTGGTGTTTTGGTTTGTCGCGCCAACGGCGCGGAGGGTATTCACCCGGGCGACGCCAACTTCGTGCCCACCCTGACGGTCCGCCCTGAAGGGGCGGAAGGTTCTTCCCCTTCCAGGGAAAATCCATGTGACGGTTACGATCAAATCCCCACAAATAACGTTCATCGAATTCGATTTGATATCGTTTCAAGAACGACCGGAATTCCTCCTGGAAACTCTTCACCCGGTGATGTTCGGCTTGATTGGCGATATACGTTTTCACCTCGTCGACGCCGGATGGGCCGATGGAAAATGCTCCGTACCCACTTTGCCAATGGAATTTTGCGAATTCTTTACCCTGCGTTTTGATCCATTTGGATGTCGCGCGTTTCACCTCCATGACCACCTGAGACAGCGAATGATTTTTGCTCAGGACGAACAAGATAGACGTGATCGCGCCACGCATTCATCGCGAGGGCTGGCGAATCGAGATCGCGCGGACGGGCGAGCAGGCGTAGGAGCAGAGTGGAGCGCGCGGACGGACTCGGTCAGGACGGGTTCGCGGTTCTTGGTGCTGAAGACGGAGATCGCCGCCGCCTGGAGCCGGTTGGTCTTGCTCGCGTCTATTGCTCGTCAATGCGTCGGTCACGGCCTGGCCGCTTTCGTCGCTAAACCACGACCTTGCGATACAAGTGCCAGGTCGCGTGGCCAAGCACCGGGAGCGCAACGATCAGTCCGATCATCGCCGGAATCATCCCGGCCACGACCGAAGCCGCAACGATGAAGCCCCAGGCCAGCATGGGAGCGGGATTGACCCGCATCGCGCGTATCGACGTCGCAATGGCGGTCGTGAGGGAGACGCGGCGATCGAGCAGCAGCGGGAACGAGACGACGCTGATCGACAGAACGGCAAGCGCGAAAAGGAAGCCGATTCCGACGCCAACGAAAATCAGCGTCCAGCCGACAGACGTCGTGAACACGTCGCTGACAAACGACGCCATCGACGACGGCATTTCCCGACCGACAGTCGCCGTGTAGATCTTCATGGCTGTCGCCAGCCAAACGGCGAATATGCCGATCAGCAGCAAGCCGAGTTTGAAGATCGAGGCGGCGGCAGGAGAAGCAAAGCTCTTGAAGCCCTCGACCCATGAGACGCTTTCGCCGCGCTCGCGGCGCCGGCTCATCTCGTAGAGCCAGACCGCCGCGAAGGGCCCGATCAGGGCGAAACCTGCAAACAACGGGAATATCAGCGGCAACAGGCCCGCGTTCGACGTCGCCTCCGCGATGACAAAACCGGCGACCGGATAGAGAAGGCAAATAAAGAGCACGTCGTCGCGAAAGGCGGCGAAATCGTTGAAGCCCCTAACAAGGGCTTCGCGCAGATCGGCGAAGGAAATTCGCCGGACTTGCGGGGGCGCGAGCGCGCCGTCCACGTCGGTATGGCCCAGGGCATGGCCCAGCGAACGCATCGCGTGACCCGTCGCGGCGATCTGAGCCGCGCCCCATTCGGCGGGGTTTTTGATCCACATGGCATTCCTCCCGAACCGTCGGTTGGACATCGCGGCATGACAGGCTGAAACAGGGTCGGCCAAGAGCCGCCGCGACCAGAGAACTCTATTGCCAGTCTAGTCCCGCGACTTCCCGGCGTCACCCGAAATTATTGTGATGTAATAACGGCTTAAGCTATGCTTGTGGCAAGAAATTTCGCGTCCGGCGGGGCGGCCCCGGAACTCCCGGGCAACCTTGAACGTTGGTCGGTTCGTGGCGAATAAAACCGTTCGGGCAGCACGTCCTCTGCGACGGGTGGGCAAAACCATTGTGTCCGAAATTCCGGAAGGGTCCGGGCTGGGCGGGCAATATGCACGTCGCATTGATACTGATTGCCTTGGTCGTGGGATCTGTGGCTTTCCACCTGCTGTGTCCCTGGTGGTGGACGCCGATTGCCTCGAATTGGCAATATATCGACGCGACCATGATCATCACTTTCTGGATCACCGGCTTCGTCTTCATCGCCGTCGTCAGCTTCATGGCCTATTGTGTCTTTCGCTTCCGCCACAAGGAGGGAACGAAGGCCGACTATCAGCCGGAGAGCAAGAAGCTGGAATCCTGGCTGGCGGCTGGCACCGCGCTTGGCGTCGCCGCCATGCTCGCCCCGGGCCTCGTCGTGTGGCATCGTTTCGTCAATCCGCCGCCGGACGCCGCCACGGTCGAAGTCGTCGGCCAGCAATGGCAATGGAGTTATCGGTTGCCCGGCAAGGACGGCCGGCTCGGTCTCGTCGACACGCATTTTGTCGACGCCGGCAATCCCCTCGGTCTCAATCCCGCCGATCCGCACGCCCAGGACAATGTTCTGGTGATTGGCGGCGACCTGCACTTGCCGATCAACAAGCCCGTGAAAATTCTGCTGCGATCGATCGATGTCGTGCATGATTTCTACGTGCCGGAATTTCGCGCAAAAATGGATTTGATGCCCGGCATCGAAACCTATTTCTGGTTTACGCCGACGAAGACGGGAACCTTCGAAATTCTCTGCGCCGGCTTCTGCGGCGTCGGCCATCCATTTATGCGCGGCAATGTGATTGTCGAGAACGACGCGGACTATCAGAAATGGATTCAGTCGCAGCCGACCTTCGCGCAGATGCGCAAGGCGCAGGCGACGGAGCGCACGCGCGCCGCGGCTCAATGAAATTCTGACGCAAAGAAAGTCCGCAAAGGACCGCTCGAAAAGACGTCAGGCAGGGAGAACGTGATGGTCGAAATTCGCGCAGGCGAACACGGGACGCTCCATACCCCGGAATTCGACGACGTGGAGCTTTATCATCCAAGAAGCTGGCTGACGAAATACGTCTTCTCGCAAGACGCAAAAATCATCGCCATCCAATATGCCGTCACCGCCATCTCGATCGGCCTCGTGGCGCTTGTGCTGTCCTGGCTGATGCGCCTGCAACTGGCGTTCCCCGGAAAATTCTCGCTGATCGACCAGAGCAATTATTACCAGTTCATCACAATGCACGGGATGATCATGGTCGTGTACCTGCTGACGGCGCTGTTCCTCGGCGGTTTCGGCAATTACCTGATACCGCTGATGATCGGCGCGCGCGACATGGCGTTTCCATACGTCAACATGCTGAGCTACTGGATCTATCAGCTTGCGGTCCTGGTGCTGGTCGCCAGTTTCTTCGCTCCCGGCGGCGCGACCGGCGCCGGCTGGACGCTCTATCCGCCGCAGGCCCTGCTGTCCGGCACGCCCGGGCAGCAATGGGGCATCGTCCTGATGTTCGCCTCGCTGATCCTGTTCATCATCGGCTTCACGATGGGCGGGCTCAATTACGTCGTCACGGTGCTGCAACTGCGGGCAAAGGGGATGACGATGATGCGGCTGCCGCTGACCGTGTGGGGCATCTTCACTGCGACGGTCATGGCGCTGCTGGCCTTTCCGGGGCTGTTCGTGGCGTCGGTGATGATGCTGTTCGACCGCCTGCTTGGAACCAGCTTCTTCATGCCGTCGATTGTCGAGAGCGGCGAACATCTCGGCTACGCCGGCGGCAGCCCGATCCTGTTCCAGCACCTGTTCTGGTTCTTCGGCCACCCCGAAGTCTACATCGTCGCGCTGCCCGCCTTCGGCATCGTCTCCGACCTGATCAGCACTCATGCGCGGAAAAACATTTTCGGCTACCGCATGATGGTCTGGGCGATCGTCATCATCGGCGCGCTCAGCTTTGTCGTCTGGGGCCACCACATGTATGTGAGCGGCATGGATCCGAACTTTGGATTCTTCTTCGCCACGAGCACGCTGATCATCGCCGTCCCCACAGCGATCAAGGTCTATAACTGGGTGCTCACGCTCTGGCGCGGCGATATCAGGCTGACATTGCCGATGCTGTTCGCGCTGGCCTTCGTCGTCACCTTCGTGATCGGTGGAATCACCGGACTGTTCCTCGGCAATGTGGTGGTGGACGTGCCGCTCTCAGGGACGATGTTCGTCGTGGCGCATTTCCACATGGTGATGGGCGTCGCGCCGATCCTCGTCATTTTCGGCGCCATCTATCATTGGTATCCGCTGATCACCGGGCGAATGCTGAACGAAAAGCTCGGCCAGTTCCATTTCTGGGTCACCTTCCTCGGCACCTACGCCATATTCTTCCCGATGCACTATCTCGGCCTCATCGGCGTGCCGCGCCGTTACTACGCACTGGGCGAAACGGCTTTCGTTCCGCCGTCCGCCGCCGATCTCAACGTGTTCATCACCATGGCCGCGCTGTTCGTCGGCTTCGCCCAGATCGTGTTCCTGTACAACCTCATTTCAAGCCTGTTCGCCGGCAAGGTCGCCGAACGTAACCCGTGGCGCGCGACGACGCTGGAATGGCAGACGCCGGACATGCCGCCGGCGCACGGCAACTGGGGCAAGCAGCTGCCCGTCGTCTATCGCTGGGCCTATGACTACAGCGTGCCCGGCGCAGCGGAAGATTTCATCCCGCAGAACCAGCCGCCCGCAGTCCAAGCGGCGCCGACAGTCCAAGAGGCGCCGGCATGATCATCCTCGCCGTCTTCCTGTCGCTGCTGGCGGCGGGCGCCGCGTACTATCTGGTCAGCCAGAACCTCACCGCGAAGCCTTGGCTGGAGCAGGGGGTGATCGGCGACCTCTCGGACCCCGAGCAGCGCAAGGAGCCGGCGGCGAAGACCGGACTGGTCCTGCTGCTGGCGGTCGTCGGCTCCCTGTTCGCTCTCCTGGCCAGCGCCTATCTGATGCGCGCCGCCGGGGCCGACTGGCGGGCGGCCCCCATGCCGCGCCTGTTGTGGATCAATACGGGCGTTTTGATCTTGAGCAGCCTTGCCATGCAGATCGCTGTCTTCGCTTCGCGTCGGGGAGAAAGCCGGATGGCCCGGCTGGGCATCCTGGCTGGCGCCGCCGCCGCCTTCGTTTTTTTGGCGGGACAATTGCTGGCGTGGCGGCAATTCGCCGCCGCCGGATATTTCCTGTCGGACAATCCGGCCAATTCGTTCTTCTACCTGATGACAGGATTGCATGGCGCGCATCTGGCGGGCGGCATGGCGGCTCTTGCGAGGGCCGTCGTCAAGGCGCGCGGCGATGTCTCCGATCCGCCGGCGCAATCCGCCATCAGGCTTTGCGCGATCTACTGGCATTTTCTGCTCGTCGTCTGGCTGATCCTGTTCGCTTTGCTCATGGGCTGGGGTGGCGACGTCGTCGCCATTTGCCGCGCGCTGGCCAGCTGAAACGAGATTTCGGAGGTATGGATATGACCGCGGAATCGACGCTTAGGGAGTCAGGCGATACGTCGACGCTGGAGCCTGGCTGGAAGGGGATCGCCTCCGATTGGTCGGCGGATCAGCGCGCCTTCAGGACGGCGTCCTGGGGCAAGGCGATGATGTGGATTTTCCTTCTCAGCGACACGTTCATCTTCTCCTGCTTTCTGGCGTCCTACATGACCGTGCGCATGTCGACGACCGATCCATGGCCGGATCCCAGCAAGGTTTTCGCCCTGGAGATCGGCGGCGTCAGCGTGCCCCTGCTGCTCATCGCGATCATGACCTTCGTCCTGATCAGCAGTTCCGGCACCATGGCGATGGCGGTCAATTACGGCTATCGCCACGACCGTGTGAAAGCCGCCATGCTCATGTTCGCCACCGCGGCTTTCGGCGCGACCTTTGTCGGCATGCAGGCGTTCGAGTGGACGAAGCTGATCCTCGAGGGCGTGCGGCCCTGGCACAATCCCTGGGGCGCGCCGCAATTCGGCTCATCCTTCTTCATGATCACGGGGTTTCACGGCACACACGTGACGATTGGCGTGATCTTCCTGATCAATATCGCGCGAAAGGTCCTGAAGGGCGATTTCGACGTCGAGCGACAAGGCTTCTTCACCAGTCGCAAGGGCCGCTACGAAATTGTCGAGATCACCGGGCTTTACTGGCATTTCGTCGACCTTGTCTGGGTGTTCATCTTCGCATTGTTCTACCTCTGGTGAAAGCGGACGGCCATGACCACAGCAGATCTCCAGGAAGACCACGGGCAGCAGCATCCCATCAAGCTCTATCTCCTCGTCTGGTTCTGGCTGTTCGTGCTCAGCTCGTGCTCCTATCTGGTCGATTATTTCGGGCTTCACGGCTATGTCCGATGGAGCCTCATCCTGTTGTTCATGTTCGTGAAGGCAGGCCTGATCATCGGCGTATTCATGCACATGGCCTGGGAGCGGCTGGCGCTGATCTACGCAATATTGGCCCCGCCCTTGGCCGTGCTTGTGTTTGCCGCCGCGATGACGGTCGAGTCCCATTACACGTTTGCGGATCGCATCCTGTATTTTGGGGCAGGGGGATAGTTTCCGGCGCTATTCCCGAGCGAGAAGGAGATGTCGGCCGGTCGACATCAAACTCGCTGACCCCTGACAACCGCCGTGGCGGCGCGCATAAATCCCGTGCATATTGCGTCCCGGGAGAAAAACATGCCGAACGACCCGTCGGATCGATATGGCGCCGCCACGCATGAGGTGATCAACCAGCCGCTCGCATTGGCGGATTACAACCTGTTCGGCGCCGATGCTCCCTTGAAGGAGGCGGTTGCGCGCGAGGGCGCGGAATGGGCGGCCAATGACCTGTCGGATTTTGGCGCGCGCATCGGCGCTGCCGATTATCTCGAACTCGGCGCGCTCGCGAACCGCCATCCGCCGGAGTTTGACACGCACGACCGCTATGGGCGCCGGATCGATCACGTCACCTTCCATCCGTCCTACCACCGGCTCATGCAGACGTCGATCGAGGAAGGGCTGCACTCCTCGCCCTGGACAGATCCGCGCAAGGGTGCGCATGTCGCGCGCGCCGCGCGCTTTTATATGCACAGCCAGGTCGAGGCGGGCCATGGCTGCCCTGTCACCATGACCTTCGCCGCCGCGGCCTGCCTTCGATTGCAGCCGGAATTATCGAGGGAATGGTCGCCCAAGCTCACGGCCCGCATCTACGACCCGCGCAATGTGCCGGTCGATCAGAAGCAGGGCGTGACCATCGGCATGGCCATGACCGAAAAGCAGGGCGGCTCGGACGTGCGCGCCAATACGACGCGCGCAATTCCAGTTGGCGCCGGCGGTCCCGCACAGGCCTATGAGCTGGTCGGCCACAAGTTCTTTGTCTCCGCGCCGATGTGCGACGCCTTCCTCGTGCTGGCGCAGGCGCCTGGAGGCCTTTCTTGCTTCCTCGTGCCGCGCTGGCGTCCGGACGGAACGAAGAATCCGCTCCAGGCGCTGCGGCTCAAGAAGAAAATGGGCAACGCCTCCAACGCCACGAGCGAAATGGAATTGCGCGGCGCGCTCGGCTGGATGGTCGGGCGGGAAGGCCGCGGCGTCGCCACCATCATCGAAATGGTCGCCATGACGCGGTTTGATTGCATGATCGGCTCGTCCGCGGGCATGCGCATGGCCACATCCCAGGCCATCGATCATTGCCGCCAGCGCGCGGCCTTCGGCAAGCTGCTGATCGACCAGCCGATCATGCAGAACGTGCTCGCCGATCTCGCGCTCGAGGCCGAAGCGGCCATCGCGCTGACCATGCGCATCGCCCGCGCGCTCGACGATCGCGCCGACGAGCAGGAGGCGCAGCTTTTCCGCATTGGCGCGGCCGTCGGCAAATACTGGATCTGCAAGCGCTCGCCTGGAGTGGCTTATGAGGCGATGGAATGCATCGGCGGCTCCGGCGTGATGGAGGACGGACCGATGCCACGCCTGTTCCGTGAAAGCCCGGTCAATGCGATCTGGGAAGGGTCGGGCAATGTGCAATGCCTCGACGTGCTGCGCGCCATGAGCCGCACGCCCGGAGCGCTCGACGCCTATCTTGCCGAAATGGCGTTGGCGAAAGGCGGCGCCGCAGCCCTTGACCGGCACATCGAAGCTTTGCGCGAGGACATGCGGGCATCAGACGATTTCGAGCCTCGCGCTCGAGACCTCGTCGACCGGCTGGCGACCGGATTGCAGGCGAGCCTGCTGGTGCGGCACGCGCCGTCAGCGGTCGCCGACGCCTTCTGCGCGTCGCGGCTGGAAGCGCGCGGCGCGCACCAATATGGCGCCTTGCCGCCGGGCGTCGCGTTTCGCGAAATCATCGAGCGCGCCCGTCCACGCTAGCTTTCGCGCGCCGGCATTCGCTTCGCTTTTTCGATCGTCGCCGCGAAACTGCTCGTCGGATAGGGGCCTGAAAGTCGCGGCGATGGACAATCTGTCATTATGCGCGAAAAAGTCGCTGGCTCTCTCGACCCGGCGTTGCCCACCGGAGCGGATTCGCGTCCTGGGCCTTCTCGCCGCGCCCCGCCCGAGGCGCGAGGTCGAGCTTACGCCTGAGCGGTCACTCGAACCTCCACGGACATGCCGAGGAAATCGTCTGCGGCGCCGATGAAGCTGCCGGTCACCGGCATCGCCTGCCTGATGTCGCGCGCGACCGCGACCGGTATCAGGTTGAATCCGCCGACCACGCGATTGGTGGGATCGAAGGTGATCCATCCCGCCCCTGGCACATAGACTTCCGCCCAGGCGTGGGTCGAACCGGCGTCGAGGGACCCCTGGGCTCCCGAATCTCCAACGAACAGATAGCCCGATACAATTCGCGCGCCAAAGCCAAGACAGCGCGCCGCCTCGACAAACAACACCGCCAGATCCCGGCATGAGCCCCAGCCGCGATCAAGCGTTTCGATCGGCGACTGGACGCCTTCGTCGTCCCGGCTTTGGTAATTGATCTCATGCGCCACGCCGGCGCAAAGATCCTTGAGCAGCGCCAATGTGTCCGTCTGGACGCCGCTGACGAACGCCCATGTCCAGTTTCGCAGTCGTCCGGCCTGGTCAAGGTCTTGTTGGAACATCAAGGCGCCGAGGTCGGTCCGCTCAGCCTCGGCGTATTGAAAGGGGTAGTTCATGGCCGACGGCGCGACGTCGAAGACCGGCCATGGCTCCGCGTCCAGCCGAAGTTGCGTGGCGGCATCGATCACGAGCGTGTCGGCGAAAGAGCCAAACACCGCTGCGGCGACGGAATTGCCGAACACGTCCTGCGAATAGGTCAACGCCGCAGTCGGACTGATCTGGATCTCGCTCGAGACCAGACGCAGATCGCGACTTTCGCGCGGGCGCAGCATCAGGCGATGCGGACCGAGACTGAGGGGACGACGATATCGATAAGTGGTCTTGTGCTGGATTCGAAGCGTGATCAAGCCTTGCCTCCAAGGGGGATCGCGACGCAATGCCGTCCGTGGCGTCTCTCGCGCGACATTCTTTGCCGACGCAGTCAGTCCCGTATGAATATAAGTTCAATCATCTCTTGTATTCCAAGGAAATCAACCCACTTATGGAAAGTCGTCGGGCGACTTGCAAAAATAATTTCAGGCCGAAATTACTCGAAATCGCCAAACAAACAGCTGCTTGAAGTGCGCTTTTCGATCGGCGGCGTCTCCGCCGGCGAGCATGTCCGCCTATCTGGAAAGGGGTTTCCGCGCCTCGGGGAACCGTAAAGTGGTTTAATTCCGAAAAAGGCTTTGGCTTCATCGCTCTGGACGGCGGCGGTCAGGACGCGTTCGTCCATATCGGCGCCGTGGAGCGGGCAGGGCTCAGCCAGTTGCGAGAGGGCGACAAGGTTTCCTTCGAACTCGTCGCCGACCGCAAGAGCGGCAAGATGTCGGCCGACAAGCTCGAAATCGTCAGCTGACGTTTCGCTGGCGGATGGTTTTGAACCGTGACAGCGTCCCTTGCCCGGCCTCGGACCTCGGCGCAATGGCCCGGCGCTTCCTGGGCCTGCAACCCTGATTCAGGACCTGGTCGTATCAAGGGGACGCGAACACGGCGGCCCCGGCTGAGGAAAAACTATGCCTGGCGAACAGGCCGGTCCAGATGATTCCCATCGACGCGAACGACCTTGCCGCCGCCTTGAAAATCGACCAGGAGAACGGGTGAACCCATGGCCTTTAAAACAACAGGACTGCGCTATCTCGGCGGAATTTCCGGCGAGGGCGCGGTAAAGCTGAACGGAGAGACGGTCACGCCGGTCAAGTTCGACCTGGACGGCTATTTTCGTCCCTCGACCGGCGTTACGGGCAGTGGCGAGATCCAGTTGCCGGGCGATGCCCTCAAAACTTTGTTCGGCCGCACCGACCTCCAATTGCAGACGGACCAAGGCTTGCTGCTTGCGCTTCGCTTTTCGGATTCGAAGCTGCCGCAGTCCTGTGAGTTCGTCCGAGTCGAAGTGACGGGACAGCCGACGACCGCGCCTGACGATTGGCGTCAATGAGCCCTCATGGCAGGCGGCTTGACCTTGGCGTTGGAGTGAGCATGTCGCATGGTTTCCCGCCGCTTGGCCCGGAATTCGAGCCTTTCCTCGATGCTGTCGTGGGCAACGAAAAAAATGGGATGCCCTTGACGATCATTTCGGCGATCGCCCGCTCCGGGGCTGATCCCTGGAAAGAAGCGGCGCGGATCGCGAAACTGCCCAGAAACGCCGCCCTTGACGTGCTGGCTCGCATGATTCCCGATTGCAGCGGCGCGGATGGCGCCGCCATCGCAGGACGGATTTTCGCGCTCCTTCCGGTCTCGAAGGCGAAGCGGATCATTCCCGTCGCGGAACCGAAAGAGGCAGGCCCTTCCTGGAGCCCGGTCGTTCCAATCATCGTCGTGCTGCTTGTCAGCATGGCGCTCGTTTCCGTTTTCAGGACGCCGGCCCATTCAGATAAAGCTCCGGTGGAGACGCCTTCGTCGCCGGCTGCGGACAAAACTGATCGGTGACCGCGAGTCTTCGCGCCAATGCAAGCGATCCCGGTCTTCCCCGGAATGGCCGTGACGCGCCGTATGGCGGCCAAGCTGGGGCCGTCAACTGGCGCGGTCACGGCCATCGAACTTGCAAATTATACAGGACAGGAAATGAAAACCGATCAGATGAGCCGGCAACGCAATCGCCCGGCAGACAGGCGCCGCGAACCAAACGCTCAAAATCGCACTTATGATTCGAACGGACCAAATATCAGGATACGTGGCACCGCCCGACACATTGCAGAAAAATATCTTCAGTTGGCGCGAGACGCACATACGGGCTCCGATCCCGTCTCCGCCGAGAACTATCTCCAACATGCTGAACATTATATCCGGCTGATCGCAGGCGCTCAGGGGGCTCCTGAAATGAACGCCGAAAGTTTGGACGGCGGGGACATTCATCGCGGGCTGCCCGATCGTTTTGCTCTACCCTCGGAGCGATCGTCGCAGGCTCTCCGCTCTCATGCCGCTATTGGTGCGCCTGGAACCACTGCAATCGAAGCGCCGGCAAAACCCGAGCACGACGAAATGGGGTGAGGTCCACGAGGCCGCAAAGCCGCCATCCGAGAATTTTTGGGGCGTCGATTCGGTATTATCCGGCGCAGGCGACCTCGCGCGAACCCTTGAGGGCTGCGTCCATGTTGTGTTGGCGGAGTTTTGTCTCGTGCAAGCTCATGCCTCCACAGGACGACTCACCCAGAGCGGAGGCGTGGCTTGGAGACCTGACTGGCGGCGCCTATATGCTAGAGACGGAATGAGAAAAGGGAGGCCAGAGCATGGGACCCTTCCCGCACGACGCCCCGCCCGCGACGATCTCGCCCGAGAACCCAATGGGCACGGACGGGTTTGCTTTCGTCGAGTTCGCTCACGCCCAGCCTGAAAAGCTCGTCGCCTTGTTCGAAATGATGGGCTTTGCGGCGGTCGCGCGGGGCCGCTCGAAAAACGTCACGCTCTATCGCCAGGGCGACGTCAATTATCTTGTGAACGCAGAACCCAAAGGCTTCGCCGCCGATTTCACGGGAAAGCACGGTCCGTCGGCCTGCGGCATGGGCTTTCGCGTGGTCGACGCGAAAAAAGCCTTTCAGCGGGCCGTCGCCCTGGGCGCTGCGCCCTTTCCGGCCCAGGCCGGGTTGATGGAGCTGAATTTCCCGGCGATCGAGGGAATAGGCGGCGCGCCGCTCTATCTGGTCGATCGGGACGGCGGCGACAACTCGATCTGGGACGCCGATTTCGTCTGGACGACGGAGCGCAGCGCGCGCGTCGCGGGCGCCGGGCTCACCTGCATCGATCACCTGACCCACAATGTCCATCGCGGGCGCATGGACGTTTGGGCGGACTGGTACAGGCGCTTCTTCAATTTCCGGGAGATCCGCTACTTCGACATCGAAGGAAAGCTCTCGGGGCTGCGCTCGCGCGCCATGACGAGCCCCTGCGGCAAGATCCGCATCCCCATCAACGAAAGCGCCGACGCACATAGCCAGATCGAGGAATATCTGCGCGCATACGAGGGCGAGGGAATCCAGCACATCGCCTGCGGATGCCGCGACATTTACGAAACGGTCTCGACGCTTCGCGAGGCGGGGCTCGCATTCATGCCGCCGCCGCCGGAGACTTACTACGCGAGGATCGATGCGCGCTTGCCCCGCCACGGTGAAAAAAAGGAAAGGCTGAGGTCGCTCGGCATTCTCATCGACGGTGAAGACGTCGTCGAGGGAGGCGCGCCAAAAGTGCTCCTCCAGGTATTTTCCAAGACCGTCATCGGTCCGATTTTCTTCGAGTTCATTGAGCGCAAGGGCGACGAGGGATTTGGCGAAGGCAATTTCCGCGCGCTCTTCGAATTGATCGAGGAGGACCAGGTCCGGCGCGGCGTGTTGACTCGCAAGGCTGCGGAGTAGCGCCGATGACCGCCACGCCGGCAGGCTACATGCCAGGTTTCGGAAATGATTTCGAAACGGAGGCGCTTCCGGGGGCGCTCCCCGTCGGTCAGAATTCGCCGCAGCGCTGCGCTTACGGGCTCTATGCCGAGCAGCTTTCCGGCTCCCCCTTCACGGCGCCGCGCGGCTTGAACGAGCGGTCCTGGCTCTATCGAATCCGGCCGTCCGTCCGGCACACGGGACGGTTCACGAGGGTCGATCTGCCCCATTGGAAATCGGCGCCATGCTTATATGGGCAGGACAGGCCCATCGGCCAGTATCGCTGGAGCCCCGTGCCGATCCCTTCGGAAAAACTCACCTTCGTCGGGGGCGTTCGCACCATGACCACGGCTGGCGACGTCAACACGCAGACGGGCATGGCGGCGGGCTTGTATTTCGTCACGGCGTCGATGGCCGACGACTATTTCTACAATGCCGACGGCGAGCTTCTCATCGTGCCGCAACAGGGATCGCTCGCCCTTTTCACCGAGTTCGGCCGCATCGCCGTGGCTCCAGGCGAAATCTGCGTCATTCCGCGCGGCGTCAAATTCAGGGTCGATCTCGTCGACGGCTTTGCACGCGGATATCTGTG
This sequence comes from uncultured Alphaproteobacteria bacterium, assembly GCA_963713695.1. GTDB lineage: Bacteria > Pseudomonadota > Alphaproteobacteria > Rhizobiales > Beijerinckiaceae > Rhodoblastus. The sequence goes on from CAVQMU010000002.1 coordinate 18,931, forward strand.
CGAGAATTACGGCGCCAAATTCACGCTGCCGAACCGCGGTCCGATCGGCGCCAATTGCCTCGCCAATCCGCGCGACTTCAAGACGCCGGTCGCGGCCTTCGAGGACAGGGAGGCGCCCAGCCGCCTCACCGTCAAATGGTGTGGAAAATTCCATGCCTGCGAGATCGGCCAATCGCCTCTGGACGTCGTCGCCTGGCACGGCAATTACGCGCCCTACAAATACGATCTGCGCACCTTCGCGCCCGTCGGGGCGCTGCTGTTCGATCACCCGGACCCCTCGATTTTTTCAGTTCTGACCGCGCCGTCCGGCGAGGAGGGAACCGCCAATATCGATTTCGTGATCTTTCCGGAGCGTTGGCAGGTTGCGGAGCATTCGTTTCGCCCGCCGTGGTTTCACATGAACATCATGAGCGAATTCATGGGGCTGATTTACGGCCAGTACGACGCAAAGCCGCAAGGCTTTGCTCCGGGCGGCGTGTCGCTGCACAATTGCATGCTGCCGCATGGTCCCGACGCCCAGTCCTTCGCTCGCGCGGCCGAGGCCAGGCTTGGACCCGAAAAACTCGCTGACACCCTGGCTTTCATGTTCGAAACGCGCTTTCCTCAGCACCTGACCGATTACGCCGCCACGCTCGAAACCCTGCAGGACGACTACGTCGACTGCTGGGCGGGCCTCGGCAAGAAATTCGACGGCAAGCCGTGAGACTGGACGCTTCATGAAACTGGCCTCGCTCAAGCATGGTCGCGACGGCCGCCTCATGGTCGTGTCGAAGGATTTTTCGCACGCGACGTTGGCGGGAGGCATTGCGCCGACGCTGCAGGCGGCGCTGGACGACTGGGCGCGTGTCGCGCCAAAGCTCGCAGCGCTGGCGCGGCGTGTCGAGGACGGTTCGGCCGAGACGTTCCCCTATCGCGACAGCGACTGCGCTTCCCCCTTGCCGCGCGCCTATCATTGGGCCGACGGGTCGGCCTATGTGAATCACGTGGCCCTCGTCCGAAAAGCGCGGGGGGTGGACATGCCGCCGTCGTTCTGGACCGACCCGTTAATTTATCAGGGCGGCTCCGACGCATTTCTCGGCCCGCGCGATCCGATCCCGCTCATGGAGAATGAAAGTCTCGGGCTCGATCTCGAAGCGGAAGTCGCCGTCATAACCGATGACGTCCCGTTGGGCGTCGACGAGACGACCGCGCGTTCGCACATCAAGCTGGTGATGCTCGTCAATGACGTGACGCTGCGCGGATTGACGGGACCAGAACTCGCCAAAGGATTTGGCTTTTACCAGTCAAAGCCGTCTTCGGCTTTTTCGCCCGTGGCGGTGACGCTTGACGAACTGGGCGCCGCCTGGGACGGCGGCAAGCTTCACCTGCCGCTCCTCTCCTTCCTCAACGGGGCGCCGCTCGGCCGTCCCGACGCGGGGAGCGACATGACATTCGATTTCGGCCGGCTGATCGCCCATGCGGCGCGCACCCGTCCGCTGTCGGCCGGCGCGATCATCGGCTCCGGCACAGTGTCGAACCGCGCGGCCGATGGCGGTCCCGGCCAGCCGGTCGCGGCCGGCGGCGCCGGCTATTCCTGCCTGGCCGAGTTGCGCGTTGTCGAAGCCCTGCTGGAGGGAGAAGCCCGCACGCCGTTCCTTAGGCGCGGCGACCGCGTTCGTATCGAGATGCGGGATGACCGCGACAACTCGATCTTCGGTGCGATCGAGCAGGATGTAGTGTCGATCGGGCGGCAGGAGCGCGACTCACGCGGCCGAGTCTGGCGCTTTGCCCCTGGCCCGAAAATAATGGAAATCGCCCCTGGCTATGATCCGGTCGCCCTCGGCAAGCGCATGGGCTTCGATTTCCGGCGCCGAGCGGAGACGGTCGTATAGGGCGTCGAAATCCTGGTAGCAATCGTCGAGCAGCTTTTCAAAACTGTCGATCACGAAATAGGTCTGCTGGAAATCGTCGATGATGTATTTCGTCCGCATGACCCGCTCAAGATCAAAAGCGATGCGGTTCGGGGATGTGTCTTCGAGCGAAAAAATCGTTTCGGCTGGAGAGGACATGAGTCCCGCGCCGAAAATGCGCAATCCCGCCGGCGAGGAGATCAAGCCGAACTCGACCGTATACCAGTAGAGCCGGGCGAGATTATGCAATTGCCCTCGGGCGAGCGCCCGGCGGCCGCCCTTGCCATAGGCTTCGAGGAAGGCGGCATAGACGGGATCCGCGAGCAGGGGCACATGGCCGAAGACGTCATGGAAAACGTCGGGCTCTTCAAGATAGTCGAGTTCTTTCTCGGGCCGTATGAAGGCGCCAGCCGGAAAGCGGCGGTTTGCCAGGTGGTCGAAGAAAGCGTCGTCCGGAATGAGGCCGGCGACCGGCACGACGCGCCAACCGGTCATCGCCGACAGCTTTGTCGACAGTTCCGCGAAATCGGGAACCCCCGCGCCGCACAGGCCGAGCCTCGACCTGGCTTTGATGAAGGCGTCGCACGCGCGCCCCGGCAACAGCCTCTCCTGCCGAGCGAAAAGGCGGCTCCAGCGGTCGTGCTCCCGCACCGAATAGGATGGCCAGTCCTGGTCGATGGTCCAGTCGGCGTTCCGCCGCGCGGCGGCGTAACGGTTGCGCGTTTCTCCGGGCTCTGCAGCAAGGCCTCGCGGGCTCACGTGGCTCCCCTTGATCGCCATTCGACTTTCAGCATTGAAACGGCAAGACCAAGACGCGTCTTTGCCGCCGTCGACTGTGGCTCCACCTCATATGGCGGTCGGGTCGCCTCGCGAAAAGAGGCAGGGTCCGCCTGCTGGAAAACCTGCGGGCGATGCGGACCAGGGGGCAGAAGCCGGACAGGCAAATCCGCGCCATTTACTCGCGTGAGGCATCGACGATCTCTGCAATGCGATTGTCGGCGCGACGGAGCCGCCGACAGAGCTCCCGGTTGATATTTAGCATCACCAACACATACGCGTGGATGTCGGCCTTGTAATACGCATAAAGGCTTCGGGCCGAGAGTTCGTACAGCACAGTCGGGCTCTCAGCGATAACAGTGGCTGATCGGTTCTGCATTTCGATAAGCGTCATTTCGCCGAAAAAATCACCCGGCCCGAGCCCCGCCATGCAAATCACGCGCCCCGAATTCCCGAGCTTGCTCGCCGCAAGTTTGCCTGCGTGAACAATATACATTGAGCGCCCTGTCTCCCCTTCTGACACGACAATGTCTCCGGCGTCGAACCGGCGCTCGACCAGCATTGAGACCAGGAGATCAAGACTTGCGTCTGCGAGGCCGCCGAAGAAAGGTGTTGAGACCAGGAATGCCTTCAGATCGGGCGGGCTGCCATCCATTTGCCCTGTGCTCCTGCTCCCGTGACTTGGAAATGTTCCCCGTTCCCATCCGCGCTCCGAACAGGGCGGAAACACGGGGAACGGCGACTGCCACGCCGTCCCGCCTCAATTGCCGTCGGGCAAAAGCGCCTGAAACTGTTCAGGCGTAAGATAGCCCGTCACCTGGGCGCCCTTGCTGCGCTGGTAACCCATGATCGCCTCGCGCGTCAGCGGGCCCATGATGGAATCAATCGGGCCTGTATAGAGGCTCATATCCCGCAACCGTTCCTGGATTCTCCGGCGCTGAACCGTGCCGAGGAGCTTCTCGTCGATTGGCGCAACGGCGCCGACCTGTTCGGAGGATTTCGCTGTCCCCGCTTGCCTCCGGGCGATTTCGGCTTGAGCCTCGGCCTTGGCCTTCTCGGCGTCAGCCGAAGCGCGTGACGCCTCTGCTTGCGCCCTCTGCGTCTCTAGCCTTGCCCTTTCCAGATCCGTCCTGGCCTGCTGCAACTGGAGTTGGACGGCCTCCGACTGTGCGCCGGACTCGGCGCTGAACCCTCTGCTTGTCCTGCGAGCCGGCCCCGGGGTCGGTCACAGCCTTGGCCAGAACCTGTGCGCCGGAGGCCGCGGCATTTTCCGGCGGCGGGATCGGCTTCGCAAAGCTGACGTCGGCGGGCGCGCCGAAGACCGCGCCGACATCCGCCGAAGCGGCCTTGACCATGTCCTTGAGACTGGGCGCCGGCTGCTGCAAAAGCTTCGCGATGGCCTCCGCGGTCTGCTCGCTCACCGCGTCGACGCGGGAAACGGGCAATTTGCCGGAGGACGAGAAAACGGTGACGACAGACTTCGGGTTGTCGGCGGCGTATTGGGGGCGAGAGTCCAGACCCGGGACCACGGTCTCGAAATTTGGCGTGGTCATCAGCACGATGACCGCGCCGGCCCCGGCCTTGCCCGCGATCTGCGCCACGGAGGCGACCGAGATGCCGCGCGAAAACAAGTCCGTGGCGGCGCCTAATTCCGTGTTGACCGGCAGGAAGAAGCTCTGGCCGCCCGCCGCCGTGACGTGGCCGATGAGGAACGCCACAGCGAGGTCGGCGCCGTTCGCCTTCTGGGCGAAATCGAGCAACATGGCCCTCGTCCGGGAATTGGCGGTATCCGCGCCGAGCAGGACCTCGAAACCCTTGGCCTGCAGCGCCTCGGCAATGGCGGTCGCGCGCTTGGAGCCTATGCTCGACTTCTGGAGCTTCTGGTAGTTTTCACCGACGATCACCAGCGCCACTCTGCCGGCCGCTTCGGCCCGCCATGGCGCCGCCCACCAGGCCATCGCCGCCAACGCGGCGGCGACGACGATCCAGCGTGGAAGCAGCCTGCGGCCGACAGCCGCCCGTGCCGATGCAAACCATTCCCTCCCCAAGGACTGCGTGAGCCCGAATTGAAAAAAGTTCATAGCGCAGGTCCCCGGCGACCCCGTTTTGCGCCTCCACCGATTTCAGTGGGGGCAGGTCTCCTCGTGGCGCCGGGACCGGCCGACATTTCCGTCCCTGCACAGCAACACGTTTTCGTGAAAACCGAAGCGCCGCAGCCCTGCGCGGCGCCCATCCACGCTCGAACTCGCCACAGGCCATTGCCCACCTCCAATTCAAGCGAACACTTTTTCGCAATATCCACGAAACCAGCAGCAGCCCACCTTGGTTTCACGGTCACGAGCTAGTTTTCGCACGGCGAAAGTGCGGGGTATTGAGATGGGCTTGAACTCCGCTTCAATATCATCTTGGCGGCCTGTTATTTGCTCGGACTTGGCCTTTGCCTCTGGCCGTTCTACCAGCTGTCGCGCCGCGAGGCCCTGGAGCAATTGCAGGCGCAGGTCGATGTGGTGCGGGCGCAGGCGCTGTCGGTCCGCAAATACACCAGCGACGAAATTCAACCCCTGCTGGCCGATCCGTCGGCGATCCAATTCCTCCCCCAGACGATTCCGGCATTCTCGGCCCGGGCGGTCTTCGGAAACTTTCGAAGATTCTATCCGCAGTTCTTCTACAAGGAAGCGGCGCTTAATCCGACCAACCCGGCAAACCTCGCGCGGGATTGGGAGCAGGATCTCGTGGAGAAGTTCACCGCCAACCCCGGACTCGACAAGGACACCGCCATCCGCGAAACCGATGCGGGGCCGCAATATACCGTGACCTATCCGATGACGATCAAGGACGAGAGCTGCCTCGCCTGCCACTCGACGCCGGACAAGGCTCCGCCGTCGATGGTCGCCCTCTACGGCGCCAAGAACGGTTTCGGCTGGAAGCTGAACCAGACCATCGTCGCGCAGATCATCTCGATACCCATGAGCGCCACCGACGCGAGGGTCTGGCGCAACATGATGTTCTTCGTGGGCGTATCGAGCCTTATTTTTCTCGCGTTGCTCGGCCTGCTCAACGTCCTGCTTGGCCGCTACGTGATTTCGCCGGTGAACCGGATGGCCAGGATCGCAGAGGCGTACAGCATGGGCGAGACCTCGGTCTCCGAGTTCGAATATCCGGGCGCCGACGAAGTTGCGTCGCTCTCCCGCTCCTTCAACCGGATGCGCCGCAGTCTGGACAGCGCAATGAAGCTGCTCGACAAGGGGGTTGGCCCGCCGTCAGGGGAACGCCCCAAAAGGGAGCCACAGCCTAGAGACGCGGCGCGATGAACGGCGACCCAGTTCCCAAACGCGTGGGAAAGTACCGCATCGACCACGTGATCGGGCGCGGGGCGATCGGCATCGTCTACAAGGGATATGACGAACTGATCGACCGGCCGCTCGCCATCAAGACGCTGCGTCCCGAGATCCTCGACGACGTCAACGACACCGACGGCTTCCTCAAGCGCTTTACCACCGAGGCGCAAGCGGCTGCGCGTTGCCTGCATCCCAACATTGTGACCGTGTTCGACCTTGTTGAGCACGAAAAAAGGCCGTACATCGTCATGGAGTATGTCAACGCCGGCACGCTGGAGAACGTGATCCAGACCGGTGCGCTCGTCCCCATCCGGCAGGTGGGAGAGATCATGGCTCAGATCCTGCTCGCTCTGGATCACGCCCACTCCAAAGGCGTTCTCCACCGCGACGTCAAGCCGGCCAACATCCTCTGTCCCTCGGCGGCGTCCATCAAGGTCGCCGATTTCGGCGTGGCGCGCCTCGACTCGCTGGACTTGACGACGTCGAGCGGTTTTGGGGCGGCGGGCACGCCGAACTATATGGCGCCGGAACGCTTCCTGGGCGCCCCGCCGACGCCAGGACAGACCTCTTCGCGGCCGGCGTGATCCTTTTCCAGTTGCTCACGGGCGCAAAGCCTTTCGTGGCCTCCGAGCTGCCCGAACTCATGCAAAAGCTGCTCAACGAACTGCCGCCGTCCATCATGACGCTGCGGCCGGCGATGTGGGCCGAAATGGACGCCGTCGCACAAAAGGCCCTCGCCCGAAACCCGGAAGACCGGTTCCAGACCGCGGAGCATTTCGTGGACGCGCTGAACGCGGCGATGGAGGCCCGAACCAACGACAATCTGCTCCCGGTCGATCTGACCAAGCTATCGCGGACCGCGGTCACGGAGGCGGCGGCGAGCCCCGCCCCGACGAATCTGAGCGGAACCATGGCGGATCAGCTTTCGGTCGACGCGATCGACGGATTGAGCCGCACCCTTGCGCGCTGGCTGGGTCCCATCGCACGCTTCGTCGTCAATCAGGCGCTGCAGGAGACGACCGACGCCGCAGCGCTGATTGCCTCGCTAAGCCAGCAGATCAAATCCGACGCCGAAATCGCGCAGTTCCGGAAGGCCGCCGAAAAGCTGCTTCGCGAGGATTTCCACATGGCCTCCGCGCGGGCGCGCGAGACGATTTCCGACGCAGAAATCAAGGCCGCGATCGACGCGTTGATTTGCGAAATCGGGCCTATCGCCAGACGCCTCGTCAACAGGGAGGCGCAGATGGCTGTGGGCCGCGACGACTTCTACCGTCGGCTCGCCGACGAGATCCCCGATGAGCGCGCGAAAGAGCGCTTCCTCGCGCTCCGCGAGCGGCCGACGGGAAGCAGGACGCACTAGAGCATTTTCGAGCGAAGTGGATTCCGGTTCGCGTTAAGAAAATGCGTGAGAACAAGAAACTCGAGCCTGTCCGGTGAACCGGAGTTCACCGAACAGGCTCTAGAATGGGGGAACAGCCGCGATGAGACTCACGGACAGCACCGCCAAAGGCGTTCCGGGCACAGGCGCGCCCGACCGGGGCGTCGCTGGCGCGGAATCTGTCGCCCCACGCGTTGCCGACTCCCGCGCCCCTGGCGGCGTCCCTGCGCGTCGACGCCGGCTGCGGGCCGTTTTCGCGGCCGACATCGCCAACTTCGGCGGGCTCGTAAGCATTGACGAGACCAATACGCTCGACGCGCTCTGGGCCACCCGCCGGGTCGCGACCGAGGAGCTCGCAAACCACGGAGGGTGGCTCTTCGGAATGCCCGGCGATGGCGTCTTCGCGCTGTTCGAGAGTACGGTGGACGCTGTGCGATGCGCCCTGCGCATCCAGTCCAGACTGGCGGAATCGCCGAAGCTTTACGCGCTCAAATTGCGCATTGGCGTGCATCTCGGCGAAGTGCTTTTCCAAGATGAGCTTCCCTTCGGCGAGCCGCTCGTCATCGCCGCCCGTCTCGAAAGCCTGGCGGAGCCCGGCGGCATTCTCGTCTCGGCCGCCGTGATGGATTCGGTCGCCTCCCACATCTCCGCCACCTTCATCGATTGCGGCGTCCCCACGCTCAAGCATAGTCCGCGACGGATCGAAACGTTCCGGGTGCTGGCGCTGCCGGCGGATGGCGAGCCGGGGCCGGCCGCGGCCTTGCTCGACCGCACGGTCGCGCCCAGACCGGCCCCATCGCGCCAACCCGCGCCGCGCCCCGGCCTCGTCAAGGCGTCGGCGACTGTGCGGTTGCCCAAAGCAAGCCAGCTCGAGCTGCCGTGCGGGAAGCCGGCCACAGCAACGGGCGATGCGACGATGGACACGCCGTCGCCAAAAGAATTGGCCGTCGCCGGCCTTGACGAACTCGAGCCTGGGCCGGCTCGCCCAGCTCCTCACGGCCTATATCGGACCGGTCGCCAAGCTGTTTGTTCTGCGCGAGGCGGAGGAGCGCCGCGACGCGGAGCAGCTCATTCAGATTCTGGCGCTGGAGATTCCCTCGGAACGCGAGCGGCTGAAGTTCCTCATTGGCGCCAAGGCCGTGCTGTCGGGGCCGCACTAAGCGTCATTCTGCGGGCCTCCGCGAGATCCTCAAGCAAATCAGGGTTGCAGATCGTGAGCACGCCCTTGTCCTGGAAGACGACGCCCTCGTCGATCCAGCGATTGAGCAGCTTGTTCAGGCTTTCGCGCGACATCGCCGTCCATTGGGCGAGTTCGCCCTGTGTCAGCTTGATGGTGATCTCCTGGCCCCGCGGCGTCGGGCGGCTGTGGTCCTGGGCCAAATGGCCGAGGAGTCTCGCCAGCCGCTGCGGCGCAGGGCGCAGGACAGCGTCCTCCATGCGGGCCGTCGTCCAGCGCAATCTCTGGCAAAGCAACGCGATCACGTTGCGGGCGAGTTGGGAATCCATGTCCAGCGCGCCGAAAAAACTATTGCGCGAGATGACGATGAGCTCGGTCGGCGTCATGGCGGAGGCGCCTGCCGTCCTGATGCTGCCGTCGAGCATGCCAATCTCGCCGAAAATGGCGCCGGCGATTTGCACGTTCAGCGTCACCTCGACGCCGGCCGCCGAGACGGTCCAAATACGCATGCGCCCGGAAGCGATGACATAAAGCGCATCGGAGGGATCGCCGACGTTGAAAAGGATTTCGGCCTTCTGCAACGTGCGGCGAAGCGCGCGGCGGATCAACTGCTGCATGACCCCTGGAGCGACGCTTCGAAAAATATCCAGCTGATCCAGACGCATGTGTTCAAGCTCGGCCGGCTTGTCGGACATGGCGGCGCTCCCTCGGGAACCGAACTTCAGGCGGGACCCGCAACAGATTAACACGGAAGCCCAGGCGCAGTTTCCGACCGCGGCTCTGGGCGCAGCTCCTCACGGCCTTGCCAGAAAAAATGCGCCTGTGGCCCACCTCACAGCGCGCGCCCCTCCTCTCAGGCAAAGTGGCTGCATCGGTGATCGAGGTCGACACCGACAAGCAAACCGAAACATCACGCACACCTCAAACAAGGAGACTTCTCATGCCAGCCCCCGTTACGCACCAGACCGTCAGCAACGAACACACCAACGGCTCCAATTCCGGACAAAATTACGGATCAAGCAACTCTTCTTCGCAATACGGCGACTCGCACTCCAACAGCCATTCGAGCGACAGCTGGAATTCCGGCTACGACAACGATTGCTACAAACCCGGCAACGACCATTGCGGATCGAGCTACAGCCATTGCGGTTCTGGCTACGACCATTGCGGCTCTGGCTACGACCATTGCGGATCGAGCTACGGCGACAACTGCGGATCGAGCTATGGCGACCATTGCGGGTCGGGCTCCTGGTGCGACAATGGAGGTTGCGAGCCGATTTCCATCTGACGCCCAATGGTCGCCGTCCTGACTCCGCGGCGACCGCCCTGCCGCCTTCCTCCCTTCCAGGCCCCGTCCCCAACCGGCGGGGCCTTTTCGCGCCGAGCCGCCAAGGATGCCGCTGTGGCCTATTTCACTGCGCCGGAAGGCTTTTGCGCCGATGCTGCACAAACCTGAGGCGCATGCGTCGCCGACACAGCGAGAGGATGACCGCCATGAGCGAACGTTCGAAAACCGGCAGAGCGGCTGAAAGCGTGGACCTCCAGGTTCGCCAGGCCTTGCGCGGCCTGCGGACGCCGCTTGTGGGCGTCAGCGGCATCAGCTGCCTCGGCAATGTTCTGATGTTGACCGGCCCGCTGTTCATGATGCTTGTCTACAACAAGGTCCTGACCAGCAAGAGCGTGCCGACGCTCGTCGCGCTCTGTCTTCTGGCGCTGTTGCTCTATAGTTTCTATGGCTTCCTCGAAGGATTGCGCGGCAAGCTCATGGCCCGCGTCGGCATCGCCTTCGACCACAAGCTCGCCCCTTCCCTCTTCCTGACGACGCTCCAGCTGCCGCTGCATTTCGGACCCCACGCCCGGCAGCATGATCCCCTGCAGGATCTGGCGACGATCCGCAATTTCGTCATGGGCGGCGGCCCGTCGGCTCTGCTCGACCTTCCCTGGATCCCGCTCTATTTCGCCATCCTCTATATCGTGCACCCGCATGCTCGCCGCCATGGCCATTTCAGGCGCGGCGCTGCTCGTCGCGCTCAGCGTCGTAAACCAGACGCTCGATCAAGACGACCTCACGCAACGCGAACCAGTCGGCGCGATCGACGATGAGCCTGATGCTGGACGCGCGCCGCAACTCCGAGGCGGCGGCGGCGATGAGCATGGGCGACGACCTCTGCAAGCGCTGGGGCGCCGGCTATGTGAACGCCATTTCGCACGCCCGCGACCAAGCCGATCAGGCCAGCCTTTTCAGCGCCATTTCCAAGGCCCTGCGGTTGGTGCTGCAGTCGGGCATACTGGCGCTCGGCGCCTATCTCGTCATCGACGCCGACATATCGCCCGGCGGCATGATGGCGTGCTCCATCATCCTGGCGCGCGCGCTCGCGCCGATCGACCAGGTGATCGCCTATTCCCGCGCCGCCACGGCGGCCTGGCAGCGATCACGCGCCTGCGGGCGTTGTCCGCGGCCCTGCCCAAGGCCCGCACGCAACAGCACAGCATGCCCCGTCCCAGCAAGACCCTGTCGGCGCGCGACGTCGCGATCGCGCCGCCAGGCGGCGCACCCGCGACGGTGACGGGCGTGTCCTTCGAAATCGAAGCCGGCGACGCGCTCGGCGTCATCGGACCGAGCGGCTGCGGCAAGTCCACCCTCGTCCGCGCGCTGGTCGGCGCCTGGCCGACCGCACGCGGCGAAATCCGTTTCGACGACGCGATGATCGCGCACTACTCGCCGGAGGTCCTGGCCGACGCCATCGGCCACCTGCCGCAGTCGATCGAGCTGTTCGACGGTACGATCGGCGAGAACATCTCGCGCTTTCGCAAGACACGCGACCACCGAACAGGTGGTCGAGGCCGCGCGGCTCGCTGGCGTGCACGAGATGATCCTGTCCTTCCCGGGGGGATATGACACGCCCGTCGGCGAAGGCGGCATGACCCTTTCGGGCGGCCAGCGCCAGCGCATCGGACTGGCGCGCGCGGTGTTCGGCGACCCCTTTCTCGTCGTGCTCGACGAGCCCAACTCGAATCTCGACCCGTTCGGCGAACAGTCGCTGAACGAGGCGATTCAGCGCATGCGCCAACAGGGCCAGATCGTCGTCATCGTCGCCCATCGCCCCAGCGCCATCTTCGCGGCCAACAAAATTCTGTCGCTGCGCAATGGCCGCGCCGAAATGTTCGGCAGCAAGAAGCATGTTCTCGCGGCCCTGTTCCCGCGCGCCGGCCAGCCTCACAAGCCCGCCGAGGTCGTCAACGACGGCGAGGACGCGGAGCCCGCTGCACATATGTCCCAGACATCCAATGTCCGGGCATTGCGCAGCGGCGAAAGCAGCGCCGCCCTGTGACGGGCTTCATAGCGAAGGCGGCCGTATGGCGCGATGATCCGACAAGAGCACGGGAGCGCGAAATGACCGACTTCACCGCCGACCTTGCTGCCAATGAACATTCCATTCGCAATTTGATGCGCGCCTTTCTGACGAGCGTGACGCTGGTCGGCGGAGGCGTGGTGGGCTGGTCGGCGACGACCAAGATCGACAGCGCGGTCGTCGTCGCGGGCGCTTTCGACGTGAAATCCAACGCGCAGAAAATTCAGCACCCGGAAGGCGGCGTCGTCGGCGCCATTCTCGTGCGCGAGGGGGAGTTGGTGAATGAGGGCCAGGTTCTTGTCCGCCTCGACGCAGCGAAGGTCGTCAGCGAGACCAGCATCGCCGAGCGCAAGCTGATCGACTACGTCGCGGAGCGGGCGCGGCTGGAGGCGGAGCAGCAGGACGGCGCCGTAATCGCCATCCCGACGCCCCCCGCCGCCTCGGCCAAGGCGCTGGAGACGCTGCTCACGAGCGTCAGGGCGCAGCAGGCCCTCCTGGACGAAAAGCGCGCGACGCGGGCGAACCAACTGGCGCAGCTTTCTGAACGCCACAAGCAGATCGAGACGCAGGTTCGCGGGCTCGAAGAGCAACTCAAGGCCGTTCAGGGGGAGATGGATCAGGCGGCCGCCGATCTCAGGGACCAGCGGATGCTGGAAAGCAAGGGGCTCATGCGCCGCCCGGTACTGCGACAGACCCAACGGGAGGTCAGCCGCTTGCACGGCCAGATCGGCGATGCCGAAGCGAAACTGGCGAGCGCCCATTCCCAACTGACGGAAACCGAATTCAAGATCGCGGAGACGAAGAAAAGCGGGAAGTCGGAGATCCTCACCCAGCTGAACGCAATCGTCGAGAAGATCGCGCAGGCCGAACAGGAGCGCACAGCCTCGCTCGACCGATTGCAGCGCCTGGAAATCAAGGCCCCGCGCACCGGCTATGTCAATGATCTCGCCGTACACACGATCGGCGGGGTGATCACTCCGGGGCAATCCGTGATGTCGATCATTCCAAAGGACGACCCGCTTCTGGTCACGGCGAAGGTCCGCCCCGAGGAGATCGACGAAGTCCATCCCGGTCGTCCCGCGACCGTGCGGCTGACCTCGTTGAAACTTCCCACTCCCCCGGAACTCGAGGGCACGGTTATCAATGTTTCCCCGGACCAGTTGAAGGACGAGCGTACGGGACAAGCCTATTTCATGGTGAAGATCGACGTGCCCGCGGACCAGGCGACAAAGCTGCAGGGCAAGGAGCTGTTCCCGGGCATGCCCGCCGAGGTTCTGATTCGCGGCGAGGCGCGGCGCGTGATCGCCTACCTCACCCAGCCGCTGACCAACAAGCTCGGGCTCGCCTTCCGCGAAAAATGACGCCCACATGGCGGATCAGACGTGTCCGATGGAACTTGCGCCCTCCAACTGCGCAATTTCAGATCGGAGGCGACCGACGATCAGTCTCAAAAGATAAATTCCGAATTCGGGATTCTGAAAATAAAGCTGCTCGAACTGATCATAGGTAATCGAAAGCAGGAGGATATCGGTTCGACACACTGCCGTCGCCGTGCGACCGCGCTCTGGCGTAAACAGCGCCAGTTCGCCGAACAAGACGCCAGGCGAGAGGGTGGAGCCGATTTCGGGAAGTTCGATCTCGCCCTCCACCAGCAGGAACGCTTCATTCGCCTCATCGCCTTTGCGAAAAATGTTCTGGCCCCGGCCGAAGCGACGGGAGCGCATGAAGGGTTTCAGCCATTCGACATTGAGATCGCTCTTCGAGGCGCTCTTCACGTTGGCGACCAGCTTTTGCATTTGGCGCAGGCGAATGACGTCGATCGGAAGAATCACGACATGGCGAAGCAGTGTCGTCGAATTGAGCGTGACGACGGAAACAACGAGACCGAAAATATTGGCCATGACTGAAGCGGCGCGCAGCCGGATCATCGTCTTCGAAAACGTGGAAAGGACGGCGGCCAGCGTTTGCAGCCACGCCGCCGCGACGATCATGTCAAAAACCGCCTTATGCGCCGTGATTCCATGGACGATGAAATCGACGCCTTGGCTTATGCTGGCAGGCATGAGTGGCCCCTCCGTTCATGATGGCGCATATCGACATTCTGATGATGGCGGCGAACGGGATTTCGACTTTCTCTCGCAGTCACTCACGCTTGCCCATGGGCCGCGGCGATCAACAGGGCGAAGATAAAATGCGTCAGTTGATGCAGAGTTTGGTCCACCCCCAGCAACGACCAGAATATTGATTGATCAGGCGTGGCCGCGACGCGGCGTGTGGCCAAGCTTTTGGCTCGATCGAGCATGAAATGGATGATGAAGTCGACGATGGCGAGCCAGAAAAGCGCAGGCGTGAGGGCAAAGCAGATGGTCAGCGTGCCCAGGGCGTGAATCCCCGAATGGATCGAGAGCGGCAAGACCCATTGCGTTTCGCCGCTTTTGCCTTGAACGATCGAGTCCGATTGGAAAAGAAAATCTGCAATCAGGTGCTTGGCAAGAAAGAGGACGACCGCGAGACTGAGCCAGTAAGTAGGAAGTTGCTGGGGAAGCCCGAACATCACAAGCCCTTTGGTCTTCGCCATGGCTTCGCTTGTAACGCTCGGGCTTCGGAATCGATCAACGACGCCGGTTGCGAAAGTCGTTTTTTATCGACGGCGGCGACGGGCGCGAATTCGCGGGAGATCCAACGACCGGGCGGGTTTTGAGGGCCGCGTTTGCCTCCCCCAGCGAAGGCGAGAGGCCAAAGCGAGAACTTTGCCCAACAGGATTCTTTCAACAGCCACCGTTGGAGCAAGCCGCCGCAACCTGCGCTTCCATGGTCATGAAAGCCGCGACGCCGCCTGTTGCTGCGACGGCGCCGACGAGTGCTGCCGCCAATAGAGCGAATGCCAGATATTTGCGCATGCGAGTCTCCTGTTTTGATCTCCCGTCGCGAAAGGCGTTCCGGGAGGGGCTCGATCCAAGATCGACGCGACCCGGCCGACACTTCAACAGCTGCAGCCGCCCAAAGCTGTGGCGGCCGTCACAGTTCGCGAAAAAATCAACGGTGATGCCCATGGCGTCACTTTTTCAACGCTTGTCCGAATGGTTCATAGGCGCGGCTTTCGAACGCCGTCGTTAGGAGGGGCCCGCGAGCGATGGCCGGCAAAGCTTTTTGAAGCGATCGTCTTCGGCACGTTGTTTCGCGTCTGCGCGGCGACGTCGGGAAGCCGCTTCATGAAGAAGCGCTCCTTCGCCTTGAGCGCGCCAAAGGTGTGCTCGACCCGGCGTTTCGAAGTTATGCAGTTTGTGAACCAGTTCACAGAAGCCGACGACCGATAATGCGATCGGTGTGCATCACGCATGCACGCGCCGGGCAGCCTTGTCCTGCAAAAGCTTGGCGTTAGGCAAAATCAATCCATCAAACCTTTCGCGGCGCTCGCGACGAGGACGGGAGAATTGTCCATGCCGACAAGCTTGTCGCCGGAAATCTTCGATTGCGACGATATCCGCCCTGTCTCCGGCAATCCGCGACAGAACTGCGGAGCCTTAATTGAGAGCGGACGCATGCCTGCGCTTGACGCGCTGCGCGGACTGGCCGCCGTGTTGGTCGTCTTCCATCATTTCTATCTGACCCTCCCTGCGCCATGGTTGGAGATCGCTCACGGCTGGCTCGATTGGCCCGGCCTTCGCCCGATCATTATCGGACGCCCCGCCGTCATCCTGTTCTTCGTCCTCAGCGGCTTTGTCCTCACTCGGTCCTTGCAGCGCGAGGCCGAACTTTTTCCGGTCAAATTTGTAATGCGCCGGTGTTTGCGCATTTATCCGCCGTTCCTGGCCGCCATCGCGCTTTCGGGCCTTTTGTTTGCATTGATCGCGCCCGTGCGGCCTTCCATGCTCTCGGCTTGGTTCAATGCGCAATGGATCGGCGCTCCGGATGCCGCAATCCTCGCGCGCCACGCATTTGCGCAAGCCGTTGGCAGAGACACGACGCTCGACCACCCAATCTGGAGTCTCGTGCACGAATTCCGGTTTTCACTCGTTTTGCCTTTCGTTTTCATGGCCATCCGGCGCTGGGGCCTCCGCAATGTCCTCCTGAGCGGCGGCGTCGCCTCGATCGCGGGATTTTTCGCAGCGACGCAGGACGCCATCGATCCGTCCCAGCATTACGGCGGTTTCCTGTTCGTCGGCGGAACGCCCGTCGGTTCGGTCGCGCTGACAATCTATTTTTCGATCTACTTCCTCGCGGGCATGGCGGTCGCGATGCGCTTCGAGTCGTGCCGGCGCGCTCTCGTCGCCCTGCCGGCGTGGCTTTTTGCCTGCGCCTGTGTCGCCAGCCTGATGCTGCTGTCGGAATGGAACGAATTGGCGGCGGCCATCGGCGCTGTCGGCGCCATTCTGATCGCCGCCGTCTGGCCTTTCGCCCATCGCTGGCTGGCTATCTGGCCATTGCAATGGCTGGGCCGGATTTCCTATAGCCTTTACCTTGTTCACCTGCCGGTTCTTCTTGCCGTCGGGCACGTCTTGTCCGGCCGAGCGCCAATCGTCGTCATTCTTGTTTTCGCCTTCATCGCCGCTCTTGGGCTGGCCCAATTGTTCTGGGCCTGGGTCGAGCGTCCGGCGATTTTGCTGGCCGGACGCCTGCCAGCGGCTCTGGTGACGCGCCGAGTAAAAACGCAGCGACAAAAAGTCTTGTCATGCTCGACGATTGGGAGGAATTGAACATGGGCGATAGGCGACGCTCAGCCCTTTGGTTCGATACGGGCAACGGCGATTATCTGTTTTTCCCGTTCGGCGTTGACGGCGCGGGCTACCACATCCGGCGCGGGCAACGCGACCGCATCGTGAAATGGACTTGCAGATGCATGCAGCTGCCGGTCCTTGTCTGGATCCTCGGATTCGTGCCGTTGGTGGATTTTTGGGCCCCGTCGCTTTCCGCGTCGAGCAAGTTGAGCTGGTGGGCGCTTGCACTTGCGTTAGCCGTCCTGACAGCGGCGACTTGGGTCATTTCGCATCTCGCCAATCGAACGCTCTATGCTGTATTGCTCAGGGACGAGACGGTTCTCGACCGCCGGCCGACTCGCTCCGAGCAACGCGCTAGTTCGGGGCAGTTTGGCGTATCGCGGCGCAATATATGCCATTCGCCCTTCTGCTTTGCTTTGCCTATCGCGGCGACGGCCTTTTTAAACCTCTCCATGGGCCTGGCCAAGGACGACCGGATGATGATCGGCGTCGCCGCCGTCATGGCCGCGTTCATTATCGTGATCGCTTTGAGGCGGTTGCCCGCGCACTTTCGCAACTGGGCGCCGGAACAGGGGCTTTGGCGGCGGCGCGGCGGCTCGCTCCTCCGACTGCAGCGACCGCAAAAGCATCTTGGTTCGTGACGATGACAACGCGTCGCGGTCTGCGGCGAGCCCTGGGGTGGCCCCTGGCGCGGCAGCACTGTTCTACGCGCCGCGAGCGAACCGATTGATTATAAGGCGATATTGTGGAAATGGCGCCAGGGGCGGGCTGCGGGAAGTTATTTAAAACAACGACTTATGTTTGGGTGAGGCAAAAAATCGTTCCATATCGTTTCAGGAGTTTCCAGGCGGTCCTGCCTCATCCGAATTAGGTTCTAAATCGCGGAGTCGAATTGAGGCTGCGGCGCCATCGGAGGGATCCGTTGGCGAGGCTCGCGGGCGCTTTGTGACCGCAGACAGCGGGCAATATCGCATGTGACCGCCATTCCAGCGACGCGTCGATCGGCATTCCTGACCCGAAGCGGAAATACGAGGGCTGCTGTTTAGACGCAGCGATGAGCTTCAGCGCATGACAAAGCCACCGTCCACGGAAATGGATTGTCCAGTCACATAGCTCGCCGCGTCGCTGCACAGCCACAGGACGGCGGAGGCGATTTCCTCGGGCCGTCCGACACGCCCCATGGGAATGCTTTTTTCCATCGCCTTGAGCGCCTCGCCCTGGCCGGCTGCGACCATCTGGTCGGTCATCGCCGTCGCGATCATTCCCGGACATATGGCGTTGATGCGAATGCCGCGCGCCGCATATTCGAGCGCCGCGCTCTTGGTGAAGCCGAGCACGCCATGTTTGGCGGCGTGATAGACGCCGCGCTCGGCGCCGCCGATCAGTCCGCCGAGCGAGGAGCAATTGACGATGGCGCCGCTGCCCTGTTTGCGCATCTGCTGCAATTCGAATTTCATGCAGGCCCATTCGCCGCGCAGGTTGATCCCCATCACCCGGTCGTAATCCTCGCGCGTCGTATCGGCGGTTTCGGCGAGGACGTTCTGCACGCCGGCATTGTTGTAGGCGGCGTCCAGCCGGCCGAAAGCGGCGACGGTTTGCGCCACCGTCGCCTCGACCTGGGCGTCGTCGGCGACGTCGCAGGCGATGGCGAGGACCCTGTGGCCCTCGGCCTTCAACGCATCCGCCGCGGCGCGCACGGCTTTTTCGTTCCAGTCCGTCAGGGCGACGGCGGCGCCCGATTCGGCGAAAGCCTTCGCCGTCGCCAGGCCCAGACCCGATGCGGCGCCGGTGACGAGCGCCACTTTTCCTTCAAACGAGATGTTCATGGGAAGATCCTTTCCTTTGCGGTGACGCGATCAGCTTGAAAATTGCGCGTCGCTGACCGGCTCCAGCCAATCGACGACCTTGCCGTCGCCTTTGTGCTCCTGGATCGCGATATGCGACATTGCGGTCGTCGCCGTGGCGCCATGCCAGTGCTTGTGGCCCGGGGGACACCAGATCACGTCGCCGGGGCCGATTTCCTGCTTGGCTTCGCCCCAGCATTGGGTCCAGCCTTTTCCCGAAACCACGATCAGCGTCTGTCCCAGCGGATGGGTGTGCCAATTGCTGCGCGCGCCAGGTTCGAACGTCACCAGCCCGCCTGTGACGCGGCTCGGTTCGGGGTTTTCGAACAGCGGCTCGACGCGGACCGAGCCGGTGAAGAACTCCGGCGCTCCCCTGGTGGACGGTCTCGATCCATTGCGTGCGATTGTCATGACGCCGATCCTCTCTTGCATCTGGATTCGTGTCGCGGTTCCGGCGACGGGCGCGGCCATCGACGCCAAGGCGCTGCAAACCGCGAGCGCGCGTCGGCGCGTCATCGCTCTGTCGCCGGCTTCCATGAGGCCAGCACAATGTTCGATGACGGGTCGATCGCGTTGCATGACCTCAATTTAGCGCAGGACGCTTCCGCGATTAGTCGTTATAATCTGGATGGACCTATAAGCAGAGCCGATCAATGCAGCGCGGCAGTCTGGACGATCTTCGAGCGCTGGTGGCGGTCGGAGACGCAAAAAGCTTCACCAAAGCTGCGGCGAAGCTCGGCCTGTCGCAATCGGCCTTGAGCCAGACGATCCGCCAGCTCGAAACCCGAACGGGCGTGCGGCTGCTGACGCGCACAACGCGCAGCGTCTCGCTGACCGAGGCGGGCGAGCGGCTGGTGAAGGTCGCGGCCCCGCGGCTGGAGGAAATCGAGGTCGAGATCGCCGCCGTCAGCGCCCTGCGGGAAAGGCCCTCGGGAACAGTCCGCATCACCGCCGGCGACCACGCCATCGAGACGGTGATCTGGCCGAAGCTGGCAAAGTTTTTAGGCGACTATCCCGACATCACGGTGGAGCTTGCCATCGATTACGGGCTGACCGACATCGCCGCCGAGCGTTATGACGCCGGCGTGCGCTGGGGCGGGCAGGTGGCCAGGGACATGATCGCCGTGCGCATCGGGCCGGACGTCTGCTCGGCCGTGGTCGGCTCGCCCTCCTATTTCGCGAGATGCCCGCCGCCGCGGACGCCGCAGGATCTCATCGAACACGTCTGCATCAACCTGCGCCTTCCGACCCATGGCGGCCTCTATGCCTGGGAATTCGAGCGCGATGGCCGGGAGGTGAAGGTGCGCGTGGAGGGGCAGCTCATCCTCAACGGCGTCTTCCAGATCCGCAATGCGGCGATGGCGGGGTTCGGTCTGGCCTATATGCCGGTCGATCTGGCGCAGGCCGCCATCGACGATGGCCGCCTCGTCCGGGTGCTCGAAGACTGGTGGCCGCCCTGGTCGGGCTATCACCTGTATTATCCCAGCCGCCGCCAGCCCCCGGCGGCCTTCGCCTTGCTGGTCGAAGCCCTGCGCTACAGGGAATCGTAGCCCGCGCCCTTCCGGGCGGCCCATTGTCAGGACTTGCGCTTTTCGAACACATCCTTGACGACGGGCAAGGCGGAAAAGACGTTGGGCCAGCCGGCATAAAAGGCCAATTGGGTGAGGGCCTCGGCGGCCTGCGTCTGCGTCAGGCCGTTATCCATCGCCCGGTTGAGATGGTAGGGAATCTGAGCGACCTGGCCGTACGCGATCAGCGCGCTGACGGTAACGAGGCTGCGGTCGCGCGGGGCGAGGTCGGGTCGCAGCCACAGGTCGCGAAACAGGACATCGGTCGTGACCTGCGCGACGCCCGGGAACAGGGCGCCGAACTGCTCCTGGACACGCGACGCCCGCTGCGCTTCGGCGGCTTCATCGATCGGCAGCAGTTTTGGCGAGAGGGCGGGCAGTTGATCGCTCCCGATCTTGCGCGCGGCGAAGACGTCTCTGGCGATGTCTGCGGCGGCAAGCGCGTTCCCCCACCCGGAATAGAAGGCGAGATGGGTGATGATCTCCGAAATCTCGCGCGGCTTCACGCCATTGTCGAGCGCGAGGTTCATGTAAAAGGCCATCTCGGCAGGCTGGTTTTGTGCGATCACGGCGGTCAGCGTCACGATGCTCCGGTCACGCGGCGACAGACCCGGACGCTTCCAGACATCGCCGAGCAGACGTTTTTGCGTGTATTGGGCCAGCGCCGGCGCGACCGTCTGGACATCCTGCATGTTCATTTCCTTCGCTTGCGCGGCGGACAGAGCCAAAAGCAAAAAAGTGTTGGCGAAAGCCCGGATTTTTCTCCCATCGACGCCTGTTTGCGCAGATGACTGGCGGCGCGCTTTATGTCTGGGTGAGGCAAAAAATCATTTCAGGAGGTTCCGGGCGGTGCTGCCTCACCCGAATTTGGTTTCAAATCGCGGAATCGAATTCGACGACCTTTCTCAGGAAGCGCTCGCGCCGATGCTTCGTAGCGTCGTCCTCGCCTTCAGGTGAACGTCGGAGCGCGAAAAAGTCTACCTGGGCCATTTTCCCTTAGCGTAACTTTCGAGAAAATTTCCGGCAGTGATGCGCGGGAAATAGGTAGGCCCTCTCTCAATCTCTTTCAGAACGGCGACCGCCCGTTCGGGAATGACCTTGAGGAGATCGGCGGCGGCGAAAGTCCGAATGCCCTGATCGGGGTCGTCGAGCAACGGGATCAAGGCGAGACGGCCTTCGGCTCCGAACGTATCGAGTGATTCTACAATCTTGTTTACATGAGTTACCGCATTCTTTTGTTTTTTGAATTCATCATCATCACGTGCGGAGTAATAATCTGCCGTATATTGTTTAAACAATTCGATTAGATCGGGGATTGTCGCCTGAGAGTCCTTCCTTGCCATTGAATTTATTCTCCCTTCAGAATGCCGAGTTTCCGCATTACGTTCAATCCAGCGGTCCGTCTTTCGTCAAAGCTTGCGTCATTGAGGCTGGTGCGAAGAGAAGTATTAAGATCACGCTGCAAGGATGAATATTCGCTGTTGATCTCCTCATGCAAAAGTTTCGGAATGCGTACGATATTTGTTGTTGATTGCAATTCGCTTTCTGACATATCCCCGCTCGTGCTTTGCTCGACGATGTGGTGATATTCATAGCCGTCGCCGGCAGGACCGAAATATTTAGCAAGATCGATTTTTTTGAATTCGTTGAAAGAGGAAAACGCCTTGTCATCGGGACTGACGCGCAATTGTTCCAGGCTATAAGGGCCGTTTTGAACAAATTTGATTGCCGCATCGGCATCTCGTTTCAGGGCCGCATTTTCTTCGGCCATGACAGCCAAATCGGCGATGGTCGCTGCGCCGGCGGCGACATCCAGGCCCGGAACGGCGTCGCCCGCCGCTTCGATTGCAAGTCTTGCCGCATGACGCAACAGCGTATGAACAAGCGCCCGCCGAAGCTGCCGCCGCACAGCCAGACGCGCAAGCTTTTCTGCGGTTGTCGTTTCCGCGGCGGCGCCATCCTTCGGCCGAAATTGCCCTCCCTTGCCACCCTCGGTCCCTTTCGGCCAACCAGGATGCTCCGGATCATCAGGCGAGGCCTTGACCAGTTTTACCGCCCCTGCCGCACGCTGAGCCTGTTCATCCGATAGGGAAGGCAGATGCAAAAACAATGTGGCGAACGTCGCACGCGTGAGGTCTCCGTCGTTCAAGGCCTTAACAACGCCAGTCAATCTTTCAGTGAGATCGGAGCAATCGACGGGGCGCTGATCGACATAGGAGAAAATTCTGTTCAGTTCTGCAATCGGACGTGACGTGAAACCGGCCACGGTTTTGGTCAGGAGCCGGATAGGTCCGATGGCGGGGCCGTCACGGTCGCATGACACGCCGGTCGAATCTCCCGGTTGCGCGAGGCGATGAAAATATATTCCCGGAAATGCTTCTGTTCCCATCAAGAAAGCTCTCCAGCGAAAACCTGCGCAAGAGAAGAACATAAGAAGAACATTGTGTCAAGATAAGTCTCTTTCGCCCGTCGGACATGGTCTTCACGACTAACAGCCACTTGGGTCACAGGAGGTCGACACCTAGGCGCCGATGTCACGTTCGAACCTGCGTCGGAGCACTTTATCGAATAGAGACAGAGGCATAGCCTAGGGTGAGGCAAGGTGGTTGTGGGCTATCCTACTGAAATAAAATGATAAAATGTGAATGGTGCCCAGGGGCGGGCTACTCGAAGTTATATAAAACAATGGCTTGTGTTTGGGTGAGGCAAAAAATCGTTTCATATTGTTTCAGGAGTTTCCAGGCAGTCCTGCCTCACACTGAATGAGTTCCAAATCGCGGAATCCAATTGAGGATGAGCCGCAGAACCGACTAATGCGGTGCGCAACTGGCCGCGTCCTGACTGAGGCTTCGGTTGGCATTGTGCCGCCAGTGGCCGCAATGTCGCGAGAACCTGCCGTACCAGCAACGGGCCGAACGCGCATTCATGACCCGAACCTGTCGTTTAAAACATTATCCCAGAGCGATGATTGTGCGATCAAAGCGGACGTTGCTGTGATCTGGTTCCGCTTCATGCGCCTCACAAACTCTTGATGGCCCAGCCTTGAGATGCGGCTATAGGAACGGCGAGGCTGCTGCACCCGCCCTTCCTTCACGCATAGAGGGAAAGCCCTCCTTTATTTCTGTTAGTCGATAGATTTAGTTGACATTTGAGTTTGTGCGGCGCCAAATGGGGTGCGGGAAAGCGAAGCGCCCTGAAATCCATGGTCTTCGCATTGCTGTGCTGGCTTCACCGAAGGGCGGGGCAGCTGTTTGCACGGGCGTTAGCGCCCAAGCTCGCTTTCGGAATGGGCTGCGCCCAGGGAGCCTCAGCCATGACTTATCTCGATGCTTCACTGATCCGTTACGCCAAACTCAAGATCCAGCCCCATTCGCCGCTCATTGGCGCCACGGTCCACGGCGTCGATCTTTCGAATGTTTCGGAAGAAGAGCTGCGCGCCGACTTGCGCAAGGCGCTGGCCGAATTCCAGGTTCTGTTCTTCCGCAAGCAGACGCTGACCCCGGAGCAGCATCTCGCGGTTGCGCGCGTATTTGGCGATCCCGAGAAGGCCAAGGCCTTCTTCCCGCGCCTTGAAGGCCATAGGGCCGTCGAGGTGATCGAGACCGCGCCGAACGTGCCGCGCTATGGCGTCGATCAATGGCATTCCGACATCAGTTTCTACCACAACCCGCCAACCGGCACGGTGCTCTATTCGCGGAAAATTCCACAGCTCGGAGCCGACACGGTCTGGGCCAGCGCGACCCGCGCCTATGAACTTTTGCCGGAGGCGCTGAAGACATATCTCGAGACGCTCGAAGCCGTGCACAGCTTCGAGCACAGCGGCTGGCCGGCCTATTTCGACCAGCTCGAAAATGGCCGCAATCTCTATGCCAAGGCGCGCTCCGAATATTTGCCAGTCGTTCATCCGGTCATCCGCACGCATCCGGTGACTGGCAAGAAAATCCTCTATGTGAATCCGAATTTCACGGATCGCATCAAGGGACTCTCACGGCAGGAGAGCGACGCTTTGCTCACGCTGCTTTTTGGCCTGTTCGAAAAGCCGGAAGTACAGGTTCGGCTGCGCTGGGAACTCGAAACGGTCGCGATCTGGGACAACCGAGCGACCGTCCATTACGCCGTGAACGACTATGTCGGCGAACGCCTGCTGCACCGCGTCACTTTCGGCGAGGACAAGGCCTTCTGAGCCGCACCTTCTGAGCCGCAAAGCAATTGTTTGATGAAAAGGAGACTGAAATGGCCCGTTGGTTTGAGGACAATTCCCTGTCCATAGGCGGTACGCCGCTCATCCGTCTCAATCGAGTGACGGATTTCGCGCCGGCGACGGTGCTCGCAAAAATCGAGGGTCGGAACCCCGCCTATTCCGTCAAATGCAGGATCGGCGCCGCCATGGTCCGCGACGCAGAGGAGCGCGGGCTGCTTGGTCCCGGCAAGGAAATCGTGGAGCCGACAAGCGGCAATACTGGCATAGCCCTGGCCTTTGTCGCGGCGGCGCGGGGCATCCCGATCACGTTGACCATGCCTGAGACCATGAGCCATGAGCGGCGCAAATTGCTGATTGCCTTCGGCGCCAAGCTGGTCCTGACCGAAGGCGCCCGCGGCATGGCCGGCGCCGTCGCCAAGGCGGAAGAAATCGCGGCGTCCAATCCGAGCCGATATGTGCTGCTCCAGCAGTTCAAGAACCCGGCTAATCCTGCGATTCACGAAAAGACCACCGGCCCCGAAATCTGGAACGATACCGATGGCGCCGTCGATATCTTGGTCTCCGGCGTCGGAACAGGCGGCACCATCACCGGCGTTTCGCGCTACATCAAGCAGACCAAGGGCAAGGCGATCCGCTCGGTCGCGGTGGAGCCGGAAGCCAGCCCGATCATCACCCAGAAACTCGCGGGCGATGTGATCAAGCCCGGCCCGCACAAGATCCAGGGCATTGGTCCGGGCTTCCTCCCGGATGTGCTGGATCTCTCTCTGGTCGACGCCGTCGAACGCGTCTCCAACGAGGAATCGATTCTCTACGCGCGGCGCCTGGCGAGCGAGGAAGGCATTCTTTCCGGCATCTCCAGCGGAGCGGCGGTCGCGGCCGCGGTGCGGCTGGCGAAAAAACCCGACAACGCTCACAAGACCATCGTCGTCATACTGCCGGATTCCGGCGAGCGGTATCTCAGCTCCGTCCTGTTCGAAGGTCTCTTCGACGTCAAAGGCCTCGCTGCAGCATGAATGTGATCGACGGTCATTTTGAAGAGGTCGCCGACGATCTGGACTTGCGCCGGATCGTCGGCGAACTGCATTCCCTTCGGACGGCGTCGCAGGTGCGGCGCTATCGCGGAGCGCCGCCCGAATTGCCGTCGCGCGAAGCGGTTGTCGCGCTTGTCGAAGGCCTCGTCGCCGCGATCTTTCCTCGTCATTTCGGGCCCAGCGCCTTGCGCACAAAAGATGTCGACGCCTTCGTCACGCGCACGCTCGCAGATTCGCTCGGCGCCTTGCGGCGGCAGGTCGAACTCGAATTGCGGCTTGCCGGCGAACGCGATGGTCACGATCACCACCTCGTGCGGCATGCGACGAAAATCGTTTCCGAATTCGCCGCACAAATCCCGACCGTCCGCGCCTTGCTCGACACCGACATTCGCGCGGCTTTCACTGGCGATCCCTCCGCCAAAAGCATTGACGAAGTGGTCTTCTGCTTTCCCGGCGTAGCGGCAGTCGTGCGCCATCGCCTGGCGCATGAGTTGCACCTGCTTGGCGCGCCGATGCTCGCGCGCATCATCGCCGAGTTGGCGCACTCGCAGACCGGCATCGACATCCATCCCGGCGCCCAGATCGGCGAGGGTTTTTTCATCGATCACGGCACCGGCGTGGTCATCGGCGAGACGACGATCATCGGACGCAATGTTCGACTTTATCAAGCCGTCACGCTCGGCGCGAAGCGTTTCGAGCTCGACGCCCAAGGCGCGCTCTCGAAGAACTACGCGCGACATCCGATCGTCGAGGACGATGTGGTGATCTACGCAGGCGCCACGGTGCTGGGGCGGATCACCATCGGCAAGGGCTCGTCGATCGGCGGCAATGTCTGGCTGACGCACGGAGTGCCGCCTGGCAGCACGGTCACCCAGGCGCGCCCCAGCGAGGAAAGCTTTTTCGACGGGGCTGGAATTTGAGATCGGCGGATCGTCGGCCGAAGAGGGATCATTGATATGGATCGGATCGATCTGCGCATTCTGGAAATCCTGCAAGAGGATGCCGTGGCGACCGTGGGCGATGTCGCCGCGCAGGTCGGACTCTCGCCGACGCCCTGCTGGAAGCGGATTCAGAAACTCGAGGCGGCGGGCGTCTTGGAAAAACGCGTCGGGATCGTCGACCCGCAAAAAGTCGGGCTGGGATTGACGGTTCATATCGATGTCCAGGCGGGAGAACATTCTCCGGACGCGCTGGAAAACTTCGTCCGCGAGGTCACGGCGATGCCCGAAGTCATGGATTTCTTCCGGTTGGCGGGCGAAGTCGATTATGTCTTGCGCGTCGTCACGCGGGACATTGCGGCCTACGACTTATTCTATAAACGGCTGACGGCCATCATGCCTCTTCGAAACGTGACCTCTCATTTTGTGTTGCAGAAGATCAAGTCGACGACAGCGTTGCCGCTCAGGCTGCCGGCCATGGATGACACGCAAAAAAATGCGCGCGGCGTTGCGTCGCCGGTTTCGAATTCCGCGCCGCGACTGGTTGCCCTGCGACCGATGTAAACGGCTAATAGAAAAAAATCGCCTTGCCGCGACCAAACGGTCGCCATAGCCCGCTGCAAGACGGGCGTCTTTCGACGCCCTATGGGGAACGGAGTCATTTTCGAAAAGGGAAAGCGTCTCAAATCGTATAGGTGAAAGAATCGTAGGCGAGCTGGCTCAGGACCTGGTCCATGTCGCGATAAGGCTCGCCCTGTTGCCCCGTATTGACGATCTTCGCCGGCACGCCCGCGACCGTTGAGTGAGCGGGCACGGCATGCAGCACGACCGAGCCGGCCGCAACGCGCGAAAATTCACCGACCTCGATATTGCCGAGGATTTTTGCACCGGCGCCGATCATCACGCCATGTCGCACTTTCGGGTGCCGATCGCCGCTCTCCTTGCCGGTGCCGCCCAGCGTGACGTTTTGAAGGATCGAGACATCATCGTCGATGGTCGCCGTGGCGCCGACGACGAAGCCGGTGGCGTGATCAAGGAAGACGCCCTTGCCGATTCGCGCCGCCGGATGGATGTCGGTCTGGAAGACATCGGAGGATCGGCTTTGCAGGTAGAGCGCGTAATCAGTCTGTCCCCGGCTCCAGAGCCAATGGGCGAGACGATGGGTCTGGAGGGCGTGATAGCCCTTGAAATAGAGAAAGGGCTCGATGAAGCGGTCGCAGGCGGGATCGCGGTCGATCACCGCGACAATATCGGCGCGAAAGGCTTCCGCAATCTCAGGCGCGTCCGCCAGCGCTCGGGCGAATGCGGCGACGATGTTTTTTGCGGTGATGAGATCGTTGCCAAGGCGGCTGGCGACGCGATGGACAATGGCGTCTTCCAGACACGCGCGGTCGAGGACGGCGCTGTGCAGCAGCAATTCAAGTTCCGGCTCGCGGGCGTTAGAGTCTTCAGCCTCCTGGCGCAGCTTGCGCCAGAGCGGATCATTCAGGGTGGACGGATGCGGGTCGTGTTCCGGCGTGCGCGCAGAGGCGATCAGCTTGAGGTGACGGGGACTCGGCGACATCCTAGCGCCTCCCGATCAATGGAGCCCAGGGATTGGTTTCACAGTCGGGCGCTCGCGGCGAAACAACCCCGCCAGATTTGTAAATCCGTCGCGCAGCGCTTTCGGCCACGTCCGGCCGCAGAAAGGCAATGCCTTCCAGTGGTCGGAAAACCTGGTTCGATGCAAAGAAGTGGTAGGCCTGGTCGGCGTGATCGCGGGCGACGATGCCGGCCGTGCGTCCCGCGATTTGAATGACATATGCGTTGGTCATCTGCATGTCTGACAGTCCGCGCTGGCGCCGCGCCCTCCGGACGGAGGAAAAATTGCTTGCTTGATAGAATATAAAATCTACCGATCTTGTCAACGAATAGGCCCGGACAAATTGACGCAAGCCCGTTGGCCTCGCATGAAAATGAGTCCGTTCAATTCCTGCCTTGCAGCTTGAACAGCACGTCGACCAACGCGTCCACATCCTCGCAGGTGTTGTAGAAGGCGAGCGAGGGACGCACGGTGGCTTCGAGGCCGAAACGACGCAGGATCGGCTGGGCGCAGTGATGTCCCGAGCGCACCGCGATGCCCTCGGCGTCGAGCGCCTTGCCAATCTCCATGGTGTCCTTGCCCTCGATGATGAAGGACAGGACCGAGGCTTTTTCGCGCGCGGCGCCGATCAGTTTCAGACGCGGCACTGCGAGCATTTTTGCCGTCGCATATTCAAGCAGTCCGTGCTCGTAGGCGGCAATATTGGCCATGCCGAGCGACTCGACATAATCGATCGCCGCGCCGAGCCCGACGGCGTCGGCAATATTGCCGGTGCCCGCCTCGAAGCGTTCCGGCGGCGGTTGGAAAATCGTCTTCTCGAAGGTGACGTCGGCGATCATGTTGCCGCCGCCTTGCCACGGCGGCGTCTGGGCCAAAACCGAATCTCGACCGTAGACCGCGCCTATGCCGGTGGGCCCGAAAACCTTGTGGCCGGAGAAGACATAGAAATCGCAGCCGATCGCCTGCACGTCCACCGGCATGTGCGACACGGCTTGCGCACCGTCGACGAGCACGCAGGCGCCGTGCTTGTGCGCCAGCGCCGTCATTTCCGCGACTGGCGTCACCGTGCCGAGCGCATTGGACACCTGGGTGAAGGCGACCATGCGGGTTTTCGGACCGAGCAATTGTTCGTACGAATTCCAGGATGACCTGCCCGGTGTCGTCGACAGGCGCGACGCGCAGCTTGGCGCCCGTCTGGGCGCAGAGCTGCTGCCAGGGCACGATATTGGCGTGATGCTCCAGATGGGTGACGAGAATCTCGTCGCCTTCCCTGACATTGGCCTTGCCCCAGGACTGGGCGACGAAATTGATGCCTTCGGTCGCGCCGCGCACGAAAATAATGTCGCGCACTGATGGCGCGTTGAGGAAACGGCGGGTTTTTTCGCGCGCCGCCTCATAGGCGTCGGTGGCCCGCGCCGCCAGTGCATGGGCGGCGCGGTGAATGTTCGAATTCTCGTGCTTGTAAAAGTCCGACAGACGGTCGATCACCGCCTGGGGCTTCTGCGTCGTCGCGGCGTTGTCGAGCCAGATCAGTCTTTTTCCGCCGTTCACCCGCTCCTGCAGAATGGGAAAGTCGCGCTTGACCGTTTCCGGGTCGAGCGGAAAACCGACCGCCGAGCGTGTCGGCGCCGCCAGCGGACGCAAGTCGAGTTCGAGGAAATTATAATTCGCCGCGGGCGCAGCTGAAGCGACATGCGGCGTGGGCGCAGCCGCGGAGCCCGGCGTGGCGCCAGCGTGCGGCGCTGTGGCCGACGGCAGGGACGTTGCGCCCGGGGCCGGAGCGGGCGGAGGAGGAGCTAGCCTGGACGCAGGAAGGGCCGACGCGGAAAGGGCGTCGGGCCGGGCGTCGGCTTTGGATCCTTCGCCGAGATAATAGGGCTCGACCGCGGGCGCCACCAACCTGCCGTCGAGAGCCCTGCCGTCAAGAGCCTGGCCGTCGAAGGGATTTGCGATTTGCGCGTTCGGAGCGACCTGCGTCGCGTCAGCGAAGGGCGCGCTGGCGGGGCCCGTCGTCGGCGCGGCCGGCACAGGCGCGGCGGCCGACTTGGCGTCCCTCCGAACTGCGGAGCCGTCGCGGCCGGAAGGGAGGCTGAGTTCGGAGAAGGCGCGGAGGGCTTCGAGAAAGGGTCCGGCCGGGCGCCGGCCAATGGCGATTCGCCCAGGAAATAAGCGACATCGGATGCCGGCGCTCCCGCGCGGCTGTCGAAAGGCTCGCCGTCGAAGGGAACGAGCGGGCTGGCGTCGCCGAGCCTCCCTGGCGCCGCCTCCGGACCGACGGAGCCGGCCGAGGCGCCCGGCATCGGCGGTTGGCCGAACCCGGGAGGCAAGGCGGAAAGGGTCGGAGCGTGCGGCGCGGTAAGATTGGGGGTGGGAACGACCGAGGGGATGGTCGAAGGCGGCAGATCGGGCGGGCCCACCATCGGATTGGCCGGCGTGAACGGCGCGACGCTGGTCACGAGATTGGGCGCCGGAATCATCGCCGGGCTCGGCGGCGCGACAGGCACGCCGGGATCGGCGCCGACGCCGTTCTGGTTGGGCGTCATCTGGAAAAAGGCGTTGGCCATGCGCGCGATCACCGAAGGATCGGGAAAGCCGGAGTGAACACCCGGCGCAGTCTCGGGAGCATCGGTGGGAGAGAGTTCGGACGCGGTAAGGCCGAGAGGCATATTTTCTGATCCTGCGCGCGAAATTCAAACGGTAAAGGGCGGCGCGGCCAAAACCCGCGCCGCCGCGACTGTTTCGCCGGCTTACTTCGCCTTCTTGGCGTAAGTGAAGGGATAGTCGTGATACTGGTCGATCTCGACATCCTCCAGCACGGCCAGCGCGTCATGCGTGAGCACGGCGGTCGAGCAGTAAAGCGAAATCAGGTAGGAGGCGATGGCCTTGCGGTTGATGCCCATGAAACGGACCGACAGGCTCGGCGCGACTTCGCCGGGGATGCCGGGCTGGAACAGGCCGATCACGCCCTGGCGCTTTTCGCCGGTGCGCAGCAGCAGGATTTTCGTCTTGCCATGCTCGTCGATCGTCAGCTTGTCCGAGGGCACCAGCGGCAGGCCGCGCCAGGTCAGGAAGGGCGTGCCGAACAGTGTGACGGTTGGCGGCGGCACGCCACGACGGGTGCATTCGCGTCCGAAAGCCGCAATGGTGCGCGGATGGGCGAGGAAGAAGGCCGGCTCCTTCCAGACCCTAGTGATGAGTTCATCGAGATCGTCCGGCGTCGGCGTACCGTTGCGAGCCCGGACAATCTGCGAAGGCGTGACATTGGCGATCAGGCCGTAATCGCTGTTGTTGATGATCTCGTATTCCTGCTTCTCCTTCACCTTCTCGATCAGCAGGCGCAACTGCTCCTGAATCTGGTCGTAGGGATGGCTGTAGAGATCGGAAACGCGGGTCTGCACGTCGAGGACGGTGGTGACGGCGTTCAGCGAATATTCACGCGGCGCCACTTCATAATCGACAAAGGTTTCCGGCAGGTCGGCGTCGGTATCGCGCGCCGGGCTGCACTGCACGTCGGCGTCAGTCAGCGCCTGGCCTTCGTTGACGCGGTTCAGGCGATAGA
Source organism: uncultured Alphaproteobacteria bacterium (assembly GCA_963713695.1). Lineage (GTDB taxonomy): Bacteria > Pseudomonadota > Alphaproteobacteria > Rhizobiales > Beijerinckiaceae > Rhodoblastus. The sequence continues at coordinate 50,284 of CAVQMU010000002.1, forward strand.
TGCCGGCCTCGACCGGCGTCCAAGGCAGGAAAGACACAAGCCAGCGCGGCGTTATGCCCGACCACTGTGCGCGTGTCTTGGTGGCGTTGGCGAGTTGCCTCGCGGAGGATTCGCTCAATGTGCGGCGGATTTCGGTGTCGTCAGTCATGCTCGCCTTCCGGGATGCCAATGAGTTAGGCAGGAACGGAGAATATTTTTCTATATCTGCAGAAAAAAAATCTCCAATACTTGAGTAATGCCTTTCCGTTCTCGAGCATTGATAGAAGCTACGGATTGATTACGCAAGAGCTTAAGCACAAAAAAGTCAGACGATATATTATACTTATTTAATCAGCTTGTCGGAAGTGGGCGCTTGTGGGGTCGCGCCTGAAGTCGTAGACGGCGGGTGTCGCGAAATCAGCGATTACTTTTTCCGCGGATCGGGAAAAAACCCATTGCGGTTGGGCATTTCCACTTTCGGCAAGTTCGACGCGTCGAGGATTTTTCCGTCGGCGATCACATGGCCGCTTGCGAGGATATAGGCGGTCAGGGCGTAGACTTCGTCGTCGTTGAGCGAACCCGGCGCATTGAACGGCATGGCGCGCTTAACATAATCGAAGAGCGTCGTCGCATGGGGCCAATAGCTCTCGACCGTCTTGACGGGTTTGGCCGTCGCCAGGGAACCGCGCCCGCCGACGAGCGGAGAGCCGCCAGTCTCCTTGACGCCCTCGAGAGTTTCGCCGTGGCATATGGCGCATTTCGCAGCGTAGATCAGCTTGCCTTGCATCGCGTCGCCATGGCCGGCAGGGAGGCCAACGCCATCCGGTCGAACGGCGACATAGGACATAAGCTCGGCCGCCGATACCGGCGTTCCAAATTGCGGGATGCTCTCCGCCGCTTGCGACGCAGCAGCGATGACAGCCAGTCCTGAGAACAGCAGCAAGACTTCAAGCCGAGGCATTGCCGATCCTCCCGTCAGGGCCGACGCTCCAGGCATGGATGCCATTAAAATGATAATAGGCGTTGAGACCGCGCTCGGCCGCCAGCTGCTCGCGCGTTGGCTGGACATAGCCGGTCTCGTCCTCGCACCGGCTGAGCAGGACCGCCGGGCCGCCGTCCCAAATCCATGGCGACTTGAACCGCACCGTGCAGATCGATTCGGGCGTTCCCTCGATCCGCGCGGCCTGCCATATCCGGCCTCCATCTGTCGAGACTTCAACGGCGGAAATGCGTCCCCGGCCCGACCAGGCGAGCCCGGAGATTTCATAAAAGCCCGGCCCGGGAAGGCGCATATCGCCCGAGGGAAAGGTGATCACGGATTTCGCGTCCATCTCGAACACAAACTGCCAGGCCTTCCCGCCGGGCATCAGGTCTGTGTATTTCGATGTCTCCTCGCGCGACATGAAGGGGACGTCACTGACCTCAAGGCTGCGCAGCCATTTGATATGGGTGTTGCCCTCGTAGCCGGGCAGCACGAGGCGGATCGGATAGCCCTGCTCCGGGCGGATCGCCTCGCCATTCTGGCCATAGGCGATCAGCGCGTCGCGCAGCATTTTCTCCATCGGGATCGACCGCGTCATCACCGCGCCGTCGTCGCCTTCGGCGAGAACCCAGGAACCTTCCGGCTTGAGGCCGACCTGCCGCGCGAATTCGGAGAAAGGCACTCCGGTCCAGTCGGACGTGCTGAGCAGCCCGTGTGATGCCTGAACGTTCCTGGCCTTCGGGCCCGCCCATTCCGACCCTGTGTTGCCGGAACATTCGATGAAATGCCTGCGCGTGACAGAGGGCATCCGCTTGATGTCAGCCATGCCGAAGCGCTTCGGCGTCGCCACAAGTCCGTGCACGACGAGCGAATGGCTTGCAGGATCGATGGTGGGCACGCCGGCGTGGTGCCGCTCGTAGTGCAAGCCGGAAGGCGTAAGATTGCCGACGAGGTCGGCGAGGGGCGTAAAGCTCCAGCTCGTTCCCGGATTGGGGTTTGGCGCCGGCAAGCGCAGGGCCGTTTCGAATTGCGAGCGCGAGCCATAGCCCCCGTCGACGCCCAGAGGACGGCCCTGTTCCCTGGTTGGATCCACGGCGACATCATAATGCACGGCGCCGGGCGGCGTGGCCGGGGCGGCCAAAACGCGGGCGGGCGCCACGATAGCTGCGGCGCCGGCGGAGGAGCCCGCCGCGAAAAGCAGCCCGCGCCGGCTCAGGCTCCGACGCGGGAACATGCCGTCCGTGCAAGGACAATCCAAAGTTTCTGTCGATTTTCCGCTCATGGCCTTTTCGTCGTTTCAGATGGCGTATTCCGGCGCGCGGGCTTCTGTTCGCAGCAAGCGCTTGAGGATGCGTTCTTCGAGCAGGGCGAGGTCAACCGAACCGCGCCGGCGGGGGCGTGGCAGGTCCACGGGTATATCGAGCGCCAGCGCGCCGTCCTCGATGAGAAGAATTCGGTCGGCGAGGGCGATGGCCTCAGAGACATCATGCGTCACCAGCAAGGCGGTGAAACCCTGCTCACGCCAGACCCTTTCCAGCAGGGCCTGCATTTCGATCCGGGTGAGCGCGTCGAGCGCGCCCAGCGGTTCGTCGAGCGCCAGCAGCCGCGGCTTGCTGACAAGCGCGCGCGCCAGCGCGACCCGCTGCTTCTGGCCCCCCGAGAGGACCGAAGGCCATTCGCCGGCTCGATCAGCCAGGCCCACGGCGTCCAGCGCTTCGACGGCGCGGACGCGGGCGTCGGGATCGCGCCTTTCGCGGCCGAGGCCTGTCTCGACGTTCGCGAGAATGGTCTGCCAGGGGAGCAGGCGCGGCTCCTGGAACATCACCCGCGCTCTGGCGTCTTGTCCGCCATCGCCAAGGGAAATGCGTCCCGTATCCGGCGTCTCCAGGCCGGCGATGAGCCGCAATAACGTGCTCTTGCCGCAACCGCTGCGCCCGACCACCGCGACGAATTGGCCGGCGGGGACATGGAGATCGACTCCGTGCAGAATCGTCTTGGCGCCGAAGCTCTTCTTCAATCCGCGCAAGGTCAGGTGGACGGCCGGCTGTCTTGGCGCCAAATTCATGACGGCCTCATTTCCCGCCGGCGAAGGCCGAGTGCCACTTCAGGAACCGGCGTTCGAGCAGCAGCGTGGCGATATCGGCGAGCTTGCCGAGCAACGCATAAATCAGGATCGCCAGCACGACGACGTCGAGCTCCATGAATTCGCGCGCCTGCATCGCCATGTAGCCAAGCCCGGATTGCGCGGCGATGGTCTCGGCGACGATCAGCGTCAGCCACATGATCCCCAGCGCATAGCGCAGGCCGACGAAGATGGAAGGCAGAGCGCCCGGCAGGATGATCCGCCAGAACAATTCGCCCTTCGACGCGCCATAGGAGTGCGCCATTTCGACGAGTTGCGGATCGACGGTCTTCACCCCGTGCATGGTGTTCAGGTAGATCGGGAAAAACACGCCAAGCGCAACGAGGAAAAGCTTGGCCTCCTCGTCGATGCCGAACCAGACGATGACCAGCGGGATCAAGGAGAGGTGGGGGATGTTGCGCACCATCTGCAGCGTCGAATCCGTCAAGCGATGCGACAGCGCGGAAAGGCCATTGGCGAGACCCAGGGCGAACCCGATGCCGCCGCCAACGAGCAGGCCGGCGATCGCGCGCAAGAAACTGATTCCGACATTGCGCGCCAGTTCGCCCGAAAGCGTGAGGCCCCAGGCGGACTGAACAACCTGCAATGGCGAGGGCATGGCGTTGGCCGACAGCATGCCGGTTGCGCTGGCGACTTGCCAGAGCGCCAGCAGCAGGGCCGGAAGGACCCAACCGATCGCGCCATCGCCTCCGGCGGCGAAGCGCCGCTGCCGCCGAGGTCGGGCGGCAAGCCGGGTTTCAAGTCGTTGCGGGTAGACTTGCGTCATGAAAAGCCTCATTCGGCTGCCGGACGAAAGGTGCCGATGCCATATTCCCCGGCGGCGACGCCATGCGCCCCGCGCCGCGCAAAACCGGTGTCTATGCCAAGCTCGGGGAACAGGAGTTCTGCGACCTTGTAAGCCTCCTCGAGATGCGGATAGCCCGATGCAATGATGGTTTCGACGCCGATCGCTTGATAATCGCGCAAACGCTGCGCCACGGTCTGCGCCGAGCCAACGAGCGCCGTGCCGGCGCCGCGCCGCACGAGGCCGACGCCGGCCCAGAGATTGGGCGCGATCTCGAGCTGGTCACGCCGGCCGCCATGCAATTGCGCCATGCGCTTCTGGCCGACGGAATCGGATTCCTCGTTGAATTTCTTCTGAGCTGCAGCGATGGCGTCGTCGGAGATATTGGCGATGAGCCTGTCCGCTGCGGCCCAGGCCTCCTCGTCGGTATCTCGCACGATGAGATGGATGCGCAGCCCGAACTTGACCTTCTTTCCCTTGGTCGCCGCCCGCGCGCGTACCGCCTCGATCTTTTCCGAGACCTGATCGAGCGGCTCGCCCCAGGTCAGGTAGACGTCGGAGTGATCGACGGCGACATCGAGCGCTTTGTCGGATGAGCCGCCGAACCAGACCGGCAGGCGCTTTTGCGCCGGCGTAAATTCCAGTTTTGCGCCTTCGACGCGCAAGTGTTCGCCGCGATGATTGACGGTTTCGCCATTCAACAATTTACGGAATATGGTGAGGAATTCCGCGGCATGGTCATAGCGATCGTCGTGCGACAGGAAAATGCCGTCGCCCGCGAGTTCCCCAGGAATGCCGCCCGCGACGAGATTGACGAGGAACCGGCCTTCGCTGATCCGGTCGATGGCGGCGGCCTGCCGCGCGAAATGCGTCGGCGTGGCCAGCCCCGGGCGCAGGGCGGCGAGGAACTTAAGCCGGCGCGTCAAGGGCGCGAGCGCCGCGGCGACGACCCAGGGGTCCTCGCAAGCGCGGCCGACAGGGAGGAGCGCGCCTTCGTAGCCGAGCCGATCCACCGCCTGGGCGATTTCGGCGAGATAGCGAAAATCGGCGGGGCGCTGGCCCTTGTCGGTCCCAAGAAAGGAGCCGTCGCCGCCGACGGGAATGAACCAGAAGAAATCGAGCGGTTTTTGGTCGGACATGGCGCGTTCCTCTCGCAAATTCAGGTGGCGGATTTCGGCGTCCAGACGATGTCGCGGACAGTTACGGGGTGAGGAATGAGGCCAATGCGGGCGAAGCGATCAGCGGTCGCCTGCTGGATGGCGATGATCTTGTCGTCGAGCGGGCCGAAGGCGAAATCCTCGCGCGCGACGGCGCGTTTCTGCGCAGCGAGGTCAACGCCGCTGGCTTCCGAGAACAATGCCGCTGCTTCGTCGCGATGTTGTTCGGCCCAGACGGAAGCCTTGGCTACTTCCTCGTTGATCGCCGTTACGACTTCGGGATGCTTGGCGACGAAATCACCATTGGCGAGGAAGAAGAAATTCTGGGCGCGCGCGTGCGGGTCGATCGGCAGGGGCCGCGCCTGCTGTTTGATTTCAGCGAGAGCGAAGAAAGGATCCCAGATTGACCAGGCGTCGATGGCGCCGCGCCCGAAAGCGGTGGCTGCATCGGCCGGCGCAAGATAGACCGGCGTGATCTCGCTCCATTCGACATGGGCGGATTCCAGCGCGGCGACGAGGAGGTTGTGGGCGCTAGATCCCTTGGTGACGCCGATTTTCTTGCCGCGCAGATCCGTCAGGCTCTTGACGGGCGAGTCCTGGGGAACGACGATCGCCTGCCCGTTGCCTCCCGTCGGGATCGCGCCGACATAGCGAATGTTGGCGTGCGCGGCCTGCGCGAAGACCGGCGGCGCGTCGCCTGTATAGCCGTAATCCACGCTGCCGGCGTTGACCGCCTCCAGCAGCGGCGGCCCGAATGGAAATTCAACCCACTTGACCGGGACGCCTTGCGCCTCGAAGCGCTTCTCCAAGAGTTTCTGCGCTTTCAGGATGAGAAGCTGGCTGGTTTTCTGGTAGCCGATGCGAATTTCCTTCGCGGCCTCGGCCTTTGCCGGCGTCTGGCCGAAAACCAGGAGTGCCGCGAATGCGCCTATGGCGAGGAAACCCGAGAAAACGCGCTTGTTCATGGCTACCCTTTTTAAAATTTGTCTATAGAAGTTATCAACTATTAGAACCAACATCCCTTGTCAGGTCAATCGTCATATCGTGTTTATTGAGGCGGACGGGGAGCACAAGGTTGCGGTAGATGGACGATCGAGGAGATTTTTTTGCTCCAGCGCTCTTATAATCGATCCACGGTTCAAGACTGATGTCGGCTTTCTGCCGGGGCGTGGGTAAGAGGGCTCTAACCCACAACGTCCGTAAATGGCGCCGAGCGGTCTTTCGGCGGTGGACCGTAATCCTTCACAGAACCGGACCTTCGCCTTCGACCCTTTTCCATGCGACAGGCGCGTCAGCGCCGACATCACCGCTAGTTTGGTCACAGTCGCGTTAGGTTCATGGAATAAATGTTACCCATGAAAACAGAGCGATAGACCCGGGTGAGGCAAAACCGTAAATGCCTAACTGATTGAAAATAAATATAATTTAGAGAGTGGTGCCCAGGGGCGGGCTGCACGAAGTTATCTAAAACAATGACTTATGATTGGGGGAGGCAAAAAATTGTTGCATATCGTTTCAGGAGTTTCCAGGGAGTGCTGCCTCACCTGAATGAGGTTCCAAATTGCGGAATCCAATTGAGGACCAGCTCCAGAACGACCAAGCAATCAGCGTGTGCTTGGCCGACTTCTATCTATCGGCTACTGCCGCCAACGGCCGCAATGTCGCGCGAACCTGCCGTACGACTAACGGACCGACCGTCGCTTCCTGACCGACCATGTTGAAAAAGCTCATTGCCGCTCTTGTCTTGACCTCGGCCGTCACCTTCGCGCCGATCGCTGCTTCCGCCGAAGACAAAATGGAGCACAAGGAAATGAACCTGGAAAAGAATCATATGAAGAGAGAACATCGGCATCATATGATGAGGCATCACGGCATGATGGAGCATCACCACCACCATCATCACATGATGCATGACATGCACTGAGCACTCGTTGACGCAGAACCAGGGCCGTGGGACGCGCAAGCCGCCAACCCGGACCCGTTCTGCTACGCGCCTGCATCCTCGTTTAAATCAAGCTGGGGATGCCATGTCGAGACTTTGCGTGGCTCGGGGCCTTCGAGCACAATTGAGTTTCGGTAGGGGCAAATTCAAATCGGCCTATGCCCAACTCAAAATAAACGCGCCAGCGGCAAGTCCGACGATCAGCGCTGCAATGATCCAGTGCTTGGCCGTCCAATTGTGCATGATCATTGCTTTTCCTTCGCGCCGAGAGGCCATGGTCAATTTTGTGCCGAGGAGGATCTCTCGATGCACGCGAACAATGAGACCTTCTCGTAATAGGATCGGTCGAAGATGCCGATCTGGCCGCGCTCCGAAAGATCCCGCTTCGTCCGCTACAGGAAGTCGTGCTGCAATTCCTCGGCGCTGGGCCGCTTGAAGCTGAATACTTGGCGGCCCTGCGGATTGACGCAGGACATGACGTGCCTGATCGCGCCGTCTTTTCCCGCGGCGGCAGGATGGCATGGCGATTGTCGGCGCGTTACGCATGCACGATTTCCGCCTTGAACGCGCCGGACGCAGAAAATCGAGTGATGCGCCGTAAACTCGCGCCTCGGCGCGCGCGGACGCGTTTTCGTCCGAAAACGGAATGATTTCCTCAGCGTTGACTTCGATAGCCCAACAGGCTGCGAATATAGTCGCCGCGTTCTTGCTCCTCCGCTTCCGGAACCTGGTGTTTCATCAGTTCCTTGATCTCGCTCACCGATGCAAATCCGCGCTGGTTCAGCCAGGTTTCGAGATCGGCGACGAGGGTTCGTAGATATTCGGGGCCGTGGCGAAGCAGCGCCGAAGCGGTCATGACCGCGTCGGCTCCCGCCAGCAAATATTTGATGACCTCATCCGCCTTCTCCACGCCCGCGCCAGCGGCGAGCGCTGCGCGCGGCAGCCGACCATTCAGCAATGAAATCCACAAGAGAGCCAGACGGATTTCCTTGGCGCTGCTGAGCGCGACATCATTGTTCCAGCATAGGCGCGCCAGATCGATATCAGGCTGATAAAGACGATTGAACAAGACCAGTCCATCGGCGCCAGCCGCGTCGAGGCTTTGAGCGAATGCGCCGAAAGCCGAGTAATAGGGGTGCAACTTGATCGCCAGAGGCAGGCGGGTCTTGGCGCGAACGGCTTTGACCAGCGCGACACAATCCGCCTCCGCCTCGCCAATCCCAACCGAAGGACCGGATGCAATCCGGTAGATGTTGAGTTCGAGGGCGCTGGCCCCGGCCTGTTCGATCTGGCTGGCGTAATCGATCCAGCCTGATAGCGTCGAGCCGTTCAGGCTGGCGATGATGGGGACATTCACGACGGATCTGGCCTTGGCGATCAGATCGAGATAGATTGCCGAGCCAGATTTATATTCGCTGGCGGCGGGAAAATACGAACTGGCCTCGGGCGAACTGTCCGCGCCGACGGTCGACAGATGTTCGGCCAGCTCCTGCTCCTGGCGAAGCTGCTCTTCAAACAGCGATGGCAGCACGATTGCGCCGGCGCCGCAATCTTCCAGCCGTCTTATCCCGTCGAGATCGCCTGATAGCGGCGAGGCCGATGCGATGATCGGATTGCGCAAGGAAAAGCCGAGATAATTCGTGCTGAGATCCATGTCGCTTCCTCAGGCGCTGTCGCCGCCAATCACTCGGGCGTCAGGATGGAACCTGCTGCCGTCGCGGCTGGCGAGCGCTTCATATTGCGCGTATTTTTCCGTCACCGCGATTTGCGCCAGCGTGAGCAGTTCTGCGGCTTCTTCCGGTCGGCTGCTGGCCAGGCTGCGATAACGCAACTCCTTGTACGCATAGTCCTTCAGCGGGATCGTCGGACGCGGCGAATCCAGCCGGAACGGCGCCTCGCCCGCCCGACGCATCGCCGGATTGAAGCGGAACAGAGGCCAGTAACCACAGGCCGCGGCAAGATCCTGCTGGGCCATCCCGTAGCGCAGATCAAATCCATGCGCGATGCAATGGCTGTAGGCGAGGATCAGCGATGGTCCGGGCCAGGCCTCGGCTTCGCGCATCGCCAACAGCGTCTGCTGCGGATTGGCGCCCATGGCGACCTGGGCGACGTAGACATTGCCATAGGCGATGGCCTGCAGCGCCAGATCCTTGCGCGCCACGCGCTTGCCCGCCGCAGCGAACTTGGCGACGGCCCCGAGCGGCGTAGCCTTCGACGCCTGTCCGCCGGTATTGGAATAAACCTCGGTGTCGAGCACCAAAACATTGACGTCGCGAGAGGCGGCCAGCACATGGTCGAGGCCGCCATAGCCGATGTCATAGGCCCAGCCGTCGCCGCCGACGAGCCAGATGCTGCGGCGAACCAGATGATCGGCCACCGAGAGCAGATTTTTTGCCTGGGGTTCGTCGCCCAGTTCGCGCAATCGTCTCGTCAATTCAGTAACGCGTCCGCGCTGCGCGAGAATTTCCGACTCGCGTATTTGTGGAGCGGCGAGAATCGCCTCGACCAGGGGAGCGCCGAGTTTCGGCGCCAGCTCGCGCGCCAGACGCTCGGCGAGCGCCACATGCATGTCGGCGGCGAGCCTGAACCCCAAACCAAATTCGGCATTGTCCTCGAACAAGGAATTCGACCAGGCGGGACCGCGTCCCTGCTTGTCTTTGGTCCAGGGGGTGACGGGCAAATTGCCGCCATAGATCGACGAGCAGCCGGTGGCGTTGGCGATTTGCAGGCGGTCGCCAAACAACTGCGAAAGCAGGCGTAGATAGGGCGTCTCGCCGCAACCGCCGCAGGCGCCGGAAAATTCGAACAATGGTTCAAGAAACTGGATGCCGCGAACATTGGCGAAGTCGACACGGGCGCGATCGTTCACGGGCAGCGTCTCGAAAAAAGCGACGTTCTCGCGCTCCGAATCCAGCAGCGGCGCCTTGGCGGCCATGTTGATCGCCTTGGTCGCCGGCGCGCTTGGGCTGTGCGCGGGGCAAACTTCGACGCATATGCCGCATCCCGTACAATCCTCCACGTAAAATTGCAGGGAGAAGCGGCTATCGGGATAGCCGCGCGCGTTGACCGCAGCCGATTTGAAGTTTTGCGGCGCGGGCGCAGCCGGATCGGCCAGCCGGGCGGCGTCGTAGAAGCGGGCGCGAATGACCGAATGCGGGCAGGCGATGGCGCACTGTCCGCACTGGATGCACAGGTCCGTCTCCCAGACCGGGACCTCGTCGGCAATGTTGCGCTTTTCCCAGACGGCCGTGCCGGAAGGGAATGTGCCATCGACCGGCATGGCGCTGACGGGCAGATCGTCGCCGCGCCCGGCCATGATTTCAGCGGTGAATTTCTGCACGAAATCCGGAGCCAGTGGCGAAACGATCGGCGGCCGTTCGGATGTGCTGGTCGCTACTTTGGGTATCTGGACTTCGCGCAGATGGGCCAATGTGTGGTCGACGGCGGCGAAATTCTGCGCAACGACGGCGGCGCCTTTGCGGCCATAGGATTTCTCGATCATGTGCTTTATCCGCGCAACGGCTTCGTCCCGCGGCAAGACACCGGAGATCGCGAAAAAGCAGCTTTGCAGCACGGTGTTGATCCGCCCGCCCAGCCCCGTGTCGCGCGCGACCTTGGAGGCGTCGATCACGAACATGCGCAGCTTCTTGTCGATGATTTGCTGCTGGACAGGGCGGGGGAGGCGATCCCAGGCCACGTCGGCCTCGTAGGGGCAATTGAGCAGGAAAATCGCTCCGGGAGCCGCGATCTTGAGCACGTCGGTCTTGTCGAGAAAGGCGTACTGATGACAGGCGACAAAGCGCGCCGCCGCGATCAGATAGGGCGCGAGAATCGGTCGCGGGCCGAAGCGAAGGTGCGAGACTGTCTGGGCTCCGGATTTATGGGAATCATAGACAAAATAGCCCTGGGCGTAGCGATCCGCATCTTCCGCCAGGATCTTGACGGTGTTCTTGTTGGCGCCGACCGTTCCATCCGAACCCAGGCCATAAAAGACAGCGCGGAAGACATCGTCGGTTTCGATCATGAATTTTTGGTCGACGGCCAGGCTGGAGCCGGAAACATCGTCATTGACGCCGACCGTAAAGCTGTTGGTTGGCTGCGGCTTGGCCAGTTCGTCGAACACCGCCTTGACCATGGCGGGAGTAAAATCCTTCGACGACAGGCCGTAACGACCGCCAATGACGCGGGGCATGGTTTTCCGCGCGCCCTGAGCGACGGCCTGCGCGAGGGTCGCGACAACATCGAGATAGAGCGGCTCGCCGCTGGCGCCGGGCTCCTTCGTGCGGTCCAGCACGGCAATCGCGCCGACGCTTTCGGGCAACGCCGCCAGAAAATCCGTCGTGGAAAACGGCCGGTAGAGCCGCACTTGCAGCACGCCGAGTTTTTGCCCCTGTGCATCTGCGCGATTGAGAAATGCGGCTGTTTCGCGCGCGGTTTCCGCGGCCGAGCCGATCAGTACAATGACGCGGTCGGCGTCGGCTGCGCCGTCATATTCAAACAGTCGATATTTGCGCCCGGACATTGCCGCGAATTCTTGCATAGCCCGATCGACGATTTCCGGCGTACGCGCGTAAAACGGGTTGGCCGCCTCGCGCGCCTGGAAAAACGTATCGGGATTTTGCGCCGTGCCGCGCACGAAGGGACGCTCGGGCGTCAGCGCGCGGTCGCGGTGGGCGCGCACCAGATCGTCGTGGATCATCGCGCGGATGTCTGCGTCGGACAGTAGCGTCAGCTTGTTCACCTCATGCGAGGTGCGGAATCCGTCGAAGAAATGCACGAAGGGAATCCGACTCTCAAGCGTCGCCATCTGCGCGATCAAGGCCAGGTCATGCGCCTCCTGCACCGAACCGGATGAGAGCATGGCGAAGCCGCATGCGCGGATCGCCATGACGTCGGAATGATCGCCGAAGATCGAAAGGGCCTGCGTGGCGACGGAGCGCGCGGCGACGTGGAAGACGGTCGACGTCAGCTCACCGGCGATCTTGAACATGTTGGGCAGCATCAGCAGCAGGCCTTGCGACGAGGTGAAGGTCGTCGTCAGCGCGCCCGATTGCAGCGCGCCGTGGACGGCGCCCGAGGCGCCGCCCTCGCTCTGCATTTCTTGCACCACGGGTATGCTGCCGAAAATATTGCGGATATTTTTCGAGGCCCATTCGTCGGCCAGTTCCGCCATGGTCGAGGACGGCGTGATCGGATAGATGGCGCAGACTTCATTGACACGATAGGCGACGTGGGCGGCGGCCGTGTTGCCGTCGATCGTATCGGTTGTCCGGGGTGTTGCGGCGGTCATGACGAGGTCTCGGTTTGAACGGGCTCGGAACTCATCCAGATGGCGTGGCAGGGGCATTGCTCGAAGCAGACCGCGCAGCCGGTGCAAAGCGCGTAGTCGAACAGATAGCGACGCCCCGGGCCGAGTTTCACAATGGCCTGTTCCGGGCAGGCGGCGTAGCACTGGTCGCATTCAAAGCAATTGCCGCAAGAGAGGCAGCGCCGCGCTTCATAGCGCGCCTCCGGCTCGCTCAAGCCTGCCATCGTCTCGGCAAACCCGTCGGCCAGACGTTCGGCGACCGACAATTCGCTTTGAACTGAAGGCGGCGCGTCGGCGTAAATCGGCAGATGGAGCAGGTCGAACGTCGCGATTTGATGTTTTGGAAGCTTTTGCTCCTTCGCGCCTTGCAAAAAAGCGTCGATGGCGCGGGCGGCCTTCTTGCCGTGTCCGACGGCGGCGGTGACGCTTCGCTCACCTGGCGCCATGTCGCCGCCGGCGAAAACGCCTGGGCGGCCGGTCATCATTTGTGAATCGACGATCACCAGATCGTCCCGCGTAAAGGCGACGCCGGGCGCATTGCGCAAGAAGCCGCGATCGCTTTGCTGGCCGAGCGCCAGCACCACCGAATCCGCCGCCAGAGTTTCGAACTCGCCGGTCGGCTGCGCCCGGCCGGATTCGTCGAGCCGCATCGTCTCGACCGTGAGCGTGCTCAAGCCGATATCCTTGATCGTGCTCAACCACTTGATCTTGACGCCCTCCGACAGGGCTTCGTCGGCCTCGAAAGCCTGGGCTGGCATGTGGGCGCGGTCGCGGCGATAGACGATCAGCGTTTCCTCGGCGCCCAACCTTCGCGCCGTGCGCGCCGCATCCATGGCGGTATTGCCGCCGCCGTAAACGATCACGCGGCGGCCGAGGCGCGGCGCCTCGCCGGTCTCCACATCATGCAGCATCTTGATGGCGTCGATCACCTTTGCGGCGTCGCGCGCGGGAATGTCTATCTTCTTGCCGATCTGCGTGCCGATGGCGACGAACACGGCGTCGAACGAGCCGGCGGCCTGTTCAGCAATGATATCCTCGACCTTGTGATTGAGGACGATCTTGACCCCCATGGCTTCGATGCGGGCGATTTCCTTCATCAGTTCTGCGCGCGGCAGGCGATAGGCGGGAATGCCGAAATGCAGCATGCCGCCAGGCAAGGGGCCGGCTTCATGCACTTCGACCGCATGGCCGAGACGGGCTAGATGGTAGGCGGCGGATAATCCGCTCGGGCCGCCGCCGACGACGAGAATGCTCTTGCCGGTGGCCGCGGCGGGCTTGTCAGGGGTCCAGCCCTGCTCGGTCGCCATGTCGCCGAGGAAGCGCTCGACGGCATGGATGCTGATCGCGCTGTCGAGTTGGGCGCGGTTGCAACCGGTCTCGCAAGGATGATAGCAGACGCGCCCATGCACGGCGGGGAAGGGATTGTCGCGCAGGATGGTCCGCCAGGCTTCGCGGTAATTTCCCGCCTGCGCGAGATCGAGCCAGGCCTGCACATTCTCGCCCGCAGGACAGGCGTTGTTGCAGGGCGGAAGGAGATCGGCATAAACGGGCCTTTTGTCGCGGACGGGCCCGGTTCCCTTTTCGCGCAGCAGGTCGATGACGGGCGTGAAGTCCGATTGTCTGGAGGTCATTTGCGCTCTTGCTCCGGGGCTTGCGACCCGCTAACGGGCGGCCGGCGCGCGCTTCCGGTCTCGCGCAGGAATATCGTCAGGATCAGGGACAGGACGATCGCCGCGGCCCAGATGATGTCGGCTTCGCGGAAATTGGCCAGTGTCAGCTTCGCGCCGCCGGAAAGCCGCATCAGCACGAAGCCGAACAAAGGCGCGAGCAGGGCGCTCAGGCTGAACACCAGGAAGTTCATGGCGCCGGTGGCGCTGCCCTTGACCTTGTCCGGATTGGCTTCCTTGATCATCGCATAGGGGATCATCGCCGCGCCCGAGCCAATGCCGAAGACGAGGCCGCCGATATAATGCGGAATATAGGCGTCGAGAAAGGCGATGGCCCCGCCCGAAAGCAGCATGATCGTCATGCCCGCGATGAGCACGGGCTTGCGCCGGCCGATGCGGTCGGCGATGTAGCCGAGGAGCGGCGCGCCGATCACCCAGCCGAGCGGCGCCATCGAGGAGCGCATGACCGCCTGCGCTGCCGTGACCCCCAGCTCCAGCTTGAGGTGCGGCACGCCCCAGATCATGTCGCCGATGGTCGTCGGCATGAACAGCAACCCGCCGATGGCGCCGCAAATATAGGACTGGGGATTGGTCAAGACGATTTTGTAAGGCGCGAACATGGTCCGCAGAGGGCCGCTGGCCGGTTCGTGCTGTCTCGGCGTCGCAACCAGCAGCAGCAGCGCCAGGAGTGCGAGCGCGCCGCCTGCATAGATCCAGAACGCATGCCAGTCGATCATGCCATGGGTCAGCGGTCCTACAGCAAATTGTCCGGCAAAGCCGCCGAGCATGCCCGCCAACTGGGTGAAGCCGACTGCAGTGGCGAGCCACTTTGCGGAAAAACCATGCACCGCGAGATAGACGGCGCCGGTGAAGGCGAAAGCGGAGCCCGCGCCCTGCAGCAGCCGGCCGCCTTCCGCCGCGCCGATCGAGCCAAGGCCAAACAGCGCGCTGCCGGCGGCTGTGGCCAGGATGCCGATGACGACGGGAGAATTGGCGCCGAAGCGGTCGAGCGAAGCGCCCGCCATGATCGCGAAGCCGGCATAGGTGTAATAGTAAAGCCCAAGCAGCGAGCTGAACTCCAAGCGTGGTCAGGCTGAACGCGCTGGTCAGTTCGGGTATCATCACGCCAGGAGCCGAACGCAGCGCGTATTGAAGAAAATAGAAGACCAGGCACAGCGCCCATGCGGCCAGATAGGCGCTGCGCTGCGGGAATGGCTTCGTCGTCGCCGCCATGCGGATTGTCGCCTGCGCCAGGACGGCCGGAGCATTGAAGTCTGTCTGTGGCTGTTGCATGCGTCCCTCTGGGAGAGGCCGAGTAACGCAATCATAGAGGCCACATCCACGAAAGCGGCAGGTTCGGAAACTACTCACGTTGGCCCGGCAGGCGACTGCCTCCAAAGCGCCGGCGCGAAAAGAGTCGAAGCGGTTGAACGCCGGCGCGGCAAGACGAGACAGATCGTGGTCACCTCGTGATCCATCGTCGCGACCAGAGTCATCGATTCAGTCCAGCGTCTCGCGATAAAACCAGACCGCGACGGCGATGACGACAGACATGAACAGCGCGAGCGGCCACAGGTCGGGCGCGATCTCCGTCCAGCCATTTCCCTTCAGCATGATCCCGCGCACAATGCGCACCGCATGTGTGGTGGGCAGCAACTCGCCGACCCATTGCGCCCATGAGGGCATGCCGAGGAACGGAAACATGAATCCCGACAGCAGGAAGGATGGCATCAGCATGAATTGCGCCATCTGTGTCGCCTGCATCTGATTGCTCGCAATGGTCGAGAAAGTGACCCCCAGCGCCAGATTGCCGCCCATGAACAGCCCGAGCGCGAACAGCAGCAGCGGAATCGAGCCGCGAATGGGCATGCCGAAAAACAGCGACGAAGTGATGAGCACCAGCGCCAGCTGCACATAGCCGACGACCAGATAGGGCATGATCTTGGCCAGCATCACTTCGAGCGGCCGCACCGGCATCGCCAGCAGGTTTTCCATCGTTCCGCGTTCGCGTTCCTTGGTTATGGACAGCGTCGTTGCAAACAGCGTCGAAAAAATCAGGATCATGCAAACAAGGCCCGGCACAATGTTGAGCACGGTCAGTCGCTCAGGATTGTAGCGGGCGTGAATGACGAACTGGAAAGGAGGATTCTGCGGCGGGCTCTGCCTGATCGAAGGAAGGTCGCGTTGCAGATCGACGCCCAGCGAGGACAGCGCCGCCGTTGCATTGCCGATCGCCGAGGGGTCGGTCGCGTCGGCGTCGATGAGAACCGAAGGAGATTCGCCACGATCGACCGCGCGGTCGAAATCGGGCGGAATTTCGACGACGAACAGGAGTTCGCCGTCCGCCAGGGCCTCATTGGCCTCGGCTTCGGCGGAAAGCGGAACGATATTAAAATAGCCCGAATTCTTCATCGAGGCGATGATCGTGCGTTCATATTTGGAGTGAGCAGTCGAGAGCAGTCCCGTTGGCAGATTTTTAGGATCGGTGTTGATGGCGTAGCCGAACAAGAACAGTTGCATGATCGGTATGGCGATGAGGATGCGCAACGTCATGGCGTCGCGGCGGACCTGGGTCCATTCCTTGCGCATCAGCGCGAACAGCCGCGGGAATGAAAAGCTCATCATCGCGGCGCGGCCTTGACGCTCAGCATGTGAATGAACGCATCCTCCAGCCGGGGCTCGACCTCGACCCATTTGAGGTCGTCGCCGACGGAATGTATGGCGCTGGTTAAATCCATGCGGTCAGTTCCCGCCACATGAAGCGCGCGCCCGAACACGGCCGCCGCTTCGACCCCGTTGGTATGACGCAAAGTGCGGGCGGCGGCGTCAATCCCGGGGCCGGTCGCGTCAAAAGTGACGAGCCCGGATCGCCGCGTGACTTCTTCGGCGCTGCCTTGCACCACGATATGTCCGTCGGCGAGATAGACGATGCGTTTGCAGCGCTCCGCCTCGTCCATGTAATGCGTCGAGACCAGGACGGTCAGCCCTTCGCTTGCCATGTCGTTGATCAAGTCCCAGAATTCGCGGCGCGCCAAAGCGTCGACTCCCGACGTCGGTTCATCGAGCAGCAGAAGTTCCGGTCGGTGCATCACGCAGGCGGCGAGCGCCAGCCTTTGCTTCCAACCGCCGGAAAGCTCGGCCGCCAATTGATCGCGGCGGTCGGCCAAGCCCATCCGGACCATGATGTCTTCTATCGCCTGAGCGCGGGTGCTCATTTCATAGACGCGGGCGACGAAATCGAGATTCTCGAAAACCGTGAGGTCGTCGTACAAGCTGAATTTCTGCGTCATGTAGCCGACTTTGCGGCGGATCAGCGCGGCCTGGCGAATGATGTCCAAGCCGATGCATTGGCCGGAGCCGGAGTCGGGGACGAGAAGGCCGCAGAGCATGCGGATGGTGGTCGTTTTTCCGCTGCCGTTGGCGCCGAGAAATCCACAGATCTCGCCCCTGGCGACCTGCAAGGTCAACCCTTCGACAACCTTTCGGGCGCCAAAGCTCTTGTGCAGGTCGCTAACGTCGATGACATGATCGGTCGCCGCTGCGGGGCTCACTTCTGTTGAACCTTGGGGCGTATCGATACCGGCTGGCCCGGATTGAGCAGCGGCGCGTCGCCCGGCTTTGATCGCGCTTCCGCCAGAAATACGAACTTCGCCCGTGTCGACTCGCTGTAGATGACGGGTGGCGAGTATTCGGCCTTGGGTGCGATGAACGAGATCGTCGCCGACATTTTTGGCGTGCAGGTATCGCAGAGAAGCCAGACTTCATCGCCCTGGTGAACCCGAGGCAAGTCCGCCTCGGGAATGAAGAAGCGCACGAAGATATTTTCGGGTGGCAGGATCGAAGCGACGGGCGCGTCGGCGGCGAGCGATTCGCCGGCGCGGGCCAGCACGTCGGCGACAACGCCGGAGACAGGCGAAACAACATGGCGCTGGTCGAGCCGCCAGCGCGCCATCGCCAGGGCGGCTTTGGCGGCGCCGACCGTCGCGGTCTGCGCCTTGATGTCGCCGTCGCGCCCGTAATGCGCGCGCGCCTGGGCGAGCATGGCTTCCGGCGCAAGAACCTTGGAAATGGCGGACCGGAGGTCGGCCTTTTCCTGATCGACGATCTGCACGGTGGCCGCGCCGGTCTTGAGCAGAGAGACATTGCGCGCAAGATCGTCCTGGATCTTGTCGCGCGCGGCCTGGGCGTCGGCCAGATTGGCTTCCGCTTGAAGAATTTCGGTGGGCTTGGACGGACTTTGCAAATTGACCAGCTGGTCCTCCGCTTGCGCCAGTTGCCGCGCCGCCTGATTGCTGGCGGCCAGATCGTCGGCGTCGTCCTGGTCGAACAGGGGGGCCCCTTTGATGATTTGATCACCGCGCATGACGTGAACCGCGGTCAGCAAGCCCTGTTGCGTCGGCCCGGCTTTGACGAAATCCGCTTCGGCATAGCCCTGCCATTCGATAACCGCGGGTTTGCGCGGGCGCAGGAAGAACCACGCGGCGATGACGAGGCATGAGATCGCGACAAATGCAATGACAACGCGCGGTTTTGTGACTTCGATCGATTCTATCAACATGAGAAAATCGTGCGCCGGCGTGGGCGCAGCCGAAAGGTTCGGAAACTACTCAAACGCGGTATCGTGGCGGCTCGAGTCCGTTTGTTTCTTGCATGGGCGGGATCATCAGGAAGTTCTTCACGCAGGTCGCCCGCAAATGACTGTTCCGACGGCCGAGATATCCCATGCTCCAGAACATAGTCGCGCAGGGCGATTGCGTCGTAGCGCGCGTTGTGGGGCACTTCGCTCAACGCCTCGGAATTGAACAGTGGCAAGTCCAGCAGTTCAAATCTCAACTTTGGCAGAGGCAACCGCCGACCGGGGCTGGTCACCATCAACAGCGCCAGATGCGCGATGTCTTCTGGCCAATCGGAAATCACGACCGGTTCGGCGTCGCCGCGCAAGTATTCGGCCAAGCTGTTGGTCACCTCGGGACGGGAAATCGGCCGCTTCTGCAATACCGGCTGCACGCGCTCGATCACCCAGGGTTCGGGCTTCGCGCACGGCAATGTTTCGTAAAATGCAGCGGCCTGCCGATCCTCAGGCGCCAGCGCGATCGAGATCAGATCGCCGCCAAAGCCATTGAACTCAGCATCAAGATAATACCGCATGGTCGCCTCTTCGAGATGGCGGCGGCATCGACGCCGAGGCCACAATTGCGCCGCGAATCAACAATCTTGCGCCCGAGCAGAATTTTTAGCGCCAACCCACGATAAGGAAAGAAACGGGATCTACTCATGCCTCGCCGTGGCGCCCCTGAGTAGTTTCCGACGCTGGCGGCGGGGACGTTTGGAGCGCATGGCTGCGCGCTTGTTTTCCAGACTTGCAATCAGAACGGCGGCCATGACGTGCGCAAAGAGAACGCGATGAAAGCAGGATCGCCGATGACGGGGCTCCGAGTCCTCGTCGTCGAGGACGACGCCATGATCGGCGAACTTTTAGGAGAAATGCTCGAAGAAATGGGCCATTCCGTTTGCGGCGTCGCCGCGACCGAACTCGACGCGGTGGCCGGCGCCGCCAAACACAGGCCCGACCTGATGATGGTCGACGTGCGGTTGGGCCAGGGAAGCGGCATCGTCGCCATGGATGAAATCCTGCGCTCCGGGTTCGTCCTGCATTTTTTCATGAGCGGCAATGTCGCGAAATTCAGGGCGCTGAGACCCAACGACTTCGTGCTCGAAAAGCCGTTTCAGGAAGCTGATCTCGGTTGCGCCATATCCCGGGCGCTCGAGTCAGCCAGCGCCCAACGCATCGCTCACGCCAGGGGGGCGCACTTTTGAAAGATCTGACCGCGCCCAGTCGGGCGGAAGAGGCTGTCCTCGAAGCGGGCGCTCTGCAGCGTGCGATTTTCAACAGCGCCAATTTCTCGAGCATCGCCACCGACGCGAAAGGCGTGATTCAGATATTCAACGTCGGCGCCGAGCGCATGCTGGGTTATGCGGCCGCCGAAGTTGTGAACACGATTACCCCGGCCGACATTTCCGATCCCAAGGAGGTCATCGCCCGGGCCAAGACGCTGAGCTCGGAGCTCGGAACCATGATCACTCCGGGTTTTGAAGCCTTGGTTTTCAAGGCTTCCCGCGGCATCGAGGATATTTACGAACTGACCTATATCCGCAAGGATGGGAGCCGCTTCCCTGCGGTCGTGTCCGTCACGGCATTACGTGACATGCAGAACGTCATCATCGGCTATCTGTTGATCGGCACGGACAATACCGCGCGCAAGCGGGTGGAAGCCGAACAGGCAAAGCTCGATCAGCGCCTTCGTGACCAGCAGTTCTATACGCGCTCGCTGATCGAATCGAGCATCGACCCGCTGATCACCACGGACCCTGCCGGCTTCATCACCGACGTCAACAAGCAGATGGAGGCGCTGACGGGCTGGACGCGCGATGAATTGATTGGCTCGCCGTTCAAGACCCATTTCACCGATCCCGAGCGGGCCGAGGCGGGAATCAAACTCGTGCTGACCGACAAGAAAGTCACCGACTTTGAGCTGACAGCCATCGACCGCGGCGGCAAGAAAACCGTCGTGTCCTATAACGCGACCACGATTTACGACCGGCAGCGCAAATTGCAGGGCGTTTTCGCAGCTGCGCGGGACATCACGGAAAGCAAGCTGGTCGAAGCGGAACTTCATCAAGCGAGAGCCGCCGCCGAAAGCGCCAGCGAGACCAAGTCGGATTTTCTGGCCAGCATGAGTCACGAAATCCGCACGCCAGTGAATTCGATCATCGGCGTCGCCGCCCTGCTTGCGAAAACAACGCTCACATCAGAGCAAAGAAAATACGTGGAAATATTCAGTCGCGCTGGCGAAAACCTGCTCCTCCTCATCAACGACATTCTTGATCTGTCGAAAGTGGAAGCGTCTCAGCTAGATCTGGAGCGCACCGAATTCTCATTGACCGAGCTGGTTGAAAAAACCCTGGAAATGCTCGCGGTGCGCGCCGAACAAAAGGGCCTGGCCCTTGTGTGCGAGATCGCGCCGGGAACGCCAAGAGATATTTTGGGCGACCCGACCAGGGTGCAGCAGGTGCTTCTCAATCTTCTCGGCAACGCGATCAAGTTTACCGAAACCGGCGAAGTGTCGCTGCGCGTTTCGCCTGACGAGGATTTGCCAACCCTGCGCTTCACGATTTCGGACACTGGAATCGGAATTCCCCCAGAAAAGCTGGCGCATGTGTTCGAGCGCTTTACGCAGGCGGACTCATCCACCACGCGCCGATATGGGGGCACTGGACTGGGCCTGACGATTTCACGGCAGCTGGTGGAGTTGATGGGCGGACGCATCTGGGTCGAAAGCGAAGTTGGCAAGGGCAGCGTGTTCTCGTTCGCAGCGCCGTTTGAAATCTTGACAGGCGTCAAGCGGGTGACGGCCCCGCGCGTCGGCGACGAGCCGGCGCCCCCGCTGCTGGCGCTGAACATACTTCTCGTGGAGGACTATCCCGACAACCGCACGATCACGCTCGCCTATTTGCAGGATACGCCCTATCGGATCGAGATCGCGGAAAATGGGGCGATCGCGTTTGAAAAGTTTGTCTTGGGGCATTTTGATCTCGTCCTCATGGATCGGCAGATGCCGGTAATGGACGGGCTAACCGCGACGCGGGCGATCCGCGCATGGGAAAAGGCCAACCACCGTCTGCCCACGCCGATCATCGCATTGACGGCCGCCGCCCTGAAAGGCGATCGCGAAAAATGTGAGGAAGCAGGGTGCACCGCTTATCTGACAAAACCCATCAAGCAAGAGGTGCTGCTGCAGGCCATCAGGGACTACTCTCGGGCGCCGGGGTCGCCAGCGCCTGCGGATATCCGGGGAAAGGACAAGGACAGCGGCGGGAGACGTGCAGAACGGAATGCCGAGTTTTTGCGAAACCGCAAGCGCGATGTCGCCACAATGCGCGGGGCCCTGGATCGCCGGGACTTCGCAACGGTCGCGCTGCTGTCGCACGGCATGCGGGGCGCCGGAGGAATGTACGGATTTCCTGTCATCACGGAAATCGGAGCCGCACTGGAAACTGCGGCGGATGACTTGGACGATACGGTTTCCCATAAATGGGTTAATGAATTGTCCAGCTATCTGGATGGCGTTGTAGCGGCTGCCGTTTAGATGGCCGCCGGGGCGCCCTCGGCAGTCTCCGACTCGCGTTGGGCGAGCCGGCGCCGTGCGCCATTGACGCGGCTTTTGACTGTGCGGGCCGCGCAAGGGCGAATCTTCGCCGCCTCCTCCAAGGAGTGGCCCGCCGCGCCGATCAGGATCAGCGCCTCGCGATGGTCGATCCACACGACGCTATGATTGTGTTCGGTCATTGATTTGTTCCTGTATGCCGGAGGGCGAAAGTCCGGGAGCGGGCTTTTCCGTGATGGCGTCGAGCACGGATTGCGTGTCGGCGGCTTGACCCATGGTTTCTGCTTCCGTGTCGCGCCTGTCGTGAATATTGGGATTGTCACGACGGGATTCTTCCAGCAGCTGGATCACTTTTGCGATCTTTTGCTCGCTCAGAATCGACAATTCCAGGATGAGCATCTCGCGGTGGTGCGCGAGTTGATCCTCGCGTTCCTGAGAAACGAGGATCAGGACGACCATGTAAAGCGAGGTCAGGGTGACCGCCCCTCCCAGCCATTGAAAAGGCGGCGGATCGATCATGCGATGGCCCAATGCGGCCGAAAGCAGATTGCCGCCGATCCAGCCGACGATGGCGACGCTGATCGCGCCGACGAACTGGGGCCGGCCAAAAAACTTCACCATGCGGCCAACAAGGCGCAGGAGCGGCGTCGCGTTCTCGAGATGCTCGGCGCGAAGCTTGGCAATCGACAAGATCGTCTCGTCGATATGAACGGGAGACGGCGGCGACGCAGCGGTCAAGTCAGCTCGCCCGCTTGGCTGGAGGCGCCTCCTGGGAAATGATCCATCTGGCGATCGCCGGCCAATGGTTCTTCAGCGTGCTGTGGCCCATGAACAGCCCGATATGGCCGCCCGGCACGGTCTTCTGAACGATGCGATTTTTGGGCGTTCCGATATATTTTGTGGCGTCGAGAACCTGCTCGGGCGTGGTGATGTCGTCGTCGGCGCCGGCGAGAAGGTAGGTCGGGCAGGTGATGTCGTGCAGGTCGAGCTTTCGGCCGAGCCCGACAAATTCGCCCCTGGCGAGACGGTTTTCCTGGAAGATCTGCTGGATCACCTCGAGATACCAGCGTCCGGGCAAATCGATCGGATTTTCGTACCAGCTCTCGAAAGTCTCCTCCATCGTCAGCCAGCCGGGGTCATCGATGTGCTTGTACAGGTCGATCTGGTCGTTGATGTAATGCTGCTCCGGGTGCATGTTCTTCCAGCCTTGGAGCATGAATTTGCCCTTCATCACGCCGCCGCCCAGCGCCACAAGCTCCTGGTAGAACGAGAGCGGCGTCTCATGCGCCATGCGCTTGATCGCGCCGTCGCCGGCGCCAGCGTCGATCGGCGCGCCTGCGAGCACGAGGGCGTTCACCTTGTCAGGAAAACGCGCGGCGATCATCGCCGCCATCCAGCCGCCCTGGCAGAGACCAACCAGATTCACGCGCCCGCCAAGGTCGTCGATGGCGACGACCATGTCGGCGAGATAATTGTCGATCTCGAAATCCTTCATGTCGTCAGTGGCTGTCTTCCAGTCGGTGAGGGCGACATGGCCGATTCCATTGTCCAGCAGCGTCTGAACCAGGCTCTGGTCCTTATGATAGTCGGCGATCATCGCCGTATGCCCGGCGTGCGGCGCATCGATCAGCGTCGGCAGTCCGCCTGGCTTGCCGTAATCGCGCAGCGCCATGGTGCGCAGACCGAGCCGCAAAAGGTTGGGCGTCGCCAGCGTTGGCCGCAACTCCTCGTGGATTTTGATCTCCTCGTCGACGAATTCGAGATTCTTGGCTAAGAGCTTGGCTCCATCCTTGGCCATGGACGCCGCCATGGCCATGGGCCAGAAGGCGGGGAGGCCCATCCAGCAGGGAGGGGCGGTCTTCTTTGTAGCTTGTTTCAGCATGATTTTTCCCTTTTTGTGGCGAAGTCATGATCACTTTGTCAGGGCGACGATTTCCACGGCGACGGGAACTGCAGCCTTGGTTCCGCCCAATGACTGGCGGGTCGCGTCAATCGAGAGCAGCATCGGGAGCGCCGCGGCCAGCGCCGTGGCCGCTATCAGAATGAAAACCGAGGCAAATCCGTATTCCGGGCCGCCAAAGGCGTACAGCATTGTCGCGACGACCGGCCCGACGGCCCCGCCGAGATGTCCCAGCCCGTCGGTCAGGGAGACGCCGGTGGACCTTGCCCGGGTCGGAAAGCTTTCGTTTGTCAGCGTGTACATGAGGGGAATGACGAAACCGAGCGCCACGGTGAGCAGGAAGACGCAAAGATAGATCACCAGGACATTGGTCACGACGGCGATCATTGCGAAGGCGGCGGCCCAGACCATCATGCCGACAAAGACCGAATATTTTCGTTGGAATTTATCTGCGAGCCACGCCGAGATGATGGCGCCCAGGGGCATGCCGACCGAGCTTGTCAACATGAACATGATGCTGTGAGAAAGAGTGTAGCCGCGATCGACGAAAAACGTCGGTCCGAGGCCAAGCCAGATGTATTCGCCGGTGTAAAACAGGAACCACATCGCCAGCAACAGGGACAGTCGCGTCAGATAGGGCGCATGAAACAGTTCGGCGGTTGGAAATCCGGACGCCTTTGTTTCCTCCGGCGCGACGACGGAAACGAGGGGAGCCCCGGGCCGCTGCCCCACCCGCCTCTCCGCTGTCTCGATAATGGCCAGCGCCTCGGCAAGGCGCTGTTTTCCCAAAAGCCAGCGAGGCGATTCCGGCAGGAAGAGCAGGGCAGGAACCGTCAAAATGCCGAGTGCGCCAATCAGGAACATGATGCGCCAGCCCCATTCGAAATTCGGCACGAGCCACAAGGCCGCAATCGGAACCAGGGCAAGCCCCACAAAGGAAAAGACGTTGACCAGGGCGGTATAGCGGCCGCGCATCGAAGACGGCGCGAGTTCGCCGATATAGGTCGAGACGATGGCGATTTCGGCGCCGATCCCCATTCCCGTGACGAAACGCCAGATCACCATCGTCGTCAGGTCATTGGAAAATGTCGCGCCGATGCAGCCGATCGAAAACAGGATTGTCGCCAGGGCGACGCCGAGCTTGCGGCCGGCGAAATCCGCAAGATTTCCATTGAGCCAGGCGCCGAGAATGTAGCCGAACAGACTGGCTGAAATCGGATAGGCGGCCTGCGTCGGCGTCAAGTTGAAGAGCTTGCTGAAGACGGGAAGTCCGAAGGCGACATTGGTGATGTCGAAAAAAGAAATGAAGTAGCCCATTCCGACAACCCAGAGAACGGAACTGGAGTAGGGCCAGACTTTTAATCGGTCGAGACGCGCCATGAGTTCGGCACTTGTGGAAGTCATGACGCGCTCCTGTTTTCTGAATGACCCGATTGCGGTTGGTCAGGCCTTCATCAGCCAGCCCGGCAGCTTCACCGTGCAGACGCCGTCCACGACGACTTCGCCGGTCTGTTTCGTCATGATCGTGGTGATCTTGGCGACATGCTTGGGCAGCAGAGTCGAAATCGTGCAGACCAATGTCACGGTGTCGTTGATGAACACCGGCGCGTGGAAATTCACCAGCTGGCTGAGATAGACCGTGCCAAGACCCGGCATCTGGCCACCGAGCACCTTGGAGATCATGCCGAACATGATTCCGCCATGGGCGATGCGCTTGCCGAATTTGGTCTTCTTGGCGAAGACGTCGTCGACATGAATCTTGTTGTGATCGCCGGTCAGGTCGGCGTAGCCGCGCACCAGCGCGTCATCGACGAGCTGGTGGTAGGTGCAGGTCTGGCCGACAAAGTAATCGGAGACGGGAACGGGTCGGGGAGCCATGAACATTTGCGATTATCCTTCGGGTTCAAATTAGGCGACGCTGGCGGCGATAAGTTCGTCCGGGAAGTCGGCGGGCGCGTCGAGCAGGGTGGTCCCTGCGATGTCGCGGAACATGCGCGCCAGCGGGTAGGAGCCGTTGATATGTTTGGGAACGACCTCGCTGATGCCCATGCCGCCCTCGATCTGGATGGCGTCGACCAGCATTTTCGAGCCGAGCCGGCCGACGAAGGATTTCACCATCGCCGCTTCCGGTTCGAACGGCGCTTCCTCTTCGATCAATCGCGCGGCGTGCCGTACGCCGAGCCAGGCCATATGCGCAGTCGGTGGCGATTTCCGCCAGCAAGGTCTGGATGGCTTGCAGCCGCGCGATGGGATGGTGGAATTGCACGCGATGCCCGGCATATCCGGCGGCATGCTTGACAGCGGCGCGGGCGATGCCGACGGTCTGCGCGGCCTCGGCCACGGAGGCGACGGACAAGATCTGCGTGGCGATCACCGATCCGCAGTTTTCCGTGCCCATCACATCGGCTTCGGTGACGAAAACGTTTCTGAAATCGAGATGAGCGACCGGACAGGCTCTGAGGCCCATGGTTTCCAGACGCGGGCCGACGGTCAGGCCCTTGGCGCCGGCTTCGACGATGAAGCCCGTCAGTCCGTTGCCGTCATCAGCCCATTGGATCGTCGCCAACACCAGATAGACATCGGCGGCGCCGGCGTTGCGCACGAAAGTCTTGACGCCGTCGAGGCTATAGCCCCCGGCCTCGCGGTCGCCTGGAGCGCGTCGGGACCGACGCCCGGACCCGGACCATTTTCCATGATGGCGACAGCGCCGAGCATTTCGCCCTTGGCCAGCGCGGGCAGGTATTTCTTCTTCTGCGCCTCGCTGCCCCAATGGGCGATCGCATAGGCGAATAGAGCGTGGCTGTTGACGATGGAGGCGACGCCCGCGCAAGATTGCGACAGGGCCTGAACCAGCTCGATATGGCTGATGAAACCGGCGCCGGCCACGCCCGACTGCTCCGGCAGCACGAGGCCGAAGAAATTGTCCGTCGCCAATTGTCCGACAAGCGCCTTGGGAAACACCACGCCGCGATCGAGATCGATGACGATCGGCTCGAGATAGCCGTCGGCGAATTCATGGGCGCGTTGTGCGATGCCGCTCTGGGCTTCGGTTAAGGGATAGGTCATTTCGCGCCTGCTTTCATTGCGACGGGAGTTGCCGTCTTGGGCCGGGCGAGCACGGAACGCGCGATCACCAGACGCTGGATTTGGTTGGTTCCCTCGTAGATCTGCATCACCTTGGCGTCGCGCATGAACTTGCCGAATTCGCCGGCGTAGGCATGCGATCCCATCAGCCGCATCGCTTGCGAGGCGACGCTCATCGCGACATCGGTGCACAGCGTCTTGGCGATCGCCGATTCCTTGGAAAACGGCAGCCCAGCCTCGCGCAAAGCCATGGTGTGGTGCTGGGCTTCGCGGGCGCCTTCGATCTGGATCTGCATGTCCGCGAGCTTGAATTGCAGCGTCTGTCCGGGGAAGGTCTTTTCTGGAAAGCGCTGGTTGAGATGCTTCACGCATTCATCGAGACAGCGTTGCGCCAGTCCGACGGCCAGCGCGCCGATGGAGGGCCGCGCAAGGTCCAGGGTCTGCATGGCGATCTTCATGCCGTCGCCCTCCTTGCCGAGGAGATTTTTGGCGGGAACGCGGGCGTCCTTCAGGAAGAAAAACACCGTGTTCGAACTGCGCAAGCCCAGCTTTTCTTCGCGGTCGCCCATGATCAGGCCTTGCTGTCCCCGCTCGACGATGAAGGCGCTGATGCCCTTGACCCCCTTGGTCGGATCGGTCGCCGCAAAAATCACGAACATCGCGGCTTCC
This sequence comes from uncultured Alphaproteobacteria bacterium, assembly GCA_963713695.1. Classification (GTDB taxonomy): domain Bacteria; phylum Pseudomonadota; class Alphaproteobacteria; order Rhizobiales; family Beijerinckiaceae; genus Rhodoblastus. The sequence continues at coordinate 78,064 of CAVQMU010000002.1, forward strand.
CCGCCATTGGTGATCCAGCATTTCGGTCCATTCAGAATGTAGTCGTCGCCGTCCTTCGCGGCCGTCGCCACGCCCGCGCTGGCGTCGGAGCCAGCGCCCGGTTCGGTCAAGGCGAAGCAGCCTATGCCGGCCGTCAGCATGGGCTTGAAGAAACGCCGCTTCTGTTCGTCGTTGCCGGCGATCAGCACGGATTCCATGCTGAGGATGCTGGCGGACAAGGTCGTTCCCATCGCCGCGCAGCCATAGCCCCATTCCTCCAGCACAAGCGCCTGGGTGAGCGGGCTGTAGCCAAGGCCGCCATACGCCCTCGGCACGGCCATCGCGAAGATGTTGCTCGGCCGGGCGGCGTCGAGCAGATAGCTGTGAAACTCGCCGGATCGGTCGAATTCGGCGGCGCGTGGAATGATGGTTTTTGCGACAAAATCTCTCGCCGCCTTTTGAATTTCGCGTTGTTCTGGACTGATGGCGTTCATTGTTTCTGCCTTCCTTGATTGATCACGCGGCGGCGGGAAGTTTCTTGCCGATTTTCGCTTCGATGATGGCGCGGAGGCCGCCCCATTCTGGACGGAAGAGTCCGCTCGGCATGGGCTTCAGATTGGCCGAAACCTTCGGCTTGAAATCCATCAGCGCGAGGACGTCCTTTTCGACATCGACGCCCGGCGCGATCTCGATCAGGGTAAGGCCGCCGTCCTGCAGTTCGAACACCGCGCGTTCGGTGACGAACAGCACCTTCTGCTTGACCTTGGTCGCATAGGCGCCGCTGGCGGTGATCTGCTCGACCGCGCCGACGAATTTCTTGTGTTTGCCCTCGCTCTCGATCGACAGCTTGCCGTCGGCGGCGGCAATTTTCAGGCCGCCGGCGGTGAAGCTGCCGACATAGACGACTTTCTTGGCGTGCTGGGTGATGTCGATGAAGCCGCCGCAGCCGACCGACTTGCCGTTGAACTTGCTGACATTGACATTGCCGGCCGCGTCGACCTGGGCAAAGCTCTCGAAGGCGATATCCAGCCCGCCGCCGCTGTACCAGTCGAACTGCACCTGCTGTTCGACAAAGGCCTCGGCGTCGAGCGACATGCCGAAATCCTTGCCGTCCGCGGGAATGCCGCCGATCGTTCCCGTCTCCGAGGTCATCGTCAGCAGGTCGGAGACGCCTTCGACGGCCGCCACGGCTCCGATCCCCTGGGGAATGCCGACGCCGAGATTGATGGTGCAGCCGGGCGTCAGCTCCATGGCGGCGCGACGGGCGATGATCAGACGCTCATCGAGCGCCATCGGGGGAATGTCGTCCAACGGCGACTTGGAGGCGCCGGAGTAGGCGGGATTGAAGCGGGTGAGCGGCGGACTGCCAGTGGTTGTCCGGGCCGGAGACGACGATATGGTCGATCAGCACGCCGGGCACGCGCACCGCCTTCGGATTCAAGGTGCCGGGCTCGGCGACATATTCGACCTCGGCGATGACAATGCCGCCGCTGTTCTTCGTCGCCTGCGCCAGCGGCAGGATCTCGAACAGCGCGCCTTCGTCATCGACGGTCAGGTTGCCGTTTTCATCGGCGGTGGTGCCGCGAATGATCGCGACATCAACCGGAAAGCTTGGATAGAACAGCCATTCCTCGCCCTCGAAGTCGATCACCTTGACCAGGTCCCTGGTCGAGATGGCGTTCATCTTGCCGCCCTCGATGCGCGGGTCGACGAAAGTGCCGAGGCCGGTCTTGGTGATCAGGCCGGGACGGTGGCCGGCGATCTCTCGCCACAATTGCGCGATGACGCCTTGCGGCAGGTTATAACCCTCGCAGCCGCCGCTGAGGACCATTTTGGCGAAGTCCGGCGACAGGCCGCAATGGCCGCCGATCCAGCGCGCGACCATTCCGGCATGCGCGAAATGCTGCGTGCCCTTGGTCGCCCAGTCGCCGATGCCGGCGGCATGGACGATCGTCAATTTCGCGGGATGGCCGGAGGCGAGAAAGCGCTTCTCCATGGCGATCGCGATTTCTTCCGGCCAGCCGGAAATCGCGCAGGCGGCGGCGCCGACCGTGGCGCCATCCTTGATCAGCGCGGCGGCGTCGCTGGCGGAAATGACTTTGGACATGAAAAATCCCTTCGAACCGAAGCGGCTGCAAGCGCAACTGCTTGATTGGCTGCTGCGGGATCAAGCTCTATCTCGATGCGGAAGGACAGCTTCGGAATGTACTCACGCTGATGGAAGCCGTCGCCGGACCGAATGAACGCAACGGATGTGAGTAGATTCCGACGCTGGTTTTGTGCGCCCGCGCCGATGAACTGCGAGATCGAGCGCAATCAATCGGAGCAGAGCAGATGAACGTCGCATTAGAGCCCACGACGGTCGCCAATGTCCTTTATGAATGCAAGGACGCCATCGCCATTATCACGATCAACCGGCCCAAGGTGCTCAACGCCCTTGATCAGGCCACGTTGACCCAGCTCAGGGCGGCTTTCGAAAGCGCCCGGGATGATGCTTCCGTTCTGGGGGTCATCCTCACTGGCGCCGGCGACAGGGCGTTCATCGCCGGGGCGGACATTGGCGAACTTGCGCGGCTCAGCGTCGTCGAAGCCGAGGCCTATTCAAGGCAGGGCCAGGCTGTGCTCGGTCTCATCGAGACTTTGGGCAAGCCGGTGGTCGCGGCGGTCAATGGTTATGCCCTGGGCGGCGGATGCGAAACTGCGATGGCCTGCACCATCAGGCTCGCGGCGGACAACGCCAGATTTGGCCAGCCCGAAGTCAAGCTCGGACTCATTCCCGGCTTTGGCGGGACGCAGCGGCTGGCGCGACTGGTCGGCAAGGGACGCGCGTTGCAACTCATCTTGACCGGCGCGATGATCGACGCACAAGAAGCCTGGCGAATGGGTCTGGTCAACGAGATCGTTCCCCGCGCCGAGCTGATCGCGCGCGCGGAAGCGATTTTGCTGCAAATAGCCGCCAATGCGCCGGTCGCGATCAGATTTGCGATCGAGGCCGTGAACAAGGGGGTGGAGACGAGTTACCCGAAGGGCTTGCTCTAGAAAGCTCACTCTTCGCGGTCTGCGCCGCCACCGGCGACAAGGCGGAGGGAACATCCGCCTTTCTCGCAAAGCGAGCCGCCGCATTCCATGGCCGTTGACGCCGCCGGACGTGCGTAAAGCTCGCGTGAGTAGATTCCGAACCTGTCGTGTCTTGGGCGCGCGGCTATTTTGGGCCGTCAGCGTCCGATCCCATCGGATCGGAAAATCCTCTGGAAACGGTCGGAAGGGCCTTGAGCATGTGTATCACCGTTCCGATGCGAATTACCGGCTTTGAAGGTCGGTCCGCCAGCTGCGAAGCCAGAGGGGTTCGCCGCGAAGTCAGGCTGGACCTGCTCGATTGCGAAGTCGCCGTGGGCGACTATGTCCTCATCCACGCCGGTCATGCGCTCCAGATAATCCCTGAGGCCGACGCGCTTGCGACCTGGGACCTGCTCGATCAGATCATTTCGGCGCTCGATCCGCCTCAATCAGAGGTGTTTTTCACGGGCCAGCCCGAGGCAGCCATCCGATGAGCGCGGCCGGCGTCACGGGCAAGGTGCGGAACATTACCGTTCTGGGACTCGGCAACATTCTGCTCTCGGATGACGGTGTCGGCGTTCATGTCGCGCGAAGATTGGCGGCGACCCCGGACACGCCCCAGGGTCTGCACGCGGTGGACGGAGGAACGCTGGGCTTTCGCTTGATGGATCTACTCACCCGGTCGGACTCCGTGCTGATCGTCGACGCCGCGCTGATTGGCGAGCAGCCGGGCGCGATGCGCTTGCTGGAGAGCCAGGAACTTCACGACCATGTCAGCCGAAGCGGTCGCATGAGCGCCCATGAGGCTGGCCTTTGCGACATGCTGACGCTGGCGAAGCTAGAAGGCTGGGCGCCGAAGCATCTCGCCCTTCTGGGCGTGCAGCCGCAGTTGATCGATTGGGGCGAGGCGCTCAGCGAAACCCTTGAGCAATCGGTTCCAGGCGCCTGTCGCGCAGTGGTTGACAAGGTCCTGAGCTGGCTGGAGGCGGCATGAAAGAGTTCAACTTTTTCGACGATGACAAATTGGTCGACGCGCTTCTTGTCGAGCTCGCCGGACGAATGTTGCGGCTGATCGAGCATGGTGAGGAAGCGGCGATCGACCTGCTTGGCCTGCCTTTGTCGCCTGCCTGTGTCGCGGAACTCGAGCGCCGTCTGGGTCGAGGCGAAATCAACATTCAACTCGACGCGTTCGGTCGCAGCGAAATTTACGAAACCGGTTTTTCCGGCGTGTGGTTTACGCAACATCTCGATGAGGCCGGACGCGTGATCGCGCGTTTGATCGAAGTCGCATTTGTCCCGACCATTTTGCGGGCCGACGAGGAAGACATCAAAAGGTCGCGTGAAGAGCTTCTCGCCTCAACGAACGCCGTCCAGACAACCAGCAGATCGGCAGCCTGATGCAAGACGCGCGAGACGACGAAAAAGAAACCTTGGGCGCCATGCTCGCGGCCCGCGGCTTCGGGCGGCGCAGCCTGCTCAAATTCGCCATCGCCATGACCTCCAGCCTGGCCCTGCCCCCGGCGTCGCGCCACTCATGGCGGCCAATCTCGCCAAGGCGAAGCGCCGCTCGGTCATCTGGCTGTCGTTCCAGGAATGCACGGGATGTCTCGAGACGCTCCTGCGCTCGTCGAGCCCGACCATCGACCAGCTCATCTTCGATTTCATCTCGCTCGATTACCAGGAAGCCCTGATGGCGGCGGCAGGAGCGGCGGCGGAAAAGACCCTGCGTGACGCCATCGCCGCCAACAAGGGCGAATATCTGCTGGCCATCGACGGCTCGATTCCGACCAAGGACGGCGGCGTCTATTCGCTGACCGGCGGACGCAGCAACCTCGAGCATGCTGCAGGACATCGCCGCCGACGCCAAGGCGATCCTGGCGATCGGCACCTGCGCGGCCTATCGGCGGCATGCCAAAAGCCTTTCCCAATCCGACCGGCGCGGTCGGCGTGGAGGACCTCGTCTCGAACAAGCCGATCGTCAATATTCCCGGCTGTCCGCCGGTGCCGGAGGTGCTGAGCGGCGTGCTGGTCTATTTCATCAGCTTCGGCAAGCTGCCGGAACTCGACGATCGCAAGCGTCCGCTCGCCTATTTCGGCGCCACCATCCACGATCAATGCTATCGCCGCGCCTTCTACGACCAGGGCAAGTTCGCCAATTCCTTCGATGACGAAGGCGCGCGCCAGGGCTGGTGCCTTTTCGAACTCGGGTGCAAGGGGCCGACAACCCACAACGCCTGCGCCAGCCTCAAATGGAACAACGGCACCAGCTTTCCAATTCGAATCGGGCCATGGCTGCATCGGCTGTTCCGAGCCGGAATTTCTGGGACGCGGGCAGTTTCTACGCCTCGCTCGCCGGCGGCAGCGCCACCGGTTGGCGTAATGCCGGGATTGCCGCCGCGGTGGGCGTCGCGGGAGGGGCCGCCGCGGCGCTGGCCGCGCGAAGCAAGTCAGAAAACCTGGATTCGCGTCCGGAGCCGGAGGACAAGCCATGACCTTGCTGGAATTTGCGCGCGGGCCAGCCTGGCAGGCCTCGGTCCTGATCCTGATCGCCGGCGTCGCCTGGCGGCTTGTCGCCATGATCCTGCTGCGTCGCCGATCGCAATTCGCCGCGCCCAGGCATGGCCTGCCGGGACGCCTCGAAGGGGGCGCTGCGACGATCCTGACCCGATTTGTCCCCCGCCGTACGTTCTGGCCGAGGATCGCGGTCAGCGTCGTGCTGAGCGTAACCTTTCATGTGGGGTTGGCGATCATCATTTTCGGAGGCGCGCCGCACATCCTGCTGATCCATCAGTTCACCGGCCTGGGCTGGCCGGGCCTGCCGAAAGGCGTCATCGTGCTGGTCAGCGGCGTGACGCTGGCAAGCCTGATCGCCTTGCTCATTCGCCGCATCAATCATCCGGTGCTCCGGCTGCTTGTCGACAGCCGATGATTACCTGAGCTGGCTGCTGGTGTTCCTGCCGGTGCTGACGGGCATTCTCCTGTCGGGCGAGACCATCGCCGGCTACGAGACTCTGCTTGCCCTGCACATAATCAGCGTCGAACTGATGTTGATCTGGCTGCCCTTCGGCAAGCTGATGCACGCCGGTCTCGTCTTCGCCGGACGCGGGCTGATGGGCATGAATTTCAGCCGAAAGGGCGCGGCCACATGAACATTGTCCCGACCCCGCCAGCGACTGGCGCGATCCGCCCCGATGAAGCGCAGGTGGCCAAGGCCATGCGCGGCTTTCTCGCCGACATCGGTCCGTCCTCGGCTCTGGCCCTGGACTCCTGCATCCATTGCGGGCGCTGCGCCGAGGCTTGCCAGTTCTATGTGCAGACCGGCGACCCGAAATATACGCCGATCCACAAGATCGCGCCGTTCAAGCAGGCCTATGAACGCGAGATGGGGCCCTTCGCCTTCGTCTACAAGCTGTTCGGCCTGACGCCGAAGGTCAGCGCCGGCGAGCTGATGCAATGGCAGGAGCTGCTCTACGATTCCTGCAACATGTGCGGTCGCTGTTCGCTGATCTGCCCGATGGGAATCGACATCGCCGATCTCATTGAGCAGGCGCGACACGGCATGTATGTCGGGGGCATGACGCCACCCGACTTCCTGGGCGTTCTCGCCGAAAAGGAAAAGTCTACCGGCAGCCCGTTCGGGATGACGACACAGCAGTTGCAGGACGCGCTGCATGACATCGGCGCGAAACATGGCGTTGTCATGCATGTCGACGAGGCCAAGGCCGATATCGTCCCGACCATATCCTCCATCGACCTGAAGACTTATCCGTCATCGATGGCGGCGATCGCCAAAATTCTCAACCACATGGGCGCCTCCTGGACCTTCCGCACCGACGGCTTCGACGCCGACAATGTCGCCTTGACGGCCGGTGACCGCGAGGGACAGCGCAAGATCACGCTTGGCATTGTCGAGGCGGCCATCGCCTGCGGCGCCAAGACGCTTGTCATGCCGGAATGCGGTCATTCCTTCACGGAGATGCGATGGGAGGCGGCGAATGCTTTCGGGCGGGAGTTGCCGTTCCGGATCGTGCAGATCACCGAATTGCTCGCCGAAGGGCTTGCGGACGGAACAATCCGCGTCAACAAGGCGCCGCAAACCGCGACCTATCACGACGCCTGCCAGCTGTCCCGGCGTGGGGGCGCGACGGCGGCGCCGCGAGCGATCCTTGAAAGTCTGGGCGTCGATCTGCACGAGATGGAAAATGCCGGCGACGCCAACTGGTGTTGCGGCGGGGGTGGCGGCGTGGCGCTGATCAAGCGCGCGCAACCTTTGCGCGACTTGGCCTTCGCCATCAAGAAACGTCAGGTCGAGGCGACCGGCGCCGGCAAGGTTTTCACCTCATGCTCGGGCTGCCGCCAGACGCTGGACCATGGCGGCAAGGCCGCAGGCTGGAACAAGGACGTCGCCAGCCTGCTGGAGCTGGTCGCCGACAACCTCAAGGATTAATTCATGACCACCCGGACCATCGTCGTCGATCCGATCACCCGGATCGAAGGGCATTTGCGGATCGAGGCGGAGATCGACGCTTCGGGCAATGTCATCAGGGCGATCAGCGCGGGCACCCAGGTGCGCGGCATCGAGATCATATTGCGCGGCCGCGATCCACGCGACGCCTGGGCTTTCGCCCAGCGCATCTGCGGCGTCTGCACACTGGTGCATGGGCTCGCCTCGGTGCGGGCGGTGGAAGATGCGCTCGCCATCAAAATCCCGCCCAATGCCGAGTTGATCCGCAATCTGATGGTGGGCGCCCAGATGCTGCAGGATCATGTGATCCATTTCTATCATCTTCAGGCGTTGGACTGGGTCAATCCGTTGAATGCGCTGAAGGCGGATCCGCAGGCCGCCGCGAAAATCGCCGCCGGGCTCGGATATCGCGAAACCTCGGCCGAGGCGTTTGCCGCCACACAGGCGCGGCTCAAGGGTTTCGTGAATTCCGGGCAGCTCGGAATATTCGCCAATGGCTGGTGGGGCCATCCCGACTACAAACTCGCTCCGGAAGTCGATCTCATCGCGCTCTCGCATTATTTCGAGGCGCTGGCCTGGCAGCGGGAAATCGGCGAAGTGCTGACCATTTTCGGCGGCAAGAATCCGCATCCCAATGTCGCGGTCGGCGGCGCGCCCTGCGCCATCGCCATTGACGCCAAGCTTCCGGGCGGCGGCGATGCGACCTCCGTGTCGATGACCGGGTTGATCCGGGTGCGCCAGCTGATCGAGACCATGCGGAGCTTTGTCGACGGGGTCTATCTTCCAGACCTGATCGCCATTGGCGGCGGCTACAAGGACTGGTTTTCGCGCGGCGAAGAAGTTGGCAATTTCATGACCTATGGCGATTTCGCCGGTCCGGCCGCTGGCAACGGCTTTGGCGTGCCGCGCGGCGTCGTGCTCAATCGCGATCTCACAAAGATCCATCCCGTCGATTTGCAGGACCCTGAGCAGATCCAGGAATATGTCGCGCACTCCTGGTACAAATACGCCAAAGGCCAGAATGGGGCGTTGCATCCGTTTGAGGGCGAAACGACCCTCGACTATACCGGGCCGCCGCCGCCATTCGAACATCTCGATCCCGGCCACGCTTATTCCTGGGTCAAGGCGCCGCGCTGGCGCGGCAAGCCGATGGAAGTGGGGCCGCTGGCCCGGCTGGCGCTGCTGCATGCCGCTGGGGATGCTCCTGCGAAGGCGCTGACGGCGGAGACGCTCGCACGGCTTGGGTTGCCCTTCGACGCCATTTATTCGACGATGGGGCGCATCCTGGCGCGAGGAATCGAAAGCAAGTTGCTGGTCGACCGGATGGTTGGCTGGCATGACAGCCTGATGGCCAATATAGCGGGCGGCGATTTGCGGACATTCAACAATGAAAAGTGGGAGCCAGGGAGTTGGCCCCACCACGCCCAGGGTATCGGAACGATCGAAGGACCGCGCGGGGCTCTGGCGCACTGGATCGTCATCGACGACGGCAAGATCACGAATTACCAGGCGGTCGTGCCGACGACATGGAACGCCGGCCCGTTGGACGACAAGGGACAGCACGGCCCCTATGAGGCGGCGCTTATGGACGGCCGCCATAGTTTAGCGCTCGCAGACCAGCCTTTGGAAGTGCTGCGGACGATTCACAGTTTCGATCCCTGCATGGCCTGCGCCGCGCATGTGTTCGATACCCAGGGCGTCGAAGTCGGGCAGGTGACGATCCGCTGACGCCTGCGCTGTGCAACCAGGCAATGAGTAAATTCCGACCCTTACTGTTTGGAAGCCTGCATTTATTCTGCTCGCGGTCGTGAGCCTTGGTTGTCGCACGCGTTGCGTCAGTTTCGCTGCTCCGACGGTGGCGGCCCCCGATCCCCCGGCGGTCGCCACCTTTTTTCACACGTCGCTGGAAAATGCGGCGATCAATGGTAGACAGATCGAATGCTACGCGAAAACGAACCCGAAATGCCGGAAATCGCCACGGACAAGGTCTGTTTTATCGTCGCGAAATCCCGCGAGCTCCTGGCTGAAGACGTTGGCGTCAAACCCGACGCCTCCAACTCGACGGACGATGGATTTGCCGCCATTCTCACAGATGCCGGCGACCGTCCGGCGCGGCTGGAGCTGGTCGAATTCATCGATGCGCTCGACGCAGATGAACGCGACGCGCTCGTCGCCCTCACCTGGATCGGACGCGGGGATTTCGAACGGGCCGACTGGCGCGCGGCGGTCAAGAGCGCGAGCGAGCGTGAAGAAGGCAATACCGCGCAATACCTGATGGGGATTCCCTTGCTCCCCGACTACCTCCTGGATGCGCTCTCCGATTTCGATCAATCCTGTCGCGGATTTGAGGAACGGGAAGAACCTGGCCTCTAAGAGCCGGCGGACCGCTCGGATTGCTGGTGGAGCGTCTCCAGCACCTCCGCCATCGCCTTGCGCAAGCCGTGAATCTGGTCAAGCAAGTGTAGCGCCACGCCAACGCCCTCGGCATTGACGCCCAGATCGTCAATAAGATCGCGGATCAATCGCGCTCGCGCAACATCCGCCTCGGAAAAGGCCAGGTCATCGTTCGATCGGCTGGGGATCAACCATTCCTCTTCGATCCAGACTTCGAGAGTCTTGGCGATCGAGTCTGGCGAGCGCGAGAAACTCTGGCTTGGTGATGGTCATGACAGCATCTCCCGGCGCGGCTCATAGTTCAGGGGCGACCAGGCGGCGAGGAAAGCATCCAGCTCCGGGTTCGGCTCGGTTGGCGCCATGATCTTGAGCTTGACCAACAGGTCGCCGCGGCCTCCGGCGCGGGGAACGCCCTTGCCCTTCAGCCGCAGAACCGTGCCGGTGTTCGATCCTTTCGGCGCCGTGAGGATAACGGTTCCGGTCGGCGTGGGTGTCTTGATCTCGGCGCCGAGGACGGCTTCAGCGAATGTGACGGGCAGATCGAGATGGATATTGTCGCCATGCCGGGTGAAGAAAGGATGCGGATGGATGGAAATCTCCACCAGGGCGTCGCCGGCCTCGCCTTCACCGGGGGAGGGGGCGCCCTTGCCACGCAGACGAAGAACCTGGCCTTGCTGAATGCCTGCAGTGATGGTCACATCGAGCGATCCGCCTTCAGGCAGTGTGATCCGCTTGGTCGCGCCATTGACTGCATCGAGGAAATCGATGGAGAGGCTGTAATGCAAGTCTGAGCCGCGCGCTCGCCGCGTTTGCCGCCGAAAAATTTCCGCGAAGAAAGTCGTCCGTGTCGACGAAGTCGGCGTAGCCCGACGAACTTGCGTAGGGTTGGCCTTCGGCGGCATAATCCCGGTAATATCTTTCGCGCGGCGCTTCCGCGCCCGAAGCGTCGATTTCGCCGCTGTCAAAACGCCGCCGCTTTTCGGCGTCGGACAGAAGGTCATAGGCGCTGGCGATCTCCTTGAACTGGCTTTCCGAACCTTTGTCGCCTGGATTGAGGTCCGGGTGCAGCTTCTTGGCCAGCCGATGGTAAGCTTTGAGAATCTCGTCCTGCGTTGCGGCGCGCGCAACCCCGAGGACTTCATAGGGGTCTTTCATTGGTCCTCCGCTGCGCGGCTATCAAGCTGCTGCTTGGGGCTGTCTGGCGCGATACAACGATGAGGATAGGATCGCGTGAGCGTGAACCGGTTCGCCATCCCACCGTCAGGTTGCGAACGGTTTATGTGCCGCGGACGAGCCAGATTACCACAGGGATGACGAGCAGTGTGCCGAGAACGCCGCCAGGCAATTCCCCTCAACGAACCTTTGCCGCAGCTTGCGGTCAGCCACACTCATAGGAGAGCGCGGCGCGCCCTTGGAAGGTTCGGAAAATACTCGAGTTGCCTTATTGCTTCATCATCTGAGCATCAAACAGTTCTTCCAGATGGCCGAAGTCGCCGACCAATGCGTTGATATCTCGCTCCAACTCGGCCTTCGAAGCATCCCAGGTTGCGCCTCGATGAACCGCCGCCGCCAGCTTTGCCTCGACCGCAGCGTGGCCTTTGTAGAGCCGCTGCGTGAAGCTGGCGTGGGTCGTCGCAAACGCGCCGTGCTCCTTGAACTCGTGGGTCCGCGCGTCGAGGCGCAGCGAGAAATCATCGAAGCGTTTTTTCAAGCTGTCGTAATCCTGGTTGCTCATCGAATTTGTCTCCTTTGGTCGCCGTCTCTGCGAAATCGGTTAGCGCCGTCCAAAATTGGGCAGCTGAGCGCGCTGATGGATCGACCGATGACGTCAGCGCGCGCTTCGCGGGGACAACTTGACGGCGATGGATTGGAGCGGCCCATTGTGAATGCGGGCGACATCGCCGATCCAATCGGCGATGTCGCCAAGCGTCGAGCCCGCGGGAAGGCCCAGGGCGACGGACTTGTTCGCGAAGACAACGCGCAGGCGGGGTTCCCCGGTAAGCGCCGTTTGATGTAATTGCATTTTTTGCTCTCCGTTGCGTGCTGTCGGCGACTGCGATGCGATCGTGTCATTTCACGTCGGCGCGAACTTTCGTCCAGGTCGCCGCCAGTTCATCCGAGGCTTTCTGGAAAGACGCTTTCGCGCTCTCCCAATCCGCTGCGCCCGCGGTTTCCAACTTCGACGATGCATCCTTGGCTTTGGCCCAGGCCTTGTTCAGATCTTCCGAGGCGACTTTTCGCGCCGCCTTGACGTCGTCCTTGGCGCTTGCGGCGAACTCGTCCAGCTTCACTCGCCAGGCCTGCAAATCGGCTCGCGCTTTCTCTGCATAAGCGGCGTGATCGGCAGCGGGAGCATCGGCCTCCGCCATCAGGACTTGTGCGACGGGTCGGGGCGCAGACGCCGCAATATTCGCCATGGCGGGCAATGCGCTTATCAGCGCGATTGGCGCGACGATAAGACGGATGATGAGTGTTCTCATTTGGAATTTCCCTTGGATCGGCGCCTTTTTTCGCGCGCCATTCGCTAATGGATCGAACGGTAGTCTCGGGGATGAAACGCCGACAGGATCGGAAACTACTCAGTTTGTGGAGTCGAAGGTCGTCGCTCTCATTTTGGCGAGACCTCATGCAGCGCCAAATCAGTTCGACGCGCCTGGGCCATGCGTCGTTTCGGGTTGATCGAAATGGGTACCAGTCTCTTCTGCGCCAGGTTCCGCTGTTGCGAAGCGGCTGCTTCTGGCGAGCGTGACGCCAAAAGTGAGCTAGTTTTTGGCGATCAATCGTTCCTGGCTTGAACGGCTGGCCGGTAGGATGGGCGAGGGAATAGGCGGCGACGGATCTGGCTCGATCGCCACTGTCATGATCACCCGGGGCTGGCTCGACTGGCCGCTCGCTGTCGCGGCAGAACCATTGCCGACGCCATTCCAGGACGCAGCAGCCACGAGAGCCCAGCCCAAGACTAAAACGATAAACAGTCGTCCGATCATTTTGCTCTCCTGCCGAAATCAGGGTTGGTGAACGGCAACCTCTGGCTTGGAAAAATTGAGCATAGCCGCCAGCAATAATGTCGATAGGCTCGGAAAACACTCACGCTCGGTTTTGATGGAAGGCCGCTTCGGAAAACCGCCGGTCCCTCAATCGCGAAGGCCGCGTGCTGATCGAAAGCCGCCGCGCCAGCCGCGGCCTGAAGGCGATCAACATGACCTGCGCGGCCGACGCCCAGCAAAGTGACAAAGGGATGATAGCAAGAAGCAGGCTCATTTGTGGACCTCCCGACGATACGGACGTTGCGCGGGTCAGCGCCGTGCTGACCGCGCATAGGCACATCGCACGCGCGCCGCGACAAACCTGTCGCGGCGGCGCGGTCGGCTATATCCGGCCTAGCAGCAGCAAGATGATGACGATGAGAAGGACGAGGCCAATGCCGCCGCTGGGGAAATAACCCCAATTCGCGCTGTGCGGCCATGTCGGCAAGGCGCCGACCAGAAATAGCACCAATAGGACGAGCAGGATCGTGCCGAGCATTGCTTGAATTCCTTGATGGGGCGCGCCGGGTGTGAAGGATTTCAAACTCGGCGCGCGAAAATTATTTCGGATAGCCTTTGGTCCCGGCGCCCTCAGAGCGCGCCGGAGCGATTTCGAAGTTACTTCTCCAGGATTTCCTTCAGCGCGTCCTTCACGCCGCCGCCGACGTTCTGGGCCTTGCCCACGGCGACGTCGTTCTGGCCTTCGGCGACAAGCTTGGCGTCGCCGATGGTTTTGCCGGCCGCTTCCTTGACAGCGCCCTTGGCCTGCTTGGCGATTCCGGCGAGACGATCCTTGTCCATGTCGATGGCTCCTGTTGTCGATGATTTCGCGACATTTGCGTGAGCGCGAACGGTACAGCCGCACACGATCCGCAGTCGGAATGTGAGAATGACCTGATTTGGAGCTCAACCGGCAGCGTCGGAATGTACTCAGGGTGGAAAGGCGGCGCCCAACATTCTGAGTAGTTTCCGATGCTGCCTTGCGCCCTCTCCTCACCCTATCTCCGGAAATCCGTCCGGCTCAGCCAGACGCCAACGAGAATCGTCGAAAATGCGCGCACAACATAGAGAACGCCATCGCATGGGAAGCCTCGGCTGGCTGCGCGCTTCAGTGCTGGGCGCCAACGATGGGCTGCTTTCGACCGCGAGCCTGGTGCTCGGCGTCGCAGCCGCGCATGGTTCGCGCAGCGCGATATTGGTCGCAGGCGTCGCGGGCCTGGTCGCCGGGGCGATGTCGATGGCTGCGGGCGAGTACGTGTCCGTGCATTCGCAGGCCGACGCCGAAAACGCCGACCTCGAACGGGAGCGCCTGGAGCTCAAGACCGATGAGAAGGGCGAACACCGGGAGCTTGCAGCCATCTATGTCGGTCGCGGTCTCGATCACGCGCTAGCCAAGACAGTCGCCGGTCAACTCATGGCGCATGACGCGCTTGGCGCGCATGCGCGCGATGAACTCGGCATTTCTGAAACGCTCAAGGCGCGGCCAATTCAAGCCGCTATCGCGTCAGCCGCGAGTTTTGCCGCGGGGGCGGCGATGCCATTGCTCGTCGCCGCGCTGTCGCCCGGCGCCTATTTGATTGGCTTCGTTGCTTGTGCGTCCTTGCTCTCTCTCGTGGTCATGGGCGCCTTGGCGGCGCGCGCGGGCGGCGCAGACATGACGACGGGCGCGATACGCGTCACTTTCTGGGGCGCCCTCGCCATGGGTGTGACGGCGGCCGTCGGGGCCTTGGTCGGGACGGTATCGTGAACACGAATTCGTGGGTCAGGCGGAATGATCTTTGAGTAGTTTCCGAAGCTATCGTTGCAAGGGTCGGGGCGCCTATCGTCAGGCCAGCCGGATCAATTCCTGGAAATGATGGGTATGCAAATGCTTAAGTTCGCATCGGACCTGAAGGGTTACGCCATAAAGGCGAGCGACGGCGAAATCGGGACCATCGCTGATTTCCTGTTCGACGACAGGACATGGATTGCGCGTTGGCTGGTTGTCGACACGGGGAAATGGCTGACGGGCCGTAAGGTCCTGTTGCATCGCTTGGCCATTGGCAAAGCCGACCATGAGCTGCGCGAACTCTCCGTCGCCTTGACCAAGGCGCAGGTCCAGGGAAGCCCGGAGCTCTCGGAGCATGAGCCGGTGTCGGTGCAAATGGAGCGCCATCTCTACGATTATTACGGATGGGAGCCAATTTCGATGGAGAGCGCGTTCGGCGCCAATCCGATCGCCTCAAGATATTCGGCGCCGCCGCTCTTCGTGTTCGCGTCTCATGCGGAAACCGCCATTCATGAGAGTGACTGCGATCCCCATTTGCGCAGCATCGTAGCGGTCAATCACTATCACCTCGTCGGCGCCGACGGCGCGATCGGCAAGGTCGAAAACTTGCTGGTCGACGACGCCAACTGGGGCGTTCCCTACCTCGTCGTCGACGCAGGAAACTGGTGGTCAGGCAAGCATGTCTTGATCTCGCGCCATGCGGTGAAAGAAATCTCCTGGGCCGATCGTGAAATCCGCGCCGAAATCACGCGCCATCAGGTCAAGGCCAGTCCACCCTGGAGCGCGCTTGGCGATGTGGACAAGGACTACGAAAAAGATCTGCACGATCACTATGATTGGCCTTGCCATCGGTGATTGGCCAGGAGGCTTTGCCTCACACGCAGAAACCTCGCATCGCTTTTTAAGCGAAAATGGAGACGTGAATAGAATGATGCATACTTTTAAGCTTGGACGCACACTTCGCGGCGCAATAATCCTGGCGGCAGTGACGCCCGCCGCCGCCTTCGCCGGCGACCGGATCGGCGCGCTGGAATGTCATCTCTCCGGCAATGGCCCGAGCATATTGGTGGAGAGCCAATCGGTCGATTGCGTCTTCGCGAGCGACCGCGCCGGCGGCCGGCGCGATCATTACGTCGGCAAGCTCACCAAGGTTGGCGCCGATATCGGCGCCAACGGCAAGGGCGATCTTCTCTGGGGCGTCGTCGCGGCGACTTCCCGGCATGGACATGGCGCGCTCGCCGGCGAATATGCTGGTCCTGAAGCCTCGGCGAAAGTTGGTGTCGGCGTCGGCGCCGCAGCGCTTGTCGGCGGCTCCAACAGGACGTTTTCGTTGCAGCCGCTGAATGTTGAAGGCGGAGAAGGAATTGGCTTCAGCGCCGGCGTCGAAAGCCTTTCGCTGGCTTATGTCGTGGACAGCCCCGCGCCGAAGATGCGCTACAGGCGCCACCATCATGAAGTGCGCGGTTGATCAACGCCTCGGGCTGCGCCGGCCTTTCGGCCAATCAGAATTTCTTGAAAACATCAGGAGCCACATAATGACTCGACCTCACCGGACACGTTCGGCCCGAGCCTTGTTCGAGCCCGCGCAGGTGGGCGCCTTGAAGCTTGCCAATCGCATCGTCATGGCGCCGCTCACCCGGAACCGCGCTGGCGAGGGCCTGATCCCCGGGCCTTTCGCCGCTGAATATTACGCCCAGCGCGCTTCGGCCGGCTTGATTATCGCCGAAGCCACGCAGGTCTCGGCGCAGGCGCAAGGCTATGCCGGCACGCCCGGCTGCTATACCGACGAACAGGTTTTTGGCTGGAAACAAGTCACCGACGCCGTTCACGCCAAGGGCGGGACCATTGTGGTCCAGCTGTGGCACACGGGCCGCGTCTCGCACACCAGCTTCCACAAGAATGGCCAGGCGCCTGTCGGCCCCTCCGCCATCGCCGCGAAAACGAAAACCTTCGTCGCTGGCCAGGGCTTTATCTACGTCTCCGCGCCCCGCGCGCTGGAACTCGATGAGATCCCCGGCATTGTCGAGGATTTCCGACATGCCTGCGCCCGCGCCATCGAAGCGGGATTTGACGGCGTGGAGTTGCACGGCGCCCATGGCTACCTGCTCGACGCCTTTCTGCGCGACGGATCCAACCATCGCACTGACGCTTACGGCGGCTCCATCGCCAACCGCACGCGATTGCTGCTCGAAGTCGCCAGGGCTTGCGCAGGGGCCATCGGCGCCGATCGGCTCGGCGTGCGCCTCTCTCCGGTCTCGACCGCCAATGATTCACACGACAGCGATCCGCAGGCGCTGTTCAATCATGTCGTCGAAGCCCTCAATCCGCTCGGCCTGGCCTATCTTCATGTCGTGGAGGGCGAGACGGGCGGCGCGAGGGACAGCATTGCCTTCGATTATGAAGCGCTCAGCGAGCGCTTTGACGGCGCCTGGATGGTCAACAACGGCTATGACCTTGAGATGGCGATCAACGCAGTGGCCAGCGGCCGCGCCGACCTCGTCTCCTTTGGCCGCCCCTTCATCGCCAACCCGGATCTCGTCGAGCGCCTGAGCAGGAACGCGCCGCTCAACACCCTGCTGGGGCCGGAAACCTTCTATGGCGGCGGCGCCCACGGCTATACCGATTACCCCTCGCTCGAAACCAATCACGCCGAGATGCGCGTCGCGGAGACGACCTTGGCGTGAGCCCGGTCTGATGCAGGCAAGCGGATAGGGCAACTGAACTCGAAAGGACTCACGCGTCGATGCGCGCGTCCTCTTCGTCGATGGCAGCGGCGGCCACGGGCCCGTCCGCGCGGCTGCGATCAGCCGGAAATAATGTTCGGCGTGCTGGAGACAGCTCTCCGCAGCGACAGAATTGCCGCCGGTATGAGCGTCGCGCGCCAATTTCAGATATTTTTCGGCGATGTGCCGGGCATTTCCAAGGATTTTGACGTGGGGCCAAGTGGCCGGTCATTCTGCTGAGGTTTCAATTTTGTCTTTCGTTTGTTTCTGCCTGACGAGGCCGTAGGCGCTGTCAAGCTCGCTGCTTCCCATCTGTCGCGCCGTTTCCGCCGCTAGATCGCGCGGCGCCGCAGGCGAATCTGACTTCGGGCACGGGCCGTCGGTGAAGCCGAAAACGCCAAAACTGTCGACGACGATGATATGTTCGTCCCAGCCGATCCGGTCATCGAAGCCATAATGGGTGACGTGAATCATATCGTCGGTCACGACCAGGCCTTTTGCCCCGAGGGCATCGACTATATGCTGCGCCAGATGCTCCCGGCCTTCGAATTCCAGGGTGGTGGACATGCTGTCCTTGATCGCGTGTCTGTATTCTCTCATTCGCATGGCAATATCCTTTTAACCTCGCAGCCCCAGGCGGAACGCAAGCGGGCGAAGCACCCTTTTTATCCGGGCGAATATCCCGGCATTATCAAGCTGCTTATTTGCGGAGCCGTCGCGAGGCGATAAAGCCTCCGGCGAGCGCAAGCACGACAATGTCCACAGGCGTCAGGCTCCGCCCCAGCCGGACGGCCGCCAAGAGTTTGTCCTGATCCCCGAGAGCGCCCGAAGCGAGCGAGCCTTCGAACAAAGCAGCCATGTTTTGCGGCGGAAGGGAAGTCGGCGGCAAGGCGGCGGCGCGGCGCAACCGGTCGGATCGCCGCCGCCACGCCGAGAGGGCCAGGATCAAAATTACGATCGTGGCAGAGGCCGCGCAAAGAATGGAAGCTGCTGCTAAGGCTCCGAAAGCCGACCTCAATTCTAGAAAGGCCGCAAAGGCTCCAAATGCAAGGCAGGCATACCCGAACAGCGCCAACAGTGCGAATGTCGCGCAGCTGCGCGTGAGATCACGTCTGGTTCTTGCGATTGCCCTTTGCAAGGAGGAGAGCATCTCATCGATCATTTGGGTCAGTTCCGGCTTCGGCTCATCATGCCGAAGCCCACGCCGATCGCGAAGGCGATCGCTACAGCGGTCAGGGGATTGCGTTCGACGCTCGCCTCAAAATCCTCGCCGGCGGCGTGGATCTTGGCTTGTGCGCTTGCCGCGGAACTCGCGACCTTGCCCTGCGCGTCGACGACGGCTTCGTTGACGTGCTGGCTGGTCGCCTGCATCCCATGTTGCGCGATTTCACCGATTCTGTCCGCGAGACGCGCTACGTCGCTTCGAAGCGCGGCCAGATCCGCTATCACGTCGCCGGCGTCGCTTTCAGCTTTCTTGAACATGTTGTCCTCCATTGAGGCGTCAGCAATTTTTGAGAACGTCCTGAAGGCCGTCCACTTCGTGTTCGATTTTCAGCATGCGCAATTCGGAAGCGTCGGCCGCGGCTTTCAAGTCGACGACCTGGTCTTCCAAACTCGCTTCTGCAGGAGTCATGTCCTTCGGGAGGTCGAGCCTTTTTGACAATGCGTCTTTCAGGCTTCCAACCTCCTCTTCGATTTCCGATATCCTGATATCCGAGGCTTCGGCGGCGGCCTTCAAGGCCTCGACATTGGCCTCCAATCGAGAATTCAAGATTTCAGCGTCTGCCAGGAGGCGGAGAATATACTGGTCGAATAATTTACGCCCGCGTTCGCTCATCAAAAAACTCCTCCTGGCGCTTGGAAGCTGCTTATCGAAGCAGGCCAAGGCCAATAATTCCGGTTACGATCAAATAGAAAGCGACGATATAATTCAGCAGCCGAGGCATGATGAGAATAAGCACGCCGGCAATCAGGGCGACGATCGGCTGGAGATGGGCGATGGAAAGGGTCATGGCCATTTCTCGAAATGTTTCCGAACGGCGGCGGGCGGCGCCCATCGCGGTTCGGGCTTTATTTCAGTTTGCAGCTTAGCCGGTAAAATCCCGCTGGCGGGAGCTTCGGAATCTACCTACGCTGTCGGGCGGCCTTCACTTCTGCGCGGTCATCAGGTCAGCCGCTTTAAAATAGCTGCGGGCGTGAGCGACCAGAACCTTGTCGGCGGGATGATCGACGGTCTCGACGGCGGCGATGCGCTCCAGCAGGGCCGGGTCATAACGGGCGATGTGCTTGACGAGCGCTGTCTTCGCGACGCCTGGGCCCGTGATCAAAATCGCCCTGGAGCCGCCGATTGCTTCGGCGACCGCCTGCAGAAAGGCTTTTTCCTCGGGAGCATGGCCGCTCCCCACGGTGTTCGCCTTGTGATGGATATGAACATGCGGATCATCGGGCCGCACCACCAGCTTGTCCACGTCCTCAGCGCTGAAATGAAAGACGCGCGCTTCGCGATGGTCGATCCAGATGACGCTGTGATTGTGTTCGGTCATGGATTTGCTCCTGGCGCATGAGATCGGCAGGGACGGCGTGCCCGTCGTCCCCAAGGAATACCAATTCAGCCGTGGCCACGATCATCGTGGCGGCGATGATGATGGTGATGCTCCATCGACGCAGGCTGAGCCCATACTGCCATCGGCGCCTTCTGAGAGTGGAGGCCTTCCAACGCCGTTTTCACAGGGCTTCAGCAATTTTCCGAGCGCGCGGAGCGCTCAAGGCGAAAACGCACGTCTCGGCTTCGAACACCTCGCATTCCGAGCCGGGCGGCCGACCCGAGAGCGCGTCGATGGCCTCGTCCAGGCTTGCGAAGGATTGTCCGTTGGGATGGCCGTTCACCCGAATGGAAAACGGCGACCAGGCGCTGCTCGCTTTTCGTCTTTGCCGCGTCCAGACGTATTTTCGCCCAGATGCATCGTAGATTTCGAAGCTCGAACCTTCGACGCCGCTGTCCGGAATGGATTTGACCGCGGCATCCAGGGTCGGGAAGGAGGCGTCGTCGGCAAAGCCATTCACCAGGACGCGAAAACGCGAATGCGGCGTTTCCCCGGACGGCATGGGCAGCGGCAGGTCATTCAGCGCGTAAACATCGTGGTCGGTCCTGGGCGCCTCGGCTTCCGCGATTTTGATCCGCGCAAGACGAGCCGCGGACGGGACTGAAGCAGCCGTGGCAAGCGGGAAGATGACAATCTGCATGATCAAATTTCCTGTCAGCCGTTGGAAGCGGTGAGGAGCTCGACAGGCTGCGCCGTTTCGGCTCCGGCATGCACATCGAGGCGGGATGGCTTGATCGCGCTCAGAAGCTCTTTCGCCCGTAAAATATCTTCCGGCGCGCCTCGCGCCATCACCAGAAAGCCATCCGCTTTCACATCGGCCTCGTATTGCAGCACGCTGTCCTTGGGAATGCCGATGCTGAAAAGCGCTGCGCCGATCGCGCTGAGGCCGCCGACCAGCACGGCGTTTTCGACGGCCGAGATGATTACGGCGGAGAGATAGCCCAGCACTGCGACAGGACCAGTGACCGGAATGGTGATGAAAAGGCCGCCGAAAAACAGACCCCAGAAGCCGCCCCAGAAGGCGCCTCGCGAGCCCCAAAGCTTGACGCGGTCGCCGGTGTTGTAGAAACCGGTGACCTTTTCGTCGGTGTGGTAGCCTTTCCCGACAAGGCTGAGATTCTTGATGTCGAAACCGTTTGCCGCAAGCTTTTTGACGGCGGCTTCAGCCGATTGATGCTCGGCGAAGACGGCGACGATGGTTTCCGATTTCAGCATTGGACGCCTTTCGGGGATGAAACAAGTCGCGCCCGGCGCGACAACGGTGACAGCGAGGCCCAGGCAAGGATGAAACTCCGCCAATGATCCGAACCCTAGACAGCGCGCCGAGGCGCCAACAGGATCGGAAACTACTCACGCCGCGGCGTGACGCAATTGATCACGAAGCATCCAAATGCAGGAGACGAGCTCGAGCGTGAGTAGTTTCCGATGCTGCCGTCAAACTCACGTCGGCGCTAACACTTTGGACATCACCCGCCCAGGCGGTTGACCTAGCCACTGCCGATTTCATTTCCTGGCGATGTGCGATTCCAGCGCATCGGGCGCCAAGGCGCTCGTGCAAGCCGCTGAAGTCTTGTGGATTCCCAGCCGCGTCAAAAACGCGGTGGCGACAAAGCATGACCAAGGAATTGTAAGAATGAAAACATCTATTCGCAATTTGCTGCTGGCCGGTCTCGCGGTTTTGAGCCTTGGGGCATGCTCCACGACGGGCGAGCGCCTTGGCGGCGCCGGTACGGGCGTGGTGGTCGGAGCCGCCGTGGCGGGACCTGTCGGCGCCGTTGTCGGCGGCGTCGCCGGCGCGATTGAGGGACCGCGGGTGTCCAGCGAAATGGGCATTCGCCATCGCGGCCATTATCGCCGCCATCATCGCCATCACTATTACGGCTGAGGAACCCGTGCAGATTGTCTCCCGCGAAACGTTGGGCAGTCACGCAGTCCTGAGTTCGTAAGTTTCGCGCCGGCCGCATGGAAAACGTGGGCCGGCGCGAAGACTGACATGCGGCTTCAGGCCGCCGCGGCGTCGAGCGCGCATTGGATGGCGCAATTCAGTTCTTCCTCGAAATAGGGCTTCTGGATCACCGTGGCGCGCGGCCTGAGCGTACGAACGCCCAAGGCGTCGCCGGTAACGAAGACATGAGCGACCTTCGTCCTGGCCTGGATCCGATCGACGGCGCCAAACCCGCTCCCTTCGAGCAATTGGGCGTCGACGATCATCATCTCGGGCTTGAAGCGAGCGGCGGCCGCCACGGCATCGGATTCCGTGGCGACTATGGCGCAGACGCTATGGCCCTGCATTTCGAGCAGCTCGGCCAAGTCCAGGGCGATCAAGGCGTTGTCCTCGACCACGAGGATACGAAGCGGTTTCATCGTCTGGCCTCGTCATCCGACGCGCGAGAGGTCATTGCGGCCCCACATGCGATTCCACGAGCCAGAGCTGCTGGTCGACCCCTCGCGCGATTTCGGTGAACAGGTCGGCTGTCTCCGCATCGCCGTAGGTCTCCGCTTGAGCGATCGCGTCGCGCGTCGATTCGCCGAAGGACGCCAAGGCGCTCGAAACCGCGAAGACATGCTCTTCCTGCCTGGCTACGCCAAGGGGATAGCGCATCAGGAATGTCCGCTCCGCCGCGTTCTGGACAGTGCCGTCTGCGGTTCCTCCGAGACCGCCTGTGCGTTCGGCGATCAGGTCGGCATAACCGGCGGCCTCGCCGGCGACCTTGTCGAACAGGGTATGGATGGCGATGAAATTGGGCCCGCGCACATTCCAGTGCGCCTGCTTCATCTGCGCCTGGAGGTCGATGGCCGCCGCCAGATGCCTGTTGAGAAGGCCGACGGATTGGGAGCGGATGTTCTCGGACAGGCTGTTGCGTGTCGGGTGCATGGGGATCTCCGAAGTTTTCACGGGCGGCGCCGCCGACGACGGCGCGACAGAAATTTCCGTTTGACGATGAGAGATCGTAGTCGGGACGGCGGCTCCAGCGGTAGCGTCGGAAATTACTCAATTCCGGCAAATCGCCGGAAGCGCGGCCCGAATGCATTCACGCCGCGCCGGGGGCCTTGCGGGCGTGAGTAGTTTCCGAGGCTGCCTCGCGCCATTGAAACACGCCACGATCCCGTTCGAAAAAAATCTTGCCCCGCAGCAAGCGCCGCACGCGATGAAGGCGGGACCATGGAGCCAGCGACGATGAATCCGATCACCCTGTTTTCGAGCATGGCCCTTCTGGCCGTCGGCGCCGCGCTGACCTGGCTGGGCGCGCCTTACATCGGCGTCGTCTTTTTCATCGCCGCGCTCCTCGTCGCCGCGGCTTTGAAGATGGCCAACAATTGGGAAAAATTCGTCATCCTGCGCGCGGGCAAATTGCGCGGGGTCAAGGGTCCCGGACTGTTCCTGATCATCCCGGTGGTCGACAATGTCGTGGCGATCATCGACGAGCGCATCCAGACCACCGCCTTCAGCGCCGAAGAGGCGCTCACGAAGGATACCGTCCCGGTCAATGTCGACGCGATCATTTTCTGGTTCGTGCATGACGCCCAGAAGGCGGCTCTGAACATCACCAATTACCGCGAGGCGATCGACCGGGTTTCCCAGACCTCGCTGCGCGAAATGATCGGTTCTTCGATGTTGTCGGCGCTGCTGTCCGAACGCGACGCCGCCGATACGGTGCTGCGCGAAGAGATCGGGCGCAAGACGGCGGACTGGGGCATTTCGGTCAAGTCGGTCGAAATTCGCGATGTCGCGATCCCCGAGGCTCTGCAGGACGCCATGTCCCGACAGGCGCAGGCTGAACGTGAAAAACAGGCGAGGGTGATTCTCGGCTCGGCGGAAGCGGCGATCGCCGGCAAGTTTGTCGAAGCCGCGAACATCTATGACGGTCATCCCGGCGCGCTGCAATTGCGCGCCATGAACATCATCTATGAAACGACCAAGGAGCGCGGCGCGACAATCCTGATCCCCACATCCATGGTCGACAGCCTCAATCCGGTGGTCGCGCTGGCGATGGCGGGAAGCGAATTTGTCGGCAAGGATCTGGCGGGAAGGGACTTGCCTATCCAGACGGCTGAAGCCAAAAAACTCAATGGGCCTCAGGCGCAGATTTCCGCCCCGAAGCAGTAAACGGCGCGCGGCGGCGCTCCTGTCAGGGCGCCGTCGTCGCATTGAGCGCCGACTGGATGGCGAGGATGAGGTCAAGCTCGAAATAGGGCTTTTGCAGCACGGTCGCGACCGGCTTCAACATCCTGATCTTCGTCGCATCGCCGGTAACGAAAATGTGCGGGACATGACCTGAGCGCGTGATCGTTTCGACTGCGCCGATACCGCTGCCTTCCCGCAAATGCGCGTCGACGATCATCAGGTCCGGCTTCGACGTTGCCGCGGCGGCGACGGCGCCGCTCTCGCTCGACTCGATGGCGCAAACTTCATGGCCGAAAGCCTCGATGAGTTCAGCGAGCAGCCCCGCAATCGATCTGTCGTCTTCCACGATCATGACGCGGAGCTTGTTCATGGGTTCACCTAGCCGACCTCGCCTCGCTCGCGCCCATTGGGGGGACGAGCTCTCCGCATTCCGAATTCCAAGCGTAATCGACGCAGGCAATTCGGCGCAGGTTCGGAATTCTACTCATGACCCTTTCGCGCGAAAGTGCGCCACAGTCCATCGGAAAGTGCTAGTGTCGCCAGCGTCCTGACTGCGCAGGCGGATTTTCATAGAAGGCTTCGCATGCGTGAATTGCGCTCAGATTCCACAAAAACGTCCCGGATGAAATCGAACGGCAAATCGCAGCCTGCGCTCGAAACGGATGAACAATCTCCCGCCTTTTCGATCGTGGCGATCGGCGCTTCCGCCGGGGGGCTCGACGCCTGCAAGTTGCTGTTGGACGCCCTGCCTTTCGAAGTCGGCCTCGCCTTCATTCTGGTCCAGCATCTCGATCCGACGCACGAGAGCATGCTGGTCGAACTGCTGTCCGGCCACACCTCGATGAAAGTCTGCCAGGCGACGGATGGCATGCTCGTCGAACGCGAGCATCTCTACGTCATCCCGCCTGGGTCTTATCTCTCGGTCAAGGACGGCGCCCTGCGACTGACGCCGCCGCAAGAGCGCCACGGCGCGCGCCTGCCGTTCGATTTCCTGCTGCATTCGCTTGCGGAGGAATATGCCGCCCGCGCCATTTGCGTCGTCCTCTCCGGAACCGGCGCCGACGGCAGTTCCGGGCTGAAGGCGGTCAAGGAAAAAGGCGGCCTTGTGATCGTGCAGGATCCGGAAGAAGCCGGTTTTGACGGCATGCCGCGCAGCGCGATCCTGACCGGCGCGGTGGATATCGTGCTGCCCGTGGCGAAGATCCCCGAGGTGATCCTCAGGTATGATGCGCGCGCGCCGAAAAACGCGCCGTGGCAGGAGCCGGCGCGGCCTTGGCTGGCGCAGGTCATCGAACTGCTGCGCACCAAGACGGCCCATGATTTCCGGTTGTACAAGCACGGCACGCTGCAGCGGCGCATCGAGCGTCGAATGGCGCTCCAGACCGACGATATGGATCTTTACCTGCAAAAGCTGCGCGACGATCCAAAAGAGCTCGATCTTCTCGCCAAAGACCTGTTGATCAACGTCACCAGTTTTTTTCGCGACCCGAAAGTGTTTGCCTTCCTGGCGGACAACGTCATTCCCGGCCTTGTCGCCGATCGCTCGGCGGACCAGCCGCTGCGCATCTGGATCGCCGGCTGCAGCACGGGAGAGGAGACCTATACCCTCGCCATGCTGTTCCGTGAGGCGATCGCAGCCGCCGGAAACAATGTCAGGCTGCAGGTCTTCGCCTCGGACATCGACACCGACGCTGTGGCTCAGGCCCGGGAGGGTCTCTATCCACAGTCGATTGAGGCCGAGGTCTCGGCGGAGCGGCTGGCGCGCTTTTTCGTCAAGGAGGATCGCGGCTACCGGATCGCCCCTGACTTGCGCGGCGACGTGGTCTTCACCGTGCAGGACGTGCTGGCCGACCCGCCGTTCTCGCGGCTCGATCTGGTGTCGTGCCGCAACCTCCTGATCTATCTCGGCCTGGAGGCGCAGGCCAAGGTCATGGCGCTGTTCCATTTCGCGTTGCGCGAAGGCGGCGTGCTGCTGCTTGGCGGCGCCGAGACGGTTGGCGAGCCGCAGGGCCGCTTTACCGCCATCTCGAAGAATGAACGCATTTTCCGTCATACGGCGCGTGGCCGGCCGGGCGATTTCGGTTTTCTGGGCGGCGATGGCGTGCGCATTCCAGCGCGCCAGAGCCAGGGCTCTTCCCCATCGCGGCAAACCGTTCTCGCCGAGCTTTGCCGGCGGCTGGTGCTGGAGAATTACGCGCCGGCGGCGGTGCTGATCAACCGCAAGAGCGAGTGCCTGTTTTCGCTGGGGCCGACGGATCGTTATCTGTCTGTCCCGCCGGGGCAGCCGACGCACGATCTGCTCGCGATGGCGCGCAAGGGCCTTGGCTCCAAGCTCAGGTCGATCATCCAGAGGGTCTTTCATGAAAACGCGCCTGTCATCGTCGGCGGCGGCCGCGTCGATCGCGATGGGGGGACGCTGAGCTTTGGCATATCCGCGATGCCCGTGCTCAGCGATGGCGAGGAACTGGCGCTGATCTGTTTTGTCGACGAACCAAAGCCTGCGGGACGGCAAGACCGCGCCGGCGCGCCGGGAGACGTTTCGCACGTCGCGGAGCTCGAAACGGAGCTGGAAGCCACCCGCGCCGAACTGCAGGGCGCCATTCGCAATCTGGAGATTTCCAGCGAGGAGCAGAAGGCGATCAACGAGGAGGCCCTGTCGGTCAATGAGGAGTTCCAGTCGACCAACGAGGAACTGCTCACTTCGAAGGAAGAGCTTCAATCGCTCAACGAGGAGCTGACGGCGCTCAACAACCAGCTGCAGGAAACGCTGGACCGCCAGCGGACGACATCCGACGATCTGCAAAACGTGCTCTACAGCACCGACGTCGCGACGATCTTCCTCGACGTCGATCTGAAAATCCGCTTTTTCACGCCCGCCACGAAGTCGCTGTTCTCGATCATTCCTGGCGATGTCGGACGTCCCCTGGCCGACCTTGCCGCGCTTGCGGCTGACAGCGCGCTGCTGTCGGACGCAAGGGCCGTGCTGGCCAAGCATTTGCCGATCGAGCGGCAAATCGAGGCGCGCAGCGGCGCCTGGTTCATGCGGCGCATCCTTCCCTATCGAACGCAACAGGATGGCGTGGAGGGTGTCGTCATCACCTTTTCCGACGTCACGGCGCGCAAAAGCGTCAGCGACGCGCTGGAGACCGCCAAGCGGCAGGCCGAAACCGCCGATGTCGCGAAGTCGCGCTTTCTCGCGGCCGCCAGCCACGACCTTCGCCAGCCCCTGCAGACGCTGGCGCTGCTGCAGGGCCTGCTATTGCGGGCGGTCGAAAGCGAGCGGGAGCGAAAACTTGTCACGCGCATCGGCGAGACGCTCGGCGCGATGACCGGCATGCTGAACACCTTGCTCGACATCAACCAGATCGAAGCGGGCGCGGTTCGCGCCGAAATCGCGCTGATTCCGGTCAATGACCTCCTGGTGAAACTGCACGACGAGTTCACCTATCAGGCGCAGGCCAAGGGTCTCATCTTTCGCATGGTTCCTTGCAGCCTGACGATATCAAGCGATCCGCGCCTGCTCGAGCAGATGATCCGCAATCTCGTTTCGAATGCGCTGAAATACACCAGGGCCGGCAAGATCCTGCTGGGCTGCCGGCGCCGCGCGGGAAGATTGAGCATCGAAGTCTGGGATACCGGCATCGGCATACCCGAGGAAGAGATTCAGTCCATATTCGAGGAATATCACCAGGTCGGCAACGAGGCGCGCGAACGCAGCCTGGGTCTCGGGCTCGGCCTGTCGATCGTGCGGCGGATCGGCAATCTGCTGGGCCACCGCGTCAGGGTGCGCTCGCATCACGGCGCCGGCTCGGTCTTCTCGATCGAGGTCGCGACGCAGATCATCGCGACGTCGGCAAAGCTGTCCGGCGCCCGTCAGGCCGTCGACACGACGAGCGGCAAACAGGCGCCCCGCAAAGGCGCGATCCTTGTCGTCGAGGACGATCCGGAATTGCGCGAGTTGCTTTCGATTTCCCTCAACGAGGAGGGGCATCGCGTAGCGCGGGCCTACGATGGCTCGGAGGCGATGCAGTTGATCGAGCGGGAGGACTTCCGGCCCGACCTCATCGTCGCAGATTTCAACCTGCCGGGAGGCCTGAACGGCCTCGAAGTGGTCGCCAAGGTTCGCGAAAAGCTGCATCGCTTCATTCCGGTAGTGATTTTGACCGGCGACATTTCGACGAAGACATTGCGCGCCATCGCCGAAGCCGACTGCGTGCTCCTCAACAAGCCCGTCAAACTCGACGATGTCTCGCTGGCCGTCCAGAAGGCGCTCGCAATGAGGCAGCCGCCGCCGCGCGCCCCGGCGCCCGAGCCAGTCGAACGGGTCGATATTCCCGGGCCGCCGGTGGTTTTCGTCGTCGATGACGACGACCAGGTGCGCGCGGCGGTGCGGAGCGTGCTGGAGGAAGATGGCCGCACGGTCGAGGATTTCGCGAGTTGCGAGGCTTTTCTGGACTCCTTCCGGCCGGGTCGGGAAGCCTGCCTGCTGATCGACGCCTCTCTGCCGGGAATGTCCGGCCTCGAGTTGCTTCAACGCCTTGATGACGACGGTCATAAAATGCCGTCGGTGATGATCACCGGTCAGGCCGACGTGACGATGGCGGTGCAGGCGATGAAGGCGGGCGCGTCCGATTTCATCGAGAAGCCGATCAGCCGCGAAGAGCTGGTCGGCTGCGTCGAGCGCGCTTTGGAGCACTCGCAGGACGCCAGCAAGCGGGTCGCCTGGCGCGAGGCCGCCGCAAGCCAGTTCGAAGGGCTGACGCTACGCCAGAAACAGATCATGGCGATGGTCCTCGCGGGACACCCAAGCAAGAACATCGCGGCCGACCTCGGGATCAGCCAGCGCACGGTCGAAAACCATCGCGCGGCGATCATGAAACGGACCGGCGCGAAATCGCTTCCGGCGCTGGCGCGTTTGGCGCTCGCGGCCGGAGAGTGATCGACAAACGCGCTTTTTCCTGACGCTCTCATCGATGTGAGTAGATTCCGAGGCTGCCTCGCCGCGCGCCTTGATGACAAAGCTCGACTGGTCAGAACCCAAGAGAGTTTCCCAGGAGAGTGAAATGAAAAAGTTGAGCATTTCGGCTCTTGTCCTTGCGATTGCAAGCTTCATACCGGTCCTCGGGCCGGCTCGGGCGGCGGAAGGCGAGAGCGGAGGCCGAAGCGAAATCGAACGTGTTTGCGCCCCGCATCCCGACCAGGCCGAGCATGAAGGCAAATTCGCGGACAAGTTGGCCGAACACCTGCATTTGAGCGACGCACAGAAAGCGTCATTCAAGGCGTTCCAGGAGGCGCGCGCCAAAGCCGTCGAGGCCGCGACAACCAAGCTCTGCGCGAAAAAGCCTGATGTCGCCACCTTTGAGGGACGGCTCGCCTTCCACCAGGCGTTCCTTGAGGATCGGCTGGAGTCGGTAAAGTCGGAAAATCCGAAGCTGATCGAATTCTACAACAGTCTCGACGCCGAGCAGAAAGTGAAATTCGACAAGGTCCGCGAGCATGTCCGGGGCGGCGGCCACTGAGGCTGTGGGTTTTACGTCATTAATTGCGTTCGATTGAACGCCAGGAGGCTTAGATGAGATTTATTCGCATGGCCGCGATTGCAGCGGCCGCAACAATCCTCGCGACGGCGGCGGCGCAGGCCGGTCCCATAAGCATGTCCAGGCCGCAAGCATCGGAGTTGAATCGGCCAATCGAGCAAGTTCGATTGCGTCATCACCGTCACGGCGGAGCGGGATTCCCGTTGGCGGTGATCGGCGGGATTGTCGGCGGCGCGCTGAGCAACGGCTGTTATTTCAATGACTGCGGCTATGGCTACGGCGGTGGCGGCGGCGGCTGGGGCGGCGGCGGCGGTGGCGGCGGCTTTCGCGGTCACGGCGGGGGACGCGGCGGTCACTTCGGCGGCGGCCATGGTGGCGGCGGCCATGGTGGTGGCGGACATGGCGGTGGAGGTCACGGCGGCGGCCACGGCGGGCATCGCTGAACCGACATTTCAAGCTCAAATCATCGAGATGCGGATTGATGTCCGCCGGCGCACAGCCGGCGGACATTTTCATGATCGAGGGCTGGCTTGAGTAGATTCCGAACCTGCCGCTTCCCGGCAAGACCTGCCAACCTGGCCTCGGTTGTTGTGTCGGCATTGGAGCGAGGACGTCATGTCAGGCGAAGGATTGATTATCTTGCTATTCGTCGGCGTCGTCGCCGGATGGCTGGCGGGCCAACTTGTGCAAGGCACGGGAATGGGCCTCATCGGCGATATGGTGATCGGCGTGGCGGGAGCCTTCATCGGCGGATTGTTGCTGCCTCAACTCGGCGTCCATCTTGGATCGGGAACGCTTGCGGCGGTCCTCAACGCCACGATCGGCGCGATTTTGCTGCTCTTCGTCATCAGGCTGGTCCGAGGCGGCGGCGGCTTCCGAAGCCGTTTCGGCGGCTATTTCGGCAGGCGCTGGTGACGCGCCCGCGATTCATAATTCAATCTCGATTGGAGTTTTCACCATGAGCCAGCTCACCCGTTTCGGACGACGCGTTCCGCTTCCCTCCACCGTGCAGATCGTCCACGAACTCCTCGTTGCACAGCGAAACGACACTGCGCAGCAAGGCAGCGAAGCGAAGGGCGTCGCTGGGAAGGCTGATCCCGCCCTTCCTTTCGAAGAAATCCGCGTTCCGACGAAGGGCTGACGCAAGGCGCGCCCATCGTCAAAGTTCTCAATCAGCCCCTCTGAAAAAAGGAAGTCGATAAAATGTCCGCATGGTTGACCCCACCCTATGTCATTCCTGCCGCGTTGGTGCTTTTCGCGATATTTGGCTGGTTCGTTCGAACGCATGGCTGACCGCGATCAAAGCGCCAATTATGGGATGGCGTCGCGCGACGCTCAAAATGCGTTTTTGCGCGAAGAGTCATATAAATATAATCTCTTGTAATGACAGAAAATGAGCCTATATTACTTAAGTCGACTGGCGATTTGCAGAAATAGTTTCACTAGAAATTACTAGCGAACGCCGCACATACATCAGCTCAATAATGCACATTCGACCGACAGCTTCAGCGCTGGCGAGCATTTCCAGCGTATCCAGAAAAGGGGTTTCCATGTCTCAGGGAACCGTAAAGTGGTTTAACTCCGAAAAAGGCTTTGGCTTCATCTCGCCGGATGGCGGCGGGCAGGACGCATTCGTCCATATCAGCGCCGTCGAACGGTCCGGTCTCAACTCGTTGAACGAGGGCGACAAGGTCACCTACGAACTCGTTGCTGACCGTAAAAGCGGCAAGATGTCTGCCGACAAGCTCCAAGTCCTGAGCTGACGTTCGCGTCAAAGAGCTTGCTGGTCGACCACGGATGTACTGGCGACCTGGCCTGACACGCCTGCAAAGCCCTGCGCCGAAAAAGGTTGCGGGGCTTTTCTGTCTGAACCGCAAGGTGGACGCGCCAATCAAGAGAACGGTTGAGGCCATGGCTTTCAAAACAACGGGTCTGCGCTATCTCGGCGGAATTTCCGGCGAAGGCGCGGTAAAGCTGGATGGAGAGACGGTCGCGCCGGTCAAATTCGATCTTGACGGCTATTTTCGTCCCTCGACCGGCGTCACGGGCAGTGGCGAAATCCAGATGACGAGCGAAGCGCTCAAGTCCCTGTTCGGCCGCAACGACCTTGAATTGCAGACAGACCAGGGCCTGCTTCTTGGGCTTCGCTTTTCGGATTCGACATTGCCGAAGTCCAGTGACTTCGTCCGCGTCGAAGTGAAGGCGCGGCCGACGACCGCGCCCGACGATTGGCGCCAATAAGCCCCAGTGGGTGTTTAACCCTGGGATAGGAGTGAGCGTGTCGCAAGCCTTCCCACCTCTTGGCCCGGAATTCGAGCCCTTCCTCCATGCGGTCGTTTGCAATGAAGGGAACGGGATGCCGCTGACGATGATCTCGGCGATCGCCCGCTCGGGAGCCGACCCCTGGAAGGAAGCGGCGCGCATCGCAAAATTGCCGGGAGACGTCGCCCTTGATGTATTGGCTCGCATGATCCCCGCTGGCAGCGGCGCGGATAGCGCGGCCATCGCCAAACGACTTTTCGCGCTCCTTCCTGTCGCGCGGCAAAAGATGATCCTTCCCGTCGTCGGCTCCAAA
Organism: uncultured Alphaproteobacteria bacterium; assembly: GCA_963713695.1. GTDB lineage: Bacteria > Pseudomonadota > Alphaproteobacteria > Rhizobiales > Beijerinckiaceae > Rhodoblastus. Next base: position 110,317 of record CAVQMU010000002.1, read on the forward strand.
AAAGTCGCGCCGCACTGGAGCCCGGTCGTTCCCGTCATCATCGTGCTGGTTTTAAGCCTGGCGCTTGTTTCCGTTTTCAGGAAGACGGACCATTCGAACGCGAGACCGACTGACACGCCTTCCTCGGCGCAGGCGACAGACAAGGTCGATCGCTGACCGCAACCTTCGGGTCGACGCGCACGATCCCGATATTTCCTGCTTATCGCCTCAGGATTGCGCGCGCGGACCGAGCGCGTCCGGCGCCGAACAAAGAAATTCCCCCATCCCGATCTTCGGATTTGAGGTCCAGTTGACAATATTTCCGCTTAGCCTGTTCGCGCACTCACCTTCGCCCTGGGACAATCCGGAGCCGGTCCGCGAGGAGCTTTTCAGCGCCGATCGCATAGAGGAACATGCGCGGAGTCTCGCCGCGGCTCAGTTGGTCACGCCAAAACCGGCCAAGGGGCATCCGCTCGCGGGACGGCTCGCGGTGAACGGCGCCGTCCTGCTCGCAGCGTACAAGAGCCTGCTTCAGGGCGCCGACGAGGGGCGAGCCGTTACGCCTGCCGCGGAATGGCTGATCGACAATTACCATCTGATCGAAAAGCAGATCCGCGAAATCAGGTCAGACTTGCCCCCGGGCTATTACCGGCAATTGCCGAAGCTTTCCGGTGGGCCGTTCGCTGGCTACCCGCGCGTGTTCGGCCTCGCCTGGGCCTTCGTGGCGCATACCGACAGCCGCTTCGACTGCGAAATGCTCGCAGGCTATATGCGCGCCTATCAACAGGTCCAGCCGCTGACCATCGGCGAATTATGGGCGGTGTCGATCACGCTGCGGATCGTCATGATCGAAAACCTGCGCCGCCTCGCCGAGCAGATCGTCAATGGCCGCGCGGCGCGTCATGCGGCCGACGATCTCGCCGACCGTTTGCTGGACGAGGCCAAACAGAGCCCCGAAGGGCTGAAAATCGCGCTCGCCGACCACGAGGAAGACGCTCGCGCGGAAGCCTTCGCCGTCCAGCTCATCCACAGGCTGCGCGACCAGGACCCGAAGATCACGCCGGCCCTCACCTGGCTCGACCACCGCCTGGCCGCGCAGCAGACATCGGCCGATATCGTCGTCCGTGAAGTTCATCGGCGGCAGGGCGCGACCAGCGTCACCGTCCGCAATATCATCACCAGCCTGCGACTGATCGCCGACGTCGACTGGAAAGATCTTTTCGAGGAGGTCAGCCTCGTGGACGAGGCGCTCGCGGCCGGCAGCGCCTTCAAGGACATGGATTTCCCGACGCGCAACCTCTATCGCACCGCCATCGAGGAACTGGCGCGCGGATCGAACGCCGTCGAACTCGACATTGCGCGCAGCGCCATCGCTACGGCCCAACGTTTCAGAGCTCCGGCGCTCGAGCAGGCGGACGCTCGAAAAAGCGATCCCGGTTATCATCTGGTTGGCGGGGGACGACAGAGTTTCGAGCATGAGATCGGCTATCACCCGCGGGCGCGCAAGTGGCGGGCGCGGCTCCATCGGGCCTCCGGAATCGGCTTTTACGCCAGCGCCATCGGCGCCGTCACCTTGATCATTCTCGCCGCCGCGCTTTTCGCGCTCGTCGCCGCGGGCGCAGGCGCGGCGCCGCTCTGCTTCCTTGCGGCGCTGGGGGCGATCCCCGCCATTGACGCGGCGGTCGCACTGGTCAATCGCGCCGTCAGTTTCGGCTTCCACGCCAACCTTCTTCCGGCTTTGGAGCTTGCCAATGGCGTCCCCTCGGATTTGCGCACGCTGGTCGCCGTTCCCTCGCTTCTGACCACGCCCGCCGCCATCGAGGAGCAGATCGAGCGCCTGGAAATCCATCATCTCGCCAGTCCTGAAGGCGACCTGCATTTTGCCTTGCTCTCCGACTGGGTGGACGCCCCAACCAAGAACATCGCCGGCGACGAGGCGCTGCTGGCGGTCGCGGCCAAAGGCGTGGCGCGACTGAACGAGCGTTACGGCCCCGCGCCCGGGGGCCCGCGCTTCCTGCTGCTGCATCGCCACCGAGTTCTGGAGCCCCAGCGAATCCTGCTGGATCGGCTGGGAGCGCAAGCGCGGCAAGCTGCACGAACTCAACCGCTTTCTGCGCGGCGGCGATGATACCGGCTTCCTCAACATCGATGGCGCGCCGCCGTTCGCGCCGCCTGGCACGCGCTATGTCGTAACGCTCGACGCCGACACGCGTTTGCCGCGTGAAACCGTCCGACGCCTGATCGGCAAGATGGCGCATCCGCTCAATCGGCCGCGTTTCGACGCGCAGACGAGGCGCATCGTCGAAGGCTATGGCGTGATGCAGCCGCGCGTAACTCCTTCGCTGCCGGTCGGGCTCGAAGGCTCGCTGTTCCAGCGTATCTTCTCCAGCCTGAGCGGCATCGACCCCTATGCGTCCGCGGTGTCTGACGTCTATCAGGACATGTTCGGCGAAGGCTCCTATGCCGGCAAGGGCATCTACGACGTCGACGCCTTCGAGGCCGCGCTGGAGGGCCGCGCGCCCGACTCCACCTTGCTCAGCCATGACCTGTTCGAAGGCGTCTTCGCCCGCGCGGGCCTCGCCTCGGACGTCGAAGTCGTCGAGGAGTTTCCGGCGCGCTACGATGTCGGCGCCTTGCGCCACCATCGCTGGGCGCGCGGCGACTGGCAGCTCCTGCCGTGGATTCTTGGGCGCGGGCCAAAAGCCGTCGGGGCAACCGGGAACTCCAACGCCATCCCGGCCATCGGTCGCTGGAAGATGCTCGACAACCTCCGCCGCACCCTGTCCTCGCCCTCGGCGATCCTCGCCCTGCTCGTCGGCTGGACACTGCCGCTTCATGCGGCGTTGATCTGGACGAGTTTCGTGCTCGCGACGATCGCATTGCCCCCGATGATTCCGGTGATCGCGGCGATTCCGCCGCGTCGCCCGGGCATCACGCTATCAAGCCATTTTCGCGCTCTTGGCGGCGATCTCAGGCTGGCGCTGACCTTGTCGGCGCTGACCATCATCTTCCTCGCCGACCAGGCCTGGCTGATGGGCGACGCGATCATTCGCACGCTCTATCGCCTCGCGATCAGCCGCAAGCATCTGCTCGAATGGGTTCCCGCCGCGCAGGCGGCCGACGCCCGACGGCTCGACCTCGCCGGCTTCTACCATCGCATGCCCGGCGCGCTGGCCATCGGCTTCCTCGCGCTGATCACGGGCCTGATCGGCGGGGGCGGAATTGCGCTGCTGTCGGGCGCTCTCGCGGCGCTCTGGCTGGCCTCTCCCGCTGTCGCCCTGGCTGTGAGCCTGCCGCCGCGCATCGCCAGCAGGAAACCCTTGTCCAGCGACGACGCGCAGAGCTTGCGCCTGACAGCGCGGCGCACCTGGCGCTTTTTCGAGACCTTCGTCACCAGCGCCGACCACATGCTGCCACCCGACAATTTCCAGGAGGATCCCGATCCACGCCTGGCGCATCGCACGTCTCCGACCAATCTCGGCCTCTATCTCCTGTCGCTGGCGAGCGCCCGCGACTTTGGATGGCTTGGCGCGCAAGAGACGATCGAAAAGCTCGAGGCGACGCTGGCGACCATGGACGGCATGCAGCGTTTCCGCGGCCATTTTTACAATTGGTACGACACCAGCGACCTTCGTCCGCTCGATCCGAAATATGTCTCGTCCGTCGACAGCGGCAATCTGGCCGGGCACCTGATCGCCCTGGCCAATGCCTGCCACGAATGGCAATTGGCGCCGATGGACCGAAAGGCCAGCCTGGACGGCATCGCGGACGCCGTCGATCTGGCCCGCGAAGACGCGGCGCGCCTGCGTGACGGCCACAAGACGCAGACCGTCACCTGGCGGCAACTTGATAATGCGCTTTCAGCCCTCGCCATGGCCGCGCGGGAGCCTATTCCCGCGCTGGAAGATTTTGGGGCGCGGCTCGCGAATCTCGGCCTTCAGGCCGACACGATGCTCGACATGGCCAGGGCGCTGGCCAGCGAGCGCGGCGATGAGATCGGCGCAGACATGGTCTTCTGGGCGAAGACCAGCGTGAGCGCCATCGCGGCGCATCGCGCCGATTTTGCGCGCGCCGCCCCTGACGCCGCCACTTTGCGGACGCGATTGGAAAAACTGGAGGAAATTGCCCGGTCGATGGCGCTGGCCATGGAGTTCGGTTTTCTCATCGACAGCAAGCGCAACCTGCTGTCGATCGGCTATCTGGCGCCCGAGGGCACACTCGATCCCAATTGCTATGACCTCCTGGCGTCCGAAGCGCGGCTGGCGAGCTTTTTCGCCATCGCCAAGGGCGATATTCCCGCCCGTCACTGGTTCCATCTCGGCCGCACGGCAGCCCCCGTCGCTCATGGCGCCGCGTTGATTTCCTGGTCGGGATCGATGTTCGAATATCTGATGCCTTCGCTGGTCATGCGGGCTCCGACGGGAAGCCTGCTGGAAGCGACAAACCGCCTGGTGGTTGGGCGTCAGATCGCCTTTGCAGACAGACAGAATTTGCCCTGGGGCGTCTCGGAGTCGGCCTACAATGCGCGTGATCTGGAATTGACTTACCAATATTCCAACTTCGGCATTCCCGGCCTCGGGCTGAAACGGGGACTGGCCGACAATTTCGTGGTCGCGCCCTATGCGACGGGTCTTGCGGCCATGGTGAACCCGCAAGCCGCGCGAAAAAATCTGGAGCGGCTCAAGGACGTCGGCGCGCTCGGCCGTTACGGCTATTATGAGGCGCTGGACTATACGCCCAAGCGTGTGCCGGAAGGCGATAAATGCGCCGTCGTGCGCGCATTCATGGCCCATCACCAGGGCATGACCATCGTCGCCATCGCCAATACGGTGCTCGACGCGAAAATGCGCGCGCGTTTCCATGCCGAACCGATGGTTCAGGCGACGGAGCTGCTGTTGCAGGAACGCATGCCGCGCGACGTCGCCATTGCGCATAACTGGGCTGCGGAAATGAAATCCGCCGCCAAGAGAGGACGCGACGTCGAGCCCTTGGGCGGACGGCGCTATTCCTCACCCCATCATGCGACGCCTGGGACGCATCTGCTCTCGAACGGAAGCTATTCGACCATGGTGACCGCAGCCGGCTCCGGCTACAGCCGATGGGGAAAACTCGCCGTGACCCGCTGGCGCGAGGATTGCGCCTGCGACGATTCCGGCTCCTATATCTTTCTGCGCGACATCAAGAGCAATCAGGTCTGGTCGGCGGGCTTCCAGCCCAGCGGTCGCGAACCGGACGCCTATCATGTCGCCTTCAACGAGGATCGCGCCGAATTCACGCGCCAGGACGGAACACTGACAACGATATTGGACGTCGTGGTCTCATCGGAGGACGACGCGGAAGTGCGGCGTGTTTCCATTACCAACAACGGCTCTCGCGTTCGCGAAATTGAAATCACCTCCTATGCCGAACTGGTGCTTGCGCCGCAGGCGTCGGATGTCGCACATCCCGCCTTTTCAAAGCTCTTCGTCGAGACCGAATTTCTGGGCGATGTCGGAGCGCTTCTCGCGACGCGACGCCGGCGCGACCCCGTCGAGCCCGAAGTCTGGGCAGGCCAGATTTCCGTCGTCGATGGCGAAACCATCGGCGCGATCGAAATCGAAACCGACCGTGCCCGCTTCATCGGACGCGGCCAGAGCGTCCGAACGCCGATCGCCATAATCGACGGCCGAAAGTTGTCAAACAGCGTCGGCGCCGTTCTCGACCCGATCTTCGCCCTGCGCCGCCGCGTGCGGATCGCGCCGGGCGCCGTGGCTCGCATCTCCTTCTGGACAATGGCGGCTTCCACGCGCGAGACCTTGCTCGACATCATCGACAAGCATCGCGACGTCACAGCCTATTCGCGCGCCACGACTCTCGCCTGGACGCAGGCTCAGGTACAGTTGCATCATCTCGGCGTCACCGCCGGCGAAGCTAGCCTGTTCCAGCGCCTGGCGAGCCATGTCATTTACGCCAATCCGACCCTGCGCCCGCCGTCCGACACGATTTTCCGAGGCGCCGGCGCGCAATCGGGGCTGTGGCCGCTTGGCGTTTCCGGCGATCTCCCGATCGTGCTCTTGCGCATCGCCGACGCAGACGATCTGGACATCGCGCGCGAGTTGCTTGGTGCGCACGAATATTGGCGCATGAAGCAGCTTGCCGTCGATCTTGTGATCCTCAACGAGCGCCAATCCTCCTATGTTCAGGACCTCCAGATCGCGCTGGAAACGCTGATCCGCACCCGCCAGATGCGGCCGCGGCTCCGCGGCGAGGATTTGCCCGGCGGCGTCTTCGTGCTGCGCGGGGACCTCATTCCTGCCGAGACTTCGGCCCTGTTGGCTTCGATCGCGCGGGTTGTCCTGTTGGCGCAGCGTGGCGGGCTCTTCGCCCAACTCGACCGGATCGTTGAGACGCAAACGCCAAGAAAATTGTCCAGCGGCTTGCTGGGGCCAGACAATGTCGCGTCGGATCCACGGGCTCCGGCGGAGGCTCCGGAGAAGCTGGAGTTTTTCAACGGCCTCGGCGGCTTCGCCAGGAACGGCCAGGAATATGTGACGATCCTCGGACCGGGCCAGGCGACGCCCGCCCCCTGGATCAATGTCGTCGCCAACGAGCGTTTCGGCTTCCAGGCGGCGACCGAAGGCAGCGGCTACACATGGTCGGTCAACAGCCGCGAGAACCAGCTCACGCCCTGGTCGAACGACCCCGTCGCTGACCGGTCCGGCGAGGCTTTCTACTTGCGTGACGACGATTTCAGGCGCCCTGTGGAGCCCGACCGCGTCTCCCATCCGCTTGGAGGTATCGACTTATAAATCCCGCTTTGGACGCGGCTACTGCCGGTTCGAGCATACGAGCCACGGCATCGAGTCAGACTTGCTGCAATTCGTGCCGCGGGACGGCTCCATCAAGATATCGCGGTTGAAGTTGCGCAATCTGTCGGAACGCGCCCGTCATCTGAGCGTCACGGCCTATGTCGAATGGGCGCTCGGTCCGTCGCGCTCGGCGGGTCTCAATTTCGTCACGACGGCGCTCGATTCCCGGTCGGGCGCGATCTTCGCCCGAAATCGCTGGAGTGCGGGCTTTGGCTCGCGCATCGCCTTCGCCGATTTCAGCGGCCGCCAAACCGACTGGACGGGCGACCGCCGTGAGTTCATCGGCCGCAACGGGACGCTCGGCGCGCCCGCCGCGCTGGCTGGCGGCGCGGCGTTGTCAAAAACCCTCGGCGCGGGCCTCGATCCCTGCGCTGCGCTGCGCTCCAGCATCGCGCTGGCGCCCGGTGAGAGCGTGGAGATCACCTTCCTGCTCGGCGACGCCGAGGACTTCAGGAAGCCCGGCGTCTGATCGAATGTTACCGAAGCGCCGATCTCGATGCTGTTTTTGCCACGGTCGACGACTTCTGGAGCGAAATTCTCGGCGTCGTCACGGTGAGGACGCCGGACCGCGCCATGGATATCATGCTCAACGGCTGGCTGCTCTATCAGGCCATTGCCTGCCGCCTCTGGGCGCGCTCGGCCTTTTATCAGGCGAGCGGCGCCTATGGTTTCCGCGACCAACTGCAGGACGGCATGGCGCTCTCCGCCTTGCGCCCGGAAATGACGCGCAAGCACATTTTATGCGCGGCGGCGCGGCAGTTTGCGGAGGGCGATGTCCAGCATTGGTGGCTGCCGCATTCGGGGCAGGGGGTGCGCACCCGCATCTCCGACGACAGGGCATGGCTGGCCTTCACCGTTGCGCAATATGTCGAGGTTTCGGCCGACGCGGCCATTCTCGATGAAAAACTTCCATTTTTGGAAGGGCGGATGCTGGAGCCGCAGGAACATGACAGCTTTTTTACGCCTGGGATCGGCGAGGAAACGGCGAGCCTGTTCGAGCATTGCGCTCGCGCGCTCGACAGCAGCCTGGCGCAGGGCGGCCACGGCCTGCCGCTGATCGGCGCCGGAGACTGGAACGACGGCATGAACCGAGTCGGCGCAGAGGCGCCGGCGAGAGCGTGTGGCTCGGCTGGCTGTTTTTTGCGACGTTGAACAAGTTGGCGTCGATTGCCGAAGCGCGCAACGAGCAGACCCGCGCAGAAAAATGGCGTGCGCACGCGATAGGCTTGCAGGTCTCCCTTGAGCGCGAAGCGTGGGATGGCGAATGGTATCGGCGCGGCTTTTTCGACGATGGAACGCCGCTTGGATCAAGCCAGAGCGACGAATGCCGGATCGACTGCATCGCTCAGTCCTGGGCCGTGCTTTCGGACGCCGCATCGCCCGAACGGGCGGAGCGAGCGATGGCATCGGTGGAGCGCGAGCTGATCCGGCCGCAAGACGGCTTGGCGCCATTGTTCGCCCCGCCATTCGACAAGACGGCGCTCGATCCCGGTTATGTCAAAGGCTATCCGCCGGGAATCCGCGAGAACGGAGGCCAATACACCCATGCCGCGCTCTGGTCGGTGATAGCCTTCGCCAAGCTCGGGCAGGGTGAGAAGGCATTGAGTCTGTTCTCGCTGCTTAATCCGATCAATCACGCACGTACGCGAGCCGACGTGCATCGCTACAAGGTCGAGCCCTATGTCGTTGCCGCTGATATCTACGCTATGCCGCCGCATGTCGGGCGGGGCGGCTGGACCTGGTATACAGGCTCCGCCGCCTGGATGCAGCGTGCCGGCGTGGAGAGCATTCTCGGATTGCGAATGGAGGGTGGTCGCCTCTGGATCGATCCCTGCATACCGAAAGCCTGGTCGGGCTTTGAGGCATCAATCAGGCACGGCTCTTCACGCTACGAGATTCGCATCGAAAATCCAGATGGAGTTCGAACACGGTGTCGCTTTCGCCGCGATTGACGGCAACGACATCAAGGGGTCGCCGCTGATGCTGCCGCTTGCGGATGACGGCGCTGCGCATCTGCTTGTTATTCGGCTTGGCTGAATTGGCTTAATCCCCTTGATGAGTTGATTACTCGTGGTGAACGCCAAAGACCGCTTTCGGAAACAATCCAGAGCATGATCACGAGATGCGTCCGGGCCGCGTCAGCCTTCGGCTGTCGAAAAGGGATTGCGCCGCGAATCCGGAATATGCTTTGATTTTTGTCCAGCGGCGCCCGTGAGGGGCTCTCGCCGCATTGGCGGGGGGAGCTTGATGTCGCTGGCGGATGGATATGGCCTCATAGCCCTCTGGGTCGCCCATATGGCCGTCGCTGCTGCTGTGACAAGCCATGTGCTGCTCACGAAACGCGATATCGGCTCTTCGATCGCCTGGATCGGGCTGGCGCTGCTCTCGCCCTTCGTCGGGAGCGTCCTGTACACTATATTCGGCATCAACCGGGTCGCCGCTCGCGCAACAATTCTGAGGCGCAATATTCCGCGGCGCGGGCCCGCGCCGACTTCGGCGACCTGCGTCTCGAGCGACGACGAGGCTTTGCCTCTTGAAATCGCCGTTGCGCGGATCGCGGGACAGCCAGTCACGCGGGGCAATGACGTAACTCCGTTGCGCAACGGCGACGAGGCCTATCCCCGGATGATAGCGGCGATCGAGGCGGCGCAGGCCAGCATCGCCATGTCGACTTTCATTTTCCGGCTCGACCGGAGCGGCAAGGCTTTTGCGGAGGCGCTGATCCGCGCCCGGCGCCGAGGCGTGGCGGTTCGTGTCATCATCGACGGCGTGGGTGGCGGCTATTTCACCTCGCACGCGTTCAAGCTGCTTCGGCAAAATGATGTTCCCGTCGCGAGGTTTCTGCATTCTCGAATGCCCTGGCGCATGCCGTTTCTGAATCTCAGGACCCACAAAAAGCTTCTGACCGTGGATGGGAGCGCCGCTTTTGCTGGCGGGCTGAACATCGGCGACGAAAACCTGGTGAGCGAAAACCCGCCAAACGCGGTGCAAGATAGCCATTTTCACTTTCAGGGTCCGGTCGTCGCGCAACTCAACGATCTTTTCGCCGAGGACTGGCGTTTCCTGACGCGGGAAAAACTTAAGGGCGAAAAATGGTTCCCGTCGCTTGCGGAGTCCGGAGCCATGACAGCGAGAGCGGTCGCCTCGGGCCCCGATCAGGATATCGAGAAAATCCAATCAGTCATTCTGCAGGCCATAGCCTGCGCACGGTCGATCAAAGTCATGACGCCCTATTTCCTTCCGGACGACCGCGTGACAAGCGCGCTCTCGCTTGCCGCGATGCGAGGCGTGGACGTCGATATTATCGTTCCCGAAAAGAACAACCATTGGATCATGGCCTGGGCGATGAATGCGCATCTTGGGCCGCTTATCGAGGCGGGCTGCAGAATCTGGAAAAATCCGCCACCATTCAACCATTCGAAAATCATGACGATCGATGGAAACTGGGCGCTGATTGGAAGCGCCAACTGGGACACGCGCAGTTTTCGTCTCAATTTCGAACTGGACGTCGAAATTCGGGACGCCAATTTGGTTCTCCGTCTCGATGAGGAGATGCTCGTGGAACGTGGCACGCTCACCACGCTGGCGGAACTGCGCTCTCGCTCCATCCCCAAGAGGCTTCGCGATAGTGCGGCAAGGCTCATGCTGCCTTATCTTTAGATTCGCAACTCGCAAATCTGTTGTCCGCGCTGCGATGATGATTGAACGGAATGAAGAGGACGCGATGGATTAGCGCAGACGCGACAAATGGGTGTCAGCGTTGTGACAAAGGAGCAGGGGCGCGCTCGAAACGGTGAAACGCTTTAAGGGATCGAACTCGGATTTGTCGGGGAGTTCGGAAACAGCGGACCAATGTGGGACGCGAGTGGCGGTTCGGAGCCGAGCAGCAGTCCGAGCACCGAAAGCACTGCGATCAGGATGATCAGCGCCTGGCAAACCCGCTTCATGTTCGCGGGTATGGTCAGCATCTCGATGACGTAGAAAAGGATGATCGACGCCAGCGCCAACTCCGCGGCATAGATGATCACGGGGATAATGTTCATTGCAATGCCCTCGCATTTTTGCGCTGGTTGAGTGTGACGTCCATTCGCAACCGGCGGCGAAGGACTTCGCTCTCGTCCGCCAATTCATGGCCAGCGAAGGTTTTCTTGTCTTGCGGCAATCGCATTTTGCTTGAAGCGATTCTGGACGTAAGTCACGGAAAATACTCATTGCCACAGGTCGGAGCCGGCGAACCCGCAGGCCGCTGGTCGGACTCTTGAGTAGTTTCCGAGGCTCACGCCCGACGTCGACATTTCTATAGTCGTGTCGGTGGAGGCCGAAGCTGCCGGTTCGCAGCGGCCATGTCCATCGATGCGACAATAGGAGAATGCAATGAAGGCGTATCTGATATCGGGCGTCGCGCTGGCGATGATGGCCGGAACGGCTCATGCGCAGGCTGTCGCTCCGGCCGCCCCGGGCGCACAGCCCAACGTCGCGATGAAAGCGCCGCCTACCAAGGCCGCGCATATCATTCTGCAGGATGGTGACGCGATGGTGGACGTGAAATGCGCCGACGACGAGTTGATGAAAACCTGCGCAGAGATCACGCTGCAAATACTCGATAAACTCGTGGCTTTGCCGAAGCCCTGACAATCCGGAAGTGGTTTCCGCGGGAAAATCGACACCGCGGCGTCGAGAAAAGGAATTCGGCCATGTCGCGTCAAAACGTATTCTCCTTCGCCACGGCGGCGGGGCTCGGATTGCTGCTCGCGGGCGCCGCGCAAGCGGCGATCATCGCTCCACCGCTATCATCGCGTATCGCGACGTCGGGGACGGCCCTCGTGGTGAAAGCGCAATATTATTATGGCGGCCAGAATTACTGCTGGTACCTGAACGGATGGCAGGGCCCCGGCTGGTATTGGTGCGGCTATGCCTGGGACGAAGGTTTGGGCTGGGGCGGCGGTTACGGATGGAACGGCTGGGGCGGCGGTCGCGGGCGCGTCCATTCCGGCGACGGGGCTGGCGGACGTGACAGGGGGAACGGAGCGCCTGAAGGTCAGAGAGGCGGCGCGCTCGGGGGTGCTCTCGCCGGTCATCTGGGCGGCGCGCTCGGCGGCAGGATTGGCGGCCATCTCGGCGGCGCCCCAATCGCTCCGATGGGTGGCGGACGGGTCGGTGGCGGCGGCTTTAATGGCGGCGGAGGCGGCGGTCGCATGGGCGGTGGAGGTGGCGGTGGCGGTGGTCGCGGCGGCGGCGGTCACGGACGCTGACAGCCTCGGTCGTGAATGACCAAACAGTGTTGGTCGACCCAAGAACGCATCGCATTGTCGAAGTGACAAATTGAAGCCGAGTTGGATGCGCGTCGCAGGACGTAACGGAAGGCCAATCCCTTTTTTAATCAGGTGCTTATCGCACCTGCACATCGCCCTTACCGAGAACAAAGCCATGAACCGCAACATAATTGTCCTCGTCATCGGCGGCCTCGTCGTCATCGCCAGCGTACTCGGCTATCAGCTTTACCAGGACCGGAAGCAGCCGCAGGGTGTTGAGATTTTGCTTGGGCCCAAAGGGGTATCAATCGAAAATAAATAGTTTCAAATCCGTCCCGGCTCCGTCGGGCGAACGCTCTTTGCCGATCCGCCCAGGCGGTAGTCAAACTTTAATTTGATTGCTCGGGAGGATCTGCTCGGTGGTGAATGGCGGGAGTGCAGTCCGCGTGGTGTTAGTCGGCACAACGAACGCGTCATCACCTTTGGCGACCGATAATGCTCGAACGTCACCGGAATCCCCGACATCCAACCTTGAGTAGATTCCGATTCTGGCGGCCTTGGATTGTGGCCTTTAGGTCAGTGAGTGTTCTCGAGGTTCACTCAGGAGGCTAAACGCCATGAGAACGAATAAATCGATTTTCGCCGCGGCTCTAATGGCAACGACTCTTTGTCTCATTAGCCGCCGTTCGAGCGGAGAACCAGACACCGCTCGGTCAGAAGGTGGAGCCTCATATCGCCTCGGCTGAGAAGGGCTTTGACAAGCTGTCTTCCGAAGGCTCTGGCGCTTACCACGATTTGTCACTCGCACGTCTTGCTATCTTCGAAGGCCGGATCGACGACTCTGAGAGATTTGTCAACCGGGCGGATGCCGCTTTCAATAAGGCGAAGACCGACGAATTGGTTTTTATCAAGGCCGAGTCCGCGCTCAAGCAGCCCGTCAAGGGCTCCGCTGCGCCGGCCCCTGCAGACGGCGCCAAGACAGCGCAGATTGAAACGCCGATTACCTGGCTGCCTGTCGAGGGGACGATTACAATCGATGAGGACTACACGGTCGATCCCGCCAAGACAGCGGCGGTAGCTGAGGCGAACAAGAGTCTTAGGAATGGCGACCGTAAAGGTGCGGTGAAAAAGCTGGAGCGAGCCAACATCAAGGTTTCTGTTGTGCTGGGCGTCATGCCCCTCGAAGAGACAATCGGCAAAGTGCATCAGGCCGCCGCGCTGATCAACGAGGGAAAATATTACGAGGCGGGTCAACTTCTGCGGCTGCTACAGGCCAGAGAGCGCTTCGATGCGTTCGGTGTGGAATTGGGGTCCAGTAATTAAGAAGCTGTCCGAACGCCGCGGAAGATTGCTTGGCAGAAGAGAGTTCGCCGTACGATAGAGTTGCATCGTTTGGATGCTTCTATGTTGCGACCAAAGCAGGCTTTAAGCTTGCGTCCGCCAAAGCCGCGATGGTTGCGGGAGCAGCTGCACCGCGTTCTGGACGCTTTCGAACTGGCCGGTAATGGCGCCAAGCCGTCTTTTCGCGGCGGACCGTCATCCTTCCTGAACCGGACTTTCACTCTCGACCCTTTTCCACGCTACTGGCGCGTCACCTAGACCCAAGCACGACGACACCTCCGCCTGATGATCGCTTTTGACTATCTTGCAAAGCTAGGAGCGTGTCTGAGTAGTGGTGGCGTTTTTCGGGCGAATGTGATTTCATTCTTGCATGAGCAAGACATTTCTTCCCTGGAAGATTGATCAGACGCAACTGTTGCCGCCGGCGGTTTCCGACTATGTGCCCGGCGACCACCTCGCATATTTCGTGGTCGCGTTGGCGCGGGAAAGCCTCGATTTGTCGGATATCATCGGCGTTTACAAGAGCGCCCTCGGGCAGCCGCCGTTCGATCCGCGCCTAATGACCGCGCTTTTGCTCTACGCTTATTGTTCGGGACTTTATTCCTCGCGTCGGATCGCCAAGGCCTGCGCCGAGCGCGTCGATTTCATGATGATTGTCGCGCATGACGCGCCCGATTTCCGCACGATCGCCGACTTCAGGAAGCGCCATCTGGTGGCGCTGGCGAAACTGTTCTTGCAAGTGCTGAAGCTGGCGGAAAAGGCAGGGCTGGCCAAGCTTGGGCATTTCGCGCTCGACGGCACGAAGATCAAGGCGAACGCCTCCAAGCACAAGGACAACCTCACGGCTCTCAAGGCCCGGAAGATTCAAGCCTATGTCGGCGATCTGAGCGCCGCAGTCTAACCCCACCAGCAATTTCAAGCGCTATCTGGACGGGCTCCTAGTCGTAAAATTCCTCGAAGAGTTCAGGTCCATCATTGTCGCCACTTGCTTGGATCAGACCGGATCTGCGACGTGAAAGATGGCAACTACGTCTGGTCTTTGAATTTGAGCGAATAGCTGCTGCTTCGACCGCCGCCCTCGTCCTTGATGAGAATGCCTCGCGCCACGAGATCGTTGATGTCGCGGAGCGCGGTATCGGGTGATACTTTCGTGAGCTTCGCCCATTTCGACGAGGTCAGCTTGCCGTCAAATCCGTCCAGGAGACGGTTGAGCATCGCACGCTGCCGATCGCCTAACGGCAGATCGGCGGCTTCTCGCCAGAAGAGCGCTTTTCGAAGGACGGCGGCAAGGATCTGCTCCGCGCCGCTGAAAGCGCGATCAAAACATCCAAGAAACCAAACGATCCAGTCGGTGATATCGAGGTCGCCTTTCTGCGTTCGTTCGAGCGTGGCGTAGTAATCCTTTCTCTCCAATCGAATTTGCGCCGACATGCTGTAGAAGCGTTGCGGGCTCGCTTCCGAACGGGCGAGGACCATATCTGCGATCGCCCGCGCAATCCGCCCGTTGCCGTCTTCAAAAGGGTGGATCGTCACAAACCAGAGATGCGCGACCGCCGCCTTCAGCACAAGATCGAGTTTCCGCTCGCCTTCGAGCCAGGAAAGGAACGCCGTCATTTCAGCGGGAAGACGGGACGCGTCGGGAGCCTGGAAATGAACGCGCTCGCGACCGTAGGCTCCGGACACCACCTGCATCGGTCCTGAACTCGCATTGCGCCAGGCGCCGACGACAATTCTCGACATGCCGCTCCGACCCGTCGGGAACAGAGCCGCGTGCCAGTCATAAAGCCTCTCCTCGGTCAGTGGTTTTTCGTAGTTCTGAGTGGCGTCAAGCATCGTCTCGACAACGCCGTCAACGTTGCGATCGACGGGGGCAAGCGCGCCGACCTCCATGCCAAGGCGTCGGGCAATGGATGAGCGCACCTGCTCCTTGTCGAGCTTCTCTCCCTCGATCTCGCTCGACTTGACCACGTCTTCAGTCAGGGTCTGAAGAACCGCCTCGGCTTGCAGGTCGAAGCCAAGCGCCTCCATCCGCCCGATCAGGCGGCCTTGCCGATGACGAGCCGCAGCCAACTGGGCGCTGATCGCCTCGGTCGCCCATTTGAAGTGGGGCCAGTCGCTCTGCTCGTGGATATAGGTCATATTCACCGCGCCCTTTGCGGCGAATATGACCGGTTTCTTCCGTATTATCAAGAACAATCACCGCAAACAATGCGGTGAATAAATTGTTTAAACGCCGCAAGGGTGGTTTGCTGGCGGCGGCGTTATACCTCTCGGTGACTCGCTACAGGTAATTGCTCAGCCACCGCCAGAGCGTCCGCGCACAGGGAACGGCTCCAGATTGGATTTTCTTTCCAGTGGGCTTGCCTGCCGTCCTGATCCTGATGGTTTGCGCGATGCGCTTCCCATGTTCATCGATGATTTTTTGAAAGGCTGCGTCGCTGAACGAGAAATGCTTCGTTTCGATCACGTGGATTATTATTGTCCGCACCCATTCGACCCTGCGGATATCGTCTGGTCTCGCATCAGGCGCAATTTCTCGAGTTCCCGAGCGCGCCTGGAAAGTGGGCTGTCCACGCCGCCGGGGTCGGCCAGGCAGAGCCGTCGCCGCCCCCGTGTGCGCGCCAGGGGCGCTCTTGGCTTATGCGATCGAGCCAATCGTCGGCATCCTCTCGTTTGGTGACGTAGAGGATGCTCGGGCGCGGTGCATGACTGATCGCCTCGAGCACCTTGGCCGCCTTGGTCGCCGGATCGCTTTCGCGATGGATCCAATACTGGGGCTCGGGTCGCAAATAGATCGAGGCAACCATCTGCACTGAATCCGGGGGGCCGAAAAGCGCGTCGATGGTACCAACGGTTTGCGTAAGGCCTCCGCGGCGTGGTTGGCCGAACTTGGATGCTCGGCGAAGCAGATAATGGCCATCACCGGCCACCAGACCCTGAAAGAGGTCGAGCGCTATGTGAAATCGGCGGAGCAACGCAAGTTGGCCAGAGCCGCTATGGCTAAGTTGGCCGCCGGACAGAAAAAGAACAAAATTGCCTCACCCCAACCCAATATTCAGCAGGGTGGGGCAGAAAAGCCCCGTAAGTAATTGATTTTGCATGATATGGATAAGGGATGGTGCCAGGGGCGGACCCGCAAATGCGCCATAACACATTGTTATATTGTGATTAAAAATAATTCGAGTTACAAAATACCCGCAATAATACCCGCAATTTGTCCGGCTTGGTCGGGCCGACGCATCGCCTAGTTCTTGAGGCCTTGTTAGGCTATCTTGGGGGATGGCTCGCCGCAAGATTTATCCGATCCCTGTTGAAGGCCTGATTGACAATCCTGAGGCGCTGACCCTTCCGGCGGCGGCTTACGGCATGTTGTGGAAAATCATCTTACATTTTTGGGCGACTGAGTGCCGCGCGCTTCCGGTCGCCGACCACGAATTGCGTTGCATTTCTCGTGGCCACGCCCCGACTTGGAGCCACTGGAAATCAACGATTCTAGGGGTTTTTGAGACAATCCGACCCGACCTTGAGGCGGCGCAACAGGCAAGAGAAAACCGCGTCAATAATCTTATTCGCCTTTCGCAGCGCTCGACGTCATTGCGGGTCGCCAATGCACTGCGGTCAAACTCCGGCGCGCCAATGCATGGGCAGGGCAGCGTTACGCCCTCGTTCCCGAAGCGCAGCGAAGCCACCAGAGTCGAAAAGGTCCAGCGTCCCGGTGTTAGTGAGCACGGACGCTCCTCCTTCACACCGAACCGCGGGTTCGTGGACGGATACAAGGACTGATAGGGCATCACTCCGCGGCGCGCGGCGTAAGCTCTTGGCAAGTCCCCCGCGCTGGGACGAACGCAAAATTCTGAAGGCGACCACACTAAGGCCCGCCCCGGAAATTTGGGGACGTCCGGAACGCTCCTAGTCCCCCTCATCTGCTTTGAGGCCGGTCGGCGGTTGAAGTAGCGAGGATGGATCGACGTTAAGTGCCGCCGCGAGCCGCGCTATGGCTTTGATCGATGGATTGCGCGTGCCCCTTTCCAAATCGCTGAGATAGCCGCGCTTCATTTCGACATCGAGCGCAAGGGCTTCTTGCGATTTGCCGAGCCTTTTGCGTTCACGCCGCACATTCGCGCCAAGAATCCGAGCCAAATCCATCGGATAAATTGGCGAGAACTCTCCGCGTGACGCTGCCCCCTAATCGTGTCATTTTGCCGCCCAGGTGACGGTCGGCGAGTGGGTCGCCAGATCCCACGCCTCTATTGCGAGGAGAAAAAAATGTTACGGATTACTGTTGCGATTGCCCTGTGCGCGATTTTGTCCGGTTCGGCTGCGGCCTGTAATTATGGGTCCCCCGATTATCAAAACTGCCTTTACCGCGAGGATTTGAATGCGGCCGGCAGTCAGCCGACAAATAGCCTCAATTCGCGCCCCAACCCACAGGGCGGCTACGATTATTCTAATGGCGTCACTTCTCGGGCGAACCCACAAGGCGGGTACGATTATTCGAACGGGACGACGTGCCGCCGGAATCCTTCGGGAGGACTCGATTGTCAATAACGGGAATCACGAACGGTGTCTAAGTTTGAAATGTCATTGTTTGACTATCGCTCGCCCCGTCATCAATTTTGCGATGCTTGGCTAAACGCATGGTCGCGTGAGGGGATACAAAATGCGAAAGTTCTTGGCCGGCTTGGTTTTGGGATTGATCCTCGGGAGTTCTATAGCGGCTTTCGCAGCGGGCATATTCGGCTCTGGGGAACTGACCGGATGGAGCGTCACCAAGGACGGCGAGGAAGTTTGCAGCGATCCCGGCATCGATGAAAACGCCAAAGAAATTGAATGTGATTGATCTGCCGATCGCGCAATGTATGGCGGATTGCCGCACCCCGCTAATTCCGTGCCGGTCGACCTCGTTTCCGAAAAGGGCCATCTGACCCAAGTTCGCGCGAAAAGATCACCCCATCGGAGCGTTTTGCTCGCTTGGACAATCCAGACAAGATGGACATTATCCCATTTGTCCCCGACGTCGCACTCCAAATCGACGGACAGACAGGACATCTATCTTAAAGAGATGTCCTGTCTGTCCGTCTGGTACCGACATTTTTTATGTCCCTCGGCTCAAGGTTTTCCGAGAGTTAAAAACTCGGACACAACGCCGTCGACATCAGGAAAATCCGACTTGACAAAACCAAGATCGATCGAAGTTTGGAGATCGCGATGGAATTTCCTCTGGCGCGCTTGCGGCGACGTCCCCTTGCCGCAGGACAAAAACGCCTCGCGAACGGTCGTTTTCTTGACAGCTCGGACGACGGTTTCGCAGTGGGGCAGGATCACGTCCTGGCCGCTTTCGTCGAGGCTCTTCATTAGGACACTTCGGAACTGAAGCATCGGCTTAGGCCAGTCGATTTGTCCGGCCCGGATCGCGGTCGTTGTCTCACCCCATTCGATCACCAGCGTCGAAATAAACTCGCCGGCCTCATCGCAACCCAATGGAAGCACGCGCGTCGAGAATGGAATTTCTATCCCCTGCTGCCCGCCGCGAACTTTTCGCAAAGCGACGCGCGTATTTGACACCTTGCCCGCGATGGTCTTGCCGCCGAGTACAGCGATCACTTGAGTCGGCGGCCGCTTCCTTGCTGGAGGCGCCGGCGGTCCCTTTCTCCGGGTCTTTGCCGAAATGGTCGACGACAAGAACAAGAACTCGAAATTCCCTCGCGATCGATTGAAGCAGGTTCATCACATTTTGCGATTCTGCGCGGTCGTTGGCGTCCGACAGGCCAGCCGCAGCCATGAACGTGTCAATGATTATCAGTGCTAGAGGAAAGCCCGTTCGGCCCTCAATGCCATCGGAGGCCTCGCGAACGATTTTGCGTAGTTCCTGACGAGCGGTCGAAACATGCGCGAGGCGGGGCGACCCCTCGAACCATGCGAACGGCAGGCGGTCGACGTTCAAGGTCAAATGTTGATCATTGACCGCCGGAAGTGCCCTGCGGAGCTTCGCCTCAATGACGCCTTGCAAGCGGGCCCGCACTTCGTCTTGTGACTCGGCGGCCAAGAATAGCACACCTCCTTGTCTCTTGATTTGGGCACCGGCGAACGTCGCGCGCGCCATGACCGCCGCGGCGAGGTCGAAAGCCAGAAACGTCTTGTACATGCCCCATTGCGCGGACAGAAAGGCCAGGCCCTCGGCGGGCAGCACTTTGGCGACGAGCCAATTTTTTAGCGGCCGGTCGTCAAAATCGCCATGGAACAAAACACAAGGACCGATCACCGCCGGCGGCTGAGCGGCGCCCTGGGCGCTGGCGGAAGCTTCCGCGAGAATAGGTTCGAAAAATTTCCGCACCAATGCTTGCTTGGTTCGCTCTAACGCGCGGGGATGGTCGCAACCTTCGGGATGCTCTCGGCGAAGGCCTCGCGCCTCATGCTCGATTTCGCCCAAGTCCCAAGGCGGCGAGCATCGATCATTCCAATGCTCGTCCATCAATAGAGCCGCCGTTTCCAACGAGCATCCGAAGTCGCGGCACCGGTTCGCCACGCGGATCATCGTTGCCCGACCGGCTTTTCCTTCGATCGCCAGCGGGGCTTTATTCAAAAGGTAGTCGGTCGCCTCCGCGATGGCTTCGTCGTCGTCGATCAAGTCCGCGAACGTATTGGCGCCATTCGGCGCCGCGGTGTCTTTGCGGAGCTTTTCGGGCGCAAGGGCGAATTGGTCGCTGCAATAAACACGGTTAGGCATGTACGCCAGCACTTTGGCCGTCGCTCCAGTTTTCATGTTCGGAAAGCCCGGCAGTCGAGCAATTCGAGAAACCTCCGCGCAGCTTTCATCGCCGCCGAGCGATATTGCCAGATGGCGTAGGCGGCTTTCAAATCGCTCGACCTCCTGTCCACCGGCGGCCACGTGAATTGGCTCTTTGAGCCGCCAGTACGCCCATAGCCCACGACCTAAATCCACCAACATGGATGCGGGCGGGGCGTGTTTCGCTTCAAGCATATCCAGCAAAGTTTTGTCCCGCCACGCGATCAATTCGGCACCGCTCAGCTCGTCCGGCGGATCAAGGTCCGAAAAGAGCCAATCGACGCACGCTATGTTGGATTTTCCGGCTTTTTTTCCGATCGGCGCTTTTTGCGCGCCAATAGAGAAGTACAGGTTGTATCCTTGGCTGACGAGCGGAGCCGTCCAAGCATCCAGATCGGCTTCGCGGGTTGGGCAGTTCACAAAGTCTTTCGCAATGGGGGGAGAGCCGGGCTTGATCGCGACAATCGGCCAAAAGCCGTCGTCGCCATGAAATGACCGGAGAAAGTCCGCTGTCGAGAGATTGGGCCCGATGGGCCAATGACGCATGTCATTCATCGCACGGCCCTCCGGCGAGAGGCAGCGCCGTAGCCGGCATCGTCATCGATGAGGCATCGACTGAGACAATTCCGCCAAGTGTTGGCGGCGTCGGATTCGGAAAAGCAATCTGTACCAGCGAACCGCAGCCCGATCGCTCGAATTCGTAAATTCGGCAAAACTTCTCTGACCGCGACATAGGGGGAGAATGCCCGGGGGCGGCGACTGAGCCACGCGTAAGTAATGCTGTCCAGTTCTTCCAATTCGGCGTCTGTCATCGGTCGCAACCGATATTCGCGGTCGGGGTTGCGGCGGAAAAATTCGCGATCGCTGTCGAGCGTCGCCTCAAGAGGGTCGGTATTCGGTAAGAACGTTTTAGTCGTCATGGCCGGCGCTCCGAATGTATGAGCCCCGCGACCAATGTGCCGTAAAGAGCGGCGAGTCCGTATCGAAACACGAACGGACGAAATTGCCTCACGACATTGTTTATGATAACTTTTCGGAAGTCATTCGCCCGTCGCAAAATGACATTTCCGAGCCCGGAAGCCGTCTCCACCGGCTCCGGGTTCGCTCGTTTTTGCGACATGATTCATGCCGCCTTTATCTGCAAAAGGGCTTCGGCAACATCGACCGGAATCAGTCGCCTGCCTCCGACGAGCACTGTTTTCAGTTTGCCGAGTTTCATAAGCTTGTACGTGCTTGCGCGCGAGATTCCGTAGATTTCGGAAAAAGCTTTGACGCTGAGCGCGCGCTTCGGCAGTTCGCCAAGTTCTTTTTTGATCTCTTTCATTCCAGTCGTCTCCGTATTTGGTGGACGACTTCTCAAATAATCCGAATTTGACCGCAGTTCGCCAGCGCAAATCTTCAAATCAAGATTTGGGAGTAAAATTTCCGTCTTTCGGGAAGCACGCTCGGTCAAATGTGGCGTAGGACCAGCCGCGTGGATTCCCTTTTATACCGCAGCCCTCAAGAACAGCTCGGTGCCATTCCTTTTTGGAACGGAAATCGGCTCCCTCTTTTTTTAGATTGTTGAATGCTTCCCGCATCGGTTCTTTATTCGATTTCGGACCAGATCGATTTCCTGACGCATTGGCTTCACGACATCGTTTTTTGAGCCACGCCCTGAATTTTTGCGGATCGAGTTTCAAATCGTGTATCCATCCGCAGAGTGACACCTCCGCGTCGCGATTGGCGCTTAGCAACTCTCGCCAATGCGCTGCTTCTGTCTCTGGCGCGTTGAACCTCAAATCGCGGGGAAATTGCGCGTCAAGTTCGTCGTTCAAGATTGCATCGAAGGCCCAGGGCCATAATTTCCGCGAAGCCATCCGATGTTCGGCAGCTCCCGCTTCGACCAGATCGCGAAGGCTTTCCAAATTCATGTGCAAGTCTCACAAAAAAGACGCCGCGCTCTCGCAGTAAGGCACCGGAGGAACGGAAAGGTTGGTGCTCAGCCGTCGGCTGGCAGGGAAGCGCGTGGTTTTGAATCCCCGGCGATGGTCTCGATCGCTTGGGCAAGATGCAAAGCACGCTTCACCCGCGATGCTTGTGAATGATTTTTGTTAGCCATACAGTCTATAATCGCTTCAACATCTTCCCATGTGAGAAGGACTCTAAAATAACTGAAGTTATCCGGTCCATTCCCGAATTTTTCGAAATTGATAGACGCGTTTAACCCATCGCATTTCCAGTCGGTCAACTCTTGTTGGTGCTCAGCACTCGTATATAGGCGTTGCAGATGCATCGATTTTATTCCTTTCATGGACGTCGAGTGTTTTAGGAGCCGCGCTCGTTTTAAATCCCGCTGGTTCGCTTAGGGCTTATGGTTATGGTAAGCGCAGGAAGCTATCAGCTTACATTCGCCGCAGCCCGCAAATTGACAATCTGTCCGCCCGCCTTGAGCGTGTCCAGATAGTCCGCCCACCATTTCGCCATTTCCACCCGCTCATCCCAATAGGCGCCGCGGGCATAGGCGCGGCGAACCGGGTCCGGGTCTTGATGCGCTAGGGCGCGTTCAATTGAGTCCGAAGAAAACTTGCCGCTTTCGTTCAACAGCGTCGAAGCCGTGGCGCGGAAGCCATGCGCCGAAACTTCATCCTGCTTGAAGCCCATGCGACGCATAGAAGCGTTGAGCGTGTTTTCGCTGATAGGGCGCTGCTTCGAGCGAATGCCGGGAAAGACCAGCCGCCCGGCGCCAGTGATGGCGTGAAGTTCCGCAAGGATGCTGAGGGCTTGCGGCGACAGTGGGACAAGATGCTCGCGCCGCATTTTGGTCCGACTTGCGGGTATCGCCCATACCCGCTTTTCCAGATCGAACTCGGACCATTCCGCCATCCGCAATTCGCCGGGCCGGGTAAATACTAGCGGAAGTAATTTCAGCGCGGCGACGGTTTCCGGCTGGCCGTCGAAGGCATCCACGGCGCGAAGGAAAGCCCCCAGCGCGACGGGATCGGTTATCGCCGCCCGATGTTTGGATTTTGGCGCCACCAGCGCGCCCCTGAGCGCAAGAGTCGGATCGGTTTCCGCCCGCGCCGTTGCGATGGCATAGCGATACACTTCGCCAATTTTCATCCGCAGGCGTTTGGCGGTTTCCAGATTGCCGCGCTTTTCGACAGGCCGCAGGACGGAAAGGATTTCCGCTGACGTGATTTCGGTTATTGGCCGCTCGCCTATTTTCGGAAAAACCAGCGAATAAAGCCATTCGCTCTTTTCGAGCGTGGCGACGGCGCGGCCCTCGCGCTTGAGCTTGTCCTGATATTCGTCCGCCAGCGCCTTGAAGGTCGTGGCGCTGGAAATGTCTCTGGTTAGCTTGTCCAGTTTCCTTTTGGCACCAGGATCGACGCCGGCCGCCAATTGCGCCTTGGCTTCATCCCGCCCGTTGCGGGCATCCTTGAGCGACAATTGCGGGTATGGGCCAAGCGAAAGGGTCTTTTCCTTCCCGTCGAACCGATAGGCCATGCGCCAGAGTTTCGAGCCGTTCGGATTGACCAGCAAAAAGAGCCAGCCGCCGTCCGAGAGCTTGTAGGGCTTGGCGCGAGGCTTGGCGTTTTTGATTTCAATGTCTGTGAGGGCCATTGCGGGTATCGCCTCTGCGGGTATCGCCGGAATACCCGCAATAATACCCGCAAAATACCCGGCTGCAAACGCACAGCTTAGGACAGCGATAGACAATGCTGGACGCCAAACCCTAGCATTTACTTAGGTTTTTCATACAGTTGCGGACGGTTTGGGACGGATGGGGATGCGGAAGTGGTGCCCAGGGGCGGAATCGAACCACCGACACTGCGATTTTCAGTCGCATGCTCTACCAACTGAGCTACCTGGGCTTAGCCTGACGGCGCGCCGTCAAAGCTCGGGCCTTATAGAAAGCGGAAAGCGGCTTGTCCAGCCCTCCCGCGCTTCCAATCGCCCCCTTTTCAAAATTCCGTCACGCGTTTCAGCGCGCCGTCAGCCGGCGGGCGTTTGCCTTCACTTTCCGGCGCGCGGGACCTGTCGCCGCCGCCGCCATGTCCATCATATGGCCGGCCACCTCCACAGGGTGGGTCTGGCCGGTCATGACCTTCAGCGCCACTTTCGCCGATTCCAGCGCGTGCGCCTGGGCGCCTTCGGTCGCAGCAACCAGCTTTTCGGCCACCATGGAGCGGGTTTCGTGCCGCGCCGCCTTGTTGCCGAAGCCCGACGCGGCCGCCGCGATCAGCGGCAGGCGCGCGGAAATGGTGGTCATCGCCGCCGCATTGGTCTCGAAAACATCGAACCAGGAGCTCATCAGGCGATTATGCAAGGCCCACAAATTTTTCATCCCGAAAACCCCAATCGACCAAATAAGAAAAGTCTTGAACGTTGCAGCGCTTCCACGCCATTGGCAGGCGCGCCGCAATTTGTTATAGCGCGCCGTGCCGTTCGCGCGCAATGAGACGCATTCGACGCCGCGCCAGACCCTCATCCACAAACCCGTTTCGAACAGATCGTTCCCGACGGACCGGAGCGGTCGAGGGCGGAGACGATGCGGGACATGGGCCGTTCTGGCAAGACGACTTCCGTACCGGCTGGTTTTGCGGCGTTTTCGCGGGGCTGGGCGGCGCGGACTCAAATCCAGTGTCAAGGAACCAGATGTCGAAGGAAGAATTGCTTGAATTTCCTGGCGTCGTCAGCGAATTGCTGCCGAACGCCACTTTTCGCGTGACGCTCGAAAACGATCACGAAATCATCGCCCACACGGCGGGAAAAATGCGCAAGAACCGGATCCGCGTGCTCACCGGAGATCGCGTGCTGGTCGAAATGACGCCTTACGACCTGACCAAGGGTCGCATCACCTATCGTTTCAAATAAGAATCGTCGGAGTCCCGTGACCGCCGAGCCCGAAATCCGAACCGCGCGCCTTGCGCTCGCCTCAGGCTCGCCGCGCCGCCTTGCGCTGCTGCAGCAGATTGGCGTCGAGCCCGACGCGCTGCTGCCGACCGATCTCGACGAGACGCCCGGACGCGACGAATCGCCCCGAAAACTGGCCGCGCGGCTGGCGATTGAGAAAGCGCGCGTTGGCGCCAGGACCGCAGGCGGGCGAGAGGAATTGCGCGGCGCCTATGTTGTCGGCGCCGATACTGTGGTCTGCGTCGGCCGCCGAATCCTGCCGAAATGCGAAACGGTCGAACAGGCCGAGGAATGCCTCCGCCTGTTGTCGGGACGCACACACCGGGTCTATACCGGCGTCGCCGTGATCGATGCGGCGGGCCGTGAAAGGTCGCGGCTGGTCGAAGCCAGGCTTCGCTTCAAGCGCCTGTCTTCAAAGGAAATCGCCGCCTATCTCGCCTCTCGGGAATGGCGCGGCAAGGCTGGCGGCTACGCCATTCAGGGCATCGCCGGCGCCTTTGTCGTCAAGCTCGTCGGCTCCTATACGGGCGTCGTCGGCCTGCCCTTGCAGGAAACCATGGCCCTGCTCGACGGCCTCGGCTATCCCGCGCATGTGTTCTGGGCCGCGGCCGCGGAGGCGCGAGTCTGAAGGAAGAGTGCGCTTGATGCAGGAAAAAACCGAACAAAAGGCCGCCTGCGCCATCTGCGGCAAGCCCGTCGATCCCGCCTACAAGCCTTTTTGCTCCAGGCGGTGCGCCAATCTGGACCTGCACCGCTGGCTCAACGGCTCTTATGTCATCGCCGGCGAGCCGGTCGAGGAGGGTGAGGGCGAAGCGCCGCCGCGTGACGAGGACGAAGGCTGACGCGATTTCGGCGGCGATTAAACGGTTTCTAAAATAACGGCGAGGGGTTGCGACCGTTCGGCCAAGGCGCCAGAAGTGGAAAAGCACTTTTGGATTGAGCGCCTGAATGGTCGATGTAAGCGATGTCCTGCCGCGTGGAAGAATGCGGCATTTCCTGGCGGTGATGGGTCCGGGCCTTGTCGTCATGCTGGCCGACACCGACGCCGGCAGCGTCATCACCGCCGCGCAGAGCGGCGCCGGCTGGGGCTATCGCCTGCTCTGGCTGCAGGCCGCGCTGATCCCCGTGCTTTATATCGTGCAGGAGTTGACGGTTCGAACTCGGTGTGGTGACGGGCCAGGGCCACGCGCATCTGATCGAAAAGCATTTCGGCAAGTTCTGGGCCTGGTTCTCCGTCCTCACACTCCTCGTCTGCTGCATGGGCGCGCTCCTGACCGAACTCGCCGGCCTCGCCGGTGTCGGCGCGCTGCTCGGCCTCTCGGCCCCTGTCACGACGACCCTGGTCGTGGGGGCGCTGCTCGCCATGGCCTTCACCCATTCCTACCTGACGGTCGAACGCATCGCCCTGGCGATCGGCGCCTTCGAGCTCGTCTTCCTGGCCGTGGTCTTCCTAGCGCACCCCGATCCCCAGACCGTTGCGACGCAGTCGCTCGACATACCGCTGCGCGACCCCAAATACCTCTATCTCGCGGCGGCCAACATCGGCGCGGTCATCATGCCCTGGATGGTTTTCTTCCAGCAAAGCGCCGTGGTCGAGAAGAAACTGTCGGTCGACGATCTCCCGGCGGCCCGCGCGGACACGATGATCGGCGCCGTCCTGACCCAGGTGATCATGGCCTCCGTGCTGGTCGCGACAGCCGCGACGCTCGGGGGGGCCAGCCATGACGGCGATCTCGACACGGTGCAGCGAATCGCCGAGGCGATTACGCCCTACCTTGGCGATCTCGGCGGCAAGCTGCTGTTCGGCTTGGGCATGGCGGGCGCGGCCTTGGTCGCGGCGATCGTCGTCACCATCACCGCCGCGCGGACGCTCTCCGAAATGCTCGGCGTGAAATGCAGCCTCGACGACGATCCCAGGGATGCGCCATGGTTTTATGGCGCTTATGCGCTCGCGCTGATCGTCTGCGGCGGCGTCGTGGGGTCCGGCGTCAATCTGGTGGCGCTCAGCGTCGGCGTGCAGGTGATGAATGCCCTGCTGCTGCCGCCGGTGCTCGGTTTTCTCTACCTGTTGGCCCGCCGGCTGCCGGAGCCCTGGCGCCTGAAAGGCGGCTACGCCAGCATCTGCCTCGGAATCATCCTGATTTCATCGGGTTTCGGCGTCTATTCGGGCGTCGCCGGGCTATTCGACTAGAGCATTTTCGAGCGAAGTGGATTCCGGTTCGCGTTAAGACCCGAAGGGCCGCGTTAGCGAATATGCGTGAAAACAAGAAACGAGCGCCTGTTCGGTGAACCGGAGTTCACCGAACAGGCGCTAGATAGCGGTCAGTCCAGCGGCTTCTGCCCGACCAGCACGGGTTTGGCGCTGTAAAACTCGGGATAGAGTTTTTGCAGATTGGCGACCTTCGGCAGGTCATTGTAGACGATGTAGGGATAGGTCGGATTCAGGGCCAGGAAATCCTGATGATAGGCCTCGGCGGGGAAGAAGGCCTTGTCCGGCTCGATCTTCGTCACGATGGCCGAGCCGAAGGCGTGGGCGGCGTCGAGCTGGGCGATATAGGCCTTGGCAACCTTTGTCTGCTCGGCGTCGAGCGGGAAGATCGCCGAGCGATATTGCGTCCCGACGTCAGGGCCCTGGCGGTCGAGTTCGGTGGGGTCGTGCGCCACTGAAAAATAAATCTGGAGGATGCGCCCGTAGCTGATTTCGCGCGGATCGAAGTTGACGCGGACGGATTCGGCATGGCCGGTGCGGCCGGAGCTGACCGTCTCGTATTCCGCCTTGTCCCTGGGGCCGCCGGCATAGCCGGAGACGGCGGATTTCACGCCCTTTACATGCTGGAACACGCCCTGCACGCCCCAGAAGCAGCCGCCCGCCAGCACAACTGTCTCGGAGAGGCGCCCCGGCCGGCTCATCGAGCGCGGGCGGCGGCAGTTTTCGAGCCTGTTCCGCACGGGCCGCGGGCGCCAGGACGGTCGCTGCGAGCGCCGCCGCCGCGAGGATCGAAATGCTTGAAAGGCGTTGTATCCGCATAGGAGTCCGCTCCGTGTCAGCCGAAGGTGAAGGCGTAGGCCTTTGCGCCGGGATCGAGGAATTCGATCTTGAACGTATGGTCTGATATCGCGCCGGTCTGGCGCACGAGCTGGTAAAGGCGCTGCTCGGCGATAACGCCTCGACCCTCGGCGTCGGTATCGACTCCGTGACTGTCTCCGGGCGCCATGCCGTCGATTGTCACGCGGAAGCGGATCTTCTTGCCGTCCTCTCCCGGCCCGAGCACCAGATGCAGGTCGCGGGCGTGGAAACGATAGGCGATCGCGCCGTCGGGCTTGTTCAGCGCCGCGTCTTCCGCGCCGATCGTCCAGTCGCCTGACAGCCCCCATTCGCCGAGTTTCGGCTGTGGCGTCTCGTAGACATGGGCGACATCCTGCGCCGCGCCGCCAGGCGAGATGAAATTGTCGGCGCGCTCGTAGCCGATATAGGTTTCCTGCGAGAGCGCTTCGCCCATGTCTGGCTGCGCCTCGACGCCGCCGGCGCTGATCTTCACGAGGGGAACGGCGTTTTCCTTGTGGCCGGCCTCGGCGAGCAATTGCTGGATGACGCGCTCGGACTCTTCGTATTCGCCCTCGCCGAAATGCTGGTGACGGACTCGACCTTCGGCGTCGATGAAATAATGGGCGGGCCAGTACTGGTTCCGGAAGGCGCGCCAGATCGCATAATTGTTGTCGATCGCCACGGGATAGGAAATATGCAGGTCGGAGACCGCGCGCTTGACGTTGCCGACGTCGCGCTCAAAGGCGAATTCGGGGGCGTGGACGCCGATGACGACCAGGCCCTGATCCCGGTATTTCTCGGCCCAGGCCCGGACATAGGGCAGGGTGCGCAGGCAATTGATGCAGGAATAGGTCCAGAAATCGACCAGCACGACCTTGCCCTTGAGGCCGGCAAGTGTGAGAGGCGGCGAATTGAGCCATTCCTCCGCGCCCGATATTTCCGGCGCGACGCCGAGCACCGGCGGGGTCTTCTCGGCGGCGGCCGTGACAGGCGTCGTCGTGCCCGGAGTGACAGTCGCAGGCTGCGCGCTGGCCATCCTGAACTTGTCGAGCAGGGTCTTTTCGACCGAATTCGTGCCGGCGAGGGAGGCGCGCGTGAGCAGGCCGGTATCGACGCCCGAGGCTATGGCGACGACGCCCGCCAGAACGGCCAGGCCGAAGCCGCGCCGAACCCATTCGCCCACGCCGAGCGAACGCTTCATGGCCGCGAACACTTTTCCGCCCGCCAGCAGCGCCAAGGCCAGCGAAGTGGCGGCGCCTGCGGCGTAGGAGGCGAGCAACAGCGAGGTTTTCGCGCTTGCGCCCTGCAGCGCCGCCCCGGTCAGGATCAGGCCGAGGATCGGGCCGGCGCAAGGCGCCCACAACAAGCCCGTGGCGACGCCAAGCAGGGCCGAGGGGCCAATGGCGGACTGCGGCGCCCCTTCGGCGTCGGCGAAACTGGACAGCCGTCCGCCGAGCCGGACCAACGGCTGGGTCAGCCGGTCCGCGAGCGATGGGAACAGCAGGGTCACGCCGAACAGCGCCAGCAACGCCAGCGCCGCCATGCGGCCGATCTCGTTCGCCTGCGCGGCCCAGCCGCCGCCGACCGCTGCGAGCGTGGCGACGCCGGCGAAGGTGACGGCCATGCCCGCAAGCATCGGCAGGCCATTGCGAAGGAAGGGCCTGTCGGCGCGGGCGAAGACGAAGGGCAGCACCGGCAGGATGCAGGGGCTGGCGATGGTCAGGACGCCGCCGAGAAAGGCCAAAGCGAAGAGTATCATCTGGTCACGCCTCTGCGGACTTGAAGGTCATGGCGGCGCCGTTCATGCAATAGCGCAGACCCGTCGGTTCGGGGCCGTCGTTGAAGACATGGCCGAGATGGCCGCCGCAACGCCGGCAATGCACGGCCATTCGGACCATGCCGTAGGAATTGTCGGTCTCCTCGACCACGGCCTTGTCGAGCGGCTTCCAGAAACTCGGCCATCCCGTGCCGCTGTCGTATTTGGTCGAGGAATCGAAGAGCGGCAGTTCGCAGCCCGCGCAAGCAAAAGTCCCTCGCCTGTGCTCTCTAAGCAAGGGGCTCGTGAAGGCGCGCTCTGTCCCGTCCTTGCGCAGGATCTCGTATTGGGCGGGCGTAAGCCGCTTGCGCCATTCCTCATCGGCATGGGTCACTTCGAATTTCTCGTCACTGGCCGCAAGCGTCCGCGAGGACCAGGCGAAACCGCTCGCCAGGCCCGCCACGGCGGCCTGAATGAAACGACGTCTTTGGAGGAAATGCCGTTTTGTCGTCATGTCCAGATCTCCGGATGGGGCCTTTGGCGCGCCCCTTGTATCGGTCCTACGCTGCGAAAATACGATTGTTTCAGAAAAAACAGCGTTTTTTCAGCCCGAATGCGTCGATGCCCAGGCCCCGATCGCCTCAAACCTCGCAGCCGCGTTTCCGCCACTTTCCTTTGACGAGACGGGTTTGTGCGCTTATTAGGCTCCCATTGGAAATTCTCCCGCGGCGGCGCCCGCGTCTCTAAAATCCGGAAAGCAGCTAAAATGCGCGTTTATTACGATAGCGATGCCGACATCAACCTGATCAAGGGCAAGAAGGTCGCTGTGGTCGGCTACGGCTCGCAGGGCCATGCACATGTCCTCAACCTGCGCGATTCCGGCGTCAAGGACGTGGCCGTGGCGCTGCGCGCCGGCTCCGCCACCGCCAAGAAGGCGGAAGGCGAGGGCGTCAAGGTCATGACCGTCGCCGACGCCGCCAAATGGGCTGACGTCATCATGATGCTCACGCCCGACGAATTGCAGTCCGACATCTACAAGGACGACATCGCCGACAATATTCGCCCGGGCGCCGCGTTGCTGTTCGCGCATGGCCTCAATGTCCATTTCGGCCTGATCGAGCCGCGCAAGGATATTGACGTGCTGATGGTCGCCCCCAAGGGCCCCGGCCACACCGTGCGCGGCGAATACCTCAAGGGCGGCGGCGTTCCCTGCCTGATCGCCGTCCATCAGGACGCGTCCGGCAACGCCCATGACATCGGCCTGTCCTATGCGTCAGCCATCGGCGGCGGTCGTTCCGGCATTATCGAAACCAATTTCCGCGAAGAATGCGAGACCGACCTTTTCGGCGAGCAGGTCGTGCTCTGCGGCGGCTTGGTCGAATTGATCCGCGCTGGCTTCGAAACCCTGGTCGAGGCCGGTTATGCGCCGGAAATGGCCTATTTCGAGTGCCTGCACGAAGTGAAGCTGATCGTCGACCTCATTTACGAGGGCGGCATCGCCAACATGAACTATTCCATCTCGAACACGGCGGAATGGGGCGAATACGTCTCGGGACCGCGCATCATCACCGCTGAGACCAAGGCGGAGATGAAGGCCGTGCTCAAGGACATCCAGACCGGCAAGTTCACTTCGGACTGGATGCAGGAATATCGCGCCGGCGCGGCCCGCTTCAAGGGCATTCGCCGCGTCAACGACGCTCACCAGATCGAGGAAGTCGGCGCGCGCCTGCGCGGCATGATGCCCTGGATCGGCAAGAACAAGCTCGTCGACAAAGCCAAGAATTGACCGGTCGGCGCTCCAGAAGGCGCTCCCCCCGGGGCGCGCCTTCGTTCCGGGAAAAATATTTGATCGGCGTCAATTTCTTTAGAGTTGGCGTCGCTATGCTTTCATCTTCGCCAAAGGCTGAAACAGGATGAGTGAAAGCGACAGTCTATCTCCGCTGGTAACCCGGTCGTCCTTCGACCGGATTATCGAGGCTTTGCTTGACCGCCGCTCAACCCCGAAACTTCTCGCATCGCTCTTTGCGCCTGAGGCGGACTGGCTGATGAATGGCGACCAGGCCTCCTGGACGTACGCGGGATTGCGTTGTTCGCGCGATTCCATTCTCGCCTACCTCGACGCTTTCCAGATCGAATTCCAGCAACGGGCTTTGCGTCGCCTTGAAACATTGATCGAGGGGGAACAAGCGTGCGTCCGTTACGAAATGGAGCTGCGGCATCGCGGAACCGGCAATCGCGCCGTGCTGCAATGCCTTTGTTTCATTCGCCTTGAGGGCGACAAGGTCGTTGAGGTCAGCGAATTTGTCGACAGTGCGACGCTGTTCAGACTGCGCGAAAGTTGTGCATGACCCATCCGCGTCCACAACGGCTGGCTTGAATTGGCCATGACCGAGTTCAGGGCGAAATTCATTCCGGATCACGCCAGCGGCGACATCAGATCGCTGATCCAGCGCTCCATGGCGCTGCGCGCCTGCCCGGAGCAATTCATATCGCTTTTCCATCCTGACGCCGTGCTGCACATGGTCGGCGATCGCCGCCAATGCCGCTTTTATGGAAAATATCAGGGTCATCGCGCGATTCTCGGGCTCTTGCGCGACGTTGACGCGGAATTCCGCCGCCGGGATCACCGTCTCCTCAACGTCGTGATCGATGGCGACAGTTTCGCCGTTCGCCGTCTCGTGGAAATCGAGCACAGGGGCTCCGCGGAATCGGCCCTGGTGGTCGTTGGCCATGTCGCGAAAACCCGGGCAGGCCTGTTCGAGGAAGTTTTTGAATATGTGGATACGGCGACCTTCATCCGACTCATGCGGTAAATCGAGCCGAGCGGCAAACTGTTGCTTTCAGAAGAGCTTCAGAATTTGAGCCTCCCCGCTCCGAAGTGAAAGCGGGTCTGGTCGACGATATCTTGAGCGTTGCCATATGCGTTTTTAATGATAACTAGAAGGTACACTGTCCTAATTGCTCAACTCTTGATATGGGCTGAACCTGCGTCCCGTTCCGGCTTCAGGCTCGCTTCTGGCGATTTTTGTTATGGAATTACATGTCCAGGCGTCGCCCCGAGGCCATCGCCGGCGGGGGGTGTTTTCGGCCGGGTTTCCGGTCGCTTGCAAGCAAATGTTTGGCAGGCTTCATATGCCGGGATCGGCAGGGCGGCATAGGTGGTTTTGCACATCGGGAAATCTCAGGCGCAAATGATCAGCGACAAACTGACTCGCGAAGAATATATGGCGATCGCCCGGGAGATATACGGCAGGCGCGCGAAGGGCGACAACGAGCCCGGATTGTATTTTTTCCATGACAACGCGACTTACCGCCTTCTGGGCTCTCGCGCGCTGATTCCGGCAGCGGGCGTGCGCGTCGGCAAGGAAGAGATCCGCGAGGCCTGGCGCGCTTTTGACGTGGATTTCGAAATGCTGTCCTTCGAAGTCGACGACCTCGTCGTCGACATGCCCCGCTGCTCCTACATGTCCTGGCATATGCAGTTGCGTAACCGCGGCACTGGGGCGGAGGTGGCGCTCGAAGGCGTCGATCGTCTGATCTGGGTCGATTACAAGATCGTCGAATGGACGCGCTATTTCGACACGGCGCTCGTCGCCGCCCTCAAGGAAGGCGAAGACGCGCGCGGCAAGTAGCGCAAGACGCGACGCTGTATCCTCGATCCGTCGCCGGATCGAGGAGGTCCCGTCAGCCGCCGTTCTTGTTGTCCGACTGCGGCGCCGCCGGCGAAGTCTGCACCGAGGTCGGCGGCGAGGCGTCCGGCAATCCCTTGTCGATCTTGCTCAGGATTTTCGGCAGGTCGTCGGGATCGGGATTGAGATCGCGCGCGTGATTCCACTGGAAGGTCGCGTCGAGCTTGCGGCCGACGCGCCAATAGGCGTCGCCGAGATGGTCGTTGATCACGGGATCCCCGGGCTTCAGCTCGATGGCGCGCTCCAGCAGCTTCACCGCCTCGTCGTAATGGCCGAGCTTGTAATGCGCCCAACCCAGGGAATCGACGATATAGCCGTCCTCGGGCTGCAATTCGACAGCGCGGCGCAGCATCTTGAAGGCTTCGTCGAG
Source organism: uncultured Alphaproteobacteria bacterium (assembly GCA_963713695.1). Lineage (GTDB taxonomy): Bacteria > Pseudomonadota > Alphaproteobacteria > Rhizobiales > Beijerinckiaceae > Rhodoblastus. The sequence goes on from CAVQMU010000002.1 coordinate 144,284, forward strand.
ATGGATGCCCTGGTCGATCCAGGAATAGCCGAGATAATTCAGGACCAGGGGCTGTTCTGGATAGAGGTCGAGCGCCGTCTTGAAATCCGTTTCGGCCTTTTCCCATTGCTTGGCGCGCTCATAATCGACGCCGCGGAAATAATGGACCGCCCATTGGCTCTTCTCGCCGGAGCCCGAAAGGGCGAGGACGCGGCCGTAGGCGTCGGCTGAATCCAGGAAATTCTTACGCGAGCGCTGCAGGTCGGCGAGCGCCGACATGGCTTCGACGCTGTCAGGATGGTCCTTGGCGATCGCCTGCAGCCGCTTGAGCGACTTCGTCGGACTTGCCGAGAGCGTCGAGCAGAAGCGCGATGTGTATGTCCGCATTGGGGCGCATCGGGCTCGACTCGGGGGTCTGGTCGAAAACATCGACCGCCGCTTCGTATTGCTTCAGGCGGCTGTAGGCGTCGCCAAGCGTGTCGAGGGCGAGGGCGTGTTCGGGCGCGAGCTGCAGCGCGAGTCGAAGAAAGACCATGGCCGCGATTTCATCGCCCTGGCGGCCGCCGCCGGCCGAACCCAGCCCATAGGCCCCGAGCCCGTAAAGCACCTCCGCCGCGCCTCCATTGGCGTCCTTGACCAGAGGCTCGAGCTTTTTGCCTGCGGCAAGGTCGGCCAATGCCGCACGTACGATGGGATGACGCGGCTGCGCGCGGTCATAGGTCTCGTAAATGGCCTTGGCCTCGTCCGGCTTGCCCAGCCGGTCGAGATTGCGGGCATAGGCGTCGACGAGGCGCAGGGTCGACTGATCAACTCCATAGGCGGCGTGAAGTCTCTTGCCTGCTTCCGCGGACTGTCCCGCCGCGTCGAGCATCAGGCCCGCGTGAAAATCGCGAAAGACTGCAAAGGACGGCTCGTTCAGCGCGTCGATCATCGCCAGCGCCTTCTTGATCTCGCCAGAGCCGACATAGCTCCAGGCAGTCAGGAGCACGGCGGTGAGGTCGCGTTGCCGCGTCGCGCCATTGGCGTTCAGTTCGGTGCGCGCGGCGGCGTAATTCCGGGCCTTGAGGTCGCGCACGGCCAAGGCAAGGCGCGCCGTGCTGTTGTGCGGGTCGCGGGCGAGGACCTTCTGGGCAAGCGCCGCGCTGTCGGCCGAGTCGCCGTTGGCGAGGGTCGCGACGAAGGCGCGCTGCACAAGGTCGAGATTGCGCGGATCGGAGCGCAGCGTCTCGCGGAAAAAAGTCGAGGCGGCGAGCGTGTCGTGCTCGGCTTCGGCGACGCGCGCGGCGAGGTAATTGCCGGCCGGGCTTTCGCTGACTTCGAAAGGCGCTGAAATGGCGAGGGATTCTCGAGCCTGCGCGTCGAAAGCCGGGCCGAAGGCGGGGCTGAAGGCGAGGCTGGCGAGGGCGAAGCCGAGCGCCTTGCGCGCCGGCTTTTTCTGTAGAACCTTGTTCAAGATCACGGAATGACTTTCCTCAGCGCTGGAGGTCAGGGCGCCCGCCTCGCGATTTGCCGACCTTTTTCGCGAATTGCCAACCTCTCACGATTTGCTTGGCGAACATGGCGTTTTTGCGCTGCAAGGGCAAGGGCGGCAATGCGAGAAAGTCCCGAACGCGCCGTCTGCCGTCAGCCGATGACGATGTCGAGGCCAAGGTCGAGAGTCGGCGCGGAATGCGTGAGGGCGCCGGACGAAATCAGGTCGACGCCGGTTTCGGCCACCTCGCGCAGGCCTCCGAGATGAATGCCGCCGGAGGCCTCGGCCTTCATTCTTCCGCCGATCATCGCCACGGCTTCGCGCAATTGCTCCAGGCTCATGTTGTCGAGCAGAACCACATCGGCGCCCTCGGCCAGAACCTCGCGCAACTGGTCGAGCGTATCGACCTCGATCTCGATCTTGACCAGATGGCCGACGAAGGCTTTTGCCGCGCGCAACGCTGGCGCGACGCCGCCAGCCACTTCTATGTGGTTGTCTTTTATAAGAATGGCGTCATCAAGGCCGAAACGGTGATTCATGCCGCCGCCGCAACGCACGGCATATTTCTCCATGGCGCGCAGGCCTGGCGTCGTCTTTCGCGTGCAGCAGATTTTCGCCTTGGTGTGGGCGACCGCCTCGGCGTAATGCGAGGTCAACGTGGCGATTCCGCAGAGGCGGCCAAGAAAATTAAGGGCGACGCGCTCACCCGACAATAGCGCCCGCGCCGGCCCTTCGATCCGCGCCAGCACGGCGCCGGGTTTGAAATGCGCGCCATCCTCCACCAGCGCGTCAAAGCGCAGGCTCGGGTCGACCAGCTCGAAAGTCTTTCGGGCGATGTCGACGCCGGCGAGCACGCCGGGCTTTTTCGCGCCGCGATGACGGCCTTTGCCTTCGCCGAGGCGGGAATGGTCGCTTGCGAGGTGATGTCGCCGGCGCGTCCGAAATCCTCCGCCAGGGCGGCGCGCACGGCGTTTTCGACCAACAGGGGATTCAACACGGGAAGGTTCATCACAGGCTCAATTTTCGGGCTCAATTCTTCAGGCTCGGACTTTGCGCCAGCTGCAGCGCCTCGTCCAGCGTGATGACGGAACGGCGGGCCTGGGCGGGATCGGCTTCGGGATAGTCGGTGCGGAAATGGCCGCCGCGGCTTTCACGCCGCAACAAGGCGCTGGCGGCGATCAGCAGCGCCGCCTCGGTCCGGTTGCGCATGTCGAGGTTTCCGGCCGCCAGGGCGCGGTCATGCAAGGCTTTCAGTTCGGTCAGGGCGGCGCGAAGGCCGTTCTCGTCGCGCAAGACGCCGACATGGCGCGTCATGATGTCCCGCAAGCGCCGCGCATCCTCGACGTCTTCGCGCCCGGACCAGGCGGGCGGCTTGAGCGCCGGCTCGGGAGCGGGGATCGCAAGCAAGGGCCTGGCCATGTCCACGGCTATGTCCCTGGCGACGCGGTCGCCGAAAACCACGGCCTCCAGCAGGGAATTGGAAGCGAGGCGATTGGCGCCATGCAGGCCGGTGGAGGCGACTTCGCCGGCCGCCCAAAGGCCGGGCAGGGAGGTGCGTCCCTTGGCGTCGGTCCATAATCCGCCCATGTGGTAGTGCTCCGCCGGAGCGACGGGAATGGGCTGGCGGGCGGGATCGATTCCTGCGGAGCGGCAGGTATCCGCGACATTAGGGAACTTTTCGGCGAAAGACGCGCCGACGGCCTTTGTGGCGTCGAGAAAGGCGCCGCGTCCCGCCTGGATTTCCGCAAAAACGCCGCGGGCGACGATGTCGCGCGGCGCGAGCTCGGCGTCCTTGTGCAGGGCCGGCATGAAGCGGACGCCGGCACGATCGACGAGAAGCGCGCCCTCGCCGCGCAGGGCCTCGGTGGCGAGCGGCGCAGGATCGCGGCCGATGTCGATGGCGGTCGGGTGGAATTGCACGAATTCCGCATCGGCGATGCGGGCGCCGGCCCGCGCGCCCATGGCGAGCGCCGCGCCATTGGCTTGCGGGGGATTGGTGGTGAGCGCGTATAGCGCGCCAATTCCGCCGGTCGCGAGCACGGTGGCGCGGGCGGGAAAAGCGCGCGGCTTTCCATCGGCGACGCGCGCAAAAACGCCGGCGACGCGACCGGAACGGACGATCAGATCCTCGGCGACGAAATTTTCAACCACCTGGATGGACGGCGACTTCCGCACGGCGGCGATCAGGGCCTGCATGATCGCGGCGCCTGCGCCGTCGCCTTTTACGCGGACGATGCGGCGGGCGGAATGGGCGGCCTCGCGCGAGGGGATGAGATGGCCGAGGGCGTCGCGGTCGAAGGGCGCCCCGTAAAGCAGCAGGTCTTCAACGCGGTCGCGAGCTTCGCGGGCGACGGATAGCGCCGTTTCCTCGTCGACGATGCCGGCGCCGGCGATGACCGTGTCGGCGGCGTGCAGTTCCGGGCTGTCGCCTTCGCTGACGGCGGCGGCGACGCCGCCCTGCGCCCAGACTGAGGATGCGCCCTCTCCGATCGGAGCGGCGGCGAGCACGGTGACCGGCAGCGGCGCGAGCTTTAGCGCGCAGAACAGGCCGGCCAGTCCGCCGCCGACGATCAAGATGTCAGGATCGGACATGGGGCCTGGCAATTCCAATTCAGGATGATCCCGTTCTCCCGGGGAGAGAAGGAAGCTGCGATCGGATCCCTACTTCAACGCAATCATGCGTTCGACCGAGCGGCGGGCGCGGGCGGCGAGAGCCGGGTCAACGGTCACTTCCTCGCGCATATGGACGAGGCTGTCGAGGATCTTCGGCAGGGTGATGCGCTTCATGTGCGGGCAGAGGTTGCAGGGACGCACGAAATCGACGCCGGGATTTTCCGTCGCGACATTGTCGGCCATCGAGCATTCGGTGACGAGCAGCACGCGCTTCGGCTGATGGGTCTTGACGTAATCGATCATCGCCGCCGTCGAGCCCGAGAAATCGCAGACATCCACGACCTCTGGCGGACATTCGGGATGGGCGATCAGCTTGATCGACGGGTCGGCTTGGCGATAGCCGAGCAATTCCTCGGCGGTGAAGCGCTCGTGCACTTCGCAGGCGCCGTGCCAGGCGATGATCTTCACCTTGGTCTGGCGTGCGACATTGGCGGCGAGGAAACGGTCGGGAACCATGATGACCGTGTCCGAGCCGAGGCTTTCGACCACCTTCACGGCGTTGGACGAGGTGCAGCAGATATCGACCTCAGCCTTCACGTCGGCCGAGGTGTTGACATAGGCGACGACGGGGATGCCAGGATATTTTTTGCGCAAGGCCCGGACATCCGCGCCCGTGATCGAGGCGGCGAGCGAGCAGCCGGCGCGCGAATCCGGGATCAGCACGGTTTTTTCCGGGCTCAGCAATTTCGAGGTTTCGGCCATGAAATGCACGCCGCCCTGCACGATGACCTCGGCGTCTGACTGGCCGGCGAGGCGGGCGAGCTGGAGCGAGTCTCCGACCACGTCGGCGACGCAATTGTAGATTTCCGGCGTCTGGTAATTATGCGCGAGGATCACCGCATTGCGCTGCTTTTTCAGGTCGTTGATCGCCTTCACGTAAGGGGCGTGAAAAGGCCATTCGATCGCCGGTATGACCGACTTCACCTTCTCGTAGAGATGGGCGGTCTCCCGTGCCACTTCCGGCGTCCAGGCAAGGCTCGGCATGGGCAGGACGCCAAAGCGCAGCGCCGCCGAACTGGCGAGCGGCCGCGGCGTGTTCTGAGCCGTCGAGGCATTTTGGGCGGCAGATGCTTGCATGACGCTCACTCCAATTATGCTCAATATGAGCATAACATGAACCGATAAAAAGGCCGTCTGGACGGCTGGCGCGGGGCCTGAGCCCTTCACACAACCTACATATACTCACGATGAGTATAAAGACAAGGTCAATTCGCGCCAGACTTTGGTTGGCCAGACCTTCGGCATGATCTGGCGCGCGTCCAAAAATGTGGCCTTCGGCGCAATCCGTCAACCATTTGCGCTTAATCTCGACGCCGACCCAAACGCCCCCAGCGAAGGAAGTCATGGCCGACACGACGGTTTTCAACCCCGCGCCAGCAGGCGCTGCGCCCCACGACGCCGCGATCTGGCGCCGGCTGGACCTGCCGGCGCTCGCCAAGTCGCCGCGCTTCGACTGGGCGCTGGCGGCGCTCGTGGGTCTCGCCCTTTTTGCCATTCTGCTCCCGACCGCCGGCGGACTGCTGGCGGACCCGGACGCGCTCTGGCACCTGCGCACCGGCCGCGAAATCCTGTCGACCGGTCATTTCCCGCAAGTCGACAGCTATTCCTGGACCATGCCCGGCCATGGCTGGATCGCCAAGGAATGGCTGTCGCAGGCGCTTTACGCGCTGAGCTACGGACTTGCCGGCTGGAACGGCGCGACGCTGCTGGCGCTCGCGGCGGCGAGCGCGGCTTATGCCCTCGTCTTCGCCGCGCTGGAGCGGCGCGCGGGACCGCTTTTCGGCTTGGCCGCCGTTTTCGTCATTGCGCTGGCCGGCAATTTTCACCTTCTTGCCCGGCCGCATGTGCTGGCGTGGCCGGTGGCGGCCGGCTTCGCCATTGTCCTGCTCGACGCGGCCGAGGAGGCGCGCGCGCCACGCTGGCCCTTCGCCTTGCTGATGACCCTTTGGGCCAATCTGCATGGCTCCTTCCTTCTCGGCTTTATTTTGCTGCCGTTTTTCGCCTGGGAATCCCTCGCCCGCGCCAGCGGCCAGCGTTTCGGCCTCGCTTTGCGCTGGGCCGGCTTCGGCGTCGCCTGCGTGCTGGCGGTCCTCGTTCATCCCTATGGCTGGCGCGTCCTCTTGGCCGCGCGCGACGTGCTCGAACTCGGCCCGGCGATGAGCCTCATTGCCGAATGGCGGCCGCAGAATTTCTCGAGCTTCAATCATTTCGAATTCATCTTGCTGCTTGGCTTGGCTGCGGCGCTGCTCAGCGGCCTGCGCCTTCCGGCGCCGCGCGTCGCCCTGCTGCTGGCGCTTCTCCATTCGGCGCTGGCGCATGTGCGCCAGGAAACGCTCGGATTGATGATCGTCGCCCTGCTGCTTGGCGCCCCGGTCGCGGCCCTGCAGGCCGACATCGTCCGCATGCCCCGCGATAAACTGCGGCTGGCGGCCCTGGCGGTCGTGGCGCTGCTCGCGCTGATGGCCGGCTCTTTCGTGCAGCAAGGCCCGCTCGCCCTGCCGCCGCAGATCGCGCCGCAGGCGGCGCTTGACGCGGCCCGCGCCGCGGGCGTCAAGGGGCAGGTGCTGAACGAGGACCAGTTCGGCGGTTTCCTGATCTCCCAGCACGTGCCGACCTATGTCGACGGCCGCGCCGAACTGTTCGGCCAGATGCACTACGACCTGTCGATGGCTCTCGCAGGCCGCCAGCCGGAGACGCTCAAGGCGCTGATGGCCGACCCGCGCATCGGCTGGGCCATCCTGCCGAATATTTTTCCCGCCAATCGCGATTTCGACGCCTCGCCCGACTGGCGGCGCGTTTTTCGCGACGATGTCGCGAGCGTCTATGCCCGGCGCTGATCCGCCTCCACGAGTATTTTTACGCTTCGCGCCTCGACCGCGAGGCTTTCGCCGCCGGCAAAGCCGCCGCCGCTGACCCCGGCGAAGGAGTCGATCTCGAGCCGCCAGATTTTGTTCCCGCGAGGCGCCGGCAAGGGAAAGAGCAAGTCGCCGCCAGCGTTGCACAAAAGCAGGACGCGGGACGTTTCGGCAAGAAGCGCGAGGCCGAGAAAGCGCCTTTCGCCCTCGCTCCATTGCGCCTCGGTCATGGCCGCGCCTTCCCCGGAAAACCATTGCGCATCCGGGATTTCGACCTTCGAGGCGGCGCCGGTGAGAAAGGCGTCGCAATGCAGGGCTTTTTCCCTGAGCCGCAGCGCGATCAGGCTTTTCGTGAAGGCGACGAGGTCCTTGTCGATCTTGCTCCAGTCGAGCCAGGTCAGCGCATTGTCCTGCGCATAGGCGTTGTTGTTGCCGTTCTGGCTGTGGCCGCATTCGCTGCCCATCGCCAGCATCGGCGTCCCACGCGCGGAAAAAAGCAGGCACAACAGGGCGCGCTGGTCGCGGCGGCGCCGGAGCGAAATGGCTTCGTCGTCGTCAGCGCCTTCGACGCCGTTGTTCCAGGAAAAATTGGCGTCGGTTCCGTCACGATTCCGCTCGCCGTTCGCTTCATTATGCTTGCGCTCGTAGGAGACGAGGTCGGCCAGGGTGAAACCGTCATGAGCGACGATGAAATTGACGCTTTTGCTCGGCCGTCCCTGGCGCGCGAAAATCGACTCCGAGCCGGCCAGGGCATGGGCGAGGGCGCCGGTCATGCCGGGATCGCCGCGCCAGTATCTGCGCAGATCGTCGCGGAAGCGATCGTTCCATTCGCTCCAGCGAGCCGGGAATTGCCCGAGTTGATAGCCGCCAGGCCCGATGTCCCAGGGTTCGGCGATCATTTTCAGGTGGCGCAGGACCGGGTCCTGGTCGATGGCGGCGAGCAGCGGCGCGAAAGGATCGAAGCCTTCGCGACGCCGCGCCAGCGTCACCGCGAGGTCGAAACGGAAGCCGTCGACGCCGCCAAGCCGCGCCCAAGCGCGCAAGCTGTCCATGGCCAGGCGGATGACCGCGGGATGGTCGAAGCGCAGGATATTGCCGCACCCGGCGTCATTGCAGTAACGGGCCTGATTTTCCGCGAGGCGGTAATAAGCCGCATTATCGATGCCGCGTAAAAAAAGGACCGGGCCGAATTCGTCGCTTTCGCCGGTGTGGTTGAGCACGACATCAACAAGCACTTCGAATCCCTCGGCCTGCAAGGCGGCGACGGACTCCCGCACCTCCCGCCAACCGCCCGGCGCCAGGCGGGGATCGGGCGCCATGAAGGCGATGGGGTTGTAGCCCCAGTAATTGGTCAGGCCCAGCGGCTTCAAATGGCGTTCGTCGATCCAGGCGGCGCAGGGCATCAGCTCCAGCGAGGTGATGCCAAGATTTTTCAGATAGGCGACGGCGGCGGGATGGGCGAGGCCAGCGAAAGTTCCGCGCAAATTTTGCGGAATATCGGGCATCAATCGAGTGAAGCCGCGCACGTGCAGTTCATAGATGACACATTCGCTCCAGGGCTTGCGCGGCCCTGCGGATGTTTGCGCGGAAAAAACCGGCTTGTGCGCGACGGCCTTGGGAACGTGGGGCGAGCTGTCCTCTCCGGATTCCATCATCGAGGAGTGCAGTTCGGCGGCGCGGTCGAGCGCCAGCGCATAGGGATCGATCAGCAATTTTTGCGGATTGTGCCGGAGTCCGCGCGAATAATCGGATGGACCGTGCACGCGCAATCCGTAGCGCGCGCCCTCGCGCAATCCATGGACGAAGCCATGAAAGACGGGGCCGCTGCGGCCGGGCAAGCGCAGGCGATGGGTCTCCTTGTCGGTAGCATCGAACAGGCAGAAGTCGACGGCTTCGGCGGTTTCCGAATAAAGCGCGAAATTGCCGCCGTCATCGCTGAGAACGAGGCCGAGTTCATCCGGCGAGCCCGGGGAAACGGAGATGGTTTCAACCATGCGGAACGACCCCTGCGGTCGTCACTGCGTGCGGAGCGAAGCGATCAGACCCTGCCAGAGGCCTTGGGATTGTCGCGTCGCTCCGCTCCTCGCGATGACGGCGTTTTACTTAGGTTATCACGCTCGGCTCGGTCCGCCCCGTATGCTCTTCGATCCCGGCCAGCGTCCTGGCCAGCGCGATCAATTCGGACAGCGCCTCTTGCGTGTCGAAATCGTGCTTCGACGGGTCTGGTTCGTAGCGTTCGATATAGACGCGCAGGGTCGCGCCCGACGTGCCCGTGCCCGACAGGCGATAAACGATGCGTGAGCCGTCCGCGAAGAGGATGCGAACGCCCTGCTGAGACGACAGTGACTGGTCGATCGGGTCGCGATAGGCGAAATCGTCCGCCGCCTCGATGGTCAGGCCGCCGAATGTCTTGCCGGGAAGGTCCGGCAGCTTTTTGCGCAAAGCTTCGACCAGCGCATTGGCGCCCTCGCTCGCAACTTCCTCGTAATCGTGGCGCGAATAATAATTGCGGCCGTACTCGGTCCAGTGCCCGCGCACAATTTCCTTCACGCTCTGCTTGCGCACGGCGAGAATGTTCAGCCACATCAGCACCGCCCAGAGGCCGTCCTTTTCGCGGACGTGGCTCGAGCCTGCGCCCGCGCTTTCCTCGCCGCAAATGGTGACGCGCCCGGCGTCGAGCAGATTGCCGAAAAATTTCCAGCCGGTCGGGGTTTCGTACATGCCGATATCAAGCTTTTTCGCCACGCGGTCGGCTGCGCGGCTCGTCGGCATGGAGCGTGCGACGCCTGCTATCCCCGCCTTGTAGCCGGGGGCGAGGTGCGCGTTGGCGGCGATGATGGCGAGCGAATCCGAAGGCGTGACGAATTGCCCGCGTCCGATGACGAGGTTGCGGTCGCCATCGCCGTCCGAAGCCGCGCAGAGATCGGGCGCCTGCGGCGAGAAGGCGAGATCGAGAAGGTGCTTGGCGTGGACAAGGTTGGGGTCGGGATGATGGCCGCCGAAATCCTCGAGCGGTTCGGCGTTGATGACGCTGCCGGGCGCGGCGCCCAGCGCGTCCTCAAGGATCGCCTTGGCGTAGGGACCGGTGACCGCGCTCATCGCGTCGAATTTCATCGCGAAACCGCCGCGGAACATCGCCCTGATCGCGTCGAAGTCGAACAGGCTTTCCATCAGGCCCTGGTAGATCGCGACGGGATCGATGATGCGGACTTTCATGGGGCCGAGGCGGGTCTCGGCGATATGATCGAGATCGACATCAGGCGCATCGACGATTTTATAGCTTTCGATGGCCTTGCTGTGAGCAAAGATCGCTTCGGTGATCTTTTCCGGCGCGGGGCCGCCATTGCCGATATTGTATTTGATGCCGAAATCGTCATCCGGGCCGCCGGGATTATGGCTGGCCGACAGCACGATTCCGCCGAAGGCCTTTTCGGCGCGAATGACGGCTGACGCCGCCGGCGTCGACAGGATGCCGCCGCGTCCGACGATGATTTCGCCGAAACCGTTGGCTGCGGCCATCTTGATGACGATCTGGATCGCATCGCGATTGAAGTAGCGGCCGTCGCCGCCGACGACCAGCGCCTGGCCCTCAAATCCTTCAAGCGCGGCGAAAATCGACTGCACGAAATTTGCGAGATAGGCCGGCTGCTGAAAAACTCTGGTCTTCTTGCGCAGGCCGGAGGTGCCTGGGCGCTGGTCGGCGAAGGGCTTGGTCGCAACGTTTCTGATGTCGGCAAGCGGAGCGTTCATTCGGCGAGACTCCGGAAAAGGTTGGCGTAAGTCTTGGCGGGCTGCGTCCAGCTCACGTCGGTCTTCATGCCATTGAGCTGGATTTTGCGCCAGAGGCTCTTGTCCTTGAACAAGTGAGCCGCCTTGCGCAGGGCGGAGGCCAGCGCTTCGGCGGTGACCGGCGAAAAATGCAGGCCCGTGGCGCATTGCGCGGCCAAAGCCATGTCATTGGCGTCGATAACAGTATCATTGAGGCCGCCGACCCGCGAGGTCAGCGGCACGGCGCCATAGCGCAGGGCGCAGAGCTGGGTCAGGCCGCAGGGCTCGAAGCGCGAGGGAACGACGAATGCATCCGCCCCCGCCTGGATCAAATGGGCCAGTTCCTCGGCATAGCCGAAATGCGCGCCGATGCGGTCGGGCGCTGCTTGCGCCGCCGCCTTGAAACCCGCCTCGAGCGCAGGATCGCCCGAGCCGAGCATGGCCAGCTGAAGATTCAAGGGCTCGAAAAGCGGCGCGCATTCGAGCAGGAGATCGAGCCCCTTCTGGCTCGAAAGGCGGCTGACCACGCCGAGCAGCAGCGCGCCGTCGATCGGCGCCAGGCCCATTTTTGCGCGCAGCGCCAGCGTGTTCTCGGATCGAGCGGCGAGGGTCCGGCTCGAATAGTTCTTTGCGATCAGCTTGTCCTTCGCGGGGTTCCAGACCGCAGTGTCGATCCCGTTGCGAATGCCGCACAGGGCGTCGCCGCGGGCGCGCAAAAGCCCCTCGAAGCCCATGCCCTGTTCGGGTCCGAGGATTTCATGGGCATAGGTCGGGGAGACCGTGGTGATGGCGTCGGAATAATTGACTCCGGCCTTGAGAAAGCTGATCTGGCCGTAGTATTCGAGCCCCTCTTCGGCGAAACTCGCGGCTGGCAGTCCGATCAATTCGAGATTTTCCGCGGGGAACAGGCCCTGGAAGGCGAGGTTGTGAATGGTCAGCAGGCTCGCCGGCGATCTCTTGCCGCTGAAGCGCATATAGGCGGCGGTCAAACCCGCCTGCCAGTCATGCGCATGAACGAGATCGGGCGCAAAACCCTTCACCATGCCCTGCGCCAGCGCTGCGCCGGCCTGCGACAAGGCGGCGAAGCGCAGGACATTGTCGGGATGGTCGAGTCCGTCAGGACCGAGATAGGGGCCGCCGGGGCGAAGGTAGAGATGCGGCGCGTCGAGCACGAAAAGGTCGAGCGCCCCGGCTTTGCCGCGCAAGAATGCGTGCGGGGCCGCCGAGCAGGTTTTTGAATTGCGCGACCGTTTCGGCCCCATTCAAGCCGTCGAGCACGGCATTGTAGCCGGGGACCAGCGTGGTCACCGTGACATCTCTCCTGCGCGAGAGCCAGCGGCAAGGCGCCGGCGACATCGGCGAGGCCGCCGGTCTTGACCAGCGGATAGATCTCCGAGGAGACGGACAGCACGTCGAGCTTGCGCATCAGGCAAGCCGATCGATCATCGGCTGGGTAATGAGGCAGACGCCGTTTTCGCTGCGGCGGAAGCGCTTGGCGTCGAGCGCGGGGTCCTCGCCAACGACCAGTTTTTCGGGAATTTTCACGCCGCGATCGACGATCACATTGCTGAGGCGCGCCCAGCGGCCGACGACGACATCCGGCAGGATGACGGAAAAATTCACATGGGCGAAGGAATTGGCGCGCACGTTGGAAAACAGCAGGCTGCGACGCAGTCCCGCGCCCGATACGATGCAACCGCCCGAGACCAGCGAGGAAATGGCGTGGCCGCGGCGTCCGTCCTCGTCATGCACGAACTTGGCCGGCGGCGTCAGTTCGCCATAGGTCCAGATCGGCCAGTTGCGGTCGAACAGGTCGAGTTCCGGCGTCACGTCGGTCAGGTCGATGTTCGCCGACCAATAGGCGTCGATCGTGCCGACATCGCGCCAGTAGGCGCGGGTCTCGTTTTCCGAACGCACGCAGGAATCGGTGAAGCGGTGCGCGACCGCCTTGCCGTTCTTGACGATATAGGGGATCAGGTCCTTGCCGAAATCATGGCTGGAATCCGTGTTTTCAGCGTCCTTGCGCAAAAGGTCGAACAGGAATTTCGTATCGAATACATAGATGCCCATGCTGGCGAGGCAGCGATCGGGCTTGCCGGGCATGGTCGGCGGGGTCTTCGACTTCTCGATGAAGCTGACGATCCGGTCCTTGGCGTCGACTCCCATCACGCCAAAACCGACAGCCTCCTCGCGCGAGACTTCGAGGCAGCCTACGGTGACGTCGGCGCACTGGTCGACGTGCTGCTGCAGCATCAACTCGTAGTCCATCTTGTAGATATGGTCGCCTGCGAGGATGACGATGAACTGTGGCTCGTAATCCTCGACGATATCGGCGTTCTGGAACACCGCGTCGGCGGTGCCGACATACCACTTGTCCTCGGAGATGCGCTGCGAGGCGGGCAGGATGTCAAAGCTTTCATTCCGTTCCGGGCGCAGAAAAGTCCAGCCGCGCTGGAGATGGCGGATCAGGCTATGCGCCTTGTATTGCGTGGCGACGGCGATGCGCCGGATGCCGGAATTGAGCGCGTTCGACAGGGCGAAATCGATGATGCGCGTCTTGCCGCCGAAATAAACGGCGGGCTTGGCGCGCCGGTCGGTCAGCTCCATCAGCCGCGAGCCGCGGCCGCCCGCCAGGACATAAGCCATGGCCTGACGCGCCAATGGCGCATGGGCCGCGCCCTGAGCCTTTGCCTTCATGTCCGTCTCCGCCCGTTCTTTTCCGCCGATCGCAGTCGAAACGCGCCAGCGTCGCCCTTCGTTTCTAGCGCCGGACGGCCTTTTATGATTTGCGCCATCTCAATATTGGCGGATTTATTCTTCGTGGACCGGCACTTTCCAGATCTCGTCGGCATATTCGGCGATGGTGCGGTCCGACGAGAACCATGAGGTCCGCGCGGTGTTGAGGATGGCCGAGCGCTGCCAGGATTTCCGGTCGCGCCACCTGCGGTCGACCGCGCGCTGCGCCGCGTAATAGGCGTCGAAATCCGCCGTCACCAGGAAATGGTCGTGATAGGTCAGCACATCGACGAGATGGGCGTAGCGGCCGCGGTCGTCCGGCGAAAACACGCCATGCGCCACGGAATCCAGCACTTCGCGCAGAACAGGCGAATTGGCGATGGTTTCCTGCGCGTCGATGCCCTGGCGGCGGCGCTCCTCCACCTGATCGGCGGTCAGGCCGAAGATGAAGATATTGTCGTCGCCGACCTTCTCCTTGATTTCGACATTGGCGCCGTCGAGCGTGCCGATGGTCAGCGCGCCATTGAGCGCCATTTTCATGTTGCCGGTGCCGGAGGCCTCCATGCCGGCCGTCGAAATCTGCTCGGAGAGATCGGCCGCCGGGAATGATGGCTTCGGCGAGGCTGACATTGTAATTGGGCAGGAACACGACTTTCAGCAGGTCGCGCACGGTCGGGTCGTTGTTGACGACGCGGGCGACGTCGTTGGCGAGCTTGATGATGAGCTTGGCCTGGTGATAGCTCGCCGCCGCCTTGCCGGCGAAAATCTTGACCCGCGGCACCAAGTCGCGCATCGGCTGGGCGCGGATGTCGTTATAGAGCGCGATCGTCTCGAGAATATTGAGCAATTGCCGCTTGTATTCGTGGATGCGCTTGATCTGCACGTCGAACAGCGCGGTCGGATCGACCTTGATCAGCAGGCGGTCGGCGATGACCTTGGCCAGCGCCTGCTTGTTGGCGAGCTTGGCGGCGCGCGTAGCGCGCCTGGAAATTGGGATCGCTGGCGAGACGGCTCGAGTCTTGAAAGCTGCGAAAAATCGTCGAGCACCGACTTGCCCAGCGTCTCGCAGATCAGGCGCGTGAGTTGCGGATTGGCCTCGATCAGCCAGCGGCGGAAGGTGACGCCGTTGGTCTTGTTGACGATGCGGTCCGGGAAAGATTTCGTGCAGGTCGCGGAACACCGTCTGCTTGACCAGTTCGGTATGCAGGTGCGACACGCCGTTGACCTTGTGCGAGCCGAGAAAAGCCAGGTGGCCCATGCGCACATGCCGACCGTTATGTTCGTCGATCAGCGAGACCGAGGCGAGCTTGCCGGGATCGTGCTGGCCGTTCTGGCGCAGACGGTCGAGATGCAGGGCGTTGATCAGATAGATGATCTGCATGTGGCGCGGCAGCAGCCGCTCCATCAGCGGCACCGGCCAGGTCTCCAGCGCTTCCGGCAGAAGCGTGTGGTTGGTGTAGGAGAAGGTCGCCTGGGTGATCGTCCAGGCCGTCTTCCCATTCGAGTCCATGCGCATCGACCAGCAGGCGCATCATTTCCGCGACGGCGATGGCCGGATGGGTGTCGTTGAGCTGGATCGCCGCCTTTTCGGCGAGCGTCTCGATGTCGCCATGCTGCTTGAGATGGCGGCGGATCAGGTCCTGAAGCGAGGCCGAGGCGAAGAAATATTCCTGACGCAGCCGCAATTCCTGCCCTGCGGGCGTGGAATCGCTGGGATAGAGCACCTTGGAGATGGATTCGGCGCGCACCCGGTCCGCCAGCGCGCCGACGTAATCGCCCTGGTTGAACACGTCGAGGCGCAGCGGATCGGGCGCGCGGGCGCTCCATAGCCGCAGCGTGTTGACATGCGCGCCGCGCCAGCCGACGACCGGCGTGTCATAGGCCACGGCCTCGACCGTTTCCGAGGGACGCCAGATATGGGCCGGCGGCCCATGCGGGCGCGGCGCGCTGTCCACGACGCCGCCGAAGCCGATGGCGTAATTGACTTCGGGACGCGGGAACTCCCAGGGATTGCCGAAATCGAGCCAGTCCTCGGGATATTCGTGCTGCCAGCCATCCCTGATCGTCTGGCGGAACAGGCCGTGGTCGTAGCGAATGCCATAGCCATGCGCGGCGATCGACAGCGTCGCCATGCTTTCCATGAAGCAGGCGGCGAGGCGGCCGAGGCCGCCATTGCCGAGCGCGGCGTCGGGCTCGATCTCGCGCAGCTTTTCAAGATCGACGTCGAGACCGGCCAGCGCCGCGCGCATCGGCTCGAGCAGCCCGGTGTTGCTGAGGGAGTCGATGAGCAGGCGGCCGATCAGGAATTCGAGCGAGAGATAATAGACGCGGCGGCGGTTGTCGCGGTAATTGCGGCGCACGGCGTTCAGCCAGTCGTCGACGATGCGGTCGCGCGCAGCGAGCGCCACGGCCATGAACCAATCGCGTTCGCTGGCGGCGTTGCGGTCCTTGCCGACGCTGTATTTCAGCTTTTCCAGCACGGCGTCGCGCAAATGCCCGACCAGATCGCCGTCCTTGCCATAGTCGGTCACGGGTTCAGGCGCGGGTTCGGCGGTTTTGGCGGGAGAAGATTTCGTTCATGGGGCATTCCGGTTTTGGTGGAGCGCGGCGTCCGCATCAGTTCGAGCCGACTTTGCCGCTTTCCGCCGGCTGAGGCAAATCCGCCTCGCGCGCCAGTCGCGCTTGCGTTCGCCAGACTGCAATGCAAATCGCGGCGACCGGCAGGCCGATGCAGGACGTTCCGATAAAAAAGCGCGGATAGCCTATGGCGGCCACGGCATAGCCCGAAAGGCCGCCGAGCAATTTGCCTGGCAGGGCGTAGAGCGAGGAAAGGAGGGCATATTGCGCGGCCGCGTAGAGCGGCGAGGTCAGTGAGGACATGAACGCGATCAGGGCCGTGCCGGCGAAGCCGCCGGCAAAATTCTCGACACAGATCGACAGGGTGAGAATGCGCAGGTCCTGGCCCGTCGCCGCCAGCAACGCAAGGCTGAGATGCGAGGCGCTAGCGGCAATGCCGCCGATCAGCAGCGACGGCATCAGGCCGAAACGGGCTATGACGAGGCCGCCGGCGAAAATCCCGGCTATGCCCACCCAAAAGCCGAATAATTTGGTGATCGAGGCGATTTCCGCCTTGGAGAAGCCGAGATCGATGTAAAGCGGATTGGCCATGACGCCGGAGACGAAATCCGGCAGCCGGTAGATCGCCAGCAGCGCGATGAACAACACGGCGAAACGACCGTTGCGGGCGAAAAAGTCGCGCAAGGGGTCGGCGTAGGCCTCAATGAGGGTCAGGCGATGATCGGGTTTCGATTCGACATGGGCGGCCGGTTCGGGGGCGAGCAGGCTGGCGACGAGTCCGACGCACATCAGGCAGGCCATGCTCAGATAGGCGATCCGCCAACTTTGGTACTGGGCGAGATATAGCGCGCCGGCGCCGGCGCAGAGAATGGCCACCTTGTAGCCGATCTGGCTCGCCGCCGACATTTCGCCCTGCTGCTCCCTGGGCGCGACGGCAATTCGCCAGCCGTCTATGGTCACGTCCTGGGTCGCGGAGCAGAACCCGAGGCAAAAGGCGAAAGCGATGGTCCAGAGCAGATTGTGGGCGGGATCGCCGAAGGCGAGGCCGGCGAGACAGCAGGCGGCGCCAACCTGCGTCAAGGCCATCCAGCCGCGCCGCCGTCCCATGAAGCGCCCGAGCCCTGGCGCGTCATACTGGTCGAGCAGCGGCGCCCAAAGGAATTTGAACGAATAGGCGAGCGCCACCCAGCTCATCAGGCCGATATGCTCCCTGGCGACGCCCGCTTCGCGCAGCCATGCGGACTGGGTCGAGAAAACCAGCAGGAAGGGCAGTCCGGATGAAAAGCCAAGACCCAGCATGAGCGCGAGTTCGCGCTCCGAGAGCAGGCGGCTCCAGACGGAGCGGGGCGGTTCGGCGGGGGCTGGCTGATTCATGGGTGCGACTATGCCATGTCGGCGCGGCAAAGCGGAGACAGGGCCAAATTCGTTTTTCCATCGTTTTACTGGAAATTTTCGGCTATAGGAGGAGGTCGCTCAAGGCGCTTTCGGAACGGAAAATGTTGACCAACAAGGGAAAATACGGCCTCAAGGCCATGGTCCATCTCGCCGGGCTGGAGCCGGGCGCGCTCGCGCAGGTTCAGGACGTGGCCGATAGCAACGCCATTCCCAAGAAATTCCTGGACCAGATTTTCTCCGAACTGCGCAACGCCGGCCTGGTCTTTTCAAAAAAGGGCAAGGGCGGCGGCTATGCCCTGGCGCGACCGGCCTTCGATATCAGCGTTGGCCAGATCGTGCGGGTGCTGGACGGGCCGCTGGCGCCGATCCAGTGCGCGAGCGTCACGGCCTACCGGCCCTGCGACGATTGCGGCGACGAAAAAGCCTGCGCGGTGCGGTTGATGATGGTCCAGGCCCGCAACGCCATCGCCACCGTGCTCGACAGCCACACGCTCGCGGACATGCGCGCTTTGGGCGCGCCGGCCGAGGCGGCGGCGATGTTTCATATCTAGCCTGCTTCAGGCAGCCGCCGCCGCGCGATCTTGCCGTTTTTCGTGCGCGGCAACTTGTCCAAAAATACGTATTTCCTGGGGTTCTTGTAAGCGGCGAGATGTTCGGCGCAATGGGCGGTCAGCGCGGACTCGTCCAACCGCGCGTCGGCCGCCGGAACCACAAAGGCGCAGATCACGCTGACATCCGTCGCGCACTTTCCGCTCGGCGACGGCGACATCGGCGACCCCGGGCGCGTGCGAGAGGACCCCCTCCACTTCCGCTGGCGAGACACGATACCCTCCGGCGTTCATCAGGTCGTCGCGGCGTCCGTGCAGCCAGAAATAGCCGTCTTCGTCCATTTCAGCGACGTCGCCGCCCAAAAACCATTCGCCCCTGAAAACCTCCTCCTCGGCTTCCGCTCGATTCCAGTAGCCGAGCATCAGGCCGGGATCGGAGCGATGCACGGCGATCAAGCCGCTTTTCTTCGCCGGCAGCGGCGTTTCGCCTACGTCCAGGGGCAGGATGGCGACCCGCCGGCCCGGTTGTGGACGGCCCGGCGAGCCGGGACGGACAAGCGTTCCGGGACCGCTTGAAATATAGGTCGAGATTTCGCTCATCCCCAGCGCCTCGTAGAGTGGCTTGCCCGTTGATTTCAAAAACTGTTCGCGCAAGACGGGCGGCAGCGCCTCGCCGGCGGTCAGGCCGTGGCGCAGGCTGGCGAAATTTTCCGACGCGCACGATTTCTCTCGCAACATCTGGCGATAGACGCCGGGCACGGCGGCGAAGATCGTCGCCTTGTGGCGCGCGATGAGGCGCGGCCAGACGCCGGGATCGGCGGGCCCATTGTAGAGCACGGCGGCAGCGCCGCGCGCAAAAGGGTCCATGAGCCCCACCCCGAGCGTGTAGGTCCAGTTCATTGCGCCGGCATGCAACATTGTGTCGCTTTCGGTCAGGCCGAGCCAATGGTCGAGCATGGGCGCGCGTCCCAAGATGACGCGTTGTGCGTGCAAAACGCCCTTGGGCCGGCTGGTGGTGCCGGAGGTATAGATGAGATAGGCGGGATCGTCGGGCGCCGTCGCCGCATAGGGCAGGGGCTCGAAGCCGGCGAGCCGGGCGAACAAGGCCGCGTCGATGATTTTCGCGCGTCCCGCGGCGAGGCCGTGCGGACAGATGACGGCTTCGGCGTCGGAATCGGCGAGCAGAAAATCGACTTCCTCCCCGGTCAGTTGCGCCGAGGCGGGCAAGGCGACGAGGCCGGCGGCGATAATTGCAAAAAAGCTCAGCGCGTAGTCGAGGTCGTTGCCGCGCCGGATCATCACGCGGGCGCCGTTTGAAAGTCCGAGGCTCGAAAGACCGGCCGCGAGGCGTCGGACGGCGAGATCGAATTGCGCATAGGTCAGGCGCTGGTACGGACCCGAGCCGGTCATGACGAGGGCCGTCTTGTCCGGGCGATGGGCCGCGTTCCCGGCGAGGCAATAGGCGGCGAGATTGAAGCAGGGGATCATACGCCGAAAAGATCAAACCTTCACGCGCATGTCACCTGATTTTCATAGGCAGGCGCGATGCCGAGCCGGCAGAAGAAAGGGCAGCCCATGAACACGCTTATGTCCCGGACGATGGTCGAAGCGCCGATCCTGAACGCCAGATCGACCTACGAGCGCATCGCCTTCGCCTACGATTTTCTCGACGCGCCCTACGAAATCCTCTGGAAGCGCGCCTTGCGCCGCCGGGTTTTCGAAGGCCTCGAGGGCGCGATCCTCGACGCGGGCGTCGGCACCGGCTGCAATTTCGCCGCTTACCCCGGAGGCGCCAGGGCGTCGGGCTGCGACGCCAGCGCGGCCATGCTGGGGCGGGCGCGGGCGCGGGCTGAAAAAGTCGGCCAGCTCGTGGACCTGCGCTGCTGCGACCTGACCCGACTCGACTGGCCCGACGCCACTTTCGACGGGGTCGTCGCGACCTTCGTCTTCGCCTGCATCGAGGATAACGAACAGGCGGCGGCCCTGGCCGAAGTGCGTCGCGTCTGCAAGCCCGGCGGCGAAATCCGCATCGTGGATTATCGCCTCTCTCCGCGCCGGATCGTCCGCGCGCGCCAGAAACTGATGTCGGCCTGGCTGAACGGAACCTTCGCCGCGACTTACACGCCGACGACGGAAAACTATTTCGAACAGGCCGGGCTCGAAGTCATCGAGGAGAAATTTTTGCGCAGCGATGTGCTGAAGATGATCCGCCTGCGGCCGCGCCGGGCCTGACGTCAGGAGGCGGTGCTCGCTTTCATGCAGGCTGTCAGGGCGCGGATCGCCTGTGCAGTTTGCGGGGAATGCGCCCGTGCGAAAAGGGCGATTTCGGAATCCGGCAGCGCGGGCAGGCCGAGTTCGGGGCCGCGATCCGGGAGGCCGCCGCAGGCCAGCCGACCCATCGGCGCGACTCCGAGGCCAGCGCGCACAAAGGACAGCAAGGCCGAGCAACTGCCTGCGACAAACGCTTCTCGCCAAGGCAGGCGGGCTTTTTCCAGGTGTCGGATGGCGCTGGCGCGGACGCCGCATTTTTCCCCCAATGTGGCGAGAGCAATGGGTTCGCTGCTTCGCCAGGTCCAGTCGGGCGAGGCGCGCCAGCCGACTGGATCGAGCCCGATTGCTTCGCCTTCCACCGCATTGGGCGCGCGGCGGATGAAAATGGCGTCGAAGCGGCCTTGGTCGAAGGAGGTGCGAATTTCCTGAGAAAATCCAAGCTGCGCTTCGATTTCGGCGTCTGGGGGAAGTACGGCGCGGGCGCGTCGCAAAAGCGTTTCCACGGAAGCCCCCAGGGCGTGGTCGCTGACGGCGAAAGCGAAACGGGTCGTCGGCTGTTGCGAAAAACGAAGGGCGTTGTCATGCGCCGCCAGCAATTCCCTGGCGCGGGCGAGAAATAACGCCCCGTCCGCCGTCGTTCGCAGGTATCGCGGCGTCCGGACCAGCAAACTCCGGCCGAGCGCCGTCTCGAGCTGTTTGATGCGCTGGCTGACCACGGGCTGAACCGTGCCGACTGCTTCCGCGGCGCGCGTAAAATTGCCCAGATCGATCGAAAGGACGAAGAGACGAACGGAGTCCAGATCGAGCATCATCGTAAATCCATATGATAGAAACACTTCATGATAGCGTAGCACGTTTTCAAATTTGGCGTCAGGTTCGGTCCATCGCAATGGAGGGATCAGCCATGCCAATGATTTTCGTTCGTTATGTCGCCGCGGGGTCGAAAGACGGCCTGGTCGAAAGGGTCGCGGATTTCGTCGCCAAGGCGAGTTCCGGGTTTTTGGGAAAAGATCCTGAAGTAACGGCGGTTCTTGTTGAGCCTGCGGCGCCGCAAAACTGGTTCATTGCCCGAAAGCGGCCCGCCGAAGTTGGTCTTTCGGCCTTCTGGCTTGACATCAAGATCACCGCAGGAACGAATGTCAAAGCAGAGACGACTGCCTTCGTTCGCGAAATCTTCGCCGGGATGGGCGAACTTCTTGGGCCGTTGCACGAAGAAAGCTATGTCCTTGTCCACGCTGCCGATGGCGACGCTTATGGCTATGGCGGTCGGACGCAGAATGCACGCTGGTTTTCTTCGCAGCGGAACGCTTGAAGCAAAAAAGGGCGGCCTTGTGGCCGCCCTAAAAATTTGAGTCCTTCGCCGTTCGCTCAGAAGATCGTCCGGAACAGCCAGTAGAGCGAGCCGGACAGGATCATGGCGACCGGCAGGGTCAGGATCCACGCCATGGCCAGGTTCCGCAGGGTCGACATCTGCAGGCCCGACCCATTGGCCGTCATGGTTCCCGCGACGCCCGAAGACAGGACGTGCGTGGTCGAGACCGGAAGTCCGAAGCCGTCGGCTGCGCCGATCGTCGCCATGGCCACCAGCTCCGCTGCGGCGCCCTGGGCATAGGTGAGATGGGTCTTGCCGATCTTTTCGCCGACGGTGACGACGATGCGCTTCCAGCCGATCATCGTGCCGAGGCCGAGCGCGATGGCGACGACGATCTTCACCCAGCTCGGGATGAACTTGGTCGCCTGGTCGATTGTCCCCTTGTACGTCTTCAGCGTCGCAACCTCGCTTGCGGAAAGCTCCGAGGCCTTGTCCTTCATCAGGAAGCGGATCGCTTCTGAGGTCAGGTACATGTCGTTACGCGTATTGCCGACTTGCTCGAAGGGCACGGCGGACAGCGACCCATAGGTTTCGACCTGATGGGCAATGTCCTTGATGAGAACCGACAGCGAGGGATAGGTGCCCCCGGTCAGCTCATGCTGTGAGATGTAGGCGGTGACGGCCGGACGCGGATTGCCGATGATGTTGAAGCCGGCCGCCTTGGAATCGACGACCTTCGAAGCATCGAGCGAAGACTGCGTGAATTGCGCGATATGGCTCGCGGGGAGAGACTTGTTCAGGGCGTAGGAGGTGGGGACCGTGCCGATAAGGATCAGCATGATCAGGCCCATTCCCTTTTGGCCGTCGTTCGAGCCATGCGCGAAGGAGACGCCGGTGCAGGTGAAGATCAGCAGCGACCGGATCCACAGAGGCGGTTTCCCGTCGCCGGTCGGGGCCGCGTAAAGCTCTGGCTTTTTGATGAGCATTTTCATCAACATGAGCAGGCCGAAGGCGCAGAAGAAGCCGACCATGGGCGACAGCAGCAGCGCATAGCCGATTTCCGTGGCCTTGCCCCAGTCGACGCCGGACGTCCCGTCCCGGCCGCGCAAAAGAGCATTGGTGACGCCGACGCCGATGATCGAGCCGATCAATGTGTGCGAGGAAGAGGCCGGCAAGCCGAACCACCAGGTGCCGAGATTCCAGATGATGGCGGCGATCAGCAGGGCGAAGACCATGGCGAAGCCGGCGTCGGAGCCGACCTGCAGGATCAGTTCGACCGGCAGCAGCGAGACGATGCCGAAGGCGACGGCGCCGGTCGAGGTGAGGACGCCCAGGAAGTTCCACAGGCCCGACCAGGCCACGGCCATCGGCGCGGGCAGCGAATGGGTGTAGATGACAGTGGCCACCGCATTGGCGGTGTCGTGGAAACCATTGACGAATTCGAAGCCCAACGCGATCAGCAAGGCGACGCCGAGCAGCAGGAAAGGCCAGAATTTGGCGACCTGGGTATTGGGCCCGAGGTCGGAATAAATCGACCAGGCGGCGAAAAGCAGGCCGGAAATGCCTATGGCGAGCAGGGCCCAGATGGTTTTCGGCTCGGTTTTATGGTCGAGATTGGGTCTAGCGACGGCCGGATCGGCCTGCATAGGCGACGCCATAGTCATGGTTGCATCCTTCCGCAATGGAACGACGGATGACTAAGGACATGAATGTTACAGCGCTATGACAAACGGTCACAATCGCGGGGATCTATCGGAAAATGGAGGCGAATTTTTGGCTTCTAGCCGGCGATCAGGCGCCTCGGGCCTATGTCGGAGGGCTTGATGCCGCGAATGACGCTGTTTGGCCGGTTCGGCATGGTCGACGGTTCCGCTTCATAGAGCGCCACCATGTTCCGGCCGGCGCGCTTGGCTGCATAAAGCGCGGCGTCCGCCTTGCGCAGGATGTCGTCGATCGCCTCGCCCGGCGCGCCAACGGCGACGCCGAAGCTGCAGCTAAGCTTCAGGCGGGTTGCGCCGACGTCGATGTCCTGCGTGGCGATGTAGCGGCGCATGGCTTCCGCCTCGCGCCAGGCGTCGCCGGCGTCGCCGTGATCGAGCACCAGCGCGAATTCCTCGCCGCCGAGTCGCCCCACCGTGTCGCCCTGCTCTTTAAGGAATTCGGCGATGGCGCGGATCGCCTTGTCGCCCGCGGCATGGCCGTGACTGTCGTTGATCGCCTTGAAATGGTCGATGTCGACCATGATGGCTGCGAGCGGCGTCGCGGAATCCTGGCACAGGCGCGTGGCGCGATTGAAAAAGGCGGGGCGGTTGAAAAGTCCGGTCAAGCCGTCGCGAGTCGCCATTTCCAGCAGCTTGAGCTGCATCTGGTTGAAGCGTTCGGCCGAGCGCAGACGGGCGTAAAGCTCGTCTGAAGACAGCGGCAATTGCAGCACGTCGTCGGCGCCGCAGTCCAAGGCTTCTATGAAGGCGTCCGAGGTCAGCGGCCGCGAAATGAGGCAGACATAGACAGGCCGCTCGAAGCTCGACAATAGCCGCGCCTCCCAGCAAATTTCGGTTCCGCCCTCGCCCTTGCCGGAATCGACGACGAGCAGCGCATTGGTTTCTTCATTGGCGTCGAGATGGTCGAGCGCGGCGGCGGACTTCGAAAAGCAGACGACCTCGTGGCCGCGGGCTTCCAGCAGCTTCGCCAGGGATTGCTGTAATGTCTGGTCCGCCGCCAGAAGGACTACGCGCATCTATCCCAGCTCCAACAAGGGTGAACGAATTGATTGAACGCTCCTCCGGCGCGGCTGCGACGGATTTGGCTCCATGCTCGATGTTAAAGAGCATTTATGAGCGCAGGGTTAAGACCTGCGTCGGCGCCGGGTCCCGCATCGGCAAAGCGGCCCTGTCAGCTTCGCGCAAGCCACGTCAGGCAAAAAGACGGGAGAAAACTTTCAGGAGATAAGCACGATGGGTCTTTATGACGCCATGAACGCCAGCGTGACCGGCATGGCCGCGCAGTCGAATTATCTCGCCAACATCGGCCAGAACATTTCGAACTCGGGCACGGTGGGCTACAAGGAAGCAGACACGCAATTCTCCACGCTCGTCGATCAGGCGGCGGTCGGCCAGACCTCGGCCGGCGGCGTCCAGTCCGACACGCGCATGGATATTTCCCAGCAGGGAACGCTGGAGAGCACGACGTCATCCACCGATCTGGCGGTCAGCGGCAACGGCTTTTTCGTGGTCTCCAATTCGGCAGGCCAGCAGTTCCTGACCCGCGCCGGCTCCTTTGTGCCCGACGCCAGCGGCAATCTTGTCAATTCGGCCGGCTACTACCTGAACGGCTACAGTCTCGCCCAGGGATCGCCGACCATGGCGTCGAACTCGCTGACCGGCATGCAGGTGGTCAATGTCAATTCCACCGCCTTGACGGCGACGGCGACGACGACGGGAACGCTGACCGGCAACCTGCCTTCCACGGACTCGGCCACCACCGCGGCGACGACGATGACGAACGGAGCCTATGACGAGAAGACCTCGATGGTCATGTATGACGATCTCGGCACGCCACACACGATCGATATCTATTTTTCCCAGACGGCTGCGGGAGCGTGGACGGCGACGGCCTTCGACCATTCGACGGCGACCAATGGATCTTTCCCCTATACGTCCGCGGCGATCGGCACGCAGGCAATGACCTTCAGTTCGACCACCGGCGACCTGACCGCTGGCGGCTCCATGGCCATTACAATTCCCGGCGGCCAGACGATGTCGCTCGACATGAGCAGCATGACCCAGCTCGCCGGGGCCTTTGCGGTTTCGACGTCGCAGGTCAATGGCAATGCGCCGGCGTCGGTCAGCTCCGTCACGATCGCCACCAACGGAACCTTGTCCTACCAGCTCACCAATGGATCGACGGTCTCCGCCTACAAGATCCCGCTCGCCGATGTCTCCAGTCCCGACAATCTCCTGCCGGTGACCGGCAACGCCTATTCGGCCAACATCCTGTCCGGACAGCCCTCGGTGGGCACCGCGGGAACGGGCGAGCTTGGCTCGATCAACTCGAGCGAGCTGGAAGAATCGACCGTCGATATCGCGACCGAACTGACCAACATGATCGTGGCCCAGCGCGCCTACCAGGCCAATTCGCAAATGTTCAAGGCCGGCGCCGACCTGATGTCCACCCTCATTCAAATGAACCTGACCTGAAAACGGATCTTAGTCATGGGTCTTTCCAACGCCTGGAATGTCGCCACAAGCTCGCTGGCCACCAATGCGGGGCTCCAGTCGGTCGTCGCGCGCAATATTTCCAACGCGCAGAATGCGACCGGATACGTCTCCGCAAAAGTGGCAAATCTCGTCACCGGCAACGGCGGCGCGGCGGTCATCCAGTCGATCAGCGACCTGACCAACGCCACATTGTTCGATTCCATGCTGTCG
Source organism: uncultured Alphaproteobacteria bacterium (assembly GCA_963713695.1). Lineage (GTDB taxonomy): Bacteria > Pseudomonadota > Alphaproteobacteria > Rhizobiales > Beijerinckiaceae > Rhodoblastus. The sequence continues at coordinate 170,296 of CAVQMU010000002.1, forward strand.
AGCACGTCGGCCAATGCCGCCGCGCAGGCCCTGTCCGACGGCGTGACGCAATTGCAGTCGACGATTTCCGACGCGACGACGACGACGGATTCCTCGACCTCCGCCAATTCGCCTTCGACGCTGTTGCAGGCCTTTTCCACGGCCCTGCAGACCTATTCCGCTTCGCCCAGCAATTCCTCATCCGCCAATTCCGTTGTTTATGCGGCGCAGAACCTGACCAACGGCTTGAATTCCGCCACAGCAACCGTGCAGGGCGTGCGCGAGACCGCCGACCAGGACATGGTCCAGTCGGTCGCAACAATCAATTCGCTGCTGTCGCAATTCCAGACCGTCAATACGACTGTCATCAACGGAACCGCGACGGGAGCCGACATTTCCGACGCGCTCGACCAACGCAGCTCAATTCTCCAAAGCCTGTCGAAGCAGATCGGCGTCACGAGCACGACCAGTTCGAATGGGTCGATGCAGATCTACACCGACAGCGGCGCCGTCCTGTTTGACACGAGCCCGCGCAGCGTGACGATGACGCCGACAAACACTTTCACCGCCTCGACCGTCGGCTCCTCCGTCTATGTCGACGGCGTTCCCGTGACAGGCGCCAACGCCACAATGCCGATTTCGTCCGGCGCCCTGGCCGGTCTTGCCAATCTGCGCGACAATGTCTCGACGCAATACCAGAGCCAGCTCGATTCCATTGCGGGCGGACTGGTAAACGCCTTTGCGGAAACCGGCACGACGGCGGCGACTTCCGGGAGCACGCTGCCCGGCCTCTTCACCTATTCGGGCGCAACCTCCGTCCCGGGCTCGGCGCTGGTTCCAGGCCTTGCCGGCGCCATCACAGTCTCCTCCGCCGTCAATCCCGCAACGGGCGGAAATCCCAGCCTGATCCGCGACGGCGGCATAAACCCTGGCGGCTATGTGCAAAACACCACCGGCGCGGCGGGCTTTAACACGCTGCTCCAAAGCGACATTTCAGCGCTCGGCGCGACGACGACCTTCCCCGCGGGAACGGGCATCGCGACATCGACCGACCTGACCGACTACACGGCTGCGTCTGCCTCATGGCTCGACGGCCAGTATCAATCGGCGTCCAACGACGCGACCTACCAGTCGACGCTTTCGACACAGGCGTCACAGGCGCTTTCCAACGCCACTGGCGTCAACATCGATTCGCAGATGTCGCAGATGCTTGACTTCGAAAACTCCTACCAGGCCTCGGCAAAACTGATCTCGACGATCAATTCGATGTTCGGCTCCCTCTTGCAGGCGGTGGCGTAATATGTCCGTCAGCTCCGTATCCACATCCACCGTCTCCTCGGTCCTGCAGAACACGGTCAACCGCCTGCAGACGCAGTTGACGACGGCTTCGTCGGAAAGCTCGACCGGGCTGCTCGCCGACATAGGCCTGACGCTCGGCGAAAGCTCGGGCCAGGATATCACGCTGCATCAGCAGATGGCCGATATCAATGCTATCTCAGCCTCCAATCAGCTCGTTTCCGCGCAACTCGACACGGCTTCCGCCGCGCTGACCAGTCTGCAGGGCTCGACCCAGTCCATGTTGAGCCAACTCGTCAGCGCGCAGTCGACGACGCCGGGTTCGAGCGGCGCGACCGCAGTTCAGCAGGCGGCTTCCGGCGCGCTAAACGGCTTTGCCTCGATGATGAATTCGCAATCGGACGGCCAATATGTCTTCGGCGGCGTCAACACCTCCGTCGCGCCGATCGCCGCCTATTCGCAAACTCCGGCGAGTCCGGCGCAGACCGCTGTGGACGCGGCCTTTCAGGCGAACTTCGGCTTCCCGATCACCTCGCCCAGCGTCAGCACGATCACTGGCGCACAGATGACGAGCTTCCTGAGCAGCAGCCAGTTCACGGGGCTGTTCACCGGAACGAACTGGAGCTCGACATGGTCTTCGGCTTCGAGCACGGCGCAGAGCAATCGCATCGGAGTCAACGAAACCGTGGCGACCTCGCTCTCGGCCAATCAACCCGCGTTCCAGGAAACGGCGCAGGCGCTTGTCATGGTCAGCGAGTTCGCCGGATTGAACCTGAGTTCGGACGCTTATTCGGCCTTGATGACCAGCGCCAACGACGCCATGACCAGCGCCAACAGCGGCCTGATCGCGGCGGCCGCCACGGTCGGCGACATGCAGAACCAGGTGACGAACGCCAACAGCGCCATCAGCCTGCAGCAGAATCTCCTGACCACACAGATCAACAACAAAGAAGCCGTCAACAGCTACCAGGTGGCGACGGAGGTCTCCAACATCTCCACCCAGCTTCAGACGGCCTATTCGCTGACCGCACAGATACACAAGCTGAGCCTGGTCAATTTCCTTTAGCCTGATTTGCGCAGGGGCGTATCATGTACCAGTTCACTTATGCAGAAGTCGTCGAAGATTCTCCGCAGGAGATGCGTGCGCGCGAACACGATGCAATCGGGCGCGGCGTGACCCTTCTCGAGGCCGCCCAGGCGGCCGGCTCGAAATCGCGGGAGGCCCTCGAGGCCCTTACCTATTCGCGGGGCCTCTGGACGATCTTCCTGGACGATCTCGGCAGCCAGGGCAATGACCTGCCGGAGGATCTTCGGGCGCAGCTCATTTCCATCGGCATCTGGATCATGAAGGAAATCGAGCGGCTGCGAACCGGCGCCACCGAGTCCTTCAACGACCTGATCGAAATCAACGCGATCATTCGCGACGGACTGGCGTGAGGCCCAAATGCTGCTCAAGCTTCGCGCTGGCGAAAAGCTCTATGTCAACGGCGCCGTCATCAAGGTCGAGCGCAAGGCGACGATCGAACTGATGAATGACGCCACATTCTTGCTGGAGGCGCATGTCCTTCAGCCCTCGGACGCCAGCACGCCCCTGCGCCAGCTCTATTTCGTGCTGCAGACGCAATTGATGGAACGCGACGGCGCGCCAGCGGCGCGGCAAATGTTCCAGTCCATGCTCGGCGCGACCTGCGAAGTGCTCGGAGCGGGCGCCCTGACGGATGGCCTGCGCGCCGCCGGAACCATGGTCGAAGGCAATCGCGCCTTCGAGGCGATGAAAACCATTCGCGGCCTGTTTCCGCTCGAAGCCGAAATGATGAAAGACAAGGCGGCTGAAAACGCCGCCGCCTGACGAAGGAAAGAAGCCATGACCGTCCCTCCCGTTTCCTCGACCTCGACCACGACCGCCACGGCGGCGACCTCCGCCGCGGCGGGCACGACGGCCGCCTCGGCGTCGCTCAACTACAACCAGTTCCTGCAATTGCTCGTGACGGAAATGCAGAACCAGGATCCGACCAATCCGATGGATCCGACCTCGCAATTGTCGCAGCTCGCATCCTTCTCTGCGGTCGAGCAGCAGGTGCAGACCAACACCACCTTGACCTCGCTCCTGAACACCGCCGGCATTTCGCAGGCCGAATCCGCGGTCGGTCGCACGGTGACGTCTGCAGACGGCACGGTCAGCGGCGTCATTTCCTCGGTCACGATCAATTCGAGCGGTTCGACAGCGACCTTGACCAGCGGCCAAACCCTGACGCTCGGCTCGGGCGTGACCATCTCCTGATGGCTCCGGTCCAGCGGCGTCCTGCCGCGCCCTTGGCCGAGCAATTTGACGGGAGGGCGCGCCGACCATGAACGAAGCCGACGCGCTCGACCTGCTGCATTCGTCGATCTGGACGATTCTGCTCGGCGCTGGCCCCGCGGTCGGCGCCGCCATGGCGGTCGGCATCGTCATCGCCCTGTTTCAGGCGCTGACCCAGATCCAGGAAGCCACACTCACCTTCGTCCCGAAAATCATCGCCGTGCTGGTGATACTCGCGCTGAGCGGCTCCTTCATCGGAGCCCAGGTCCACAATTTCACCGAGCAGGTCTACGCTCGCGTCGAAAAGGGCTATTGAGCCCCGGTTCCATGACGCGCACCGGACATGCGAACGCGGTTCTCATCGCCTGTCGGCGGTTCGCAGCGGCAGTTTGACGCAAGCTTGCGCCGCCATGTTTGCCATGACTGGACAATCAGGGTGAACCATGGCGCAAACAGGGGCGATTGCTGCGATACAGCCGGCAAGAAAGAGCGGAAGCGACGTCTATTTCGCCTTCGGCATCATCGCCATTCTCTGCATCTTCTTCCTGCCGGTTCCCGCCTTCCTGATCGACCTCGGGCTGGCTTTCTCGATCGCACTCTCCGTGCTGATCCTTATGGTCTCCCTGTGGATCGAAAAGCCGCTCGAATTCTCGGCCTTCCCCACCATCCTGCTGGTCGCCACCATGCTTCGGCTGGCGCTCAACATCGCCACGACGCGCCTCATTCTGACCCATGGCGCGCAGGGCGTGACGGCTGCAGGCTACATCATCGGCGGTTTCGCACGACTGGTGATGGGCGGTGATTTCGTCATCGGCCTCGTGGTCTTCGTCATCCTGATCACAGTCAACTTCCTGGTCATCACCAAGGGTGCGTCCCGCATAGCGGAAGTCGGCGCGCGCTTCACGCTCGACGCTATTCCCGGCAAGCAGATGGCGATCGACGCTGACTTGTCCGCGGGCCTCATCAACGAAAAGGAAGCGCAATTGCGCCGTCGCGAACTTGAAGAGGAAAGCTCCTTCTTCGGCTCAATGGACGGCGCCTCGAAATTCGTGCGCGGCGACGCGATCGCAGGCCTGATCATTCTTGCCGTCAATGTCTTCGGCGGCATCATCATCGGCGTCACGCGCCATTCCCTGGACATCGGCGCCGCAGCCGACGTCTATACCAAGCTTTCGGTCGGCGACGGCCTCGTCTCGCAGATCCCCGCGCTGATCGTCTCGCTCGCTGCGGGTCTTCTCGTGTCGAAGGGCGGCACGCGCGGGGCGGCCAACAAGGCGGTGCTCGGCCAGCTCGGCAATTATCCCCGCGCCCTCTTCGTCGCCGCCACGCTACTCCTCGTCCTCGGCATGACGCCGATGCTGCCATTCTTCCCGTTCGCGCTGCTCAGCGGCCTGCTCGCCTTCCTCGGCCGCTCAATTCCGCAGAAACTGGCGCGGGAACGCGATGTCCAGGCGGCGGCGCAACGCGCCAAGGACGAGCAGGAAAAGCAGGAAGCGAAAAATTCGGTCAAGGAATCCCTGCGCACCAACGAAATCGAACTGGTGATGGGCAAGCAGCTCGCGGCGAAGCTGCTCCTGTCGCAGACGGAGCTTTCGACGCGCGTGGCGCGCATGAGACGAAAATTCGCCGTGCAATACGGCTTCGTCGTGCCCGAGATCAAGGTTTCGGACAGTTTGACCGCGCCGCCCAAAAGCTACCAGATCAAAATACACGGGGCGATCGTCGCCACCCAGGATGTCCGCATCGGCGAATTTCTTATCATCAACGGCGACGGCAAGCGGCCCGACACGCCCGGCGAGGAAACGCGCGAGCCGGCGTTCGGCATGAAGGCCTACAGCATTTCCGAAGCCTTTGTGAACGAGGCCAAGCGCTGCGGCTTCAACCCGATCGACAACATGTCGGTGCTGCTGACGCATCTTTCGGAAGTGATCCGCAACAATCTCGCGCAATTGCTATCCTACAAGGACATGCGCGCCCTGTTCGACCGCCTCGGCCCGGAATACAAGCGCCTGCTCGATGAAATCAGCCCCGCGCAGATTTCCTATTCGGGACTGCAGGCGGTGTTGAAGCTCCTGCTGGCCGAGCGCATCTCGATCCGCAACCTCCATCTCATCCTCGAAGCCATCGCCGAGATCGCGCCGCACGCGCGCCGCGCCGAACAGATCGTCGAGCATGTGCGCATCCGCATGGCGCAACAGATTTGCGGCGACCTGGCCCAGGGCGGCGCGCTGAAAATCCTTCGCCTTGGCAATCGCTGGGACATGGTGTTCCACCAGAGCCTCAAGCGCGACGCCAAGGGAGACGTGCTCGAATTTGACATTGATCCGCGGCTTGTCGAGGAATTCGGCGAGGAAGCGACCGTCGCCATCCGGCGTCACATGGACGCGGGCGAGCATTTCGTGCTCGTCGCCGCGCCGGAGTTGCGCGCCTACGTGCGCATGATCATCGAACGCCTCTTCGCGACGCTTCCGGTGCTTTCACACCTCGAACTGGCGCGCGGCGTCGAAATCAAGTCGCTGGGAACGATTTCATGATCGCGGACGCGCCGGAACTTGTGGCGTCCGTATTCATCCTTTTCTGCCGGATCGGCGCTTGCCTGATGCTGACCCCGGGCTTTTCCAGCCCGCGCCTGCCCGTCCGCTCGCGTCTCTTCGTCGCGGTGGCGCTGACCTTGGCGCTGGCGCCGTCGCTGACCGGCGGCAAGGCGTTCGCGATCCACGATCTCGGCACGCTCGCCGGCGACATCTTCGGCGAACTCCTCATTGGCGGCATGATCGGCCTGCTCGGGCGGCTCTATTTCCTGGCGCTTGAGACCATGATGATGGCGGCGTCGATGAATATTGGCATGAGCAACGGCATGGGCGCGCCGATCGATGAATTGGAACCCCTGCCGACGCTCGCGACCCTGGTGACGCTGACCGCCACCTGCCTGATTTTCGTCTCCGACCTGCATTGGGAGCTGATCCGCGGCGTGGTCGCCTCCTACAATGTCATGCCGGTCGGCTTTGCCCTGAAGCCAGAGGCCGCGCTCGGCTTTTTCGTCGACGATCTCGCGCGCACCTTCGTCATCGCGCTCAGGATCGCCAGCCCCTTCATGGTTTTCGCGATCACCGTCAACATGGCGATCGGCCTGATCAACCGGCTGACGCCGCAAATCCCGATCTTCTTCATATCGGGTCCCTTCGTCATCGCCGGCGGCCTCATCCTCTTCTATCTCATTTCCGGTCCGATGGTCGGAGTCTTCATGACGCAATTCGCCGATTGGGCGGTCAAAGGCAACTGATGCGCAACAGACAGAAATCGCTCGAACGCCTGTTGGCGGTGAAGACGCAATTGCACGCGCTCGAAGAGGCCAAGCTGGCGGATATCCGAAGGCGCAAGCTCGCCGCGGCCGACGACAAACGCGCCATGTTCGACCTGCTCGGCAACGAAGAGAAGACCGACAGCCTCATCCTTGGCCTGGCGTGCCGGCATATTTCGCGAACGGCGCGGAACGAGCGTGATCTCGAAGCCGCCGAACAGGCGCAGAAGGCGGCGCTGCTGACGCGCAGCGCGCAAAAGAAAAGCCTGGAGAAGATCGTCAAGGACGCGACGATGGCGGTCGATCGCGAGAGCGAAAGGCGCACCTTGCTCGACATTGGCGAAAGGCTCGCGGGCGAAAGTCAAAGTCTCGCGGGCGAAAGTCTCGCGGGAAAGCCGCCGACAAGCCTCCCGTAAGTTTGAATCCATAGACTCGCCATTGCATTCTCTAGGCGACGACAATCCTTTGCGGCGAACATGGCGATATCACCGACTTCCGATCTCATCCTCGATGTCGCCCGAGCCGCCGATCCGGTCAGGGCGCAAGCGACGACCCGCGCACTTGCCGCCGGCGCCTCCGGCATCCAGCCGATCGCCGATTTTTCGCGCACGCTCGATCGCGTTTCGACAGCGCCGGCCGCGCCGCTGCAGGATTATTCCTATCATAATCCCACGGCTTCCATCAGGTCTTCGGTGGAGACCAAGGAGCACAAGGCGGCCATCGGCCTCGAAAGCGTGTTGCTCAAAAGCTTCGTCGATCAGATGTTGCCCAAGGACGCTGTCGACGTTTTTGGCGGCGGCGTCGCCGGCGACGTCTGGAAATCCATGCTGTCGGAAAAGATCGCCAACGAGGTGGCCAAGTCGGGGTGCTTGAAAATCGGCGCCAGACTGTTCGAGACTCATCCCGACCTGCTGCATTCGAACAAGCATCAGGACTTGGCCAAGGCCTCGGCGGCGGCGCCGGCGCCCAACAAGATTTGACGAGGCGCGCATGATGAACAGATCCGGCGCGCCGCAGCGCACCCAGGCGGGCGCTCAGGCGGCGTTCCACGAGGCCATCGGCCGAATGGAGACGATCGTCGATCAGGAGACGGCGTTGCTGCGTGAAAATCGTGCGGTGGAGCTGACCGAATATAACAACCGCAAGCAGCAGGGCCTGCTGGAGATCAACCGCATCCTCCGCAATTTCACCGAATTTGACATCCAGCTCGTCGATCGCGACTGCATTCGCCGCCTCGTGCGCAAGCTCGAAGCCAATCGTCAGATTCTCGCCCATCACCTGAAGGCCATGGACGAAATCTCCACGCTCGTCTCGCGGGCGATGCAGGAGGCTGAATCTGATGGCACCTATGGCCGCAGCGGAGCCTGACCGATGAACTGGAGGGCACGATGATCAAGATGCTTGTCCTCGCCATCTGGGCGAGCGCCATCACCGCGGCGGCGAGCCTCGGCGCGACTCACTGGCAGTCGTCTCATCTGGCGACAGCCAGCACGGAAGCGCTGCCGGCGGCGTATGAATACCGTAAAACCAAGGTGATCAACGTGCCGATCATCGGCGACGGCGCCCTGCTGGGATATGTGATCGTGCAGTTTCTCTATGGCATCGACACCAAGGCCTCGGAGAAGCTCAACGTCAGTCCCGAAGCCTTCATCATGGACTATGCCTTCCGCTCGCTTTACGGCGACCCGAGCCTCGATTTCCGTCGTCTCGACAGATATGACATGACCGGCCTGACTGTCCGCATCAAGGACATGCTGAACGAGAAGCTCGGCGCGGGCATGGTCAAGGAGGTCCTGATCCAGGACTTCTCCTACATGCCCAAGGAACAGACCCCGCGCTGAATTTTTCGCCGCGTGGCCAAGCCGCCTAAGGTCACGCGAAACAGATAGTTGTTGCGGCTTCCGAAAAGGTCCGCGCAAGCTCCTCCGGGTAGCGTCGCGTGAATAGCGGCGTGGGTCGGAGGAGACTTGTGGCCGCCGATACAGCCGACCGAACGCTTGACCGATGGTGTGGATGGTATGGAACTTTACCGCCTGAGAAGGAAAAACGCCGAATTGTCCGAGCAGGACGTTCACGCGACGCTCGCCGCACTTCTTGCCCCGCACGTCCAGAAGAGCGTCGATGGATTTTTCGCGGCGATAGAGACCGATCCGTCGAGAAGTCCTATTCTCGCCAAGGCTGCGAATCCTGGTGACCTGAGACAGGGGTTGCGGCGGCACTGGGAGGCTCTGCTTGCGCGCGCTCCCGACCAGGAGACCGCCAAGCGCGCGCGGCGCGTCGGAGACGCCCATGCGCGCATCGGGTTGCGGCCCGGCGAATATATTCAATCCTACGCCTACTTCTTCAAGTCCTTCACCGACGCCATCCTGGCCCGGCAGCCGCGCGAGGCGGCGCTCGTCCGCGCCCTCGCCGACCAGGTCTTCGCCGACATGGGCGGCGCGCTGACGGCCTATTTCGGCGGCCTTGAAACCTCGGTGCGCGAGCGCGAGGCGCTCGAACTGGTGAATACCGTCGAATCCGAAATGGACGCATCGAACGAAATCGCCGAGAGCCAGGCGGCGTCGCTGCGCGCGATCGTCGGTGATCTCGACAAGGTCCTGTCGGGCTTGCGCGGCGGCGTCTCGCTGGTGAAGGACGGCGCGGCCACGACATCGGGATCGATCGGCGCGGTCGCGGCGGCGGTCGAGGAACTTCATGCGTCGAGCCAGGAGGTGGGACGCCAGGCCAACGAGGCCAATGCCCTGGTGGCCGATGCGGTCAGAAGCGCGGACGAGGCGGAGCGACGCTTCGAATTGCTGGCGTCTTCAGCGGCGCGTGTGACCGAAATTGTCGGCCTGATCGCCGGCATCTCCAACCAGACAAGCCTGCTGGCGCTCAACGCCACCATCGAGGCGGCGCGGGCTGGCGAAAACGGCCGCGGCTTCGCCGTCGTCGCCAACGAGGTCAAGTCGCTGTCCCAGCGCACCAATGCGGCGACGCGCGACATCGCCGGCCAGATTGCGGAAATCGAAGGCGCGGTGAAGAGCGCCGTTGGCACGATGAAGAACGTGCGCGGGATCATCGGCCGCATCAGCGATATCGCGGCTTCCGTCGCCCAAAGCTCCGGCCAGCAGGTTGGAGCCATTCAGGAAATCGGCCAGAGCGCCAATTCGGCGGCGCAGGGCGCGGAGCAGCTTGGCGGCAGCGTCGACATGTTCACAGGCGTCGTTGGCGATGCGGGGCAGGCTGCGGAAAACGTCTCGACGCAGTCGGCGCAGGTGAGCACCCTTTTCGAAAGGCTGTCGAAGCGCTTGATGATCACCTTGAAGAATTTCGCGGATGGGGATCTTCGGCGTCATCCTCGCTCGCCGGCGAAGATCAATGTCGAGTTGACGCTTTCAGGCCGCAGGATTGTTGGCGAGATCGTTGAGATTTCGGAAGGCTGCGCCTTGGTCAACGGCGTCCAGGAGAAGTTCGAGACGGGCGCGGCGCTGGAAGCCAGCCTGGCTGACATTGGCCGCCTGCGCGCACGCGCCTCGGGCACATCGGAATTCGGCCAGCGGCTGCAGTTCGTCGACGTTCCCGATGCGACAGCCGTTAATCTCAAGAGCCTGATGCAGCGTCTCCTCAGCAAGGAAATGGTCCTGCGCGGAATTGTCGTCGAAAGGTCGAAGATGATCGCTTCCGCTTTCGAGGGAGCGCTGGCAAAGGGCGAGATTTCGGACGCCGATCTCTTCGATGTCAATTACGCGCCCATCGCCGACACCAATCCGAAGCAATATCGCAATCGCGCGCTCGATTTCCTCGAAGCCTGCCTGCCGCCGATCCAGGAGCCCATTCTCGGCCTCGACCCCGCGGTGGTCTTTTCCGCCGCGGTCGATCGCAATGGCTATCTGCCCGTGCACAACAAGATCTATTCTGCGCCGCAGGGGCCCGACCCCGTCTGGAACAACGCGAATTCGCGCAACCGACGGATTTTCGACGACATGACCGGGCTGATGGCCGGACGCAATGTCCAGGAGGTCCTGAGCCAGACCTATCCTCGCGATCTCGGTGGCGGAAAAATAGCCTTGATCAAGGACATTTCGGCGCCCATTTTCGTGCGCGGCAAGCACTGGGGCGGCCTCCGCATGGGCGCCCGCATCGCCTGAGATTGTTATTTTGCCGCGTTCCTTCGCGCGACCAGGCATCGACTAAAAAGCCGCCCTTCGAACTGATCGAAGCGCGGCTTTTTCATGCGCGACCTCCACGCGAAATCAGAAATTGAAATCCCTGGAGGACAGGCTTTGCGGCTGGCGGCGCGGCGGGGTCAGGCGCGAATCGGCGATCGCTTCGGCGAAGCAGAGGTGGAGCACATGCGCCTCGCCGCATGCGGAATCGAACGCGAGGTGCTGGATGTCGACGGCGGCCCGCGCCGAATTGAGGCAGAGGCGGAAGAAGGCGGTGACGCCGCGCCAGCAGAATTCCATGTTCAGGGACACTGTCGGCAAGGCTTCCCATACGACGTCGAGATCAGCCGACCAGGCATAGCGCAGCGCGCCATGTTTGAAATAGAGCTCGGCGGAGGAATTGACGAGATCCTCCAGATTGGCGCTGCGCTCGGAGCGGACATAGCCGATCAGGTCGATCACATTGACGAGACGCAATTCGGTCGCGACGTCCGCGACTCCCTCGGCCAGGACCCGTTCGCAATCGAGGACGAATTCGGCAGGGAATTCGGCCGAGGATTTGGGAATCTCCATGAGTTTTGCTTTCACTGTTGGCGCGGGTCCGCGCCGCGATTCGAGAGGAAATGGATGAGTTCGGCGATGACGCGATAGAATTCCGAGGGGATCATCATGTCGACTTCGACACGATCGTACATGGACCTTGCCAGAGCCTTGTCCTCGATGACCGGAATTTCGTTCTTCTCGGCGATTTCGCGAATCTTCAGGGCGATCAGGTCCTGCCCCTTGGCCACGACCTTCGGCGCGCCGCCTTCGGAGCGGACATAGCGCAGGGCGATGGCGTAATGGGTGGGATTGGCGATGACGAGCGTCGCCGTCGGCACGGCGTTCATCATGCGCTTGCGCGAACGCTCCATGGCGAGCGAACGCTGGCGCGCTTTCACCATTGGGTCGCCCTGCAATTGCTTGAGTTCGTCCTTGACCTCCTGTTTGCTCATGCGCAGGTCGCGCTTCCAGTGCAGGCGCGACCAGAAGAGGTCGGCCGCGGCCAGCGCGAAGACCGCGGCGGCGATGCCGGAGAACAGCCGGACGCAGACGGAGAGCAGATGGTCGGCGAGGCCAACTGGATCTGAATAGAGGGTGACGAAGGAGGAGGAGATCTCGGCCTTGACGATCAGGAAGGCGATGAAGCCGACGATGGAGAGCTTGGCCAGGCTTTTTGCGAATTCGGTGCCGTTGCGCGCGGTGAACAGGCGCGACCAGCCCGCCGCCGGCGAAACGCGACTGAATTTCGGCGCGATCCTGTCGGTCACGAGAACTCGGCGGGTTTTGCCCGAAAGCCGCTATGAGCGCGGATACGATGAACAGGACGAAGGCCGGAAGAAGGAAGGCGGCCGCCGTTTCGATCAGCGCGCCGGCCAGGGCCAGGGCGTTTCGGCCTTCGCCGAGCTGGAACTGGCCGGCATGGTCGAGCAGGCGCTGCAGCGCAACGATCAGGCGCGCTGCGCCGTCGCGCAGGAAAAAGACCAGAAACACGAGCGACGCCAGGAGGCTCGCAAAAAGGGCGGCTTCGCGCGAATTGGGCGTGTCGCCCTTTTCGATCGAATCGTGAACCCTTTTCTCCGTGGCTTCTTCTGTCTGGCTTTCCTTGTCGGGCGCGTCGCTCATGGGGGCCGCCGCTAAAGATTGAAATCAGTCATAGACGGCGTCGCTCTGGCCGTCGGAATTAATCTCGATCTCGTTGCGCTCGGCCATTTCCAGCACGGTGTCGGCGATGGCGCGGCGCGCCTTCAGCACTTCGCGCTGCTGCGCCGGACCGCCGGTGTTCAATTCGGCCTCGACCATGCGGCGGGCGCGGGCGCCCATTGACGACAGGATCATTTCGCGGAAGCCCGGATCGGTGCCCTTGAGGGCCAGAACCACGCGATCGGCGGGAACCTTGTCGAAGACGGTGGTGCGCGCCTTCTGCGACAGCTTGGCGATGTCCTCGAAGGTGAACAGCAGCCCGCGCAGGGTCTCGGCGTCCTTGGGCCGGTCTTCGGCGAGGCTGTTGAGAACGTCCTCAATCTGGTCGCGTTCGAGCTTGTTGATGATGTCGGCGATCTTCGAATGGGTATCGGCGCCGGTGTTGCGCGCGACATTGAGCAAAAGGTCCTCGTGCAGGGTCTGTTCGAGCAGCCTCATCATGGGGTCCATCACGGGGCGCGGCGAAAGCATTCGACGCATCAGTCCATTGCGCGTTTCCCGCGGCGTGTGCGACATGATCTTGGCGGCCGCGCCGGAGGAAAGCTTGGACAGGACGAGGGCGAAGGTCTGCGGATGCTCCTTCTGCAGATAATCGGACAACGCGCTTTCGGGCGCGGCCGACAGGCGATCCCACATCGCCTTGTTGGAATTTCCCAGCACGTCGGAGAGGATTTCGGCGGCCTCTTCCGAGCCGAGCGCGCCATTCAGCAGGCTTTCTGCTTCTCCGGCCGAGCCGAGCAATTCGGCCCCGGCGGAAAATTGCTCGACGAAATCCTCGATCAGTCTTTCCACCGTCGCTGGATTGACCGCTCCGAGCTCGGAGGCTGCGCGGGTGACCTGCCGCAGTTCGAGCGAATCGAGGCGCTTGAGCAGGCGTCCGGCGATCGGCTTGTCGAGCGACAGCAACAGCGCCGCGACCTTTTCCGCGCCGAACAGCGGCCGCGCCATGGCGTGGCCGCGCGCCGCCGACGGCGGAACATATCGCGTGGCGTCTTCAGGCGAAGGCGTCGACATCGGCGGATCCCACGATTTCGGTGAGCGAAACGCCGAAGCGCGAATTGTCCTCGTCGACCACCACCACTTCGCCGCGTGCGACGACGCGGCCGTTGACGACGACATTGACGGGTTCGCCGACGCGCTGGTCGAGCGCCACCACCGCGCCGCGGCCGAGCTTCATCAGATGGGAAACCGGCATTTTCGCGGAGCCAAGCACGACCTGCACGGTGACGGGAATGCGCAGGATGGCGTCGTGGCCTTTGAGGTCCATGTCCTGGGCGATCGATCCAGGGTCGAGGCTATCGGCGGCCTGATGGAATTCGTCAGTTTCAGACATTGTCGTCCTCGGGGTTGCGGCGGTTTAAGGCGCGTGACTTCAGGAGTTTTCCGCGACGCCTGCGCGCTGCAGGAATTGCACGAGCGGCGTTTCCTCGACATCGACGCGGTCGGAGACTTTCAAGGTGTAATGTCCCTTGGCCTGGCCGAGATCGCACCAGAACAGGGGCTGTCCCTTGCAATCGAGGCGAACCCTGTTGAGGGCCGAGGCCTTGAGCGGAATGACGTCGCCGACGCGCCAGCCGGAAATGTCGCCGAGCGTCGCCGTCTGTTCGTCCAATATGCCGACGGCCTTGACTTCCGCCTTTTGCACGCCCTTCTGCATCAGCTTCTGCCAGCGGGGATCGCTGGCCGAGCCGTCGCTCGAAAGGTCGCGCGCCAATAGTTGCCGGATCGGGGTCAGCGCCGGCTGCGGAATGACCACGAACATCTGGCCGCCGATATCCATCGACTGGATGAGGATCTTGGCGATCACGGCGAGGACGTTGCGGCGGCCCATCACGGTGAAGTCCATCCGCGTCTCGACGCGCTCCAGCCGGAAAGTCGTGGCGATGACCGGGCTGAAGGCGGAGTGGAGCGCCTCCGCGGCGATTTCGAACACCGTCTGCGCCACCCGGGTTTCGAGCGTCGAGAAGTTTCTGTCGTCGTCGTGTGGTGGCTCCTGGGCGTCGCCTCCGAGCAGGACTTCCATCAGCGAAAACATGCAGCGACGGTCGAGGCCGACGAGAATGCGCGCGTCGAGTTCCGGCGAATACAGAATGGCCGCTATGCTGCCGTCGTAGGAGTCGAGCGCGTCCCAGACATGGTCGGTGTTGATGCTGTTGACGAAGCACGAAAGAATGGCGGGCGAATAGGGGCGCATGCCCTCGGCGCACAGAGCCGCGAGCCGGTCGAAGATGACCGGCAGCATCGGCAGCCTTTCAACCGTCAGGCCGGGATTGTCGAGAAGCTTCTCGGCGGCTCCCTTGGCGTTCCGGCTTTCAGTTTTCGCGTCCATTGCTTACGCCGCCTGCTTGTCGCCGCCGCCCGAGGTCGTTTCGTTCTCGACCTCGTCGATGGTCGGCCGTTCCTTGGCCGGAATGGTCTTGCGCCCGAACTCGACGGCGATCTGCGGCATGGCGCCGTTCATGTAGGCGAGCAGGGTCTGCTTGACCAACGTGAACTTGCGCAGCTCCTTCTGGCGCGTCGCCTTGATGACGGCCGCGAGCGGGGAAATAATGCCATAGGACGCAAAAATGCCGGAAAAGGTGCCGACCAGCGCCGCGCCGATAAGGCCGCCGAGCACTTCCGGGCCCTGGTCCAGCGCGCCCATGGCGTGAATGATGCCGAGCACAGCCGCGACAATGCCAAGAGCGGGAAACCCGTCGCCGACCATGTTGAGCGCGTGATACGGCTTCAGCTTGTCATAGGTCAGCGTCTGGATTTCTTCGTCCATCAAAGCTTCGATTTCATACGAGCGCGCGCTGCCGATGATGATCAGGCGGGCATAGTCGCAGATGAAGCCGAGCATCGTGTGGTTGCCGAGAATCTTGGGATGCAACTTGAAGATTTCCGACTCGGTGGGGTTATCGATATGGGCCTCGACCTCGCCGCGCGACTTGCTGCGCATCTCGCGCATCAGCGAGTGCAGCAGCGAGAGCAGGTCGAGAAAATCCTTTTGCTTTGGGCCCTTGCCGGCAATTGCCTCGACAATGCCCTTGCCGGTGTCCTTGATGACGGGAAGCGGATTGGCGACGACGAAAATGCCTAGGGCGGAGCCGCCGAGGATCAGGAATTCGAAGGGTTGCACCAGCGTGTGCAGATGTCCGCCGAGTGCGGCGTAGCCGCCGAGCATGCAGCCGACAGAGATGAACAGGCCGATGACAAAATTCAATGTGGTTCTCCGCTGGCTGCGCCGCGGATCCATCTTTGCGTTTCCGGGCTTGCGTGAGGCTGAAGCGGACGCGCAAATCCGCCAAGCCTGCCGGCCCTGCGCGAATTGCGCGGGAAGCGTCAGCCTGGGGCAAGCGCTGATCCGCTAAAGTTTTCGTCAAATGATCGTTGTCCGGTGAAAGAGCCGCGGTCGAACGCTTCTCCTGGCGGGACCGTTTCGCTTCGCCTGAAACGTCTTGGCTGGAATTGTCCTGGAAACGGAAGTTGTCGATGCAATCGAGTCTTTATGTCGCCCTTTCCGGCCAGGTCGCCCTGCAAAGGCGGCTCGATACGATCGCTAACAATATCGCTAACATGAACACCGGCGGCTATCGCGCCGAGGAGGTCAGCTTCTCGACCATCCTGTCGAAGGCGAGCGCGACGCCGACCGCTTTCGCCAGCAGCGGCGAAAATTACATTTCGCGTCGCACCGGGGAAATCACCAATACGGGCAATCCGCTCGACATCGCCGTCCAGGGCAATGGCTGGTTCGGATTGCAGACGCCCGACGGCATCGCCTATACGCGCGACGGACGGCTGCATATGGATGCGTCCGGCGCATTGAAAAGCGTCAACAACTATCCTGTGGTCGACGCCGGCGGCGCGGGGATCTTGCTCGATCCAAACGGCGGTCCGCCGGTCATTTCGCAGGATGGCATGATCCTCCAGAACGGCCGCCAGATCGGGGCGGTCGGCCTGTTTTCGCTCGACGCCTCCGCGCGGCTCAGCCGCCACGACAATTCGGCGGTCATTTCGGACCAGCCGGGGACGCCCGTGCTCGACTTCACGACAAACGGAGTCATGCAGGGAATGAGCGAAGGCTCGAACGTCAATCCCGTGCTCGAAATGACCAAGATGATCGACGTATCCCGCTCATTCGAGAGCGCCAGCAACGCCATTCAGTCGACCGAAAGTGCGCTTCAGGAAGCGATCAAGACGCTGGGCGGGTCGTGACGACGCGGCGTGCAGGCGAAATGCGATGCGCAAGCACATAGGCGATTAGATGCAGGCTCTGGAAAAATTGCAGCGCGAAGTGCTGGAGGCGGAACTTCAGATCGACCCGGTCCGGATCGGCGGGGTCATCACGGAAGTCGGGCCCTCCGCTTTCCGGGTCGCCGGCCTCTCGCGCTTTCTCAAGCTCGGCGACGTCGTTTCGATCGCCGGCCCGGACCGCGCCTCTCCCGGCGAGGTGGTCAAGATCGACGTTTCCGGCGTGACGGTGAAATCCTTCGATTCGCGGATTCATGCAGGCATCGGCAGCCTGGCGTTTCGCGCCCGGCCTATGTGCCTGAAGCCGCATCGCTCCTGGAAGGGGCGGGTGATCAACGCGCTCGGGGCGCCGGTGGACGGGCTCGGCCCCTTGCTTGAAGGGCCGCGTTCGGTTCCGATCGACGCGGAGCCGCCCGCCGCCATGCAGCGCGAACGCGTGCGGCGCCCGATGAAGACAGGCGTTCGCGTCATCGATTTCTTCACCCCGCTTTGCGCCGGCCAGCGTATCGGCATTTTCGCAGGATCGGGCGTCGGCAAGTCGACGTTGCTCGCCATGCTCGCCTCCTCATCGGGGTTTGACAGCGTGGTCATCGCGCTGGTCGGCGAACGCGGGCGCGAAGTGCGCGAATTCCTCGACGACGCGCTCGGAGATAACCGCAAGCTGGCGATCACCGTGGTTTCGACCGCAGATGAAAGCGCGATGATGCGCAGGCTCGCGCCGAAGACCGCGATGAGCATTGCCGAATATCTGCGCGACCAGGGCGAGTCGGTGCTGTTGATCGTCGATTCGATCACGCGCTTCGCCCATGCGGCGCGCGACGTGGCGCTGGCCGCCGGCGAGCCCGCGGTGGCGCGAGGCTATGCGCCGAGCGTGTTCAGCGAATTGCCCAAGCTGCTCGAACGGGCCGGACCGGGCGAAATCGGCGGCGGCGCCATCACCGGCGTGTTTTCGGTTCTTGTCGATGGAGACGACCACAACGATCCCGTCGCCGACAATATCCGCGGCACGCTGGACGGCCATATCGTGCTCGACCGAGCCATCGCCGATCAGGGGCGCTATCCCGCGGTGAACGTGCTGTCGTCGGTCTCCCGACTGGCGCATCATGTCTGGAGCAAGGAACAACGCGCCCTGGTGATGAAATTGCGCGCGATGATCGCGCGTTTCGAATCATCGCGCGACCTGCGGCTGATGGGCGGCTACCACGCGGGCTCCGATCCGGTGATGGACCAGGCCGTGTCCTTCGTGCCGAAAATTTACGAAGGCATGAACCAGTCGCTCGAGGACAAGCCAAGCGTCGACGCCTTCCGCGAACTCGCCAATGCACTGCAGAGCGACAAGGCGGCGACGTGAAAATGGCAAGAAGTTGTCGACGCCTTCCGCGAACTCGCCAATGCGCTTCAGAGCGACAAGGCAGCGACGTGAAAATGGCAAGAAGTTGTCGACGCCTTCCGCGAACTCGCCAATGCGCTGCAAAGCGACAGGCGGCAAATTGAAAAGGAGACACTCATGAGCGATCTGACGCTGAAAAGCGTGGGCGTGGCTTGCGCCGTCGGTTCCGTCTGGTTCGCGGCGCACATGTTCACCCATCAGGAAGGCGGCCCCCGCGTAAATGCGATGGAGGACTTCGCCATTTTCGCCCAGCCCAACCGCATTCACGCGGTCGAGGCGGCGGTGAGGGCGGCGGCGGTTGAAAGCGACGCGCGACGGACCGGCCGGGCGATCGCGATCGACATGACGCCCATCGGCGTCGTTCCGACCAATCCCACGCACAAGCAGGGAGCGCCGCGCCGCGAAGTGCGGATTGTCGAAATGAATGCGGACGATGCGCTGCTCGAGACGGCGGATGGGTATCGCAGGGTTCGGGCGGGCGATGAAATACCGGAAATCGGCAGGGTCATTTCGGTGCGGCGGATGGGCGAATACTGGGTCGTTGTCGCCAGCGTGCGGTCGCTGGCGCAGGCCGCGCCGCCGGTCGAACCGGATTCTTCGCACGATGCGCCAAAGCCCTGAGCCGCGCGGCCCATACCGTTTTTGATTTGCGACAGGGCGTTCAGGCGCGCGGTCGCGCCTGACCAGGACTCTCAGGCGACCTGCGTATTCCCGCGTCAGGCGTTCAGCCCGAACAGGGCGTTGACGCGCTGGCCGATGTCGCCGAGGGGAAGGATTTCGTCGGCGCAGCCGCTTTCCGCGACAGCGCGCGGCATGCCCCAGACCGACGACGTCGCTTGATCCTGCGCCATGATGTAGGCGCCCCCGTCCTTGAGCTTGACGAAACCCTTGGTCCCGTCATTTCCCATGCCCGTGAGCATGATCGCGAGGACATTGCCGCCATAGGCGGCGGCCGCGCTTTCCGCGAGCACGTCGACGCTCGGCTTGTAGAGGCTCTCGCCCTGGCCGACCGAAATCCTGGCTCGGCCGTTGGCGATCCGGAACTGCATTCCGCCTGGACCGACATAGGCGACGCCCGGCAGCAGATCCAATTCGTCGGAGGCTTCGACGACCTTGATCGCGCAGACGTCGGATAGCCATTTGGCCATGGCCGCGGTGAATTGCGGCGGCATGTGCTGGGCGATGAGGATGGGCGCGGGAAAGCGGGCGGGCAGGCGCTCAAGCACCTGATGCAGCGCGCGTGGGCCGCCGGTCGAACTGCCGATGACCACAATCTTGGGCTTGGGCGGCGCAACCCGCATCGGCAGTGGGCGGCGTGGCGCGAGGGTCAGCGTCGGCGGCGCGACGATCGGCGCAAGGCGGGCGCGCGTCGCATTGACCACGGCGTGGAGCTTCTCGTGCAATTGCTCGAAGCCGCCGGCCTTTGGAATGAAATCCATCGCGCCATGCTGAAGCGCCTGGATCGTGGTCTTGGCGCCCGCGTCCGTCTGCGAGCTGACCATGATAATCGGAATCGCCGATTTCGCGTGGATATGGCGCAGGGCCTCGATGCCGTTCATTTCCGGCATCTCGACATCCATGGTGATGACGTCGGGCTTCAGTTCTGCGGCCCGCATGATCGCCTCGCGACCGTTCGACGCCGTGGCGATCACGCGGAAACGCGCGTCTCGCTGGATATGCCGGGTGATGGCGTTGCGCATGAAGCTGGAATCATCAACGACAAGGACGCGGATCGGCAGATTTGCTGGTTGTCCTTTCAGCATCGGGTCAATTCCGCTCCTGCATGTATTCAATTGTTGGTCCGGGCCGGGCGTCCAGCGAGGCGCCGGCAATCGCGGCGCCTTCCGAGGCTTGCGCGATCTGGCCAGGATCATAGTGACGACAGTTCCTTAACAAATGATGCAACTTGAGGTTGCTGAAATGGTCGATTAACGCACGGAACATCTTGAAATATGGGACGCAGGCTACACGCAAGGCGAGAGCAGTAACCATTTCTTATCCTGTTGCGAGCAATAAATTAGCTTCGCAACCTTAGCGAGTGTAGCGAAGATGCAGAAGCCGTTGGCGAAAGACGAAATGGGCGAGGAATCGCATGCGGAGTTCCTGTCCGAGGGAGCTCTGAGCATCGTCAATCCGTCCACCGGCTTGGCGAACGATTATCTGAATGTCTTCAACGAAATACTGCTCGTTCTCGAATTCCTGCCGACGATGCCCGAGATGACCGACGAGGCCCTGGCCTGGCAGCCGCGCAGCTATTGCGAATATTTCGAGAAATCGAACATTCCGGGCGCCCGCCATGCCTTGCAGGCTTACGACATGGTTGATCCCGAGGTGCGCAGGAAATTCGAATCGATCCTCGGCCGCTTGACCCAGATCGTCATCGAGGCCCAGCAGACGCTCGTGGAGGAATCCGGACGTCCCGACTATCCCGAATCGATTGCCGTGTCCTGCGAGAAGACCGCCGAAGCCATGCGAGTTGGCCTGGCCTATGTCTCCCGCCTGATCAATGAAGGCGCCGCTGCGACCCGAAGCGACGCCGATTGCGGCAACAAATCTGAAGCGAACGGAATCTGAGCTATGGATGAAATGCTCAAGGAATTTTTGGCGGAATCGGCGGAGCAGATCGAGGCGGCGAGCGCCCAGATCGTCGCATTCGAGCGCAATCCGGACGACGCGGCTTTGATCTCCAGCATTTTCCGACTCGTTCACACGATCAAGGGAACCTGCGGATTTCTTGGTCTCGACCGGTTGCAAAAGCTTACCCATCATGCCGAAAGCCTGATCGGCTGCTTGCGTGAAGGCGCCCAGGCGACGCCCGAAGTCGTTTCCGCAATACTTGTGGCGATCGACCGCGTGAAGGATCTTCTGGTTGCGCTGGAAGAGTTTGGCCGGGAGCCCGAAGGGCAGGACGACGACCTCGTATCCATGCTCGATCGCCAGGTCGCGATCTGCCAGAATCGCCAGTCGTCCGTGGCGACAGAGCCGGAGCCGATTGTCGCCGAACCCGTCAGCGCGCCGCCGCCGGAGAACGATGCCGTCGCGGAGCTGCATCCTGTGGAAGCTGTCACGGCGGCTCCTGCGACCCAGGAATCGCTCGATGCTCTTGTTGCCTCGTTGCGCAAGGCAGCCAAGGACTCGAAGAAGCAACAGCCACAGGCGTCGGCGCCCGCCGCCCCGTCGCCAGCGGCGACTGCAATCGCCCAGGCGCCTCAACAGGCCGGCGATCATGCGCCCGGCGAAGCGCGCCAGTCCAAGGGCGCGGAGACGATCCGCATCAATTTGAATACGCTTGAGCGTATCATGAATCTCGTGTCGGAACTCGTTCTGACGCGCAATCAGCTGATCGAACTGACGCGTCACAAGGAAGACGAAACCCTCAAGTCGCCGCTGCAGCGCCTGTCGACCATGACAACCGACCTGCAGGACGCCGTGATGCGGGCGCGCATGCAGCCGGTTGAGCGCGTCTTCGCCAATCTGCCGCGAATAATTCGCGATCTTTCCAATGATCTTCACAAGAAGATCAATCTTGTCACGGAAGGCGCCGACACCGAACTCGACCGGCAATTGATCGAACTGATCCGCGATCCGCTGACCCATCTCGTTCGCAACTGCGCCGACCACGGCATCGAATTGCCTGAAGAGCGCGTCCGCCTGGGAAAACCGGCGACCGGCACGGTTCGCGTCGCGGCCTCGCACGAGGCGGGGCAGATCACCATCGAGATCAGCGACGACGGCCGCGGCCTCGACATCCAGAAGATCAAGGACAAGGCGCTGTCGATCGGTCTTGCGACCAGCGCTCAGCTCGAGCGGATGAGCGACGAGGACATCTACCGCTTCATCTTCGCCGCTGGATTCTCGACCGCCGAAAAGGTCACCAATGTTTCCGGGCGCGGCGTCGGCATGGACGTCGTGCGCGAAAACATCCAGGCGATCGGCGGCTCGGTCGCGCTGACCTCCACGCCCGGCCGCGGCGCAAGGTTCGCTCTGAAGATTCCGCTCACGCTCGCCATAGCTCCGGCCCTTATCGTCGAAGCCAGCGGCCAGCGCTATGCGCTGCCCCAGCATTCGGTTGTCGAGGCGGTCGGATTGAACAGCGGGGAACACAAGATCGAAATGGTGCAGGGCTCGAAAATCCTGCAATTGCGCGAGGCGGTCCTGCCCATCGGCAGCCTCGCGGAACTGCTCAATCTCGATTCCGCCGCGGAGTGTGCGAGCGAGCCGGAACAACTCGCGGTCATCATGCGCGTCGGCGCGCATTCCTTCGGCATCACGGTCGACGCCGTGACCGACGTTCAGGAAATAGTCGTCAAGCCGATGGGGGGCTCGCTGTCGCACCTCACGGCCTTTTCCGGCCATACAATTCTCGGTGACGGGTCGGTGGTGCTCATTCTCGATCCCAATGGAATCTGCGCGTCGCTCGGCCTTGAGCAGACGCGCGAAGCGGGGGCGACCAGCGTTGAAAGCGGAAAATCCCAGTCCTCCGACAAGACGCGCCTGGTCTATTTCCGCGCCGGCTCCGGCGTCGACAAGGTGTTGCCGCTCTCCAACATCGCGCGCATCGAAACCGTGCCGTCCGAACGCATCGAGCAGTCGAATGGAATGCTGCTGATGCAGCACCAGGGCCGCCTGATGCCGATCGTTGCGGCGGCCCATGACGTGATGGTCAAGGAAGGCGACAACACGGTCTTCGTCATTTCGCCCGACGGCGAACCCTTCGGCCTTCTGGTCGACAGCATCGTCGACATCATCGAGCATCGTCTCAATGTGGAGATTGGCGGCGAATCGCCTGGAATCATTGGCGCGGCCGACATCAACGGCAAGGTTGTCGAATTGCTCGACATCTCCTATTTCATCGAAATACTCAGACCGAGCCACGAAGGCGCCGCAGCGCGCGGCAAGGATCGCAAGAACCGCCTGCTGCTCGTCGACGACGCGGCCTTCTTCCGCGACATGCTCGCCGCGACGCTTCAGGCTTCCGGCTTCGAAGTGATCAAGGCGGCGTCGGGGGCGCAGGCCGTCAGCATCGTCGCGCAGGACTCGTCCTTCGACGCGATCCTGGTCGATGTCGAATTGCCGGATGTCAAGGGTTTCGAACTGATCGAACGGTTGCGCGAGGCCGGCGCTCGCGCGCCGATGATCGCGATCGCGCCATATGCGACCCGCGAAATATCGCGCGCCGCCGCCGCCGCGGGAATGGCTGCGGCCGTCGGCAAATTCCAGCGTAACCAGATGTTGGACCTGATCCGCGCCTGCATAGATCACCAAGACGACGAGGCCATGGCTGACGGCTTCGCCAGGGGAGCTGCGGCATGAGCTACGAGCCATCCAAACTTATTCGTGAAAATGCGCCCGCTGCGGGCAATGCGCTCGACGGATATTTCTCCATCAAGGTCGCCGACGACACGTTCGGCCTGCCGGTCACGCGCGTCCAGACGATCTTCCGCATCGGCTCCGTGACGGCTGCGCCCGGCGGCCCGCGCGACATCGTGGGGCTGGTCAATCTGCGCGGAAAAATCGTCACGGCGGTCAGCCTGCGCCGCCGCCTCGGCCTCACGCCCGAAGCCGGCGGCTCGGGAAGCCTGGCCATCGGCATCGAGCATCGCAACGAAGCCTTCGCTCTTCTTGTCGACGAGGTTGGCGACGTGCTGACGCTGACAGCGGAAACGGCGATCGCGCCGCCCCCGCACATAGGAAGGCGCCGGGCGAAATTCGCATCCGGCTACAATCGCATCGGCGGGCAAATCCTCCCGCTGCTCAACATCGACGCGGTCTTCGATTTCTCCGACGACCTCTAACCAAACGCGCGTCAGGACGCGCCCCCTATAACGGAGATGAACGATGAAATATGTTCTTGTGGTCGACAACTCGCCGATGATCCGGCGCATCGCCAAGAAGATCCTCGAGGAATTGAACTTCAAGACCGCCGAGGCGGAAGACGGCCAGAAGGCGCTCGCTTCCGTCAACGCCACCATGCCCGACGCCATCCTGCTCGACTGGAACATGCCGGTCATGGACGGCTTGGAGTTCCTTATCAACTTGCGCCAGCTTCCCAATGGCACGGCGCCGAAAGTGCTGTTCTGCACCACGGAAAGCGATGTGAAGCACATCACGCGCGCAATGCAGGCCGGCGCCGACGAATATATCATGAAACCATTCAACAAGCAGATCGTGAAATCGAAGTTCGAGGAAGTCGGCTTGTGCTGATGGTCGGCCTCCGGAAGCCTCGGGATGGCGGGACCGGGGCTTGATCTCACACGTCTCGATCCCCCGCCAGGCAATTGGGGTCGCCGTTTGGACCTCGCCGGATTTGCGTTCGTAATATTTCGCGTCAGTAAACGAGTATGTCGCCATGACCCAGGCATTTACCGCCCTCCAGGCCTTTCTTCTGAAATCCTCCGGCCTGTCG
The DNA here is from genome assembly GCA_963713695.1 of uncultured Alphaproteobacteria bacterium. Classification (GTDB taxonomy): domain Bacteria; phylum Pseudomonadota; class Alphaproteobacteria; order Rhizobiales; family Beijerinckiaceae; genus Rhodoblastus. The sequence continues at coordinate 195,091 of CAVQMU010000002.1, forward strand.
CTGGATCGGGAAAAGAAATACCTTGTCGAGGCGCGTCTCACCCCCGTCGTGCAGCAGGCGGGGCTTTCAAGCCTGGACGAACTCGTCGCGCGGCTTGATGCCGATCGCGGCCTGGCGAAGAAGGTGACCGAGGCGATGACGGTCAACGAAACTTTCTTTTTCCGAGATCGTCAGCCGTTCGAGGGATTTCGCAATGCGATCCTGCCGGAGTTGCTGAAGAACCGCGCGAGAAACCGCAGGGTCCGCATCTGGTCGGCGGCTTGCTCGACCGGGCAGGAGCCTTATTCGCTTGCGATGATCCTTGACGAAGAGGCGCGCAGCCTGATGGGCTGGACGGTCGACATTGTCGCCAGCGACATCGCCGACACCGTCCTGAAAAAGGCCAGGGACGGCGTCTATTCGCATTTCGAGGTGCAGCGCGGCGTGCCCATGCCGCATCTCGTGCGCTATTTCACCAAGCGCAAGGACCAATGGGCGGTCAATCAGAACATCAAGTCGCGCGTTGATTTTCGGCAGATCAACCTGATGAGCGATTTTTCCGCGCTCGGCGTGTTCGATGTGATCTTCTGCCGAAATGTCCTGATCTATTTTGCTCCAGACCAGAAGCGCGACGTTCTGAACCGGCTCTCGCGCTGCCTTGCGCCCGACGGGTTCCTGGTGCTCGGCGCGGCGGAGAGCGTCATCGGCTATTCCAACGAATTCAAGCCTCATGCGGACAATCGCGTGATCCTGACGCGCCGCGCCGCGCAAGGCGGCGAACTTTTACGCGGCGCAAACTAAAAACGTCGCCAGCCCCGGGCAAGCGCACGGGGCAAGATTGGGTCTGGCAAATGCTTGGCGATGGTCGCCGGCAAAAGCCGGAAAGACCCGTCCATGCAAACCAGCCGTCAGACCGTCGCACCACTCGCGCAGGAGGACAGTCCGCCGTTGATCGGGTTGGCTGCGCTCACGCGCAAGGCGATGCGGGGGGAAAATCTCGCGGGCGTCGCCAACGCCCTGCTGGCGCGGCTGACGGCCAATTCTCGCGACGCGGCGGCGCTGCTTGATCTTTCGACGATAGAGCAATTGCTCGGGGCAAAAGCGAACCGGCTGGCCCTGCAGGCCCGCGCGCTCGACATTTCCCGCACCTTTATCCAGGCCGCGCCCGCGAACGACGCTTTGCGATTGCTCGTCCTTTCCACGCCGGGCGATTTCATGGCGAATACGCCGGTCGAATTCCTGCTCGAGGGCGCGAATATTCGCTTGGAATTCTTCTACGTCGAAGCGGGCATGGACATCATCGCCGCCGCGCCGCCGCATGACGCCGCTTTTGTCGCCGTCGCGGAATCGGCCGGGAACCAGCCTGTTCTTGACGCAATCGCGCGGGTCGCGGCCGAATGGACTCAGCCGTTGATCAATGGCGCAGACGCCATTTCGCGCCTGACGCGCGACGGCTCCTGGCGGCTGCTGCACAATGTCCCCGGCGTCATCTATCCGCGCAACGAAAAGCTGTCGCGGAGCGCGGCTGCGAACGCCGACGATTTTCCCTTGATCATGCGTCCCGTCGATTCGCACGCCGGCGAAGGGCTCGAAAAAATCGAGGATGAAAACGCTCTCGCCGCGTATCTCGAAAAGCACGACGATGACAACTTTTACTCGGCGCCTTTCATCGACTATCGCGGCGCCGACCGCCTTTTTCGCAAGATGCGGATCGCGGTCGTGGACGGGACGCCCTTTGCGGTGCATCTGGCGATCTCGCCGCGCTGGATGATTCATTACCTCAATGCGGACATGATCGAAAACGCCGCCAATCGCGGAGAGGAGGCGCGCTTTCTCGCAAGATTTGCGGATTTCGCGAAACGTCATGAGGCGACTTTCGCCCTGATGCGCGAAAAGCTGGACCTCGACTACTTCCTGATCGACTGTGCTGAAATCGACGATGACAAGCTGCTGGTCTTCGAGGTGGGCACTGCGATGATCGCGCACGACCTCGACGATCCCAAGACCTTTCCTTACAAATCCGCGCCGATGCATGCGCTGTTCGACGCCTTCCGCGCCATGATCGTTTCTCGCGCCAGGCGCGAAGCCGGACGGGCGCCAGCCTGAGGCAAGATTGGTTTCATATGCTGGCGCATCGACATTCGCGGAGGAGAAGAAATTGGAACCGCTCGCGCTGTTTTCGCTTGCTTCGCAAAATGCGAAATGGCTCTCGACACGGCAAGTGACGATCGCCTCCAATGTGGCCAACGCCAATACGCCCGGCTATCGCGCCCAGGATGTGCAGCCATTTTCCGCTGTGCTGTCTCATATGCAATTGCCAATGGCGACGACCGAGGCGGGCCATCTGCAGCCGGCCTCGTTCAGCAGCGGGAAAACGAACGTCAAACCGGGAGAGTCCTGGGATGTGGTCTATTCCGGCAATTCGGTAAACCTGGAGCAGGAAATGATGAAGGCGGGCGAAGTCACGAACGCCCATGCGCTCAATACAAATATCGTGCGCGCCTTTCATCAGATGCTGGGCATGGCGGTGAAGGCCTGATCATGTCGGTAGATCCCCTTTCCACTTCCCTGCGCATCGCGAGTTCCGGTCTCGAAGCGCAATCGATGCGCCTTCGCATCGTCGCTGAAAATATCGCCAATGCGCAATCGACCGGTTCCGTTGCCGGCGCCGATCCCTATACGCGCAAAACCATCAGTTTCGAAAGCGAGATGGACCGCGCCAGCGGCGAGAACCTCGTCGCGATCAAGTCGCTCGGCACCGACAAGACGCCGTTCCGCGTCGAACACCAGCCTGGCAATCCCGCGGCGGACGACAAGGGCGATGTCAAAATGCCCAATGTCGATCTACTCTTTGAAATGGCCGACATGCGCGAGGCCAATCGTTCCTATGAAGCGAACCTGCAAATCGTCAAGCAGGCGCGCGACATGCTTTCCAAAACCATCGACCTCCTGAGGACCTGACCATGATCGGAGCATTGCTTCCCCTCGCCGCCAACGCCTTGCAGGCGGCGACCACGACCGCGCCGGCGGCCGCATCCCAGGCTTCGCACGCAGCGGCGGGCTCCGATTTCGGCGCGGTCATGGCGCAGGCGTCGGGCGACGCGCTGAAGACCCTGAGGACTGCTGAAACGACGTCCATGGCGGGCATCGAGGGAAAGGCCAGCGCCAGCGAGGTCGTCAACAGCGTGATGAACGCCGAGAGGACGCTGCAGACCACGCTGGCCATCCGTGACAAGGCGGTGGCCGCCTACCAGCAGATCAGTCAGATGCAGATTTGAAGTCAAAAATGACGCGTTTTCTTCGCGCGAACCGGAATTCGTTTCGCTTGAAAATGCACCAGAGGAGTTAGTCGATGAGAGCGCTTGCAATCGCTGCGACGGGCATGAACGCGCAGACCCAGAATCTTGAAGTCATCGCCAATAATATCGCCAATATCAACACCACCGCCTTCAAACGCTCGCGCGCCGAATTCACCGACCTGATCTATCAGGCGGAACGCCTGCAGGGCGTGTCGAATCGTGGCCAGAATTCGGTGGTGCCGGAAGGCGCGCAAATCGGCCTGGGCGTGCGCACCGCGGCGATTCGCCCGCTCAACATCCAGGGCTCGCTGACCAATACCGGCAACCAGCTCGACCTCGCCATCAGCGGGCGCGGCTGGTTCCAGGTGCAGTCGACGAACGGCGAAACGGAATACACGCGGGCCGGTTCGTTCAGCACCAACGCCACGGGGCAGATCGTCACCGCCGACGGCTACACGGTGATGCCGACGATGGTCGTGCCGACCAACACCACGGCGGTCACCGTCAGCCAGACCGGCGTCGTCTCGGCGACCATCGGCGGCCAGACCAATCCTCAGCAGATCGGCCAGCTCACCCTCGCTAATTTCGTCAACGAAGCCGGCTTGATGGCGCTCGGCGGCAACCTGTTCCAGCCGACCGCGGCCTCGGGCCCCGCCGTGACCGGCGTGCCGGGAGATCCCGGCTTCGGACAGATCAACCAGGGCTACCTCGAAGCCTCCAACGTCGATCCCGTGTCCGAGATTTCGAACATGATCGCCGCGCAGCGCGCCTATGAAATGAATTCGAAAGTGGTCGAGGCGGCAAGCTCGATGGCCGGCACCATTTCCAACTTGAGGGTGTCATGACCCCGTTTTCCGGTCCTCGGCGAATCGCAGCGGCGGCCGCGTTGGCGTTCGGCCTGTTCGCTGCGGCGCCCGCCTGGGCCGGGTCGCGCCCCTTGCCGGCGCCCGCGCAGGTGATCTACCCAGGCGACAAGATCAACGATTCCATGCTGGTCGATCTGCAAGACGCGGGGCAGGGCGCGGCGTCGCCTGACATGCTCTGGGATCGCGCCAGCATTGTCGGCAAGGTGGCGCGGCGGACCTTGCTGCCAGGGCGCCCGATTCCCTCGATCGCCGTCGAGGAGCCGCGCGCCGTCTCTACCGGGACGCAGGTGCAGCTTGTCTATCAGCAGGACGGCATCGTCATCGTCACCACGGCGCAGGCCCTGCAAAACGGCTACGTTGGCCAGGTCGTCCAGGTGCGCAACATGGACAGTGGACAGGTGGTTTCAGGCCTCGTTCAAACTGACGGATCGATCCGCGTGAATGGCGGTTGAAATGCGACTCCTGCTGGCGGCCCTGATTTCGGTTTTCTGCTTTGCGCTTGCGCCCGCGAGCGGCGCTGTGCGCATAAAGGACGTGGCGACGGTCAAGGGCGTGCGCGACAACCAGCTTGTCGGCTACGGGCTCGTCGTCGGCCTGCAGGGCACTGGCGACACATTGCAGAATGCGCCCTTCACTGGGCAATCGCTGCAATCGATGATGGATCGCATGGGCGTCAATGTGCGCGGCGCCAATCTGCGCACCCGCAATGTCGCGGCGGTGATCGTCACCGCGGACCTGCCCCCATTCGCAGGGCGCGGCACGCGCCTGGACGTCACCGTTTCCTCGCTTGGCGACGCGGCCTCGCTGATGGGGGGCACCTTGCTCCTGACGTCCTTGAGCGGCGTGGACGGCCAGGTCTACGCCATTGCGCAGGGCGCGGTTTCGGTTACGGGCTTCGCGGCCCAGGGCCAGGCCGAGACTCTTACGCAAGGCGTTCCCACCGCGGGCCACGTTCCCGGCGGCGCAACCATCGAACGCGAAATCGCCACGCGCATGCCGGACGACGGACCGCTGTCGCTCGAATTGCGCAATCCCGATTTCACCACGGCCGTGCGAATCGCCGACGCGATCAACGCCTATAGCTGGAGCGCCTATCGTCGCCGCTCCGCACATGAGGAAAGTCCGAATTCGGTCAGCCTCGCCCGCCCGCCGGGCGTCGGCGCAACTCATTTCATAGCCGAAGTGGGGGAACTGATGGTCGAGCCGGACATTCCGGCGCGCGTGGTGGTCGATGCGCGCACCGGCACCGTGGTGATCGGACAGGACGTGCAGATTTCGCCTGTCGCCGTGACGCAGGGCTCGCTGACCGTGCGGATCACCGAGACGCCGCAGGTCTCGCAACCCAATCCGAAATCACGGGGCAAGACCGTGGTCACGCCGCAGACCAACATCGACGCCACGCAAGCGGGCGGCTCGGTGGCGATGCTGAGCGGTCGCAGCCTCAAGGGCCTGGTGCGCGGCTTGAACCAGATCGGCGTCAAGCCGACAGGCATCATCGCCATCCTCCAGTCAATCAAGGCGGCCGGAGCCCTGCAGGCTGACATCGTCGTCCAGTAACCGAGGCTTTGGCCGCGGCTGTTCACGAAGGCGCCGACAGGCCGGGTCAGCGTGGAGCAAGCTTGTGCGACCAAGTTGCTGGCAAAGGACGATGAACTCATGAATCGCCGTTTTCGCCAGACAATGACCCTGCTGATGGCTTTCGCCTTCATGCCGCCTGTCGTCGCGCCCGCCGCTTTCGCCAGCGAGGAGCACGAGGGAGGCGAGAAGAAGAAAGCGCCGGCCGAACGGCCCAGGACGCCCGGCGTCCGCCAGGTCCAGATGAAAAAGCCGATTGCCGCCGCGCCAAAAACTCTTGCGGTCGAGGGGCCGAAGGGGGCCGAGAATTTCTGCGCCGCGGTCGCCGCTTCCGCAAACTCGACGCGCCTCGCCTGGCAGGAGCAGCGCGTCAAGGTTCTGCAGGCCGAGATGATCATCAAGATTTCCGAGCTTGAGGCCAAGGAGGCGGAAGTCCGCAACTGGGTCGCCAAGCGCGAGCAATTGCTTGCCAAGGCCGCCGAAAGCCTGACCGCCATTTACGCCAAGATGAAGCCGGAAGCCGCGGCGGGACAGTTGCAGGCGATGGACGACGACACTGCGGCGGCCATTCTCCTGAAGCTCAAGCCCTCCGCAGCCAGCGCGGTCATGACTGAGATGGACCCGGCGCGCGCCGCGCGCCTGAGCGACCTGCTCACAGGCGCCGCCCCCAAATCCGACGAGAAGAAATCGTGATCGCCAACTTCTCCCGAATCGCTCGTCGGAACCTTGCGTTGGTCCTGGCCTGCGCAGCCTCCGCCGGTTCCCTGTGCGGTTGCGCGAAAACGCCGGAAATGTTCCGCGCGCCGGACATGTCGCCCGTCGGCAGCGGTTTCGTCGCGCATACCGATCCGGCCATGGCGCGCCTTGACATGCCCCACCGCCCGCCCGGCGGTTCGCTGTTTGACGACGGCTCGGCCAATCTCTTCACCGACCCGCGTGCGGCAAGGGTCGGCGACGTCATCACTGTCAACATCATGATCAACGACAAGGCGACTTTCGGCAACACCAGCGGCCGCTCGCACACTGCGCAGGAAACCGGCGGCTTCGACTGGTCCTTTGGCCTCAACAGCTCGACCAACAAGGTCAATGCCGCCGCCGATATCAACGCGTCGAGTTCGACCAACGGACAGGCAAGCATCGACCGGTCCGAAAAACTGCAGCTCTCGGTCGCCGCCGTGGTCACACGCGTGCTGCCCAATGGCAATCTGATGATCAACGGTTCGCAGGAAGTGCGCGTCAATTTCGAGATGCGCCAATTGCAGATCGCGGGCATCGTGCGTCCGCGCGACATCAACAGCAACAACACGATCGGCTACGACAAGATCGCCGAGGCGCGCATTTCTTACGGCGGCAAGGGCCGCATGACGGAAGTGCAGCAGCCCTCCTGGGGCCAGGAGGTCTTCGACACGGTGAAGCCATTCTGACGGGGGAGAGCGCAGATGGCGGCCGAGAAAAAAACCGATACGGCGAAAGGCGGCATGAGCATGGCGCAGAACGCCATGGCCTTTCTGGTCGCGGGCCTCATTGCCGCGGGCGTAGGCGGCTTCCAGGGCATGCAGGTGAAGCCGGCCGAACCTGCCAAGGCGGCCGCGGCAAAACCCGAGGACGAGAAAAATTTTGCGCCCATCGTTGAGATGGGGACGCTCGACGTGCCCGCGGTGGTGACCAATCTCGCCGCGCCGCCTGACGTCTGGGTGCGCGTCGAAGGCTCCATCCTTTTCGAGGGCAAGCTGCCGCACGGAGAGGCGATTGTCGGGCAGATCAGCAGCGACATCCTGGCCTTCATGCGCACGCAGACGTTGCGGAATATCCAGGGCGTCGCGGGGCTGCAGCATCTCCGGCAGGATCTCAACGAGCGCGTCGCCACCCGCACGGACGGCAAGGTGCGCGAATTCATCATCAAATCCCTGGTCGTGCAATGAAGCTGCATCGCGTTCTTTTCCTGCTCGTCTTCTCGGTCGCCGGCCTGACGGCTGCGGGCGCGCAGGCCGAGACCAGCGATCTCGCCACGGCGCTCAACGCCGTCGGCGGCCAGGCGACAGGACGCATCGTCCAGCTCGTCGCACTTTTGACCGTGCTTTCGCTCGCGCCGGGACTTCTCATGATGGTGACGAGTTTTACGCGATTTGTTATCGCGCTGTCCTTTTTGCGCTCGGGTCTTGGATTGCAGAGCACGCCCGCCAATCTCGTGCTGATCAGCCTGTCGCTGTTCATGACCTTCTTCGTCATGGCGCCGACCTTCGACCGGTCCTGGAAAGACGGGATCAAGCCGATGATGGACAACCAGATCAGCGAAGAGCAGGCTTTTCCGAAGATCGTCGAGCCCTTCAGGCAGTTCATGCTGGCGCAAACGCGCGAAAAGGACATCAAGCTCTTCGAGGATCTCGCGCACGGCTCCTTCGAGATCAAGGACCGGGCCAGCGTCGACCTGCGCGTGCTCATTCCCTCATTCATGATTTCGGAGCTGCGGCGCGGTTTCGAAATGGGATTTCTGATCGCGCTGCCCTTCCTCATCATCGACATGATCGTGGCGACGCTTACCATGTCGATGGGCATGATGATGCTGCCGCCCTCGCTGATTTCACTGCCGATGAAGCTTCTGTTCTTCGTGCTGATCGACGGCTGGAACATGCTGATAGGCAGCCTGGTGCGCTCGGTGAACTGATCCTTCGAAATTAAGGATCTGGCAGCCATGTTCGCCGGCCTCGCGCCAAGATTGCAATTTGCAACCCGCATTAACGTTTCCGCAAGACTTCCCGCTTAAGTTGCAGCCTATGCACGATGGGTTGAGCGCCAAACGCTCGAAGGCATGAAGCCGCTCCCGTCGTTCCGGCAAGCCCGGGATGTTCCGAAAGAATAATCCCCACAGACCCCAGGAACGCATCCCATGTCCTATCTGCTCACCAACGCCTCCGCCCTCACCGCCCTGCAGAATCTGACGATGACGCAGAACTCCCTGTCGACGACCCAGAGTGAGCTCTCGACCGGCCTGTCCATCCAGAATGCCTCGGACAATTCGTCCTATTGGTCGATCGCCCAGACCATGTCGTCCGATAACGGGGCCCTCGGCGCCGCGAGCAGCGCGCTTGGCGTCAGCGCCTCGATGCTTTCCACGTTCAACTCGGCCGTCAACCAGACGATTTCGGTCGTCAACAACATCAAAAACGATCTGACCGAGGCGCAGAATCCGAACGCCAATCTGACGCAGATCCAGACCGACATCAACGCGCAGCAGACCGCGCTGTTCAACATTGCGGGCGCATCGGAATACAGCGGCCAGAACTGGATGAACGGCACGGTGAACGGCGCTACCGCGTCTGCCGCGCAGACGACCACATCCCTTGTCGGCGGTTACACGTTCGACGGCGGCGTGTCGACGATCTCGATTGACCTTTCGAAGGTCAATATGTTCACCAGCGGCAGCAGCGTCACTACGGCATCGGGCGGATTGTTGGCGACCACCCAGGCAGCGAGCTCAACCGCTGCGGGGCTCACCGGCGGCTATTCGGTCCTCGGCGCAACTGGCGCGGCGGCCGGCGGCGGCGCCATCAATGTCACGACCGCTTCCGTTGCGACCAGCGACATCCAGAACATGCTCGCGTCGGTCAATACCACGCTCACGTCGTTGGAGACCGCCGCTGCGACGATCGGTTCGGCGCAGAACGAGGTCACGACCATGTCGAACTTCGCCTCGACCATGCAGACCAACCTGCAGAACGGCGTCGCCGCGCTGGTTGACGCCAACATGAACCAGGTTTCGACCCGTCTCCAGGCCTTGCAGACGCAGCAGCAACTCGGCGTGCAGTCCCTGTCGATCGCCAACCAGAGCAGCCAGATGATTCTCAAGCTGTTCCAGTAATCGGCGCTGATTGATGCGAGGAAGGCCGCGCCTGCGAAGGCGCGGCCTTCCTTGCGTTTTGGGAACGATCTTTGGATCGCGCTCAGTTTCGCACCAGCTTGCCATGTTTGATTCCATCGTTGGTTCGAATTCGACGCAAGGCTGGAAGGGGCGGAAAATGGCTGGAAGCGCGGCGGCGGAGACATCAGGTCATTCAATCGCGCTTTCGCCGGAAGAAATCCTGCGCCAGAGTTTCGATCTTGCGCTCAAGGCGCAAAACTCGGGGCAACTGCAGGATGCGGAGCAACTTTACCGCGCCATATTGGCTGTCAGGCCGGCGCACGCCGACGCCTTGCATGGCCTTGGCGTGCTGGCGCACCTGGCGGCCCGCGACGACGTCGCTGAACAGCTCATCAGGCAGGCGATCACGCAACGCGCCGAACCAACTTTCCACAACAATCTCGGTCTTGTTCTTCTGGCGCTCGACAAGCCGGTCGAAGCCCTCGCGCAGATATGCAAGGCGCTCGAAATGCGCTCCGCATATCCCGAGGCTTATAACGCCCTTGGCAATGTGCAATTGAAGCAGGGCAGCCGCCAACAAGCGGTTGCGTCCTTCGAGCGGGCTCTGGCTCTGCGGCCGGACTATGTCGACGTCCATGTCAACCTTGGCAAGGCGCTTTTCGAACAAGGGGACTGGGAGTCCGCCGGTCGTTGCTACGAGAAGGCGCTGGCGCTGGATCCGCGCTGCGCCGATGCGCACAATAATTACGGCAATTTCCTGCGTGCGAAGGGACAACCGGAGGAGGCGCTGGCCGCCTTCGAGCGGTGTCTTGAGATTTGTCCGACAAACGTCGCAGCCTATGTCAACCAGGGCTCAGTCTTCGTAAGCCAGAAAAAGCATGATCAGGCCATTGCGTCCTTTCGCTGCGCGCTCGCCATTCGTCCCGAATTTGATGCGGCTCTGGGAGCGCTGGGCTCGGTGTTCAGCGCGCAAGGGAGGCTGTCGGAGGCCCTGGATTGCTTCGAACGGATCGTGCAGAACCAATCGAACAGCACACACGCGCATAATAACGTCGGCGCGATCCTCATGCGGATGCAGCGGATAGACGAGGCGACGGTCGCGTTCGAGAAGGCGATCGCGCTGGCGAATGGCGCGGAAGGCGCTCTCCCTTATTTCAATCTTGGCACAATTCTGCTCGAAGCCAAGAAAGCCGACGAGGCGATCGAACTTTTTGAAAAAGTTCTTGCGCTTGAACCCCGTTTGACCGGGGCGCAAAACAATCTCGGATGTGCGCTGATAGCCAAAGGCAGGCCGGCGGACGCCGTGGCGGCATTTGCGAGGGCTTCTGCATCTTCCCCGACATTTCGCGACGCCGCCAGCAATCGAATCCTGATGATGAATTACGTCAAGTCCGTCAGCAACAAGGAATTGCTGCAAGCCGCGAAGCAATTCGGCGATAGCCTTGACCCAGTCGAGACCATTGACTTTGTAAGCCGCGACCTGACCCCTGATCGCAAATTGCGGATCGGCTATGTCTCGGGCGATTTCATCATCCATCCCGTCGCGATGTTTCTTATGCAAGTTCTTGCCGCGCACGATCGCAGCAAGTTTGAAATCTACGCCTATTCGAACCACACGAAGGAAGACCGGGCAACCTTTCATCTCCGTCAATTTGCAGACAATTGGCGATCCATCGTGCAACTCGATGACGCGGGAGCGGAGGATTTGATACGCCGCGACGCCATCAACATTCTCGTCGATCTCTCCGGTCATACGGGGCGTAATCGTTTGCCGCTGTTTGCAAGGAGGCCGGCGCCTGTCCAGGCGTCATGGCTTGGTTACTTCGCCACGACGGGCGTGCCGGCGATGGATTACATCATCCTCGACGCGATCTCCGCGCCGCCCGGTTCCGACATTTATTACAGCGAGCAAGTCATCCGGCTCCCCTACGGACGATTCTGTTATTTGACGCCGCCATTTCATATCGAGGTCGCGGAACCGCCATGCATTGAACGCGGTTACGTAACTTTCGGATCTTTCAATAATGTGGCGAAAATTTCGAGTGGCGCGCTGCGGCTTTGGGCGAAAATCCTGCTCGCCGTGCCGAATTCGCGCCTGCTCCTCAAATGGAAAAGCTTCGACGAGGCGAGCACTGTTCAGCGTTTCCTCGACGCATTCGCGGACGAGGGCGTTTCAGCAGACCGTATAGAAACGCGCGGAGAGACCCCGTTTGAAAAAATGCTCGCCGAATATGGCGATATCGATATCGCGCTGGACCCTTTCCCCTTCGGGGGCGGCACGACGAGCTGCGAAGCCCTGTGGATGGGCGTGCCAATCGTCACGCTGCCCGGCGAACGGTTGGCTTCGCGTCAGACGCTCGGCTTCCTGCATGGAATGGGATTTGCCCAATTGGCGGCCGAGACGCCGGAAGACTATGCCGCGCTCGCCATATCGCTCGCCAATAACCCCAGGGAATTGCGCGAATTACGTCATTCGCTGCGCCCAGCAATGGAAAAATCGCCCTTTTGTGACGGCGCGCGATTTACAGCGACCTTGGAGGCGGCCTATCGCCAGATGTGGCGGCGCCATGTCCTGGGCGACAAGCCGGAAGCCTTCGAGATCGACCAGTAGTTGGCGGCGCGCCACGCTCGGCGCTTGGAACCGACAAGCTCAAGACGGAGCCCAGTTTCAATCAAGCGCCTCCGCGAGTTCGAATTCGACCATTTCGCGGATCAATTCCTTCCACGACGTCTGGGCGGACCAATGCAGGCATCGTCGCGCCTTCGAAGCGTCGCCGCGCAATTCGACAGTCTCCTTTCTGCGTTCGGGCATGGGGGCGAAAACGACGTGTTGCCTGAAATCGAGGCCCGCGACTGCGAATGCGGCTTCGCATAACTCGGCCACGCTATGCGTAACGCCCGTAGCCACGACGAAATCTTCGGCCACATCATGGCGCAGCATCAAATGAAGCGCTCGCACATGGTCGCGCGCGTGCCCCCAGTCGCGTCGATGCTCAGCGGGTCCAAATTGCAATATTTCGGTGGAGCCGCGAACAATGCGCGCCACGCCTTGCGCGACCTTGCGCGTCACAAACTGGGGCGACCGCAGCGGGCTCTCGTGATTATAGAGAATAGCGCTGCACGCGAACAGATCGCGCTGTTCGCGGTAGGACCGCACCATATGCATGGCGTAGATCTTCGCCGCGCCGTAGGCATTGCATGGAGCGAATGGCGTCGTTTCATTTTGCGGCGTGAAAGTGCTCGCGGCGAAGATCTCGCTGCTTGAAGCCTGGCAAAACCGAGTCCGCGGGGAGACCTGGCTCAGCGCCTCCAGCATTCGCGCGACAGCCAGGCCATTAATATCGCCAGAGCGGATGGCGTCGTCGAAAAGCTGGGCGCTGGATGCCCGGGCGGCGAGATTGTAGACTTCATCTGGCTGCAACTCCGCGAATAGTGACCGGATGTCGTCAAAACTCGTCAGGTCGAGGTTGCGAAGGTGGCCGGCATAGGTCGGAGGGCATGAGCCGAATGGACGATGCGTGGCGCCGAAGACTTCATACCCCTCACGCTGCAGCAGATCGGTCAGGTAAAAGCCGTCTTGCCCCAATGCGCCAATGATCAGCGCTCGCTTCATCCTTTGATCCCGGGGTTAGGCGCGGGGGTCACTGGTAGTGGTTCGCGTATTTGAACCCGTTCTTTTCCGCAAGTTGATCTCGCCTGGCCTCATTCAAATCAGTCTGGACCATTTCGCAGACCAGATCGTTGAAAGTCGTTTCGGGACGCCAGCCGAGTTGCTGGCGCGCCTTCGAAGCGTCGCCGAGCAAAGTGTCCACTTCGGTTGGACGGAAATAGCGGGGATCGACTTCGACGACACAGGCGCCCGTATCGACCAGATAGGCCTTCTCGTCCAATCCCTTTCCCTTCCAGCGCAACGCCATGCCAAGTTCGTCCGCGGCAAGATTGATGAACTCCTTCACCGAATGCTGTTCGCCTGACGCTATGACATAGTCTTCCGGCGAGTTTTGTTGCAGCATAAGCCACATGGCGGCGACGTAGTCGCGCGCATGACCCCAGTCACGTAGCGCGTGGACATTGCCAAGGAAAAGTTTGTCCTGCATTCCAAGTTTGATGCGAGCCAGGGCGCGCGTGATTTTTCGCGTCACGAATATTTCGCCGCGCACCGGCGACTCATGATTGAACAGGATTCCGTTGCAGGCAAAAAGACTGTAGGCCTCACGGTAATTCACCGTCATCCAGTAAGCGTAGAGCTTGGCCGCCGCATAAGGGGAGCGCGGATAGAATGGCGTTCTCTCGTTTTGTAGCGGCTCTTGCACCAGCCCGTAAAGTTCGGAAGTAGAAGCCTGGTAAAAGCGCGTCTTGCGGTCCAATTTGGCGATGCGTATGGCTTCGAGCAGGCGCAATGTGCCCAGAGCGTCTGCGTTAGCGGTATATTCGGGTTGCTCGAACGACACGGCCACATGACTTTGCGCCGCGAGGTTGTAAATTTCGTCGGGCTGCGTCTGCTCGACGATTCGAATGAGGCTCGATGAATCCGTCAGATCGCCATAGTGCAGCGTCAGATCGTGCCCCTTTGTATGCACGTCATGCAACAGATGGTCGATGCGATCGGTGTTGAAGGACGACGCGCGGCGACGGACGCCGTGCACCGAGTAACCCTTGGCGAGGAGGAACTCGACGAGGTAGGCTCCGTCCTGCCCCGTTATGCCCGTTATCAGCGCTGTCTTTTGAGTCATGGCCTGTGCTGCTTACTGAGTTGCCGAAACCATCGCCCCATCGGAGATGACCAGGTTGAAACCGAAATTGGCCGCGCTCGCGCCGGCTTCCATGCGCTTGAAAATGAGGTAGCCATTCAGCCGCTCGAGCAGGAAGCCGACCGTTCGGCGCTGATATCCAGGCCGCTCGACGAAATAGCGCGAGTTCAGGAACTCTGCGGCCCGTCGGAGAACGCCGAAGATGCTTGCGTAAGTTTCCTTCGTGAACACGCCTATGTTGCAGGAAGGGATTTGACGACCGTCGCTGAGGAAGCGCGAGGCCTCCATTGCATCGAAGATCCCCTCTTCCACCAGGAAATTGGTGAAGTTCAGCAAATCCGCAAGAACATGGTTTGCCGCGTATTGGCCGATCAGGCCCCCCGCAAACCGGAAGGGCGTGTTGAACAATTCCTGGTTCGAGAAACGATCGAAAGCTGCGCCAAAGGCGCTCAGCTCGCTTTCTCTTATGGTCGTCGCCCAGGGAAGATTGGCTGAACTCTGTCCAACGGTCGGCGCATCGCGAGAGACGAGACGACGATAGTGAAAGATCCTGATGTAAGCGCAATCCGGCGCGATTTCGCTCAGATGCTCCAATATCCAGAAAAGCTGCACGTATTCCGACAAGGCGCTGCCTCTCGGCCCGAAAAGGCCGTCATCGACGATCGCCAGGCGCTTGGCGCCGGCTATCAATCGCGGCGCCACAATGAGATCGATCTGGCCTTGGTGATCGGCAGGAAACGGAAGATGACCAAGGCATATGTTCAGCGTGTTGGGGGGCATCATTGTTTGCGGTCGATTCTTTCTGGAAAACAGCAGGCGATCCGAAGGATCAGGCGGCGAAAAGCATGTCCTGAGGCCAATTGCTTTGCTCGCTGACTGCCTGCAATTGAGCGATCACATCGGGGCGCACGACTTGGGGATCTACCCACCAGTCTTCGAATGGAATTGGATTCGGCGAAACCGGCGGGAACAGAACCCCGACATCCTTCGCGACCGGCACGTAGCCTTTCGCCGAAAGTATCGCTCGGCTTTCGTCGCGCGCGCGCGTGTCTCCCGCATAGACATCGGTCTCAAACGTTATGACCGAAAATCTCCATTGGTCTAACGGCAATCGCTTCAGCACACCGAGTGTGTTGATGGATGGATCGATATCCAACTGCAGATAATCGATGCGACGCTCGTCGCCGAACCATTGCTCCATTGCCTGCGCGTAGTCGATTGTCAGGGCGTCGGCGATTATAAGGGCGCTGTCGGGTCGATGTGTCTTCCAGTATGGAAAATGAGCCGCGTCGAGCTCCAGCGTTACGCCGTTCCAGCCGAATTGGCGATGCAGCAAGCAGGTGTTGTTGTTGTCGACTGGCACATGTCCGCCCACTTCGAGATAGCGGCCGTCGCGCAAGCCATCCAGCGCCAGCAAAATGAAGATATCCTGCCAGGCCTGGGAGTGGTTTCGAGCCAGATTATCGGAGCCGGCAAACGGGATTCGGATATGCGGAGCCATCTCCGCGCTCCACTGCCAGTTGCGTCTGAATTTCGAAGGCTGCATGGCGTCGTTTCTCTGGCAAAATGGAGTTGGCGCTTTAGACGATTTCGATTTCTGGGAAGGGGAAAATGAATTTTCCACCCCGGTCTCGAAATTCCTGCTCGCGGTTCAGGATGCCTTCCTTGAAATGCCAGGGCAGGACGAGGAAATAGTCGGGTCGCATTGCATGCGCCTGTGATTCGGAGATGATCGGGATATGAGAACCAGGTGTCACCCGCCCGAATTTTTCAGGATTGACGTCGGCGATCGCCGGAATGTCAGCGCTGGTGAATCCGCAGTATTGCAGTGTGACATTGCCCTTTGTCGACGCGCCATATCCAAGCACCGTGTTGCCGGCGGCATTCAGCGCTCCAATGAGCCGCTTCAAGTCTTCTCGATGTCGCGCTGCGCGGTCCGCAAACTCCTGGTAGGGCCGCGATGTGCCCAAGCCCATGCGTTTTTCTTGTTCAAGCATCCAGCCGATGATGGGAAGGTCTGCGCGGAGGCTGGAAGCCTGCTTCGCAACGGTAACGGCGAAGCTTCCTCCATTGACATTGTTCTGGGAGACATCGACGATCTTAAGCCGCGCGGCTTCCATGATCTTCGCTATGACGGCGAGGCTGTAATATTCGAGATGTTCATGACAAACCGTGTCATAGGACAGAGTCTTGAGCATGGCTGGTAGATAGCTCTGCTCGAGGTGCCATACGCCATCTTCGGCAAGGATCGATTCGACCTGCCGCGCAAATTCGATCGGACTTTCGAGGTCATAGAACATGGCGATGGACGTGACGATCCGCGCCTTGCGCCCTGGTTGGACAGAGCAATAGGCCGCGGACGAAAAAAAGTCGGCCACCAAGGTAATGTCGTCCGTATAGAATGCCTGGAATTTTCGTCCTGTCGGATCAATGCCGATTTTCGTCAGTCCAGGGCTCTTGTATGCCTTTAGCGTCGTGGCGTCGTTGCTTCCGATATCGACGACGATGTCGCCGGGCTTTAGCGAAACCAATCGTTCGAGACCTGCGACCTTGCGGCTGAGATGTTGGACCATGGATTGGTTGAGGCCCGAGCGATAGCCGTAATTGTCGCCGAACATCGCGCCGGCATCATAATTATGGGCCAGCTGAACGAGGCCGCTCTCCTGGCACCATGCGAGCTGCAACGGAGCGGTGGCTGCCGGGGTGGCGGGCGATTGCGGGAAGACGCCGGTGAGTCCCTGCATGCCCAGGTCGAGGATCAAGGTAAGATCGCCGCCACCGCCAATGCGGCAATGGCCGACATCCGTGTAGAGTTTGTCCATACACTGTCCTTTGCTACGCACGACGAAGTGTGATTTCTCGGGCGGGTCCGATAGAGTCTTCATGATCGACTTTAGGCGCCATCGAATTTGGTGTGTCGTGCGAACCGTGGAAACGGCGTTCAGTAAAATTAATCACGCCAAGCTGGCGTGAGGCTGTGGTGCATAGAGCGCTCGCTGCATGTTCATCATGTAGCGGCGACGAGTGAGTTCAGTGCGAATTGTCGTCCATAAATGACGCGTCAATCACGCCATTTTTCAAGATAGGTCTCGTAGCCCGCGCGCCATTCGGGTCCGCCGAAGGCGCCGCCGCTGGAATGGATGACGCCGAGAGGAACCGTTCCCATCGAAACGTTCTTGGTTTCGAACTGCCGGCAAATGTCCATGTCGTAGAAATGGAACTTGAACTGTTCGTCGAATTTGACGCCATTGTCGGTCAAGGTCTTCTTCTTCATCGCGAGCAGCAGCCCATCAAGCAGTTTGAGTGGCTGCATCACGTCGCCATAGACATTGACGTTGCAAGGGAAACCCTCTCCATGTCCGACGATGCCGCTGAGATTTGACCTGTCGTCCCAGGTAAAGCGGTCGTCGACGAAGGCCCAGGCGGGCTGCCGGGCGACACGCCGCTTGTTGCCGGCGAGGCCAAGGACGTCGAATTTCGAAAATCCGAAAAGCAGCTTGTCGACCCAGAAAAAGTCCGCGAGCGTGACGTCGTCATGTACGAAGACGATGATTTCGTCTTCATTGTCGATCTGCGTGACGGCCTCGTTGTAGCAGGCGCCGAGTCCGCGTTTATTCTCGAAGAAGATTTTCGCCTTGACGCCAAAGGCGGCATAAGTCCGCAGGCTGCGTCCGAGGGAGGTCTTCTCGAAGAAATCGGCGGAATTGCAGCGCGTAGCGCTCACAATGGTGATCGGCAGCATGGCGTCCCTCTTGCGGGCGAAAATCGCGCGTGACGCCGAAATCAATTTCCGGCGCAGCCCGCATCAAAGCGCGTCAAGCTTGCGTCAATCGTGTCATGCGAGGACGAGGGATTTCCGGCGTAAAAAATGCTTTCCAAAGTGTTGCGCGAAAACCCCCGCGCAAGTTTGCCGGCCGAATATGCGAGCCAGAATCGCATTTCAAAGGTCGGAAACCTGAATGACCGCCCGTGAACACGTCGAACGCCTGTTTTCAAATCTGCTCGCACTCGGGCCGCGCCGCCTCGGGCTGCTGGCCGCGATCGGCGTCGTCGTCTTCGGCTTGGTCGGCGCCGCCGGCTATTTTCTCAGCCGCCCGACCAATGACATCCTCTATTCCGGCCTCGACAAGCAGGACATTTCGCGCATCGGCGCGGCGCTGAAGGACGCCGGCGTCGGCTTCGACGTCTCAGCCGACGGCACGAGCGTCTATGTCGCCTATGGCGACACGGCGCATGCGCGCATGCTGCTGGCCGAGCAAGGTCTTCCGCGCGCTGGCGGCACCGGATACGAATTGTTCGACAAGCTTGGCTCGCTCGGCCTGACGTCCTTCATGCAGGAGATCACCCGCGTGCGCGCGCTTGAAGGCGAACTGGCGCGCACGATCCAGACCATGCGCGGCGTCAAGGCGGCGCGCGTTCACCTGGTCATGCCTGACGAAGGATCTTTCCGCCGCTCGAAAACGCCGCCTTCCGCCTCGGTCGTGCTGCGAACCGAAGGCGCCGACAATGCGCTCGTCGCGCAGGCGGTCCGCCATCTTGTCTCGGCCGGCATCCCCTCGATGACGGTGGATCAGGTCACGGTTCTCAACGTCGACGGGCAATTGCTGGCCTCGGGCTCGGACGGCTCCGATGCGGGCCCGACCAAGATGCTGGCGCTGGAAAAGAGCGTTTCCGACGAAATCCAGAACAATGTCCGGCGCACGCTCGCGCCTTATCTATCACTGCGCAATTTCCAGATCAGCGTCGCCGCGCGGATCAACACCGACAAGAAGGAAACGACGCAGACGACCTACGACCCGGATTCGCGGGTCGAGCGGTCGGTGCGCACGGTCAAGGAAACGCTGTCGTCTCAGAACAACTCGACGCAGTCGCCGACATCTGTCGGCCGCAACGTGCCGCAGGCCAGCGCTTCGCAGGGCGACGGCAAGCAGGCGGCCGAGGACAGCAACAAGAAGGAGGAGCTGACCAATTACGAAATGTCCTCCAAGACGACGTCGACGGTCAGCAACGGCTTCGCCATCGAAAACCTCTCGGTCGCCGTTCTGGTCAATCGCGCGGGACTGGCTGCGACGCTTGGCGACAAGGCGACGCCCGAGCAGGTCGACAAGCAGGTCAGCGAGATCGAGCAGCTGGTCTCCTCCGCGGCCGGACTGCGCAAGGACCGCGGCGACATCATCAAGGTTTCGGCGGTGGATTTCGTCGACAGCGGCAAGGAGCTTGAGCCGGTTCCCCCCGTTTCGATCATGGAGGCGCTGATGCGCCAGTTTGGCAGCATCATCAGCGCGCTGGCCATGCTCGGCGTCGCCATTCTGGTCGTGATGGTCGGACTGCGCCCGGCGACCCGCGCCCTGCTCGAAATGCGCGAAGCCCCCGGCTCCACGGGCGCGCTGGCCCTGCCGGGCGGCGGCTCCATCGGCGCTGACGCGCTCGACGGGCGGATCGAGCCGGCGCTTCTGACAGAGCAGCATGAGGACGGCCATGCGCTCCTCGAAGATGCGAATTTCAAGCGCAACAAGGGACCGCAGAAGCGGCTCGAACAATTGGTCGATATCGATGAGGCGCAGGCCGTCGCCATTCTGAAGCAGTGGATACGCCACGGGGAGCGTTTATGAAGCCGGTTCCATTCGCGCAATATCTGGAACGCCAGCAAAAAACAGCTTCGCGCGCCGACGCGGTCGTCTGGCCGCCACGAGAACAGGTCGATGCGGGGGAGAAGGCGCCGCGCAATTCGCCGCTGTTGCGACGGCTCGAAAAGCAGCCCGTCGAGCCGAAGCCGGCGATGGCGCAGCGCATCGATCAGACCAGGCAGACAGCCTTTGAAGAGGGGCGCGAGGCGGCGCGGCAGGAGCTCGCGCAGGAGCGGGTGCGGCTGCGCGACGCGCTCAATGCGGAAATCGAGAAAGCGCGCGCGCAATGGTTCGAGGAAGAGGGCGAACGGCTCGCCGCCGCGCATCGCTCGGCCCTCGAGGCTTTTGAGACGCGCTGCGCCCAGTCGGTGGCCAACATTCTCCGTCCCTTCCTGACCAGGCAGGTCATCGCGCGGGTGACGGAATCGCTGGTCGAAAATCTTGAAGTGCTGTTCGCTTCGCGCACACGCGCGCTGTTTGAGGTCCGCGGCCCCCAGGACATGCTCGACGCCCTTCGCGAGAAATTCGCCGCCCGCGACATCTCGGTCTCATTTGAGCCGAACGACAGCATGGACATCAAGGTTTGCGTCGACGACACGATCATCGAAACCCAGCTGGGGGCTTGGATGAAGGCGCTTGGCGCCCTGACGGCGGAAGACTTCATGAGTGATGACGAGAAGCCGCAGGAAATCATCATCGTTCGGCGGCGCGTCGAGGGGGAGGAAGGGCATCACGGCGGCGCCTGGAAAATCGCCTATGCCGATTTCGTCACCGCGATGATGGCGTTCTTCCTTGTGCTGTGGATCCTGAATTCGACCAACAAGGATTCGCAGACCATCATCGCCCGTTATTTCAATCCGGTGAAGATGGAGGATTTCGCGAAGAACAAGAAGGGCATTCGCGAAGCCCAGCAAAAGGAAGAAAAGCCGGGGTCCGACGAGGGCGAGGCCGACATGGCGCCGGCCGCGGGGGCGGAGCAGGGCAAGATGCAGCAGCGGGGCAAGGACCCGAACAAGGACTCAAGCGCCAAGGCGATGATGAACGACGAAACGCTGTTCCAAAATCCCTACGCGGCGCTTGACCAGATCGCTGGCAAGGCGCCCGCACAGAACCAGAAATCCGGCAGCAGCGCGGCCGGGGAGGCCGGCACTGTGGACGCCTTCCGCGATCCGTTCCGCGCATCCGGCATGGAGCCCGAAGAGGCGGCCGAGACGCCGGCGGCGCCCGCGGCGCCAAGCGCGCCGAACGCTTCAAGCGCACAAGGCGCGCAAGGCGCGCAAGCGGCCGGACAGACGGCGGCGAGCGCTGCCGCCGCCGACGGCAAGGCGGTTGAAGAGGGGCGAGCCGCGGCGATGCAGAAGGATTTGGTCAAGGGCCTGAAGGGGGAAGGCGCCGACGGCGCTCCGCGCCTCGACGTCAAGGCGACCGACGAGGGCTTGTTGATCAGCCTGACCGACAACGAGAATTTCGGCATGTTCGAAGTCGGCTCGTCTTCGCCCAAATCCAAGCTTGTCCATCTGATGGAGCGGATCGCGCAGAGCCTCAAGGACCAGCCGGGCGGGATTGTTTTGCGCGGCTACACAGACGGCCGCCGCTATCGCAGCGGCTCGTCCGACAATTGGCGCCTTTCGGCCTCGCGCGCGCAAATGGCGCTTTACATGCTGACGCGCGGCGGCCTGCCGGAGGCGCGCGTCGAACGCGTCGAGGGCTATGCCGACCATAACCTGAAGCTTCCCGACAAGCCCGAGGCGGCCGAAAATCGCCGCATCGAAATCCTGCTGCGCAAGGCTTCGCCATGAAGCCCAAGCTTCCGAAATTCGCTCCGCCCAAATTGCGGCTGCCCAAATTGCAGCTGCCGCGGCTCGCCATGCCCAAGGGGCGGCATCTGCTGATCGGCGCGAGCGCGCTGGCGCTGCTCGGCGCGGGCGGCCTGGCGTTCTTTTTCGTGCGGCCGATGCTTGGCGCGCACAAGGAGGTCGCGCAGGAAACGGCGCAGGGCGCTCCCGAGGCGGCGACGCAGCAAGACGCGTCAAAGACGCAGGCGGCGTCGCCAGAAGCGTCGAAAGAGCCGCCAAACGGCCAGCCGGCGGCCGAGCCGAAAAAGGCGGAAGGCCCGGTCGAAGCCCAGAAGCTCGCCGCAGAAAACAAGTCCGAAGCGAACAAGGCGCAGGACTCGCAGGAACAAGAGGCCAAACGGCAGGAGGCCAATCACGAGGAAGCCAGGGCGCCTGAAGCGAAGTCGGAACAGAAAGCCGAGGCAAAGGCGGAAGGCAAGGAAGAAAAGGCGCAGGAAAAGGGCGAAAAGGCGGAAAAGCACGAGCCAGAAAAGCATGAGAAGGAAGAAAAGGCGTCGGCGGCGCCGCTGCCGCTGCCACCCCCGCCGAGCGAGGTCGAACGCCTGATCCGTCGCATGCAGGACATTCAGGAGCGGGTTGCGACCGGCGACTCCGCCGCCTATGTCGAAATGCCGAGGCTCCTGCGCATGATCGGACAAAAATTCGCGGACGAGCCTCCCGAAACCTGGAGCGGCAAGCAGAACGCCCGGGCACTGGTGCTCTTCCTTCTCAGCGGCGGCGGCTCGCAGTTGGGGCGAACCATCCTCGGCCAGCATAAATTCGCGCCATCGGAAGAGCCCCTCGCCAAGGCGGCGATCGCCTATCTCGAGGGGGTCGAGGGCGCCGATCGCGAATATCTTCTGACCCTCAATCCTCGCGAACTCGATCTCGATCTCGGCGCGCAGATCGCCTTCGTTCAGTCGATCTTGCTAACCGGCTCGGATCGCCCCAAGGCCATCGCCAGTCTTGATCTCGCGCGGCTGCTGGCTCCGGGCGGCCTGGTCGAGGAGGCGGCGCTGCGCCGCGAGGTGGCCTTGCTTAGCGAGACCTCGCAATTCGACAAATTCGCCGAGCTCGCGCGGCAATATTGGCAGAGGTTCCGGGCCTCTCCCTTTGCCGACAATTTTCTGCGGCAGTTCATGGCCGCCGTCGCCCGCGTCAGCCTGCTGATCAAGCCTTCCGAATGGGCGCAGCTCGAGGAATTCATCAACAGCCTGACGCCCGAAACCAGGCTGAAACTCTATCTCGCGATGGCGCAGGCCTCGGTTGTCGGCGGCAATGTCGGTCTGGCGGACATGGCGGCGCAGCGCGCGATCGACCTCGCTGGAGATGGCTCCGTCGAACGCCAGCGCTCCCTGCTTTATCGGGCGGCGGCGCAGGTGGGAGTCGCGGATCCCGTCCACGGCCCGAGGTTGCTGGCGGATGTCGCCAGGGACAGGCTGCCAGCGGCCGATCAACCGCTTTACGACGCCGTGGCGACGGCCTCGGTTCAAATCTTTCGCGATCCGGAGAGCAATTTCGTCGCAACGCCGCCCGGCGACGCGAATGAGATCGACGCAAGCCTTTCGCGCGCCGAGAAAGGCGTGAAGGAAGCCGACGACGTGATGGACAGCGTGACCAGGACGATGGAGAGGAAGACCCGATGAGCGCCTATGCCCTCACCACGCAAGACGCCGCAGGTCCCCTGGCGATGGCCGCCCGCAGGCATGGCCGCGATGCGCTCCCCGCCGGGGATGCCGAGGCGGGGTTCGACGCGGCGCTGACGGATACGGCCGGCGGCTCGTCGTTGACGCCGGGAACGATATCATCCGGAGCTGTGGCGTCGGCGGACGCGGCGTCCGTCGGCGATGATGCAGCATCGGGCGATCCGATTTTGACCGAAGCGGCGCTGGCCGCCGCCGCCGGCGCGTCGGATGCGGAGGCGGGGGCTTCCACCCCGGGCTCCACGACAAGCGACTGGCGCAGCCGGCTCGCCACGCTCATGGACAAGCTTGCGGCATCGTCGCCTTCGGCGGAAACGCCTGTCGGCGCGGCCGTTCAACCCCTGCGCAACGCGACTGCAGCAAGTCCTGCTCCGACGGATGAAGCTCCAGCCGCCGGTTCGGCGTCCGCGGCGGAGGCGGATGCTTCGATCATAGCGGCTTCGCCTTTACTTTTGGCGCCGACGTCTGCAACCGCGAGTGCGAGGCCGGGCATCGCAGCTCAGGCGCCCGCACCTCCTTCAAGCGACCCTTCGTCCGCGACGGACTCCCCGTCTTCCAGCCTGCAGACCCTCCTGAAGAATTTGGCTTTCGCTTCTGCAACGCCGGCATCGAGCGCAGCCGCGCCGGCGATGACGGGCGTGACCAACTCTTCCGTCGAAATGAAGCACAATGCCGCAACTTCGGCCTCCACGCGATCCAGTGCGGCGGCTCGGTTTTCCTCCACCGCCCCACTCTTCACCTCCTTCATGGCCGGGTCCGCGCCTGTTTCGAAAGCCGCGACAGGTGCGCCAACGGTCGCGACAGCGGCGCTGTCGATTTCACGAATGGCTACAAGCAGGAACGATGATGAGCCCCGCGCATCGACGGGAACGAGCAGTTCCGCTACGGACTCAAACTTGTCCGCATCTTTTGTACCTGCTGTCAGCGATGCAGCATCGGCGGCGGCCGCGGCTCCTGACGCAAAAGCTGTCGTCACGCCCATCGCGCCGGCCGCGTCGTCATCCCTCGGGGACATCTCATCGGGGGACGACGGCCAGGACGCGGTCGCGCTCATAGGCGCAGCGCTCGCTTCTTCCAACGACCGCCGCCTCCTCGCCTCCGGCGCGAAAACCTCGGGGATTGCGTCCAGCGCTGCAGCCGCCATGAATATCCCGCTCGCCAACGCGGACGCCGCTGCGTCGCCTGCGCCCGCGGTCCACGTTGTCGCGCAGCAGACCTGGCTGCAGCCAGTCAGCGCCGCCTTCAGCCCGGGCATGAACCGAGTTGCGGCTGATCGCGCCGCCCTGGATGGGCCGCGCGCCCAGGCGGCGCACGACAAGTCCGCGCAGAACCAGGCCGCGCAAGATCAGGCCGTAAAGGTCGAAGCGGCGAAAGGTTCGACTTCGGCCGCTTCAGGCGCTTCCGCAGTCGTGGGAGCGCCGGGAACGCTTTTGTCCGAGGTCGAAGCCTGGGTCGGTCCGGCCTCGGGCGCCGGGGTCAGCCAGGCCAATGACGCGACCGGAGCGACTTCGACGCCAGCTCCGTCGTCCCCGCCGCAGGGCGCGGGCGCAACGCCGCTGGCGGCGACGCCTCGCCGAGATCTCGAGATCACTCTCGAGCCAAAGGAGCTCGGCGGCCTCGCGGTGAGGATGAAAAGCGCCGGCGACCGCCTGGAAATCGCCTTCGTCGCCGACAAGGGCGAAACGGCGCGCATGATCTCCGACAAGAGCGCGACGCTCGAGAGCCAGTTGCAGAGCGCGGGAATCGGCCTCGGCGGCATCGATATCAGCTCGGCGGCGCGGCAGGCGGGAGGCGCCGAATGGACCTCGTCGACAGGCGGGGCGGCTTCGAACGGCGGTTCGGGCGGCAATTCCGAAATCGACGGCGCAAGGGCAGGATTCGACGGGACGAAACAAGCGGGACCAAGGCCATGAAACAAGCGACGCGACAAAAGACTCCCGTCCTCAAGGTGGCGATCGCGGCCTTTATCTTTAATCTTTCCGGCGCTAACGCCGGTTCCGACGTCAATCCGCAACAGGCTTCGCTCGGCCCTTGCGAGCGAGAAATGGCGCGCGCCGCCCAGGCCGAGAATATCCCGCTCGCTGTGCTTTATTCCGTCGGGCTGACGGAAACCGGCCAGCGTGGCCGGCTTCAGCCCTATGCGATGAACATCGACGGCGTTGCGGTGGCCTCGGCCAGCCTTCCCGCGGCCATGCAAGCCTTCGAGGCGGCGCGCAGACGGGGCGCGAAATTCATCGACATCGGCTGCATGCAGATCAACCATCGTTTCCACTCAGCGCATTTCCAGTCGCTTGAGGCCATGTTCGACGCCAATCGCAATGTCGCCTATGCCGCGCATTTCCTGAAGGAGCTAAGGGCGCGCGAGCCAAGCTGGACGCTGGCTGTCGCCCGCTACAACGCCGGACCCGACAATGATTACGCGCAGAAGAAATATGTCTGCGCGGTCATCGGCAATATGGTGCGCAGCGGCTTCGGCGGCTGGACGGACGCCGCGCGAAAATTCTGCGCTCCTGGAGGCGCTTGAGCTTTCGCAAATGCTGAACTAGCGAACGAAATCGCCGTCCTTGATCGCCCGGTCGATGGCTGCGTTGACCTCGGCCATGAGTTTTTCGGCGCCAGGCCGGTCCATCGGGGCGACCCGGTCGGGATGCGCCGCGAGGGCGCAGCGACGGCGCAAACTTCTCAATTCGCCGAGGCTGCGGGCGGCGGCCAGTTCACGAAGGATCTCCAGAATATCCAGGGGATGTTCCGCCTTTTTCGATTTCTCGCTCAGTTTTCCCGCCGGAGCGGCTGACGCCGCGCAAACACTTTCCGCATAAAGGCTTTCGACGGCGTCGCCTTGGAAAAAGCATTCGCTGCTCGGCGTCGCGCTGGCGCCCGGCCAGAGCGCGGCGGCGCCGACAAAGGCGTTTCGCCGGTAAAGCAAATCGGAGTCTTCGAGATCGTCCAGCATGCGCTCGAACGGGCTTGTCCGTCCGGCGCGTTCCCCGCCAATGGCCATGATGCACAACTTATGGTCGTTATCGGTCACGAAGCGGCCTGACGAGCCGCCCGAAGACCTTGCATCCGAAAATGTCAACAAAACCAGAAGATACGCGGCCCTTCCGCCAGTCCGTTCGTGCCTATTTGGCACAGCGCATACTTCGTTAATGTTTAATTAACCATATTAGCACAACTTATGAGTGTATTCACCGCCTCGTAACGAAGACGGCCAAGCGCCGGATTTCAAGATCGAACGGGGATGACGGCTTGGTTCAAATGCAACCACTCAGAGTAATGCGTAACAAAACAATCTTTGGTTGAGTTTTCTTAAAATGGCGATTTCTGCGCCGGACTTTGCCGGCAAAGCAGGACGCCATCCTGAAATGACTGACCGAATTGGGGGGATGTAATGTTTGTCATCGTCGATGACCGCGAAATCGTCAAGACCGGCTACGCTTCGAGCTTTGACCGGGAAGGCGTCGCCTCGACCGGCTTGCGTCCCGATGAATTCGAGGAATGGGTCGCAGGCGTCGGCAAGCCCGATCTCCAGGCGATCGAAGCTTTTCTCATCGGCGATTGCAGCAAGCGCGAAGCCTTTCCGAAAATGATCCGCGAACGCTGTCATGTGCCGGTGATCGCGCTCAACAATTCCATGTCGCTCGAACAGACGCTGGAGCTTTTCGCCGCCGGAGTCGACGACGTCGTCCGCAAGCCGGTGCATGTGCGCGAGATCATGGCCCGCGTCGGGGCGATCCGCCGCCGCAAGGAACCATTGGCTGAATACAAGGTGGTCGGCGAAATGCGCGTCTATTTCGACGGGCGCGACCCTGAAGTGAAAGGCGCCGCGCTGCCGCTGCCGCGCCGAGAACGCCGGATCCTCGAATATTTGGTGGTTAATCAGTCAAAGCGCGTCACAAAGGCGCAGATTTTCAACGCCATCTACGGCCTGTTCGACGAGGAAGTCGAGGAGGACGTGGTCGAGAGCCACATCAGCAAGCTGCGCAAGAAATTGCGCCATCGCCTCGGCTACGATCCCATCAATTCAAAGCGTTATCTTGGCTACTGCCTGACGCTGAACTGAAATTCTCCTGTTCCTGCGACTGGGCGGACGTGGCGATCGCGTCCGCCCTTTTTCCTGTTGCGCCTTGGCCTGAGCGCGGCGCGCCTTGCACAATCGCGTGGATCAATCCCGCATGGCGTAAAATTTGCCGCGTAGCGCGGCGATCTGCCGCGGCGTGGCGTTGACCGGACCGCCGGGATCAATATGGGCGCCGACGATAGCCTGCCGGCGCCATGCGACGCGCGCCGCGAAGACAAGCTCCGCCTCGTCGTCGAAGAGATGGAAGAACTCCGGCATCGGGCAGTCGCGCGCCAGCCGCAAGCGCAAGCCGCCGCTGGAGCGATCAAGAATGGTGGCGTCGATCAGGAAGCGATTGCCGCGATCGAAAATCTTGCCGGAACGCAGGCGGGTTCGTCGCCGCTGGTCGCGCCGCTTCTCGCTGGGCGACGCAGTGGGCGAGGGGAGCACGCTGTAGGTGACGGCGTCTGCACCCCCGCGTCCGCGCCAGAGTTTCTCCAGGGACGATGGTTTCAGGCCATATGCCTGTTTCAATGCCGTGAGTTCACGCTCGGCCATGCCGGTCTCTCCGTCGCAATATTGCAAACTCCGATTCAGGCTTTCGTGGACTGTCGGCGCAGGGCGGCGATGGCGCTGCGGATTAAGTCCTTTTGCCTGTCGTCGGCTTTTTCGCCGATCCGGTCCTCCGCGATTTCATCCAGCGTCTTCAGTTTGGCGACGGCGTCGGCGAAGGAGAGGCTCGGCTTCTCCGCAATCGAGCGCTTCAACTGGTCGATGAGGTCGCAAGCCGAACGGCGCGCCGCCTCTGGCAGTCGGCCCCTGGCCACGATTTTCATTTCCAGCATTTGCAGGCGCAGCACGGCGGGACTGTCGGTATGGGCGACATAGGCGCTTGAACGGGTTGCGATCATTTTCGTCGACTTGCCTCGCGCTTTGCTGTGGCGGAACGGGCCGCCCGTTTCCATCGCACAGGATTGAACGCCATCATCCTTTTGTGAAACTTGCGGGGCGGGGCGGGGCCGAGGCGCCTGGAAATCCAGCTTCGCGCCAGCCCGCTGTCGGATGATCCGTAAATTGAACGGAGAAATTCGATGGCGCACGACATTCTGAATTCCATGCGCGCACTGCGCGAAGACATGCGCCAGCGCTTGATGCAGGCTCCCGAATATCGCGCCCTGGAGGCGCTTGACCGGTCGATTGAAGAAATCTGCGACATCCTGCGCAACACGCTCGCGGTCGACGCCCCTCAAGCTTTCGTTTCGTCTGTCCCTGAAGCTGAAACTGTGGCGCCGCAGGCGCGGGTCGCCCTCTCCATGGCTGCGCAGGCGCCCCAGCCGCAGCGTCAGGGCGCGATCGCCACAGCTTTCGCCGAATCGCTCGCCGCACGGCTCGATCAGCGCGGCGGTCATCGCCCTGGCGCCAATCAGACGCCCCCGACCCATCGCGGAGGTTGATTTGTTCGAAATTACACGTGGAAGTTGATCCGATATTAACCCGGCCAGACGATGCTGCCGTCACTGCAAGAGTAGATGACGGAAACTTCGATGGACAATCTCATCCGCCGCCTGGAGGCGCTTCACCGCCAGTTGCGCGCCGCGCCGGGCGAGGCTGGCTACGATCCGCGCATCGTGGAGGCCATCGCCAATTGTCTGCGCGATCTGCACGCCATCGCCGCCCAATCGACCGAAGCATCTGCCGATCCGCGTCTGCGGCTCGTCGAGAGCGGCTTCGCCTTGCATCAGGTCCTGCATTGATGATCAGTTTCACGCAAGTCGTCGCCGGCAGGATGAACGGCGCTCCGTGAGGGGGCCAGGAAAATAAGGCGCTCGGGAAGGGAACGGCGATGAGCACATTCACCACCTATATGGGCATCGCCAATAATCTGACCCGTTACCAGACGATGACCGCGTCGGATCCGACGGTCGCGCAGGCGACGCAATATTTCCAGGCCAATATCGGCAGCGTCAAGACTCCGGCCGAACTGGTCAATAATCCGCGCCTGTTCAACTACGCGATGACAGCCTTCGGGCTCGGTGACATGACCTACGCCAAGAGCCTGATCCAGAAGGTGCTGGAGCAGGGAACGAGCAGTTCGTCGGCACTCGCAAACACGCTCGACAATCCGAACATCCTGGCTTTTGCCAATGCCTTCAATTTCAAGCTCTATGGAACCTCCACAACTCAAACCACGGCTGCTAGCAGCGACGTGACCAGCAAATATGTCATGCAGACGCTGGAGACCAATGAAGGCGCTCAGAACCCCGGCGTGCAACTCGCGCTCTATTTCCAGCAGAATGCATCGAAGATCACAAACGGCTATAGCGTGCTCGCGGATTCGAACCTGCTGACCGTGGTG